>CAVXBJ010000032.1:0-54778 GCA_963759915.1 uncultured Actinomycetota bacterium | reverse complement strand
ACCCGCACATCCCCAACAACGGCCGCCGGGGCCGTGGCCTGCCCCTCAAGCCCGGCCTCGTGATCGCCATCGAGCCGTGGTTCCTCACCTCGACCGACAAGATCTACACCGACGCCGACGGCTGGACCCTCCGCAGCCGCGACGGCTCCCGCGGCGCCCACTCCGAGCACACCATCGCCATCACCGCCGACGGCCCCCTCATCCTGACCGCCCGCCCCTGACCCGACTTTTGTGCCGCGAGCGTGGACTATTCGTGCTGCTGCTCCAAAAGCCCGGGGCCGTCAGCGCTCGAGGGCCCGCCGCACCTCGCGGATGAACCGACCTGGGCTCTCGGTCAGCACGTCGGGTGCATACCGGAGCAGCGTCCACCCGTCCGCGATGATGTCGTTCTGGCGGCGTAGATCGGCAGCGTGAGCCTCACTCGACGAGTGATACCGAAAGCCATCCAGCTCGATGGCCACCCGTTGCTCCTCGAAGGCGATGTCCAGCTCCGCGGTGCGGCCGTTCGTCAACCTGATCGACAGATTCAGCGTGAAACCGACGATGCCGGCCTCGGTGAGCAGCCGGACGCCCAGTCGCTCGAGATCGGAGTGTGCGCGATCTCCGGTCCGCTCGAGCAGACTCCGCATGGTGGTCGTTCCCCACGTGCCGCGGTTGCGCTCGAACGCCTCGAACAGCTCGATGCTCGAGACCTCACCCTGCTGCTTGCTGCGATCGATCAGCCGCACACCGTGACCGCGACGAGCCCGTTCCAGCGCCACCGCGGCCCGGAGCACACTCAGCGGCTTGCCGAGGACCGCGACGTCTCGATGCTGCGTGACGTCGTACGGATCGACCCAGCGACGGAGGAGACAGACCCCTGATTGGACTGTCCGCCGCGTCGTGGTCTCCACCTGGAACTCCCACCGGCGCGGCGGATCGGGCACCAGCTCCCACCACCAGGCCGCGCCCACCCCGGAGAGAACACCGTTCTCGACCCACAGAGCGGTGGCCCGCAGGGACTGTTCCGGCGTCACCGGAACGACAGCGGCCCGGTAGACCCGTGGATAGACGCTCACCCAGTCTCCGAGTCCCAGCCGGTAGTCGATCTGGCCCTTGTTCACCCCGAGGCTCAGTGCCTGGGTTCGCGAGATCACCCCGGACTGCCTCGCCATGACGTCCCGTACCGCAGCTCTGTCCACGTATCAGGACTAAGGACGTCGAGCCCGAACGGACGGGCAGGTGACGAACCTGTGGATTCTGGAGCAAGGGCACGAACAGGTGTGGATGACGGCACAAAACGCGTGGCCGGGCCCGGGGAGGTCAGCGGTAGACGATCACCTTGTCGCCCACCCGTACGTCGTTGAACAGCGACTGGATGCCGGAGAGGTTGCGGACGTTGACGCAGCCGTGGGAGGCGCCGTTGTAGCCGCGGGCGGCGAAGTCGGGGGAGTAGTGGACGGCCTGGCCGCCGGAGAAGAACATCGCGTACGGCATCTTCGTGTGGTAGATCGTCGAGACGTGGTTGCGGGACTTCCAGCCGACCGAGAACGAGCCCTCCCGGGTCGGCAGCTCCTGCGAGCCGAAGCGGACGTCCATCCGCATCTGCGGCTTGCCGTCGATCACCCAGACCAGCGAGTTCGTCGCCTTGCTGATGCACATCGCCCGTCCCGTCAGGCACCGCGAGTCGAGTCCGGCCGCCGACGGCTTGGGGGTGCGGTTGTGCTTCTCGTCGCTGCTCGGGGTCCGGGTCATCGCGGTCAGCCGGTCCATCGTCCGCTGGTCGACCTCGCCCGTGACCGGGATGGCCCGCTTGTCCTGGAAGCCCTTGACGGCACCGACGGTCATCGAGCCGTACGACCCGGTCACGCTGCCGGAGAACCAGCCGATCTGCTTCAACCGCGCCTGCAGGTCACGGACGCGATCACCGGAGTCACCCTGGGAGAGGATGGCCGGTCCCGGGACGAGCCGGTTGTGCATCTCGTCGTCGGTCGGCTTCCGGGTCATCGCGGTGAGCTTGGTCCACGTGGTCTTGTCGACGGCCCCGGTCTGGTCGAGCTTCCGCTTCTCCTGGAAGCCCGTGACCCCCTTGACGGTGCCGGACCCGTAGGTGCCGGTGATGTTCCCGGCGTACCAGTCGAGCTGGCGCAGCCGGTGCTGGAGCTCGCGGACCTTCGTCCCCGTGTCGCCCCGCTGGAGCATCGCAGGAGCGGTCGTGGGGCTGGGCTTGGTGGTCGGCTTCGCGGAGGGCGGCGCCGTGGTCGCCGACGGGGCCGCGGTCGTCGGCTCGGCGGACGGGGTCGGCGAGGACGTCGCCGGGACCTGGCTGTCCGGTGCCGGGGCGGCCTGGTCGGCCGGTACCTGACCGCACCCGCTCACCACCAGACCGAGGGTGACCGCCCCGGCGAGCGCGCCGAGCCACCGCAGGCGTCGCCCGCCCGTGCGGTGTGCTGTCGCTGCCGGCCGAACCGTCATGCCAGTCCTTACGTCCCAGTGGTCACAGACGTCACACCGTAACCCGGGAAAATGGCGTGATCCAGCCCGAGGGACGGCTGCGACCGACCTGTTACCCGTCGTTCATGCCGAGGTCGAGAGATTCTCTCGATTCGTCAGGTCACCGAGTCCGGGCCGTGATCAGCGCGGACGGACGTTCTTGCTGAGCTTGCCCAGACCCTCGCGGATCTTGGCCTGGTTCTCCGGCTTCTGCAGCTCGCGCGTGGCGATCTGGATGACCTTGGCGGCTACGGCGCCCTTGGCGAGCTTTCCCAACATGCCCATCTGTGCTCCTCATGTGCGCACCCGCAGGGGTCGGGTGTCGGACCACCCACGATAAGTCGGCCGTCCAAGGCCCCATGTCTAGTCTGGGCAGATGCCCCTCACCCTGTGTGTCCTGCTCTGGTCCGTCGATGGTCAGGAGGGACAGCTGTCCGCGTACGAGGACGAGGTGCTCGCTCTCGTGCCGGAGTACGGCGGGACCGTGCTCTCGCGGGTACGCCGGACCGGTGGAGCGAGCGACCAGCCGTACGAGGTGCAGGTGATCGAGCTGCCCGATCGGGACGCCCTGGCCGGCTACCAGGCCGACCCCCGGCGCACCACGCTGGCCGGCATCCGCGACCAGGCCATCGCCCGGACCGACATCATCCCGGTCACCACGGTCACCGGCGACTGAGCCGCTCCCCGTCTCGGCGGGCGCACCCTGACGGAAACCCGCCGGTCCCGGCCGACACGCCGGTGCGACACGCCGGGCAGCGACCTACGAGAGGCAGATTTCCGTCACCGTCGGCCGGGCACGCCCGGCCTAGCGACGCCCGAGGGCCTTCGCCAGCGCCTTGGCCTCCTTGGCCGGCGCCCGTGATCCCCACAGGTCCCCGCCCCGCAGCCGGGCACTGGACAGCTCCTCGAGCGCGTAGAGCAGGCGCGGACCGTACTCGGCCAGGTTCTGCTCCGCGCGCGGCCGCAACAGGTCGACCACTCGCTCGTTGAGGGCGCGCGCCTCCTTGCGGTCACCTCGGCCCTTCGCCTCTTGCCACGCGCGGTGCGTGGCCGCGAGCTCGTCCTCGACCGGGTCGACAGGTTCGGGTTCCACCGCCCTCTCGGGCTCCGGTTCGGGTTCCGACTCCCTCTCGGGCTCCGGTTCGGGTTCCGACTCGCTCTCGGGCTCCGGTTCCGGCTCTGGTACGGGGTCCGGCTCGGACAGTGGAGGTGCCGTCGGCTCGTCCGCCGGCGCCGCGATCGGCACCGGTTCGGCCTCGGAGGGTGCCGGCACCACGTGCTGCGGCTCCAGTGGCACGACCTCGATCGGCTGGTCTCCCGCGGGTGCGGCCTCGACGGTCTGGGGTTCGGCGGGCTGGACCTGGACGTGCTCGGACTCGGGCTGCTGACCTTCACGCTCGAGTCGATCGGCCTCGGCGCGAGCCTGCTCGGCCTCGGCGGTCCGCCGCACCTGATCCTCGCGCTCCGCGGCTGAGGCCTCCTCGGCGGCCCGCTGCTCGCGGGCCCGTCGCTCTCCCTCGAGCCACTCCGCCTCGGCCCGCTCGGCCTGCTCCTGCCGCTCTCGGGCGATGCGATCGGCTTCGACCTGCGCCGCACGAGCCCGCTCGGCTTCGGCCTGCTCGGCCTCTTCCCTGGCCCGCCGCTCCCCCTCCAGCCACTCCGCCTCGGCGCGTGCCCGCTCCTGCTGCTCGCGGTCCTGGCGTTCCCGCTCCACCCTTTCCTGCACCAAGCGGTCGGCCTCCGCACGCTCGGCCTCGGCCCGCTCCGCGGCCCCCCGCTCAGCCTTGACACGCTCCGCCTCCGCACGCTCAGCCTCAGCACGCTCCGCGGCCACCCGCTCGGCGGCCACCCGCTCGGCCTCGGCCCGCTCCGCCTCGGCCCGCTCAGCCTCGGCCTCGGCCCGCTCAGCCTCCGCCCGCTCCGCCTCAGCACGCTCCGCCTCCGCCGCCTCCAGGGCCGCGATCTCGGCCTGCAGCCGCTCCAGCTCGAGCCGCTCCATCTCGGCCGGGTCCGCGGCCCGGCGCTCAGCCTCGCGCTGTTCCAGCGCGGCTCGCTCGGCCTCGATCCGCTCCGCCTCCTGGCGCTCGGCCTCCAGCCGGTGCGCCTCCATCCGCTCCTCGCGCCGACGCTGCCGCTCCCGCCGCTCGGCCTCCTCCTCGGCGGCCAGGCGCTCGGTCTCGGCCCGGGCCGCTTCGATCCGCTCGAACTCGCGTCGCGCGGCCTCGGCCTGCTCCGCCTCAGCCCGCTCGGCGGCCCGCCGGGCCACCTCGACGCGCTCCGCCTCCCGCCGTTCCGCCTCACGCCGGGCCTCCTCGAGCCGCTCCTGCTCCAGTCGGTGGGCCTCGCTCCGCTCCGCGGCCAGCCGCTCGGCCGCCTCACGCTGCAGCTCCGCCTCCAGCGCGGCGACGCTGGCCGAACCATTCGCCTGCGTACCCGCGAATGCGGCGTCCGGACCCAGGGGCTCCCACCTGACCGGTCCACTGCCCCGCGCGACCCCCGAGGAGAGCTCGCCGGCCGCCTTCCGCTCCGGCGCGGGCCGGGCCGCCAGCTCCTCGGCCACCAGGTCCGCCTCCTCCGTGCGATCGAGGGCCCGCAGATCCCGGACGAGATCCCCGAGCGAACCCGCCAGCTGCACCCGCGCCGTCTCCTCCTTGGGCGCGATGCCACCGAGCAGGTCGATCAGCTGCCGCCGGGTGACCAGGCCCAGGTCGACCTCACCGACCGCCAGCAGCCGGTCGGCCAGATCCCGGTAGGTCCCGAACAGGGGCTCGGCCAGACGCTGCAGCAGGGCCGGACTCAGCCGCCCCGGTTGCGCCAGCCGGCCGTCGACCACCCGGTCGTAGGTGTCCCGTGCGACGTGCAGGTGGGTCAGCGCGTCCTCCGCCAGCCCGGCGGCCCAGCGGGCGTCCGACACCAGGCGATCGGCATCCACCACGACGTACGCGGCTCCGGTGTCCGACCGCAGACCCGCCTCGGCCACCCGTTGCAGGGCGGCGTCGGCGTACGCGTTCGCCGCCGCCACGTCGCCACCGGCCAGCGCACCGCGCGCGGTGCAGGCCAAGGCCCAGACCACCGTGCTCGGGGCGAGGGCCTCGGCCAGCGCCTGCGACCCCACCTGCTCCCGCAGCTCCGCGAACGAGCGAACCGTCTCCGCCGCCGCCTCGGGCAGTCCGGCCGCGGCCTGGATGACGCCCACGTGCACCACCGCGGTCACGTAACGCGCCGCGTCGGTCACGGAGGTGTACGGTCCGATCGGCCCGTTGGCCGTCAGCTGCTGAGCCGCCAGTTTCACGGCCTCCTGCGCCTCCGGGGCGGCGACCGTGTAGGCATGGCCGAGCAGCCGGTGCTCGGTCAGCACCACCAGGGCGTCGGCCAGCTCCGGCGTCCGGCTCGGGTCCGAGCCCACCCAGCCGCGGAGCCGCTGCACCGCCGAGGCGAGCTGCTTGCCCTTCTGGGCGTACGGGTCCTGCGGCTGCTTGGGCCGGTTCTGCTTGTTCTGCTGCTGGGCCATCGTGCCTTCCGGGGCTGACTGCGGTCTCGATCCTGCCAGACGGTCTTCCTGGTACACCTGTTCTCGTGTCCGCTCTCGAGCTGTCCACCCTCACCCTGCCGACCGCGCGGGTCGGGACCAGCCCGCTGCCCCCGCTGCAGTCAGCACCGCCGATCTGCACGCCGCCACGGACCTAGCCCGACCGAGCGGTCCCGAGCCATCGACGCGGAGATGGCGGCCAACCTCGCGTACGGGCGGGTCGCCTCGGTGCTGCCCTATCTCCCGCAGGACGACTACGACCGGACGCTCGACCGACGTCGACGCACCCGGTGGCCGTGCTCGGCAACGACCGGCTGCGGGCCACCTTCCTGCTCGGCCAGGGCGGACGGCTGTGGTCCCTGGTCGATCTCGCCACCGGCCGCGAGCTGCTGTACGCCAACGCTGCCCTGCAGCCAGGCAACCTCGCCCTGCGGAACGCGTGGTTCGCGGGCGGCGTGGAGTGGAACCTCGGCACCACCGGCCACCACCCGCTGACCTGCGAGCCGCTGCACGCCGCCCGGATCACCCTGCCCGACGGCAGCCCCGGGCTGCGGCTGTGGGAGTACGAGCGGATGCGGGAGCTGGTCGTGCAGATCGACGCCTGGCTGCCCGACGGCGCCGCCGCACCTGGCGGTCCACGTCACCATCACCAACGTCACCGCCCACGACGTGCCCGTCTACTGGTGGTCCAACATCGCCGTGCCGGAGACGCCCGCCACCCGGGTGCTGACCCCGGCGGACGCGGCCTTCCGGTTCGACTACAGCCGCACCCTCCGGCGGGTGCCCATGCCGGTCGACGACGGCATCGACCGCAGCTACCCGAGCCGATCCAGCCACGCCGTCGACTACTTCTTCGACCTGCCGGCATCGACGCCCCGGCCGTGGATCACGGCGCTCGACGGCGACGGGTACGGGCTGGCTCCAGACCTCGTCCCCCCGGCTGCGCGGCCGCAAGCTGTTCGTCTGGGGCACCGGCCGGGGCGGGCGGCACTGGCAGGAGTGGCTGTCGCCGCGCGGCGGGACGTACCTGGAGATCCAGGCGGGTCTCGCCCGCACCCAGCTCGAGCACCTCCCGCTGCCCGCGGGCGAACGCTGGTCCTGGCTGGAGACGTACGGCCCGCTCCAGCTCACCGCCGAGTCGGCGCACGGGGACTGGTCGTCCGCGGTGGCCGCCACGCACCGCGCAGATCGGCCGCGACGACGCCTGGTTCGCCGACCAGGGCCGGATCGGCCTCGAGCTCGTGGACCAGCCCGTGGCGGCGCGGCTGCAGCGGGCGTCCGGGTGGGGTGCCCTGGAGGTACGGCGCCGTGCCGCGCACCGCAGAAGGGTGGCCCGACCTGCCGGGGACCCCCTTCGACGAGGAGGATCTGGGGCCCGAGCAGCAGCCGTGGCTCGACCTGCTCGAGGGCCGGCGGCCCGGCCTGGGACGGCGAGCGCGCCCACCGGCTACCAGACCGCTCCCGGCTGGCGGGCGCTGCTCGAGTTCGCCGCCGGACCGTACGCCGCGCTGCAGCGGGGAGTCGCTCGCTGGGCGGGCGGTGACCGGCTCGGCGCCGTGGACGCCTGGGAGCAGTCGCTCCGCGATCAGCCGTCGGCGATCGGGTGGCGGAACGTGGCCGTCGCGTACGCCGAGACGATCCGGCCCGCGCCCTGGCCGCGCTACCGCGAGGCGCGCACCCTGGATCCGACCATGATCGGCGTGGTGATCGAGCACCTCGAGCTGTTGCTGACGCTCGGCCACCACGAGGTCGTCCTGGCCGAGATCGACGTGCTGCCGGCAGCCCAGCGGACCGACCCGATGATCATGCTGTGCGAGGCGCGGGCAGCGGTGGCGATCGGCGACGCCGATCGGGCCGGCCGGATCCTGCGGCCGGGACTGGTCGTCCCGGGCGTGCGCGAGGGTGCGGCGACCCTGGGGCGGCTGTGGCGGGACTACCGGGTCACTCGTCGTCGGGCCCGCGACCGCCGAGGCCGAGGAGCTGCCGTCGGCGTACGACTTCTCGATGCAGCCCGATCAGTCGGTGATCACGACCGACGCGTCGTAGTCGGCCAGCTCGTCGGCGTCGGGCCGCTGGAAGACGCCGGTCCCAGCGATCGAGATCGTCGCGCGGGATCGGTCGGGTTCTCCTGACCGCGGGCCTGGATCCGCCGCCACAGCTCGTCGAGCGGCGGATCGAGGAAGACCAGCTCTGCTTGGGATCCCAGCGTCCTGGCCTCCAGCCGCAGCCGCTCCCGCTCGTCGTGACCCCACGTCCCCCACTCGATGATCACCACGTTGCCGGCCCGCAGCAGGTCGCGGGCGAGCTCCCACTGCAGGCGCTCGACGCCGGTCCCGCAGCTGCTCGTCCCACAGGCTGATCTCGAGGGCCTCGAGCCAGTCGTCCGGGCACAGCCGGATGCCGGTGCGCTCGGCGGCCAGGCTGCGCGCCATGGTCGTCTTGCCGGCGCCGGGCAGGCCGCAGACGATGATCAGCACCGGCTCGGTCACCGTCACCTCGCCCCCCGTCCAAGCGGATCGAACGCGTCATGAGCGGAGTCTGCTGGGTGCCGACCCACCGCGGCAACGGCCACCGATCGTCCCCGAGACACCGATTCCGGGCGTCAGGGGGCGTCGCCGGGCGGCGGGCCGGCAGCGGTGACCGCGGCGGCCGCCAACGCGGTGATCCCCGCCCAGTCCTCGGCCTCGATCAGCGACTTCGGCGTGAGCCAGGTGCCGCCGACCGCCGGCACACCGGGCACGGCCAGGTAGTCCCGCAGGTTCGCCGCCGTCACCCCACCGGTCGGGCAGAACCGCACCTGCGGCACCGGCCCGCCGATCGCGGTCAGGTAGGCCGGCCCACCGGCCGGACCCGGCCGGGAAGAACTTCAGCTCGGTCAGCCCGTGGTCCAGGGCGGTCAGCACCTCGCTCACGGTGGCCACCCCCGGCAGCACGGGCACCGGCGCCGCCACCAGACGCTCCAGCAGGGCCGGGCTCGTCCCCGGGCTGACCAGGAAGTCGGCGCCGGCGGCCAGTGCCTGCTCGACGTGGGCCGCGGTGAGCACCGAGCCGACCCCGAGGGCGATCTCGGGCACCTCCGCCGCGATCGCGGCCACCGCGTCCAGCGCCCGCGGTGTGCGCAGCGTGACCTCGATGATCGACACCCCGCCCGCCACCAGGGCCCGGGCCAGGGGCACGGCGTGGGACGGCTCGTCGATCACCACGACCGGGACCACCGGCAGAGACGTCGAGCGGGCTGGTGGACAGGCTCATGCGCCGGTCCCCTCTCTGGAGTCGAGTTCGTCGATGCTGGTCGGGGATGCGGTGGCCAGGTGGGCGCGGGTCTGGGCGAGCGTGGGCACGAGACCGGTACCACCCCGCCCACCGACCACCAGCGACGACGCCGCGGCGGCCAGCCGGGCAGCGGTGACCAGGTCGTCACCGAGCACCAGGCGGGCGGTCAGGGTGCCGACGTACGCGTCGCCGGCGCCGGTCTGGTCGACCACCGCCGGGGCGGGAACGGACGGGACCCAGGCCGACACGCTCCGCATCGACCACCTGGACCCCCGAGGCGCCGCAGGTGACGGCGACGATCTCGGTCCCGAGGCCCCGGAGCCGACGCGCGGCCGCGACGGCCGAGTCCACACCCAGCAGGGCCGCGGTCTCGCCCGGGTGGGAGGGCGTGATCAACCAGCAGTCCCGGGCCAGCTCGGTCAGCAGCTCGGTCGGCGTCCGCCGGCGCCGGTCAGCCGCGGCCGGTAGTTGGGGTCGTACACGAACCGCTCCGCGACCGCCGCCGCGTGGCGTACGGCTTCCCGGGCCGACGGCGAGATCGCGCCGGCGATCCCGCTCGCCACGACCGCACCGGCCGCGCGCAGCACGGCAGCCGGCAGGTGGTCCGGGCTCAGCGTCGAACCGACGCTGCCCGACCGGGCGTAGCTGAATTCCCGCTCCCCGGCCGGATCGCTGTGCACCAGGTAGACCCCCTGCTGACCGGCGGCGAAGTGGAGCAGACCGGTGCCGATCCCGAGCGCCGCCACCCGGGCCGCGATGGCCCGACCGAGATCGTCGTCGGTGAGCACGGCGGCCAGTCCGACCCGGGCGCCGGCCGCGGCCGCGGCGGCGGCGACGTTGAGGGTGTCGCCCGAGATCCCCAGCACGGCGGGGACATCGTGGCCGAAGGGCGCGGTGGTGGCCACCTCGACGAGCACCTCGCCGAGGCAGACCACGTCGTAGCTGTTCGAGGTCACGGCGGTCACCAGTCGTGGATCGAGCCGTCGCGCCGCCGGTTCACCGGCAGGTACTTCGGGTCGTAGGGATAGCGGGCCGCGGCCTCCTCGTCGAAGGTGACCCCGAGACCCGGGCAGGTCGCCGGGGTGCATGTAGCCGTCGGCGAACGTGTACGCGGTGCCGAACACCTCGGCCGCCTCGGGCGCGGTGGCCCATGTACTCCTGGATGCCGAAGTTCGGGATGGTCAGGTCGACGTGCAGCGCGGCCGCCATGGCGATCGGGGACAGGTCGCCGGGACCGTGCGACCCGGAGCGGACGCCGTACAGGTCGGCGAGGGCGAAGACCCGTTGCAGGTGGGTGATCCCGCCGGTGTGGGACACCGAGGTGCGGATGTAGTCGATCAGCCGCTCGGTGATCAGCTGCTGGCAGTCCCAGATGCTGTTGAACACCTCACCGACGGCGATCGGGGTGGTGGTGTGCTGGCGGATCAGCCGGAACGCGGTCTGGTCCTCGGCCGGGGTCGGGTCCTCCATCCAGAACATCCGGTACGGCTCCAGCGCCGCCCCCAGCCGGCCGGCCTCGATCGGGCTCAGCCGGTGGTGCACGTCGTGCAGCAGGTGCACCTGGTAGCCGAACTCGGCACGCAGGTGCGCCATCACCTGCGGGGCGAAGTCGAGGTAGGCGCTGGTCTCCCAGGTGTCCTCCTGCGGCACGTTCCCGCTGGCCGGCTCGTAGATCCGACCGTCGGCCTTGTCCTCGGCCCGTGCGATCCCGTACGTCTTCTCCAGACCCGGGGATGGCGGCCTGGGCCCGGATCGCCAGGTAGCCCTGGTCGAGATGATCCTGGAAGTCGGCGCTGAGCTCGTCCAGGGTGGCCCCGCTCGCGTGGCAGTAGACCATCACGCCCTCGCGGGCGGCGCCGCCGAGCAGCTCGTAGACCGGCAGCCCGGCGACCTTGCCCTTGATGTCCCACAGCGCGACGTCGACCGCGGCGATCGCGGTCATCGTCACCGGCCCGCGCCGCCAGTAGGCGCCCTTGTAGAGGTAGGACCAGGTGTCGGTGATCCGGCGGGCGTCCCGACCGATCAGCAGCGGGCAGACGTGGTCCCGCAGGTAGGACGCCACCGCCAGCTCGCGACCGTTGAGGGTCGCGTCACCGATGCCGGTGACCCCGTCCTCGGTCTCGATGACGAGCGTGACGTAGTTGCGGCCGGGTGAGCTGACCACCACCCGGGCGTCGGTGATCTTCATCGGTCGATCCTCTCGTGCGGGGTGGCGGCAGGAGCATCCGACCCGAGCCGGCGGCGATCCTCAGAGCCGGCCGATCCAGTCCACGATGCTCTCGCCGGCGAGGCCGTCCAGCGGAGCCACCTGCTCCCGCCGGCAGGCTGTAGGCGGCCTGGATGGCGCGGATCGCGGCCGCCTCGAGGTTGGCTGCGCTCCCCCTGGAGCCGGGTCAGCAGCGCCGGCGGGAGCTGCCGTGCCGGTCGGCGCCTCCGTGTTGACCAGGGTGATCAGCGGGTCGGCGGCGGCCCGGTCGGCGCGGCTCGCGAGCAGCATCCCCAGCAGCACCATGTCGCCCCACTCGGCCCCGATCTGCCGGGCGATGGCGGTACGCGCGGCGCCGGTCGCACTCGGCAGCTGGGACATCAGCGAGGCGCCCTGGGCCCGGTACGCCCTCCAGCTCCAGGCGGGCCTTGTCCTGGAACTGCACCTTCCCGCCGCCGGCCGCCTTGTCGTCGATCGCGTGCCGCAGCTCGTGAACGACCACGCTGCGCTGATAGGCGTTGGTGATGTCCAGACCGGTCGGCAGGTAGATGGTGTCGCCCTTGTGCCCGGTGTCCTGGGCGACGGACACGTAGTCGGCGTTGTGGGTCGGCCCACCCGGCATCGCGCTGGCCGGCACCTGGTCGACATGGATCCGCCGGCGGCGAGGTCCCCGAGCAGGGGATGCGACTCGGCCTTGGCGACGGCGAGCACGGCGGCGGCGAGGGCGAGGTCCCCCGCGGTGCCGTCCGCGGCCGCGTTCACCATGCCGCGCAGGAGATCCACCCGCGGCAGCCCGTGTGCGTCGGCGAGGGCCAGCGCCGCCGTCACCGTCGAGAGCGAAGCCCCGGGTCATCGAGGTGATGGCGACGGTGGCGGCCGCCTCGGCCGCGGTGAGGTGGGCGAACATGCCGACTCAGGTCCCAGCCCCGCAGGGCCGCTCCGGCCGCGCCGATCTCGGCGTCGCACCCCGGCCGGCACCTGCGGACGGTCGACGGCCTCGACCTGGGCCCGCCGCGCCGCCGTCACGGTCGCGGCGGCGAAGGTGATCGTGTCGCCCGCACGCCCGGAACGCCTCCGATCGCAGCGCGCGGGCGTTGACGGGATCGAGCAGCCCGGCCATGAACAGCTGCTCGTGGTCGCTGACCGACTCGTCCCCGGCCAGGCCCGCCGCCCGCAGCGCCGAGAGATCGGCCGGGCTCACGACGCCGTCCCGCACGCTGCTCTTGGCGGCGCGCGCGAACCCGACGGTGACGTCGCGCCCGACGATGAACTCGTAGCCGGTCAGCACACCACCCGAGGTCAGCGCCCGCCGTTGCACGGCCGCGGCGGTCGCCCGGTTGCCGGCGGTCCGCTGCAGACGGAGGATCAGCCTCCTGACCGGGTGGGTGCGACGGGCCGCGATCGTCGACACCGGCGGAACCGGCGTCGGCGTACGCGCTCGGTCCCGCAGCCGTACCCGACGATCGCGAGACATCCTCAGCATGGTCGCACCCCGGCTGGCCGCGGGGAAGCCGGTTGGGCCGGATCGCGGCGCCCCGGTGTGCCAGGCTGGCGCGGTGTCCGCCCTCCTGGGTCTGCTGCCGTTCGTGTTCGGCGCCGTGGCGATCGTCGCGTAGCGTCGAGCGTCGTGACCTCGTCGAGCTCTGCCCCGCTGCCCGATCTGACCGGCCGTACGGTGATCGTCACCGGCGCCACCAGTGGTGTCGGCCGGGCCACCGCCGCGGCCCTGGCCGGCGCCGGGGCACGGGTGGTGCTGGCGGTGCGCGATGTGGCAAAGGGCGCCGTGGTCACCGACGAGATCCGTCAGCGGTTCCCGACCGCCACGGTGGAGGCGCGCGGCCTCGATCTGGCCGACCTGTCCTCGGTCCGGGCGTTCGCGGCCGGGTGGACGGACCCGGTCGACGTCCTGATCAACAACGCCGGCGTGATGGCGACCAGACGGACCGAGACCGCCGACGGCTTCGAGCTGCAGCTCGGGACCAACCACCTCGGTCACTTCCTGCTCACCACGCTGCTGCTGCCCCAGATCACCGATCGGGTTGTGACGGTCGCCTCCGACGCGCACCGCTGGGCCCACCTCGATCTCGCTGATCCGCAGTGGGAGCGTCGGCGCTACCGGGCCTTCGGGGCGTACGGGCAGAGCAAGCTGGCCAATCTCCTGTTCACCCTCGAGCTGGAGCGACGGCTGCGGTCGAGCGGCCGACGGGCGCTCGCCGTGCACCCCGGCTGGGTGCGGTCGAACATCGGGATCGGACAGCACGGCTCCGCCGCCGCGAAGCTCTCCCAGGGACTGGGTTCGGTGTTCGGGCAGACCGCCGAGGCCGGCGCCCGACCGAGCCTGGTCGCCGCCACCCGCGATCTTCCCGGCGGCAGCTACGTCGGTCCGGGCGGACGCACCGGCAACCGGGGCACGCCGACGCTGATCGGCCGCAGCCCGGAGGCGGCCGACGCCGCGCTGGCGGCCCGACTGTGGGAGCTCTCGGCTCAGCTGACCGGGTGAGCGGTCACCTGATGCCGTGGCTGGTCAGGAAGTCCACACTGCCCTGTACGGCGTCGAAGATGTCGCCAGGCACGTAGTCGAACTCGATCACCGCGAACTCGGTCGATGGGGATGCGGCCAGGCTCTCGGCCAGTGGCACCTCGCCCTTCCCGGCCGGGCGCTGATCGAGGGTGGACTTGTCCAGACCGCTGGAGCCGACCACGAACGGGTTCTCGCCGATGACGCCGTCCTTGATGTGCAGCGCCTTGACCCGGTCACCGAGCCGGCCGAGCAGCGCGACCACGTCGTGGCCGGCGGTGGCGGCCCAGAACAGGTCGAGCTCGAGGGCGACCCCGTCGTCGAGCAGGGAGGCGAAGTACTCGTAGCCGTTGACGCCGTCGATGTCGGCCGCGAACTCCTGGGCGTGGTTGTGGTAGCCGACCTTCAGACCGTGAGCGGCCGCCTCCTTCGCCACCGCGTTGAGCCGGGCCGCGGTGTCGGCGATGCCCTCGGCGTCCAGCCAGCGATCGATCGGCACGAACGGGTCGATCACGTACTCCAGACCCAGCGTGGTGGCGGCGGCGAACACATCCGCCTTGGCCGGCACCGGCAGCACCCGGTCGCCGAAGCGGATCTCGTCCGACAGCAGCGGCGCGTGACCCGTCTTGGCCTGCAGGCCGTGCTTGGCGAACGACGCCGCGAGAGCGTCGGCCCGATCGACGAACGCGAAGGCCTCCACCTGCCGGATGCCCATGGCGGCCAGTCGGGCGAGGGTCCCGTCGGGGTCCGCCACGAGGTGGTCGTTGACCGTGTAGAGCTGGATGGAGAGCTGGGGCTGGGTCATCGCTGAGCAGCGCCTTTCGAGGTTGGGGTGGTGCCCCACACACTACCAGCAAAACCGACACAGGTGTCGGGATGTGATCGGGATCCCCGTCGGTCTCGCCCTGGACCACGCCGGGCCCGACCCCGGGGCCGCCCTCAGGAGGGTTTGCGGCCCGCGAGATAGAGCCGACGGGTCGCGGCCTCGTCCGGCAACGGGCTGCGGATGTACCACTCGATGTCGACCAGTCCGGCCGCCTCGGCGGCCGCGATGATCACGTCCGGGTCGTGCAGCACGAAGTCCAGGTCGGTCGGCTCACCGAACAGCTCGCCCGGATGCCGCACCTCGTCCCCGACGTGGGTGGCGATCGCCAGGTACCCGCCGCGGCACAGCACCTTGGCCAGCGCCGCGACGCTGGCCACGATCTCGGACTGGGCGAGGTGGACGAACGCGTACCAGGCCGTCACCAGCCCCCACCCCGGGTCGCGCGGATCGCTGCCCCGGGGCATCGGCGGCACGGCGAAGGTGCCCTGCACGAACGTGACGTCCGGTTGCAGCTCGCGGGCCTGGTCCAGCATCACCGGCGACAGGTCGAGACCCGTCATCTCCATGTCGAGCCCCGCGAGCAGACCGGCCACCTGGCCGGGCCCGCAGCCCACGTCGAGACCCTGCCCGGGAGCCGAGTTGGCCAGCTCCTCCAGGAACCAGCGGTCGAACGGCTTCGCCGCCAGGTCGTCGCCCAGCGCGATCGCGTACGCCTCCGCGAGGCGGTCGTACTCCGCAGTGACCAACCGGTCGCGCGCCAGGCCGCCGGCGGCCAGCACCTGTTCGCGGTCGACGGCGCGCACCGGTTCGACGGCCTCGGGCGGGAGCTCGGCGCCCAGCAGGTGGATCCAGCGACGGTCGTGCTGACCGGCCTGCCGCTCCAGCTCGCGGACGAGCGGCGGCTCCTGGGCCGCCAGCCCCTGCAGGACCTCCTCGACGGCCTCGCGGTCGGCGAACGGGTGCAGCCGCTCGGTCCGCGGGCGAAGCTCGCCCGGGGTCTGCGCCCCCCTCAGCAGCAACGCCGTGACGACGGCCAGGGCCGGGGCCTCGAGACCGAGCTGCTCCTCGAGCCGCTGGTGGTACTTCACCACCCGCAGACCCGTCGGCTTCACGAACCGGACCAGCTCGCGGTCGCGCAGCCGGTTGAGGGCGTCGACGACGGTGGCCTCGTCGTAGGCGACCACCGGATCGCGACTGGTGGACTGGTTGCAGGCGGTGCGCAGGCTGTTCAGCGACAGCGGGTACGAGTCGGGCACGGTCCGCTGCTTCTCCAGCAGCGCGCCCAGGACGCGCAGCTCGACCGGATCCAGGACGGGGAGATCGGGCACGGGATCAGCCTGTCATGCCCGGCTCGCGGGCGCTGCGGCCATTCCTCACTCTCGTCGCCGACGCTGGGCGCGACCGGCGCGCGGTCCCGTCGACGAGCGCGCGATTCGGCCGATGATGCCCGTCAGGACGCCTGGGCGACCGTCTGCTCGACGACCAGCCGGAGAGCCGCCGGGCTCGACCCCACGGCCGCCAGGGCGCGACTCAGGGTGAGCTCGGCCGGCGAACCCGTCCCCCGCAGCGTCCCGAGGAGCAGCATCGCGCCGTCGATCCGGTTGGTGCGCAACCGGCCGGTCTCGCGCAGCGCCAGCTCGAGGGTCCGCTTGGCGTCGGCGGTGAACGGGATGTGTCCCTTCACCGGTGCCCGGCCGGCCCGGTCGAGCGCGTCCTGCCCGAACACCGCGTCGGCGCTCGCGCGCACCGCCGCCAGGTCGATGCCCACCGAGGCCAGCGCCTCGGCGTCCAGACCGCCGGCCTGCAGCTCGACCCTGAGATCGCGGGCCAGCCCGGCCGGATCGAGTCCCACGGCCGTCAGGGCGTCCGCCGCCGGCCCGGCGCTCTCCGTCAGCCCGAGCAGCAGGTGCCGCCCGTCGATCGCTCGTGCCCCGCACGCGCGGGCCACGGTCTGGGCTCCCATCACCACGGTGCGCGCGTCCGCCGTGAACCTCTCGAACATCAGATCCTCCTGCCGTACTTCTTGTGCACCGCTTGCTTGGTCACCCCGAGGGCGTCGGCGATCTCCTGCCAGGACCACCCCAGCCCACGGGCTCGCTCGACCTGGAGGTGCTCCAGGCGGTCGGCGAGCTCGCGGACGGCGCGAACCGCCCCGAGCCCCTTGCGGGGATCGTCGCCGGCGGCGATGAGCAGGGCATCGGACATGGCCGTCAATCTACGTTGACGCCGCTCCTACGTCAACCTTTGTTGACACGGCGCCTTCTCGCGGATTTCTGTAAACCTTTACTAGACGGCTGCGACGAGACCGGCTAGAGTTCCGGACAGCGAGACCGTAAAGGTTTTCACGATCACTCACAGTGACCACCGGAGCAGCGAGGAGGAGCCATGTCGCGGGCCACGATCAAGGACGTCGCCGACGCCGCCGGCGTCTCGATCGCGACCGTCTCGAGGGTCCTCAACGACCGCGGTGGGGCCACCGCCACGGCCCGGACCGTGCGCGACGTGGCGGAGCGACTCGGCTACGCGCCGAACGCCCTGGCCCGGATGCTGATCACCCAGAAGAGCATGACCGTCGGGCTGCTGCAGCCCGCGCTGTCCTCCTCCTTCGCCGGCCAGGTGCTCGACGGGGTCGAGGACGCGGCCCAGGAACTCGGCTACTCGGTGCTGATCTGCTCCACCGGCTCGCACTCCAGCCGCCTCGAGCACTACCTGCGCCTGCTGGCGAGCCGACAGGTCGATGCCGCCATCGTCATGTCCTCCCGCATCTCCGCCGACCAGCACCGGCTGTTCCGATCCCTCGCCCTGCCGTACGTGGTGGTGGCGGGTACGACCGCGGGATCGGGCGTGCCGGTCTTCGCGATCGACGGCCGGCAGGCGTCCGTCGACGCGACCGCGGCCCTGATCGCCGCCGGGCACACCCGGATCGGGATGATCGCCGGCAGCGCCGACGACGCGGTCGCCGGGGAGCCGCGGGTGCGCGGGTTCGTCGCGGCCTGCGACGCCGCCGGCCTGCCGCCCGGGGACCGGCCGATCGTGCACGGCGACTTCGCGTACGACAGCGGCCTGGCCGCCACCCGCCGGTTGCTCGACGAGCATCCCGGTCTGACCGCCGTGTTCGCCGCCAGCGACGAGATGGCCGTCGCCGCCATCGCCGTCGCCGACGAACGCGGGCTGCGGGTGCCGGACGACTTGTCGGTGGTGGGCTTCGACGCGATCCCGCTGGCCCGGATGGCGATGCCACCGCTGGTCTCGGTCTCCCAGCCCCTGCGGGAGATGGGCTATCGAGCGATGCGCGCCGCCGAGGAGCTGCTGCGGGGCGAGGTCGTGCCGCCCGTCCCGCCCGTGCCGCACACCCTCACGGGGGGACGCAGCATCCACACCGTCCGCACCGGGTGAGTCTCTCCCGAGGAGAGCTCCACCCACCCGCAAGACCCTGACCGAACGACCCGCGTCCACCGATCTCAGGAGCCACCACGTGCGCACCGAGCAGAGCCTCTCCCCCACGGCCAGCTTCTGGCTCGACAACCTGGAGCGCTTCGACCCCCGGCACGAGGGACCCCAGTGGGAGCGGCCGGTGCGCAGCCTGATCGAGCCGAGCCTGCACAGCGACGACCAGCTGACCGGACTGGTCAGCGAGGCGATCGTCATCCAGCAGTTCCTGCTGGAGGTGATCACCCGCCGGGGTCTGAGTCGCGCGACTGTCGTGACTCAGCTGCGCCGCCTGCTGGCGGCGCAGTCCTTCCCCGTGCCAGCCCAACGCGGGCACCTGCCCGACTGACCGAACCCGTCCCCCACCGACCACGTCCATCCACAGAGGAGACCCCTGATGTCCAGCCACCCGATCACCGCCGCCACCGACGCTCGCCCCGACGGCTGGTGGAAGTCGGCCGTCGTCTACCAGATCTACCCGCGGTCGTTCGCCGACAGCAACGGCGACGGGGTGGGTGACCTGCCCGGCATCGTGTCCCGGCTGGACTACCTGGCCGACCTCGGCGTCGACGTCGTCTGGCTGTCGCCGGTCTACACCTCGCCCCAGGACGACAACGGGTACGACATCTCCGACTACCAAGACATCGACCCGACCTTCGGCAGCCTGGCCGACATCGACGCGTTGATCGCGGGGTTGCATGAGCGCGGCATGAAGCTGGTGATGGACCTGGTGGTCAACCACACCTCTGACGAGCACGCCTGGTTCGTCGAGTCCCGCGACCCCGCCTCACCCAAGCGTGACTGGTACTGGTGGCGGCCGGCCCGGGACGGCTTCGAGCCCGGCACCCCCGGCGCGGAGCCGACCAACTGGGGCGCGGCCTTCTCCGGCTCGGCCTGGAAGTACGACGAGGTCTCCGGCGAGTACTTCCTGCACATGTTCTCCCCCAAGCAGCCTGACCTGAACTGGGAGAAGCCCGAGGTGCGGGAGGCCGTCTACGCGATGATGCGCTGGTGGGTCGACCGCGGCGTCGACGGCTTCCGGATGGACGTCATCAACCTGATCTCCAAGCCGACCGAGCTGCTGGACGGCCCGGTGGCCCCCGGGCAGCTGCACCACCCGTCGTTCGTCCCGGTGGCCAACGGTCCTCGCCTGGACGAGTTCCTGGCCGAGATGAACGCCGCGGTCGGTCTGGACGAGAAGAACCTGATCACCGTCGGTGAGATGCCCGGCTCCTCGATCGCCACCGCGCGGGCGGTGACCGACCCCGAGAACCACGAGCTCAACATGGTGTTCACCTTCGAGCACGTCAGTCTCGACCAGACCCCCGCCGGCTCGAAGTGGGATCTGGCCCACCTGCCGTTGCCGGTGCTCAAGGCCAACCTGGCCGAGTGGCAGGACGGTCTGGCCGACGCCGGCTGGAACTCCCTGTACTGGAACAACCACGACCAGCCGCGGGCCGTCTCCCGGTTCGGTGACGACAGTCCCGAGTTCCGGGTGGCGTCGGCCAAGACCCTGGGCACGGTGCTGCACCTGCACCGGGGCACGCCGTACGTCTACCAGGGCGAGGAGATCGGCATGACGAACTCCTACTTCACCGACATCTCCCAGTACGAGGACCTGGAGTCGGTGAACTACCACGCCGAGGCCCTGAGCCTCGGTCTGGAGGCCGAAGCCGTCCTGCAGTCGCTCTCGGTGAAGAGCCGCGACAACGCGCGGACGCCGATGCAGTGGGAGGACCGGTCCCACGCGGGGTTCACCCAGGGCATCCCGTGGCTGCCGGCCAACCCGAACTACGTGTTCGTCAACGCCCGCGCCGCGGTGAACGATCCGGACTCCGTGTTCCACCACTACAAGGCGCTGATCGAGCTGCGGCACACCACGCCGGTGGTGGTGGACGGCCGGTTCGCGCTGCTGGCGGCCGACCACGATCACCTGTGGGCGTTCACCCGGACGTCCGACGACGCCACCCTGCTGGTGCTGGCCAACTTCTCGACCGAACCGCTCGCGCTGCCCGCCGACGAGCTGCCCGACCGCACCGGGGCCACGCTGTTGCTCGGCACCCACGGCGCCGACGGTTCGGCCGACACTCTCGCCCCCTGGGAGTCACGGGTCCTCCGGCTGGCCTGAGCTTCGCAGGGTGGCTGGCTGGTGAAGCCGCCGCGGGGTCGCCGTTCGCGACTCCGCGGCGGCATCCGGCCTTCCGTACGCCTGACTGACCCCCGTACGCGACTCCGCGGCGGCATCCGGCGACACCGGTGGGTGCGGCGGCATAGTGGTGCCACCGACCGAACGGAGCGCGACGTGAGCGATCCCGCCAGCAGCCAGACCACCAGCCCGGACCTGATGCCGGCCGCGTTCCTCGGGCACGGCAACCCGATGAACGCACTGGCCGACAACCGCTACACCCAGGCCTGGCGCGCGCTGGGCCGGGCGGTGCCGCGACCCCGGGCGATCCTGGTGGTCTCCGCGCACTGGTACATCAACGCCACCGCCGTCACCGCGATGCCGCGGCCCCGGACCATCCACGACTTCTACGGGTTCCCCCAGCCGCTGTTCGACGTCGACTACCCCGCACCGGGGATGCCGAGCTTCGTCGACGAGGTCAGTGACGTCGTGCACCCGACCTGGGTGGGCGCCGACGTGGACTCCTGGGGCATCGACCACGGCACCTGGTCGGTGTTGATGCACGCCTTCCCGGATGCCGACGTGCCCGTCCTGCAGCTGAGCATCAACGCCGACAAGCCGTTCGACTACCACCTCGATCTCGGCGCGCGGTTGGCGCCGCTGCGGGAGCAGGGGGTGCTGATCATCGGCAGCGGGAACGTGGTGCACAACCTCGGCGGGATGACCGCGGGGCTGCCGGACGCCGGCTTCGACTGGGCGCAGCGCTTCGACGAGCACGTCAGGGCCTCGATGGCCGAGCAGCCCACCGAGGTGGCCGCCCTGGACGGGCACCGCGACTTCCGGACGGCGGTGCCGACGCCCGACCACTACATCCCGTTGCTCTATCTGGCCGGGCTGGCCGGGGCGGCCCAGCGCGGCGCGGACGTGCTGGTGGACGGCTACACGTACGGGTCGCTGTCGATGACCGCGTACACCCTGGACCTCACCTGCCCCGGGGCCGGCGACGGCACGGAGCCGGCTGCCGCGATGCCGGACGGCGTGCCGATGGACGGCTCCAACATCTGACGAACCCGCTGACGCACTCCTGGGTGCACTGACGCACGCGATGCACCACCCGCGTGAGCGATCGGAGGAGTGCGTCAGCAGAGTCTCTGCGGGATCAGGCGGCGGCGCGCACCTGGATCCGGTTGGCCCACGGGTCCTCGAACTCGACCGTACGCCCGTCGTCGCGCAGGTCCACGCCATGGAAGCCGAGCCGGTCGGTGAGGGCGCCGAGATCGTCCAGCGCCGGCACCTCGATCCGGACCAGACCGAGCCCCAGGGTGAGCCGGCGCCGACCGGCGCCGCGGCTCTGCCAGGTGTTCATCGCCATGTGGTGGTGGTAGCCGCCGGCGCTGACGAACAGGGCGGTGTTGCCCAGCGCGGCCGTCGTCTCGAAGCCGAGCTGGTCGACGTAGAACCGGCGGGCCGACGCGACGTCGCCGACACACAGGTGCACGTGCCCCACGGTCGCCGGCCGGGAGGTCGCTGCGGCCACCGCGGCCGGATCGAGGTGCTCGGCCAGGAACCTGTTCGGATCCAGCATCAGCGTGGCCATCTCGATCTGGCCGTGGGTCCAGCTCCAGGCCGACCGGTCACGGTCGGTGTAGAGCTCGACCCCGTTGCCCTCCGGGTCGGTGAAGTAGAACGCCTGGCTGACCAGGTGATCCGCACTCCCGGTGTAGGTGCCGGGGTGCCGGGTGGCGACCGAGTGGACCGACGTGGCCAGATCGGCCTCGGAGTCGAACAGGATCGCGGTGTGGAACAGCCCGGCCGAGCGGGACGGCGCGTGCTGGAGCTCGGGCGCGTGGACCAGCCGCAGCACCTGCTCGGTCCCTCGGCCGAGGACGACCTCGCCGCCCGAGGACGACAACACGCTCAGCGTGACCGCCTCGCGGTAGTACGCGGTCATCGCGTCGAGGTCGGCGACCCGGAGCGTCACCGCCCCCATCCGGGTGTCAGCGGTCAGCAGGTCGGTGCTCACGGAACTCATGCTCCCTCGATCGGTGTCGGTACGGCGGTTCAGCGGACGACGGCGAAGCCGCCGGTCCAGCCGATCTTCTCGCCCACGGCGGCGGTGAGCTGGAGGAACCCGATGGCCTCGAGCTCCCGGGCCCGCTTCAGGGAGCCCGCGTCGACGGCCTGCAGACCGCCGGCGACCACCAGGTCGACCAGGGCCTGCTTGGCGGCGGCGTCGTCCCCGGCCACCAGCACGGTGGTCGGCACGGCGTCGCCCACCGTCCCGCCCGCCAGGGTCGCGGCGAAGTTGGTGTTGAAGGCCTTGAGCACGGTGGACGCCGGCAGCTGCGCGGCGATCTCGGCGGCCTTGGAGCTGTCGGCGGGCACCACGAGGGAGTCGAAGGTGGCGAAGTCGAGCGGGTTGGTGATGTCCACCACGATCTTGCCGGCGAGCTGGTCGCCGTACGCCGTCACGATCGCGTCGACCGCGGGGTGCGGGACGGCGAGCACGACGATGTCGCCGGTCACGGTGGCCGCGGTGTCGTCGCTGCCGATGTGGGTCACGGTGGCGCCGCCCTGGCCGAGCACGCCGGCGATCGCGGTGCCCATGGTGCCCTGGCCGAAGATGGTCACGTCAGTCATCGAGTCCTCCTGGAGTCGTGGTGCTTTGTTGTATGTACAACTAAGTTAGCACGAGATAGTTGTAGATACAAGTATCGGCTAGAATGCCGTCATGGCGCAGACACCCTGGCTGGACGACACCCAACGACTCGCCTGGGTGCGGTTCGCCGCCGTGCTCGAGCTGCTCCCTCGGTTCCTCGACTCCCAGCTCGAGCGGGACGAGGAGCTGAGTCACTTCGACTACTACTCCCTCGCCATGCTGTCCGAGGCGCCGCACCGAACGCTGCGGATGACCGCGCTCGCGGGGATGACCAACGCCACGCTGCCCCGCCTCTCCCGGGTGATGAACCGGCTCGAGGAGGCCTCCTACGTCCGCCGCGAGCCCTGTCCCGGCGATCGTCGGGCGACCAACGTGGTGCTCACGGACGCCGGCTGGGAGAAGGTGGTGCACGCCGCCCCCGGTCACGTCCGCACCGTCCGGGAGCTCGTGATCGACGCCCTGGCGCCCGAGCAGGTGGACCAGCTCTCCGAGATCAGCGCCCGGCTGCTGACCGTGCTGGACCCCGAGCAGAAGGTGATGGCGTCGGTCCTCCACCGATCCACCTGACTTCCGGCTCCGGCAGTGCGGCGGCTGGACAGCCGACCGGGCGTACGAGAGGCTGACGCCGACACAAGGCGGGCGGCCCATGGCAACAGCAGGAAAATCCGGTGCGAGCCTGGTCCTCGTGGTCCTGGCGGCGAGCCAGTTCCTGATGACCCTGGACAGCTCGGTCATGAACGTGTCGATGGCCTACGTCGCGGCCGACCTCGGCACCACGATCAGTGGCATCCAGACCGCGATCACCCTGTACACCCTGGTGATGGCCACGTTGATGATCACCGGCGGCAAGCTCGGCACGATCATGGGCCGGCGGCGGGCGTTCGGACTCGGCCTGATCATCTACGCCGTCGGATCGCTGACCACCGCGCTCGCGCCGAACCTCGCCGTGCTGCTGATCGGCTGGTCCCTGCTGGAGGGCATCGGCGCCTCCCTGATCATGCCGGCCATCGTCGCCCTGGTCGCCGCCAACTTCCCGGCCGAGAAGCGTGCGGCCGCCTACGGCATGGTGGCCGCGGCCGGGGCCATGGCCGTCGCCGCGGGTCCGCTGATCGGCGGGGCCGTGACGACCTTCGCCTCTTGGCGGTACGTGTTCGTCGGCGAGGTGGTCATCGTGCTCGTCATCCTCGTGCTGCTGCGCCGGGTCGCCGACGTCCCCGCCAGCCCCGTTCGTCTCGACCTGGTCGGTTCCCTCCTCTCGATCGTCAGCCTGGGGTCCATCGTGTACGGCGTCCTGCGGTCCAGCGAATGGGGCTGGGTGAGCCCCAGGACCGGTGCGCCGACGATCCTCGGGGTCTCTCCGGTGATCTGGCTGCTGGTCGGCGGCCTCGTCCTCGTCTACGTGTTCCTGCGCTGGGAGCGCCGGCTCGAGCGGCGCGGCGCCGAGCCGCTGCTCCGGACCGGTCTGCTCCGCAACCAGCAGCTGACCGGCGGCCTGACCATGTTCTTCGGGCAGTTCATGGTCCAGGCCGGCGTGTTCTTCACGGTCCCGCTGTTCTTGTCGGTGGTGCTCGAGCTGAACTCGCTGCAGACCGGTCTCCGGGTCGTGCCCTTGTCGGTCGCGCTGTTGGCCGCCGCCGCCGGGATCCCCAAGATCGCCCCTCGCGCCAACCCGCGTCGGGTGGTCCGGAGCGGTCTCCTGCTGGTGCTGGCCGGCGTGCTGATCCTGGTGGCCGGCATGGATCCCGGAGCCAGTGCCGCCGTCGTCGCCATCCCGATGCTCCTGATCGGTCTGGGACTGGGCGCCCTGGCGTCCCAGCTGGGCGCGGTGACGGTCTCGGCGGTTCCCGACTCCGAGACCGCCGAGGTCGGCGGCCTGCAGAACACCGCCACCAACCTGGGCGCGTCCCTCGGGACGGCGCTGATCGGGTCCGTCCTGCTGGCGTCGCTCAGCGCCTCGGTGATCGCCGGCATCCAGACCAACCCGGCGGTGCCCGAGTCGATCAAGCAGCAGGCCTCGATCGAGCTGGTCGGGGGCGTCCCGTTCCTGTCGGACAAGCAGCTGACCGAGGCTCTCGACCAGGCCGGCGTGCCCGAGGCGGACGCGGCCACCATCCTGGCGATCAACGCGGACGCCCGACTCGGTGCCCTGCGGAACGCCTTCGGGCTCACCGCTCTCTTGACCGCCGCCGCCCTGCTGTTCACCGGCCGCCTCCCCCGCCAGGCGCCGGGTTCCAGCACCGAGCCACGGCGGGCCACCGCAGCCGCCTGACGCCCGGGTGGCACCTGCTGGGCACCCACCTTGCCGGGCCGGCCGGTGGTCCGCGACGATGACAGCGGCGAGAGGAGCAGCAGACCATGACGGCATCCGGACACGAGGCCGGCGAGGCGTCGCCGACGACCGATGGCGCACCGGTGGCGCCGCCGACGACCGATGGCGCACCGGTGGCGCCGCCGACGACCGATGGCGAACCGGTGGCGCCGGCACGCCGGGCCGCCGGGATCTACGGGCTGATCGTGACGGCGTCCGTGCTCGCCACCGGTGGCACCAGCCTGCCGGTCGTGCCGCTGGCCGTGGCGGTGTTCGTCACCCTGCTGGTCTACTGGCTGGCCGAGGAGTACGCGGAGCTGGTCGAGCACACGAGCGCCGGCCACCTGCCCACCTGGACCCGGACACGGTCGCTGCTGGTGGCCAAGTGGCCGATGGTGAGCGCCTCCTACATCCCGCTGATCATCCTGGTGGCGACCCGGCTGCTCGGCGCGACGACCTCCACCGCTGCCCTGTTCGCGCTGATCGGGACCGTCCTGCTGCTGATCATCTACGCCTGGCGAGCCGGCCGGTCCGCCCGGTTGACCGGGGCGGCGCTCGGGGGGATGGCCGTCGTGGCCGGGCTGCTCGGTCTGGTGCATGATCGCCCTGAAGGTCGGCCTCACCCACCTCCACTGACGGGATCGCCCAGCGTCGGGAAGAGGCTTGCGGACCCGCGCTCTCGGTCCTACTGTCGAGTGGTGACTCGGGCCGGGGTCGGCGTCGGGAGCCGCTGACCGATCGCCTCGAGTCGGGGAGGCCGGGAGCCGTGATGACGCAGCGGGGGCCGTTGAGGTCGCAGCAGAGCTATCGCCACGAGGCGCTGCTGTGGCACACGGCCGAGGACTTCACCGACACGCTCGTCCCCTTCGTCGACGAGGGTCTGGACGCCGGCGAGCCGGTGATGGTGGCCGTCACCCCGCAGCACACGGCGTGGTTGCAGGAGGCGCTCGGAGCCGCGGCGGCTCAGGAGGTGCACGTTCGTCGACATGATGGCGCTGGGCCGGAACCCGGCCCGCATCATCCCCGCCTGGCGGGAATTCGTGGACGGCGAGTCGTCCGGCCGCCGACCGGCCCGCGGGATCGGTGAGCCGATCTGGCCGGGAAGGCACGCGGAGGAGCTGCTGGAGTGCCAGCTGCACGAGGCGTTGCTGAACGTCGCCATCGAGCCGGCCACCCCGCTGTGGCTGATCTGCCCCTACGACGCGGCGTCGCTCGACACCGAGGTGCTGGAGGAGGCTTCCCGGAGCCATCCGGTGATGGTGGAGGCCGGAGCGCACCGGGGCAGTGCCCACTACGTCGGCCGGCCGCACGCCGACGCGTTGTTCGGCGCCGGTCTCAGCGAGCCGCGGGGACGTCCCCGGATCGGCCGCCTACACCGCGGACACCATCCACCGGCTGCTCGGCGTACGCGAAGCTGGAGCTGTGGATCACCGGGCTGTCGGCGGAGCGGGCGGTCCAGCTCGCCGCGGCCACCGACCTGCTGGCACGCGGCAGCCTGCACCGCGGCTCGTCCGACGTCTCGATCAGGATCTGGACTGATCGCGACGCCGTGGTCTGCGAGGTGAGCGACGACGCACCGGTCACCGACCCGTTGCACGGTCGGAGTCTGCCCGCCGACGAGCACGAGGGGCTCTGGCAGGTGAACCAGGCGTGCGACCTGGTGCAGCTGCGCTCGGCCGAGGGCCGGACGACCGTACGGATCCTGACCTGGAAGCAGTGACGCGCCGAGCAGGCTCACCGACCGCTCGGCGTAGCGCCGGCAGACCAGCCGGCGGAAGGCCGCGGCCCCGGCGGGCGGGTCATCGCGCCACCACACCAGCCAGACCGCGATCGGTGGCGCATCGACCACGGGTCGGTAGCGGATGCCGGGACGGGGGAACTGGTCCGCGGTCGCCTCGGAGGTGATGCCGACCGCCGCTCCGGCCGCGACCACCGTGAGCCACTCCTCCATCCCGTGCACCTCGTGCAGCTCGGTCGGGGCGGCGCCGGTCGGCCACAGCTCGGTCGACGTGGTGCCCGTCGCCCGGTCGATCGCGACCGGGCGCCGGCTGAGATCGGTCAGCGACAGCCGCCGACGACGGACCAGCGGGTCGTCCACGCGCGAGCGCCGCCCAGCGCTTCTCCGCCCCGACCAGGGAGGTCTCGAACCGCTGGTCGTCGAGCGGCCGCCGGACGACCGCGAGATCGACCTCACCCTCGAGCAGTCCGGCGGTCGGGGTGTTCGACTGCACGAACGTCACCGCCCCGTGCTCGGCCTGCCACTGCCGCTGGATCGGCGTGGTCAGCCGCCCGAACACCGACCAGGCGAAGCCCACCCGGAGCTGCAGCCGGGCGCTGCTCGCCCAGCCGCTCGATCAGCACGACCTCGGCCAGCACCCGCCGGGCGTGCTCGGCGACCCGACGACCGAGAACCGTCGGTCGGGCGCCCTGGCTGGTCCGCAGCAGCAGCCGCACCCCCAGGGTCCGCTCCAGCTCCGCCACCGCGCGGGAGACCGAGGCCTGGGAGGTCTGCAGCGCGATCGCGGCGTCGGTGAAGGTGCCCTCGTCGATGACCGCGGTCAGGGCGCGGAGCTGCCGGAGATCGGTCATGCGCTCAGCGTATAGCGATCGGCCGCTCGATGCATTTGCGTATCGGGGCACGGGTCGGACAGTGGAGGGGTGACCACCACCCCCGTCTCGAGCGCCACACCCGTCCGGACGTCGCTCCCACGGCCGCCGGTCCCGACGACACCGTCAGAGGCCGCCGGGCAGCGACGGCCCGGCCCGGGGATCGCCGCCCTGCTGACCGGCGCCGCCAGCAACCAGACCGGCGCGGCCGTGGCGGCCCACGCGTTCGGCGCCATCGGCCCGGTCGGGGTGGTGGCGGTCCGGCAGCTCGTGGCCGCGGTGGTGCTGCTCGCGGTCGCCCGGCCGCCGCTGCGCCGGTTGACCCGCGCGCAGTGGCTGCCGGTGCTGGCGCTGGCGGCGGTGTTCGCCACCATGAACCTGACCCTCTACTCCGCGATCGACCGGATCGGGCTCGGGCTGGCCGTCACGCTGGAGTTCCTCGGTCCGCTGACCATCGCCCTGCTCGCCTCGCGCGGGCTGCGGGAGGGGATGCTGGCGGCGGTCGCCGCCATCGGGGTCTACGTCCTCGTGCTGCCCGGACCGTCCAGCGACCTGGTCGGGATCGGTCTCGCCCTCGTCGCGGCGGTCGGCCTGGGCGGGCTACATCCTCCTCAACCAGGTCGCCGGCCGACGGCTGCCGGGGCTCCAGGCGCCCGCCGTGGCCAGCCTGGTCTCGGCCACGGCGTACCTGCCGGTGCTCGTCTGGCTCGGGCTGGACGGCCGGCTGTGGGGCTGGCCGCTGCTGCTGGCCGTGGTCGCCGGACTGCTGTCCTCGGCCGTGCCGTACGCCGCCGACCTGACCGCCCTCCGCTACCTGCCGGCGCAGTTCTTCGGCACCTTCTCCAGCGTCCAGCCGGTGTTCGCCGCGCTGGCCGGGATGCTGATCCTGGGTCAGTGGCTGTCCGGCCACGAGTGGCTGGGGATCGCGATCATCGTCCTGGCCAACGCCGTCGCCACCTGGCGACCGGGCCGCTGGAGCCCGCCGCGCCCGCGGCCGGGCCGGGGGAGCATGATCGTCGCCACCACGTCTCGCCCGAAGGAGCACCGCATGCCGCTCGTCATCGGAGTCCCCAGTGAGATCAAGGACAACGAGAACCGCGTCTCGGTGGTCCCCGACGGTGCCGCCGAGCTGGTCCACCACGGCCACCGGGTCCTGGTCGAGTCCGGCGCCGGCGCCGGCTCGCGGTTCACGGACGAGGAGTACGCCGCCGCCGGCGCCACCGTGGTCACCGGACGCCGACGAGGTGTTCGCCGCGGCCGACCTGATCGTCAAGGTCAAGGAGCCGATCCCGGCCGAGTACCACCGCTTCCGCGAGGGCCAGCAGCTGTTCACCTACCTGCACCTGGCGGCCGACAAGGAGCTGACCGAGTTCCTGCTGGAGCGCCGGATCGACTCGATCGCGTACGAGACCGTGCAGACGCCGGACCGCCGGCTGCCGCTGCTCACGCCGATGAGCGAGGTCGCCGGTCGGATGGCGGTGCAGGCCGCCGCCCATGCGCTGGAGTCGCCCGCCGGCGGCGCCGGCATCCTGCTCGGTGGCGTCCCGGGCACCCCCGCCGCCCGGGTCACGATCATCGGCGGCGGCGTCTCCGGCACCGAGGCGGCCAAGATCGCCATCGGCATGCGCGCCATCGTCCGGGTCCTCGACACCGAACCCGGCCCGACTCGCCTACCTGTCCGACGTGTTCGGCGGGCGGCTCGACCTGGTCATCCCCAACCGCGCCGTCACCGCCGCCTCGGTGGCGGAGTCCGACGTGGTCATCGGCGCCGTCCTCGTCCCCGGCGCCAAGGCGCCGAAGCTGGTCAGCCGGGAGATGATCGCCAGCATGCGGCCGGGCAGCGTCGTGGTCGACATCGCCATCGACCAGGGCGGCTGCTTCGAGACCAGCCGGCCGACCACCCACTCCGACCCGACCTACGTCGAGGAGGGCGTCGTCCACTACTGCGTGGCCAACATCCCCGGCGCGGTCGCCCGCACCTCCACCTTCGCGCTGACCAACGCCACCCTGCCGTACCTGGTCCGGGTGGCCGACCACGGCGTGCGGGGGGCCGCGGCGGGTGACCCCGCGCTCGCCCTCGGGTTGTCCACCGTCGCCGGCGAGCTGGTCAACGCGGCGGTGGCCGAGGCCCACGGCCTGGCGTACCGGGATCCGGCCGGGCTGCTCGCCGACCGCTGACCGCCGACCGAGTGGTCCGGTCCTCCTCTCCAGGGATGGCCGGGTCCGTATCAGTCCGTGCGGCCCGCGCTCCTATCTGCGAGCGCGGAGGCGGGAGCGGGCATGGCACAGCGGTCGGGACGGGTGCGCGAGTGGATCGGGCGGTATCTGGTCGCCGAGCTGGCCGGTCTGACGACCGCGCTGCTGGCCGCGGTGGCGGTCACCTCCTGGGATCCCGACCGCCTGGCGATCGCGGCGTACGCGTCGGCGCTGGGCGAGGGCGTCGGCTTCTACGCCGGGTTCTTGATCGTGCGCTACCTGCGTGAGGAGATCGACGGGCCGCCCCGGCGGCGGATCGCGGTCATCGTGGCGGCGGCGGTGGTCGAGTTCGGACCGGCCGAGATCATCGACACGGCGCTGATCCGACCGGCGGCGATGTTCCTGGGCTCGTGGGCCACCGGCAACGTGATCGTCGGGGTGCTGATCGGCAAGGTCGCGGCCGACATCGTCTTCTACGGTCTGGCCATCACCAGCTACGAGGTGCTCGTCCGGCGGTTCCTCCACCGGTTCCGGCGCACCGTGTCCGTCGACGAACCCCCGGCGGCCGAGACCGGCGCACCCCGGGCCGCGGCGGCCGGCACCACCGAGGAGGTGCGACCCACCGGGCCCGAGCTGATCATGGACCTGGACGTGGTGACGGACCGCTTCCACGGCTTCCGTGCGGCGATGCCCGAGGTGGCGGTGCACTTCGCGATGAAGTGCCAGCCCGACCCACCCCTGTTGCGCCACCTGTCGAGCCTGGGCTGCCGGTTCGAGGTGGCGTCGCTGCCCGAGCTGAGCAGCCTGATCGAGCTGGGCGTCCGCCCGGCGGAGGTGGTCTTCAGCAACCCGGTCAAGCCCTGGTGGCACGTCCGGGACGCCCACGCCGCGGGCGTCCACCGGTTCGCCGCCGACAGCGACGCCGAGCTGGCCAAGCTCGCCCGGTACGCCCCCGGGTCGGGGGTGCTGATCCGGCTGGCCGTGGCTCCGGCGGCCAGCGACGTGCCGAGCGAGGGCAAGTTCGGGGTCGAACCGGACGAGGCCGTCCGCCTGCTTCTCGCCGCGGCCGCGGCCGGGCTGCGGCCCTGGGGACTCACCTTCCACGTCGGTTCGCAGATGACCGACCCGCGGGCCTGGACGGCACCGATCCGCGACGCCGGGATGATCATGGAACGGCTGCTGCACTCCGGGGTCCGGCTGGCCGCGCTGGACATCGGCGGCGGGTTCCCGGCCGACTACGGTCAGCCGGTGCCGCCGATCGAGGACTACGGCACGATCATCGGCTCGGCGTTGGCCACCCTCCCGTACGAGGTCGAGGTGCTGGCCGAGCCCGGCCGGGGGCTGGTCGCCGACGCCGGTCGGCTCGAGACCACGGTGATCGGCATCGCCGAACGACGTGGCCGGCGCTGGGCCCACCTCGACGTCGGTGCGTTCAACGGCGTGATGGAGGCGCTGGAGACGGCCCGGCAGCTGGTCCTGCCGATGAGGGACCACCGGGCGGGCCCGACCGTCCCGTGGGCGGTCACCGGGCCGAGCTGCGACAGCCAGGACACCCTGCACCACAGCGTTCCGCTGTCGGCCGATCTGCAGGTCGGGGACCGGGTGACCCTGGGGACGGCCGGTGCCTACACGACCGCGTACGCGTCCGCGTTCAACGGCTTCGAGGTGCCGACCATCCGCTACCGGAGCACGAGATCCTCCGAGCCGGCGCCACTCGTCAGGACGATGCAGCTCGCGGCCGGGTGAGCGACCCCCGGGCCGTCGCCTGCCCCGGACGGGCGATGCCCTCGCCCCCGAAGGGACGAGGGCATCACTGTCCCCTGCCGTCTCGGTGGACCCGGCAGTCCGACCGAGACGGAGGCTTCTCTCAGGCGCCGGTCGCCGCGTCCTCCGGCACCGGCAGGTCGCCGGTGTTGGACTCCGGGCGCACGATCAACACGTCGCACTGGGCGCGCTTGATCACTTCCTCGGAGGTGGAGCCGAGCAACCGGTCCGCCAGGGTGCGGTCGTGCAGCGAGCCGAGCACGATCAGGTCGGCGTCCTGGTCGGTGGCGGTGGTGACCAGAGCCTTCGCCGGTTCGCCGTCGATCAAGCAGGGCCGCGGTGACCGTCGCGCCCTCGGCACTGGCCACCTTCATGGCCTCCGACAGGGCCAGACCAGCAGCTTCGCGGCCGAGCACCTGACCGATCCGGGAGTCGCCACCGAGAGTGGCGACGTTCTTGGCCTCGTCCCGACGCGACAGCTGGGCGTAGGCGCAGACGATCACCAGGTCGGCGTCGTCGTGCTTGGCGAGCCAGGCGGCCCGGCCGACGGTCGGCCCGCCGAGAGAGGAGCCATCGGTGCCGACGACGATCGTGCGGTAGTCCTTCATGGTCATCGTGGCGACCCTCTCAGTGTCCGGCCATCGGCATGTACGCCACGTCGTCGACATCGCGTACGCTGCGCGGCTCCTTGATCCACAGCATCAGCAGACCGGCGATGGCCAGGAACACCCCCGCGAACCTGATCGCGTTGCTCGGGTTGTCCCCCAGGAAGTTCGGAAGATCCATCCGAAGGTCACCGACTGGATGAGCATCGGGACGACGATCATCATGTTGATGATCCCCATGTAGACCCCGAACCGGGTGGACGGGATCATCCGGACCGCCATGATGTAGGGCACGCCCATGATCGACGCCCAGGCGATGCCGAGGCCGATCATCGGGATGAAGATCAGGTACTGGTTGGGGACCGACGGCACCAGCAGCAGGCCGACGGCGGCCAGCATCAGGCAGACGCAGTGCACCAGCTTGGCCCCGCGCTTCTTGGCGAACGCCACCAGCGCGAAGGCGACGCTGAAGGTGACGATGTTGTACCAGCCGTTGACCAGACCGGTCCAGGCCACCGCCTCTTCCTTGCCCTCCTGGGTCGGCGGGAAGAACTCCTGGGCGATGGACAGGCGATGAACTGCCAGTAGCAGACCATGCCGTACCACTGGAAGAAGTAGACCAGCGCCAGCTTGCGGAGCTGCGGCGGCATGTCCTTGATGGCCTCGCCGATCTCCTTCACGCCGGGCCGAGGCCGCCCTTCTTGGCCCGCAGCGCCTTGAGCTCCTCCTCGCTGGGCGGGATCTCCGGAGTCCTCAGCACCGAGATCAGCACCGAGCCGATCGAGCAGACGCGCCCGAGCATGAAGGAACCGACCACCCAGTACGGGATCCCCGCCGCGGTGGCGCCGGAGATGAGCTTCTGGAAGAAGAAGAGGGAGAGGTTGGCCAGGGTGATGCCGAGGCCGGTGAAGAACGACTGGGCCAGGAATCCCTTACCCAGCTGGGAGGGCGGCAGCTTGTCGGCGATGAAGGCCCGGTACGGCTCCATCGCGGTGTTGTTGCTGGCGTCCAGCAGCCAGAGCAGGATGACCGCCATCCACACCGCGGTGACGAACGGGAACAGGAACAGACACAGGCTGCAGCCGATGGCGCCGATCAGGAAGAACGGCTTGCGGCGGCCCCAGCGTGGACTCCAGGTCCGGTCCGACAGGGCGCCGATCAGCGGCTGGATGAGCAGTCCGGTGATCGGGCCGGCCAGGTTCAGGATCGGCAGGTCGTGCGGGTTCGCGCCGAGGAACTCGTACACCGGGTTCACCGCGGTCTGCTGCATGCCGAAGCTGTACTGGATGCCGAAGAACCCGAGGTTCATGATCAGGATCGACGGCATCGTCATCAGCGGCTTGGTCCGCACGACGCTCGTGTGCTGCAGGTCGGGCGGTCGCGGTCATCGCGTGGTCTCCTGAGCCGGGTGCGGGCGAGGTAGTCGGCGAGCCGGATCAGTTCCTTCTCCCAGCCCTCCCCGTGCCAGCCGGCGACATCCGGCTCGTAGGGACCCTGGATGATCCGGACCAGCGTGTTGTTGCGACCCATCTTGGTGAACTCGACCCGCAGCTCCAGCGGGACCTCGGGATCGATGCCCGGGTCGCCGGTGATGCGCTCCCGGGACACGAAGACGTCCGGGTCGAAGTACTCGGTGTAGATGCCGTCGGTCGCCACCCGGGTGGTGGGATCGGCGTCGCGCACCTTCACGTGGTGGTGCCGGCCACCGAGCTTGAGCTCACCCGGCCAGGGTCTCGAGCTCGACGTGCCAGCCCGGTCGAGCCGCGCCACTGCGCCAGCTCGCCGGCTCGGTCCACGCCCGGAAGACCTGGGATCGCGGGTTGTCGAACTCCCGCTCCACGGTCACGATCACATTCGCCGTCACGCCGCGCCACCTCACTGTGCTTCGTTGCCGGGACCGGTCCGCCGAGACCGACGCGCCAGTGCAACGAGATTGGCCTGAATGTCAGACGAAGGAAAACTTTGCATCGTGAGTATGCCACCGGGTCTCAGTCGTTGGCAATACCCTTACTCATGTTCCTCTCACATCTTCTTCAGGTGAAGGGATCTCGGTGACACGCGACCGGTGAGCGGCCGGTGGTGAAAGGCTTTTCCTCCCGGTGTCCGATCGGGCACCATGGACCCGGATCCCACCCGGGAGGGGCGGATACCCTTGGGGACTGTGAGCGACCAGCCCGAGACGACGGACACGGCCGTCCGGGTGAGTCTGCAGGACGTGGCCGAGCGGGCCGGGGTGTCGGCTGCGACGGCGTCGCGCTCGTTACGGGGGTTGGCCAAGGTGTCGCCCGACACGCGCCGACGCGTGATCGAGGCGGCCCGCGAGCTGTCGTACACCACGGCGCTCCAGGCCAACCCGGAGTTCGCACCCGGTCCGCGCAAGACGGTGGCCGTGATCGTGCCCTTCATCACCAGGTGGTACTTCACCACCGTGACCGCCGCGGCGGTCGATCAGCTGCGGGAGCACGGGTACGACGTCCTCCTCTATCACCTCGGCAGCGCCGACGTCCGTGACGACTTCTTCTCCCGGATGCCGCTCGCCGGACGTGTCGACGGGATCCTGGTCCTGTCGGCCCCGCTGAACGAGGAGCACACCCTCGCCCTGCGGGCGCTCGACATCCCGTTCGTCACCGTCGGCACGGTGGTGCCGGGTGCGCCGTCGGTCGGTATCGACGCGGTCGCCGCGGCCCGGCAGGCGGTCAACCACCTGCTGCACCTGCGGCACCGGCGGATCGGCCTGATCGTGGGCGAGGCCGACGACCCCCGGTTCGAGTTCGAGTCGTCGACGGAGCGGCGGCGGGGCTGCGAGCAGGCCCTCCGGGCGGCCGGCCTCACCCTGCCCGACGAGCTGGTCGCCGCCGGACCGCACGGCCTCGAGGGCGGTGCCGCGGCGATGACCGAGCTGCTGTCCCGGCCCATGATGCCCACGGCCGTCTTCGCCGAGTACGACGAGCTCGCCATCGGGGCGTTGTGGGCCCTGCGCCGGGCCGGCCTGCGGGTGCCCGACGACATCTCGGTGGTCAGCATCGACGACCACGAGATGGCGACCATGTTCGACCTGACCACCGTCGCCCAGGACGTCCGTGGTCAGGGCGCGGTCGCCGCCGGGCTGTTGCTGGACGCGGTCGACGCCGGCGAGGTCGGCCTCGCCGACCGGCAGGTGCTGCTGCCCACCCGCTTGGTGCTGCGCGGGACGACGGCGCCGCCCGCCGCCGAGCCGCCCGCACCGGCTCCGACGAAGCGTCAGGGGGGCCGGGCTCAGCCCTCCTGAGCCGAGCCGTAGAGGCGGGCGATGTCCGGGGAGTCGAGCCAGCCCTCGTACGTCTGCGACTGCGGCCAGCCGTCCGGTGAGTCCTGCCACGGCTCCTGGCGTCCCCAGGGCAACAGGTCGATCAGCGGGAAGCTGTGGCTGAGCTGCTCCGTGCCGCGCCCGGCGGTGTGCCAGGTGCGGTAGACGCTGTCCCCGTCGCGCAGGAACACGTTGACGCCGAAGCCGCCGCCGGCCGGCGCGTCGACGTCGGCGCCGAAGGAGCTGTCCGCGGTGGAGTACCAGGTCATCCGGTTCCCGACCACTTCCCTGTAGGCCAGCGCTTCCTCGATCGGACCCTGGGTGACGATGACGAAGCGGGCGTCGTACGCGGACAGGAAGTCCAGCCGGGTGAACTGGGAGGTGAAGCCGGTGCAACCACCGCACTGCCACTCGGCGCCCGGTGACCACATGTGGTGGTAGGTGATCAGCTGGTGCCGCCCGGCGAAGACGTCGACCAGCCGGACCGGGCCGTCCTCCCCCTGCAGGGTGTAGTCCGGCAGGGCCACCATCGGCAGGCGTCGCCGCTGGGCGGCGATGGCGTCGAGCTCGCGGGTGGCAGCCTTCTCCCGCCGTCGCAGCTCGTCCAGCTGCTGGCGCCAGGTGTCGGCGTCGACGATCGGGGGCAGGACCTGGGGCGTATCAGTCGTCGTCATGACTGCTGAGACCCGGCGCACGCCGCGAACTCATCGGTGACGCACGCCTCCGTGCACTCACGCACGTGATACATCGCCCGCGTGAGCGACCGACGGAGTGCGTCAGCGAGTGTGACCGGCTGGTCAGCCGAGCTCGACCACCGTGACGTCGACCAGGATCTCGGTGGCCAGCTCTTCCAGGGCGGTGCGGACGGCCTCGAGCGCTGCATCGGACTCGACGGTCACCACCGCACTGGCCTCGAACAGCAGCCCGCCGGCCATCGGCGCGGCCCGTGTCGCCGTCTGCAGATCGGCGACCCCGAGACCGTGCCGGGCGAGGACGCCGGAGACGGCGGCGACGATGCCCGGGCGGTCGTTCCCCAGCAGCTCGAGTCTCACCTGGCGTCGACCGGCGTTCTCGACGGGCTCCGAGGCCGCCGACCGCACGGAGACGTCGAGCAGACCGTCGAGCGGCGCGAGGGCGGCCTGCAGCTGCTCGGCCCGGCGGTCGGGCACGGTGACCAGCACGACTCCGGCGAACGTCCCGGCCAGCTCGGCCAGGTGGCTGCGCTCCCAGTTCCCCCCGTTGCTGGACACGACGTCGGCGAGAGCCTTCACCAGACCGACGCGGTCGTCGCCGACGACGGTGAGTACGAGAGTGGTCACCGCCGTGATGCTAGTGGTCACGACCGGAGGTTCGTCGGGGCGCAACCACTAGTGGGTCGGCGCCGGTGGATCAGCCCTCGTCGGTGCCCTGGTGGAAGCGCTGTCGCCAGTCACCGGCGTGGCGCACCCACAAGGAGCTGCGCAGGGTGCTGCGCTGATCGGTCAGCGCCCGCCAGAGCAGCAGGATCGTGGTCTCGTCGATCCGGCTGACCGCGACGGTGTCCAGCGTGACCGGCTCGGGCAGCGGCGCGATCACCGCGAACATCTCCTCGCGCGTCCACAGCCGGCCCGATCGACCGATCTCGGTCCAGTCCGGATGCAGCAGCGCCGCCAGGGCGGCCGGATCGGACCGCACCTCGTCGGTCAGCAGGTCGCGTTCGAGCGCGACCACCCTCTCCTCGTCGCTCGGCCCGTCGTCGTCCAGCAGGGAGAACAGGTCGGCCTCGGGTTCCGGCTTCGGTGTGGGCAGGTAACCGGCGTGCGCGTCCTGACCGGAGCTGCCCGCCGCGAACCCGGGGCCGGGATCGGGCTGCTTTCCCTGGCTGTAGGCGATCGAGGCGCTGTTCGCCAAGCGGTCAGCCTGCTCGTTGAGCTCGTGCCCGGCGTGTCCCTTGACCCACTCGAACCGGACCCGGCGACCCTGCATGGCCGCGTCCAGGGCCTTCATGATCTCCACGTTCTGCACCGGCTTGCCGTCGCCCTTGCGCCAGTTCTTGCGCTTCCAGCCGGGCATCCACTTGGTGATGGAGTTGATCGCGTACGTGGAGTCGCAGTAGACCAGCAGGTCCTCGTCGGTGCCGGCGGTCTGCTGCAGCAGGTCGAGGACGGCGGTGAGCTCACCCATGTTGTTGGTGCCGTGCGGCCAGCCGCCGCACGCCCACCGGTCGTCGTCGACGTACCAGCCCCAACCCGCCGGACCAGGGTTGCCGAGGGCGGATCCGTCGGCGGCCGCGATGATCGTCACCGGGGAATGGTGCCAGATCCCGGGCGGTCATCGCCCGGTCCGCGCCGCCGACGCCCGGTTTCCGGCGCGCTCGACGCGCCCCGGTGGTCAGGGTGTGGCCAGACGCCGGAGGACCTCCGGCAGCTCGTCGAGGGCGATCACGCCCAGCCGCTGGGTAGCCCGCGTCACCGCGACGTAGAGATCCGACCCACCTCGCGCCGACTCCCGCAAGATCGCGGCCGGGTCGACGATCAGGACCGAGTCGAACTCGAGCCCCTTGGACTGGTCGACCGTGAGGATCACCGTGCCGGCGTCCAGCAGGGTCGGATCGGATCCGTGGGCCACGCCGGGGAGCGCCGCCGAGACCAGGTCGGTCAGCTCGGCGTGGCGCGATGCGGGCACGAGGACCGCGAGTCGTCCGTCACCGGTCGCGCTCTGCTCGTCCTCGACGGCGCGGAGGAGGGCCGGGACCAGCTGCGCGGGCGGCACGGAGCGGCCCCACGGGGACACCTCGGTGGACCGCACCGACACCGGAGGCGTGGCCGTCGGGTCGACGGCGGTCAGCACGTCCGCCGCCACGGCCATGATCTCCGCCGGAGTCCGGTAGTTCACCGTCAGCTCCGCGGTGCGCCAGCGGCCGGGCGCGTACGCGTCGAGCAGGTCGGACCACGACTGCACCCCGGCGTCGCTGCCGGCCTGGGCGAGATCGCCGACCAGCGTCATCGACCGGCGGTGGCAGCGACGCATCACCATCCGCCACTCCATCGGGGACAGCTCCTGCGCCTCGTCGACGATCACGTGCCCGAACTGCCAGGTGCGATCGGCCGCGGCCCGGTCGGCGATCGTGCCCGCCGCCTCCCGGTGCCGGGTCCGCTCCGCCAGCATGGCGATGAACGGCTGGACGTCCAGCGGGTCGATGGTCAACGACCCGACGGCGAGACCGCTCTCCACCGTCGCGTGCGTGTACGCCAGGTGCTCGGCCTCCTCCTCGGCGCGTGCCGCGGCCGCCCGACGGCGTTCGCGCACCACCGCCTCCGAGTCCCCCAGCAGCTCGGCCGCCTCGTCGAGCAGGGCGATGTCGGCCCGGGTCCAGGGGCTCTCCGGCGGGCGCTGCAGGAGCTCGCGCTCGGCGGCCGTGAGCTGCGGCGCGGCCGAGGCGAGTCGCTCCGGGGCGGACCAGAGCAGGGTGAGCAGGCGCTCGGGCGTGAGATCGCGGCGCCGGTCCCGCTGCGCCGCCCGGACCGCGCGGGCGATCACGTCGACCATCTCCGGCCGGCCCTTGAGTCGGCTGACGTCGGGGGACTCGGCTCCCGTCGCGACGACCCCCGGGAGCAGGTGACCGATGGTGGACAGGACCACCTCGGTCTCCCCGAGCGAGGGCAGCACCTGCTCGATGTAGCGGAGGAAGGTCGCGTTCGGACCGATCAGCAGCACGCCACGCCGGGCGAGCTGCTCCCGGTGGCTGTAGAGCAGGTACGCGGCCCGGTGCAGGGCGACGACCGTCTTCCCGGTGCCGGGGCCACCCTGGACCACCAGGACCCCGGGCAGGCCCGCGCGGATGATGGCGTCCTGCTCCGCCTGGATCGTCGCGACGATCTCCGACATCCGGCCGGTGCGGTGGGCCGACAGCGAGGCGAACAGCGCGGCCTCCCCGATCAGCTCGGGGTGCTCCTGGTCGGCCAGGACGGTCAGGTCGAGGACGTCGTCGTCGACGGCCGTCACCGTGCGTCCCGTGAGCCGGAGGTGACGGCGCCGGTAGACCCCCATCGGGGCCTGAGCGGTGGCCCGGTAGAAGGGTTCTGCCACCGGGGCGCGCCAGTCGAGAAGCAGCGGATCGTAGTCGTCGTCGAAGAGGCCGATGCGACCGATGTACGACGTCTCCCCACTGACGGAATCGAGGCGCCCGAAACACAGTCCCCGCTCCACGTTCAGCAATTGGTCATGGCGGCCCGCATACGTCCGGGCGAAGGACTCGCGCTCGGTCGCGGCCTGGTCGGTGCCGGTGGTCGGCCCCCCGTGCGTCAGTCGCAGATCCTCCGCAGCGCGGGTGCGAGCGGCGTCGAGCACCGCGTACAACATGCTCACATAGCCTTGTTCTCGGTCGATCTCGTGCTTCAGCACGGACTCGGTCACGTGGTCTCCTGGGTTCGACAACGGTGCTCCTTGACGAATGCCCGCGGGCGGGCTAATCTCGTATTAGGCGCCGAGAAATCGGCGCCTTTTGTTGTATTCAGACAAATACAACAGGATACCGATCCGTCCGAGATCTGCGCAATCCTTGAATTCATTTCGCCCTCATCGGAGCGCATTCCTCCGCGCCGCGATCCACGCCTTCTTCGACGATCAGCCCCGGTCCGGGTCGCGTGGTCGCGGGTCGTGGTCGTACGACGGATCGGCCAGGAAGGCCTGTTCGTAGAGGTCGTAGACGACCCCGGACTTGAGGTCGTTGTAGCGCCGCGCTCCGTCGGTGACCGCCGCCTCCCGCTTCGCGGCCGCGTACCGGTCGCGATCTCCGGGATGGTCGTCGAGCCAGCGCACGAAGAGCAGATGCCGCTGCGGTTCGACCGCTCCCGGACCCCACACGTGCAGGTTGGCGTTCGGCGCCGCGAAGGTGAGCTGGCGGTGGGCGTCCCCGCCGAGACTGTCGCGGAAGATCAGGACGAAGCCGGCGCGCTCCAGGTCCGGCAGGTAGCTGTCCTCGTCCGTCACGTCGGGAACGGTCAGATCGAGGTCGATCACCGGTTTGGCGATCAGACCGGTCACGGCGGTGGAGCCGACGTGCTGGAGGGACAGGTGCCGGTCCGGGAGCGCCTTGGCGATCAGCGCCTCGAGCTCGAGGCAGTCGCGCCGCCAGTGCTCCCGGTACGGCTGCAGCGGACCGGGCCGGACCTGCCGGTGAGCGACGCGCTGAGACTGCCGCTCGGCGTTGGCGTGGGACGCGTACGGGCGCCAGAGCGGGTGCGTGACCACGGCGTCAGCCTTCCACGGGCGGATCGGTCGCTCGGGTGCTGGCCGTCGTCGCCGGCCTCAGATCACTTGTCGAGTCCGCTGCCGAGTTGGTTGAGTGGCGGGATGCGTGAGCTCGTACGACCACCGAAGGCCCGGCCCGGGGAACGCGTCGCCGTGGTCTCGCCCGGCTTCGCCGCGCCCGCTGTCGGCGAGGCGATCCACGGGCAGGCGATGCGACGACTCACCGAAGCCACCGGCCTGATCCCGGTCGGTGGTCAAGCTCTGCCAACCAGGGCAGGCCGCGATCTGGCCGCGCGAGACCGTACAGCCGGGCGGCGACCCAACCGATGGCGGCCGCCACCAGGACGCCCATGCCCAGGGGCAGCAGACCCAGGTACAGGGGCAGCGGACCACGGTCGACCGACTGCGGTCCGACGTGCCAGCGCGGTATCAGATCGCGAGCGGCGTCCACCCCGAGCATCGAAGCCCCGGTGAAGTTGGGCGCGTACGACGAGATGGTGGTGGTGGCACCCGAGGTCACGTCGACCCAGTAGAGCGCTGACGTGTTGGCGGATGTGTCGGTGAAGGCGTGGACCAGCACCGTCGATGCATCCCGCCAGCCGATCGCCGTCCCGTAGTCCGGCATCAGCAGATGGCGACGCAGCACCGGCTGGGGGCCGGAGACGTCGGCGATCACGAGCGAGGACCCCATCACGAGGGCGACGGACTTGCCGTCGGTGGACCAGGCGTCTCCGTCGAGGCTGACCTCGCTGGTGCTGGACAACGTGGCGATGACCTGGCCGCTGATCGCATCGACCAGCTGAGCCCCGTGATCGGTGGCAACCGCGATCGTGCTGTTGTCCGGCGACAGCGCCGCCGCCCAGACGCCGGTCACCGCCGGATACTCGCGCAGGGCGCCGGTCCGCAGATCGAGCTTGGCCAACCCGACCGCGGTGGCTTCGGCGTAGCGGTTCACCACGTCGCCGCTCGTGCCGACCAGCAGGGTCCGGCCGTCGGCCCCGATCGCCAGAGGGAGGGCGGCCCGACCACGGCCCACCGGGACCTCGCGCACGTGTCCGTCTCGCAACGTGACGACCTGCACCGCGCCGACCAGGCCGGAGCTGCCGACGACGACGAAGGTGCCATCCGGGGAGAGCACACTGATGGCGGGATCGCCCTGGTCCTCCATGATCGTGGCGTTCTCGGCCTGGTCAAGCCGCCGGTAGGTCCGGCCATCCGCGCTCAGCAGGACGGCCTGCGGGTCGTCCATGAACTCGACTCCGACTCCGTTCTGATACTTCAGGGTCGCCGCGTCGAAGTGGTCGGTCGAGAGCATGCCGGTGTACCAGGAGTAGGGCGCGATGGTCGACGGCACCTGAGGCCCGGTCGGCGGGGGCGATGCTCCGACGACGGGCCACGTTGCCGGCAGGTAGATCAGTCCCAGCACCGCCAGCGCCACCAGGTAGCCGACCCCTGACGGACCAAGTCGCCACCGCTGTCCCCAGCTCCCGTCCACCTACACCCCCTACGCCTTGGGAGAGGCCTGCGCCGCTCCCCCACCCCGATGTCGCCGAGCGTAGAGCGGTTTGTACGCCGCCGGGACGAGACGGGAGAACTGCTGGTCGCTCTGCACCGTCCATCCTCATCCGACCCGGCGAGAGTGGTCGAATCGCCCTCTTTATTCGAATCTGTGTTCGACTGCAAGTGGATCATGGACCCCGTCACCGCACGAGAAGTAGCGGACCATCCGCTGCTCGCGGCGGTGGATGCAGCCGAGACCGCCGTCGGGCACTTGATCAAGCTCGTCGATGACGGCGCCCACACCGACCTCGGGGCCTTCGGACTGGTCGACGTCATGCGGCGCCTGGATCGGATGCGCAACAAGCTCCCACCGTCGATGGTGCCCTGATCCAGCACGGGAGCGAGCAGGGCGCCACGGTGGTCCTGTCCGAGCGATCCATGATCGAAGTGCTCATGTCCGGGCTGCGTATCTCGGCCGGGGAAGCGTCGCGGCGAGTCCGGACCGCCGAGCACCTCGCCGAGCGACACTCCCAGCTCGGCGAATCCCTCCCACCGATCCGCGGCCACCTCGCCCGGGCGAAGCGCGAAGGGCAGGTGACCCCGGAGCAGGTCGCGTTGATCGACGGTGCCCTCCGCAAGGTCAGCCACTGCGATCCTGTCGACGTCGACGCCGGCGAGGTTCTGCTGACCGAGCAGGCCACCCGGCTCGGCTTCAAGGACCTGCAGACCGCGGTGACCAAGGTGGTCGAGGCGATCGACCCCGACGGCATCCTGCCCGCCGACGAGGCAGAGCACGAGCACCGCCGGTTCCTGCACCTCAAGCGGCGCATCGACGGCTCCTGGGTCGGCGACTTCCGCTTCACCCCGGCCGTCGGCGCCAAGCTCGCCGCCCTGCTGGGACCCTTGCTGCACCCCCGGACCGGCACCGTCCGGCCGGACACCGCCGACGGCTCGCCGTCGAGGAAGCACGTCCTCGACGACGACCGCACGCTCGGCCAGCGGCGCCACGACGCCCTCGCCGAGATCTTGGATGCCTGCCTGCGCTCCGCCGAGCGACCCGAGACCCAGTCCGGGACCCCGGCCACCCTGATCCTCACCTTCACGTGGGCCGAGTTCACCCGGACCAACGGGATCGGTCAGTACGCCGACGGCACCCCCTGCTCCGCCCGCGCCGCCCGGGAGCTGGTCGATCAGGCCGACATCGCCTTCTGCGTGACCGGAGCGTCCAGGCAACCCCTCGATCTGTACCGGACGAAGCGGATCGCCACCACGGCGCAGACGCTCGCCCTGATCGCTCGCGACGGGGGCTGCTCCTTCCCCGGCTGCCAGTCGCCCCGCAGTTCTGCGAACGCCACCACGTGATCTCCTGGTGGGACGGCGGCGACACCAACATCGCCAATCTCACCCTGGTGTGCAGCTACCACCATCGGCGCTTCGCCCAACAGGGCTGGCAGTGCCTGATCACGGCCGCAGGGCTGCCGGTCTGGATCTCACCCCGGTGGATCGACCCGCAGAGGCGACCGATCCTGAACCACCGGATCATGATCAGCACCTGGGAAGTGCACGATCCGCTGACCTTCGACCCGCTGGACCAGCTCGATCAGGCCGAAGAGCCGGACCCACCGCCAGCGGGGTCAGCCTGACGAGGTTCGGGCGATGGAGTCGCCGGCATCATCGTCCGCCGTCACAGCCGGACGAAGCCCCGCCACGGCCGGTGGTGTGCGACCACAGCCAGCACAGGTGTCAGGCCCGTACGGCTGAGTCGCCGTCCCGGATCGAAGGCCCACCGGCGCCGGCTGTGTCCTCGGTCAGGTGCTCGGCGAGACGGGAGGCGGCGCGCCAGGCCAGGGCGACCGTGGTGAGGGTCGGGTTGGACGCCGTCGCGGTGGGGATGACGCCGTTGCCGCCGAGGTAGAGGTTCTTCACGCCCCAGACCTCGAGCTCGGGACTGCAGACCGACGTCCCGTCGTCGGTGGCTCCCATTCGCACGGTGCCCTGGTAGTGCAGGGAGGAGCCGCCGGCGGCCAGCTCCGGCCCTTCGCCAGCGGTGCCCAGACGATCCGCGACCGCCACCGACACCTGCCGCATCTGCTCGATGACGGCGAGGTCCGCGTCGGTGCGGGAGTAGCGGATATGCATCCGGGGCATGCCGTAGAAGTCGACCTCGGTCTCGCTGAACTCGACCGCGTCGGAGTACTGGATGTCCTTGGCCGCGTAGCAGGCGGTGACGGCCAGCCGCGACGTCGACAGGTCCTCGGTGCCCGGGCCCCCGCCCATCGACATCTTGAACGCGGAGTTGGCCAGCGGGATGACCCCCATCTGCAGCGGGCGGGCGTCGGAGAACGGCGTGATGAGGCTCATCACGTTCTCCGCGTCCCGCTCGAACTGCTGCGGATCGAACTCGTCGGACAGCATCAGGAAATTGGCCATCTGGAAGTGCTCGTTCAGGTAGTGACCCAGAGCCGGCGGGCGGATGCCGGACGCGAAGAGCACCTGCGGCGTCCGCAGACCGTCGGCGCAGACGATGACGTGCGAGGCTCGCACCTCGTACGTCGTGTCGGAGCGGCGATCGCGCAGCCGGGCACCGACCGCCACGCCGTCCTCGACCAGCACCCGCTCGGCGAGCGTCTCGGAGCGCAGCTCGAAGCCGCCCGCTCTGCTCTCGAGCTCACCGAGGATCGCGCCGGTGCCCGCGAACCGCAGGGAGCCGTTCTCCCAGCGGGTGGAGGTCGGCATGAAGCCGGTGGGGTTCAGGCCCGGACCGTCCAGCACCTCCGCGACAGCCGCCCGCAGCGCCTCGGGCAGCCCCCGCCCCGGGACCGGGTGCGTGGTCGTGCCGAGCAGCTCCTCGGCCCGATCGAGCGCGGCGTCCATGTCGTCGTCGGCGATGAACGGGATGCGTTCGGACTGCTGGGGGCGGGGACTGGAGGTGCCCCAGTGGATCCCCATCCCGCCGACACCGCTGGCCATGCTCGCGGCGGGGAGACCGACCTCACCCGGCTCCAGCGCAGGCCGTGGGTCGACGAAGAACAGGCCCGGGAGGATCGTCTGGCGGAACTCCAGGCTGGGGTCGATCCCCGGGGCGATGTCGGACAGGGCGGCGGCCCGCACCACACCGGAGTCGGGTCCTTGGGTGAGCAGCTGTGCGGCAGCCCGCTCCTCGTCGGTCATGTTCTGGGTGTGATCTCCCCGGGAGCCGGGGACGACCGGTCCGACCTCGACCATCAGCACCCGGGCCTGGGGCGCGGCGTCGCCGATGGTGCGGGCGTAGGTGGCGCCGGCCGGGCCCGAGCCGACGATCAGGACGTCGACCGTCTCGCGCTGGTTCATGCTGTGCTCCGTTCGTCGTCTGGTTCAGTGGGCGGCGACGGCCGCGGCGGTCGCTGCGATCACGTGGCCGGTCTTGGCCCAGGGGTCGCCACCGGTGCCTTCGTACTCGATCGTCAGGGGCCCGGTGTAGCCGTGCCGGCTCAGGATCCCCAGCGCTCTCGGCAGATCGACGGGGCCCACCGCACCCTCGTGGCTCACGTGGTGGGCCTTGACGTGCACGAGCTCGGCCCGGTCGGCCAGGGCGTCGATCCCGTCGTACAGCGTGGTCAGATCCAGGTCCGCGAACGGGTCGCCCGGCGCGGGTTCGGCGAACAGCGCCGCCATCAGCGGACCCAGCAGCGCGTCGAAGTTGCCGAGATCGAGAAGCAGCCCGAGGTTCGCCACGCCGACCTGGTCGAGCAGAGCCGCCATCCAGGCGGGGTCGCTCGACGGACCGCCGTGGTTCTCGACGAGCAGGCGGATGCCCCGGTCGGTGGCGAAGCCGCCGAGCTCGGTGAGGGCGTCGACCAGGTGCGCGGGCGGGGCGTCACCGTGCTGGGCACTGAACGGCGAACCGGCGTTGACCCGCACGCAGCGGAATCCGAGATCGGCGACGCGGGAGATCCACCCCTTCAGCTCGGCCAGGTCGGCCGCGAGCCGGTCCGGATCGGTCTGCAGGAGGTCGCCGGCGTCCACGGCGACGTTGAGCAGCTCCAGACCCGCCTCGGTCGCGGCGGCGGCGAAGGTGTCCAGAGCGGGGTCGTCCGGGCCGGTGAACTGGAACGCCACCGCCTCCACCCCCGTGACGGGGAAGGACCGCGCGGCTCGGGCCGGGACCTCGGTGATGTCGACCAGCTTCGGGAAGTCCTGCGCGAACGTCTGCCCGTCCCCGTTGGCGTCGGTGAACGCGATGGAGAGCGGACCGAGCTGCTCGCGCAGGCTGTACGACGAGATCGACAACATGGTCATGACCGGGGGAACACCTCTTCGTGTAGTGACTACTGATCCACACTGACTGCAATTCAGAAGTGACTACCACTTTACGACCGACATGGCGCGCGGTCAATAGTGGTAGTCACATCCGATCGGAAGTACGTACTAGTCTGGCCCTCATGGGACTGCGCGAGATGAAGGCTGCCCGGAGCCGCCAGACGATGACGGACGTGGCCCTCGAGCTCTTCCTGCGGGACGGTTTCGACGAGACGACGATGGAGCAGATCGCCGAGCGCGCCGAGGTCGGGACGACGACGCTGTACCGCTACTTCCCCACCAAGGACCAGCTGCTGCTCGATCCGCTCGTGGAGGCCATCGACCCGGCCCCCTACCTCCGCGCCCGCCCCAGCGACGAGCCTCTCGAGATCTCGCTCGGAGAGGCCCTGCTCGCCGCCGCGGCAGCGTTCGACGACGCGGGCAGCCGCATCGCGGAGATGCGGCGCCTGGTGGATGCGGCCGCCGTCCCCCGGGCGAAGCTCTGGGACAGGTTCCGGACCCTGCGGGAGGATCTCGAGACCGTGATCGCCGAGCGCATGGGGCGGGACGCCGGCGACCTGTCGGTGAGGAGCGACCGCGGGTCTGATGCTCGACCTGTTCCACCTGCTCGACCGCACCACCGACGACGGGCGCACCCGCCGCGAGGTCATGGTCGACGCTGCTGCGTGACCTGCCGACCAGCACGCTCGTGGTCCCGCGCCCGCTCGAGCACGCGGGCACCGGGGCCTGACGCCGGCGGGCGGCCGGGCCGACGGCCGGGTGTGCGAGGGAGGCTGGCTGCTGCAAAGGAGGCTGGGCTGGCCTCAGTGCATCATGTCCGCGAAGCGGCTGTAGTGGCCCTGGAAGGCCACGGTGATCATCTTCGTCGGACCGTTACGGTGCTTGGCCACGTCCATGTCGGCCTCACCGGCGCGGTCGGACTCCTTGTCGTTGATGTCGGGGCGGTTCAGCAGGACGACCATGTCGGCGTCCTGCTCCAGGGAGCCTGACTCGCGGAGGTCGGAGAGCATCGGCCGCTTGTCCGTGCGCTGCTCGGGACCACGGTTGAGCTGGGAGAGGGCGACCACCGGCACCTCGAGCTCCTTGGCCAGCAGCTTGATCTGCCGGCTGAACTCGCTCACCTCCAGCTGCCGTGACTCGACGCGTCTTGCCCGAGGTCATCAGCTGGATGTAGTCGATCACCACCAGCTTGAGGTCGTGCTTCTGCTTGAGCCGTCGGGCCTTGGCCCGGATCTCCATCATGGTCAGGTTCGGCGAGTCGTCGATGTAGAGCGGGGCCTCCGACACCTGACCCATCTTCGAGGCCACCCGGCTCCAGTCGTCGTCACTCATCCGGCCGCCACGGATGTGGCCGAGCGGGATCGACGCCTCGGCCGACAGCAGTCGCATGGTGATCTCGATCTGGCTCATCTCCAACGAGAAGATGACCGAGGTCAGACCGTTCTTGATCGAGGCGGACCTGGCCAGGTCCAGGGCCAGCGTGGACTTCCCCATGCCAGGGCGCGCGGCCACGATGATCATCTGGCCCGGGTGCAGCCCGTTGGTCAGCTCGTCGAACTCGGCGAAGCCGGTCGGCACCCCAGCGAAGCTGCCGTCGCGGGAGGAGATGGCCTCCATCTCGTCCAAGGTCGGCTGCATCAGCTCCGACAGCGGCTTGTAGTCCTCCGCGGCACGACGATCGGTGACCGCGTACACCTCGGCCTGGGCCCGGTCGACGATGTCGTTGACCTCGCCCTCGCCGGCGTACGACATCTGGGCGATCCGCACCGAGGCGTCGGCGAGGCGGCGGAGGATCGACTTCTCCCGGACGATGTCGGCGTAGAAGCCGGCGTTGGCCGCCAGCGGGACGCTGGACAGCAGGTCGTGCAGGTAGGGCGCGCCGCCGATCCGCAGCAGCTCGCCACGCTTGCCGAGCTCGGCGGAGACGGTGACGGCGTCGGCCGGCTCGCCGCGTCCGTACAGGTCGATGATCGCGTCGTAGATCTGCTCGTGCGTCGGCCGGTAGAAGTCGGTGCCCCGGAGCGCCTCGATGACGTCGGCGATCGCGTCCTTGGACAGCATCATCGCGCCGAGCACGCACTGCTCGGCCGTCATGTCCTGCGGTGGGGTGCGGTCCAGGCCGCGGGTCGAGTCGTCGCCGTACTGCGGGATCGCCTCGGCCAGACTCACGCGACGTCCCCCTTCTCCGGGTCCACGACCAGGACCAATAGCATGCATGTTCGTACGGTAGGTGCCGCCACCCACACTCCCCGATCCGCGACTCGACGGGGTCCCAGGTGGTGACAGCGTGGGCCAACGTACGCCCCGATCGCCGTGCACCGCCACCCGTGGTGACGAAGTTATCCACAGTCGGTGTGGACAACTGGGCGGGCCGTGTGGAGGACACGCCATGGCGTTGTGCACTCCCTGGGCACAAGCCTGGGGACAACTCACGGGGGTGGCACAGAAAGTGGCTCTGACCAGGCCCTTCACCAGGACGGGCCCGTGGACGAAGATTGTTTTCCAACTTCCTCGAGCCGTGTCAGCCGGTCTCCCGCGGCCTTGACAAAGGGGGTGGGTTCGTGTGATTCCACAGCAGTTGTGCACAGCCGGTGAGTTCCCCGCCGATCTCGTCCGACACCTGCCGTTACCCTGCCGTTTCCCGCCCGGACTTGGGCGAACGCCGGTGGTCGCATACTCTAGGGGGGTATCAGAGCCGACCCGTACGGCCCGACCCTCGAGGAGCCCCGATGAGCCAGACCGTGCCGCCCGTCGACACCGACCCGGCGTCGCAGGACCACGACGGTCACGCACCCCATGGCTACATCGGTCAGAAGGAGGACTACCTCAAGCGCCTCCGCCGGATCGAGGGTCAGGCCCGCGGGCTGCAGCGGATGGTCGAGGAGGAGAAGTACTGCATCGACATCCTCACCCAGGTCTCGGCCATGACCAGCGCCCTCCGCTCGGTCGCCCTGGGTCTGCTCGACGAGCACCTGCAGCACTGCGTGGTCCGGGCCGCCGCGGAGGGCGGCGACGAGGCCGAGGCCAAGCTGCAGGAGGCCTCGCAGGCCATCGCCCGACTCGTCCGGTCCTGACGCCCCGAACCGTCCCGAACACACCATCCCGAAGACAGAGGTCGACCCATGAGCACCACCACCGAGTACGTCGTCAGCGGCATGACCTGCGCCCACTGCGTCCAGGCCGTCACCGAAGAGGTGTCCGGCCTGTCCGGTGTCACCGATGTCGCCGTCGATCTGACCAGCGGCGCGCTCACCGTGGTGAGCGACGCCGACCTCCCGTTCGATGACATCGAGCGGGCCGTCGACGAGGCCGGCTACACCGTCACCGCCCGCTGAGTCATCCCGTCGGTCCGCCGATCAGCTCGTACCGCAGGGTCGCGAAGTCCTCGCCGTGGGCGGTGGCGCTGACCAGGCGCAGCCGCGGCGGGGTGATCCGGCGGGGCAGCAGGGGTGCCCCGGCGCCCAGGAACACCGAACCGACACCCAGGATGAGGTCGTCGAGCAGGCCCACGTCGGCGAACTGACCGACCAGATCGCCGCCGCCGACCACCCACACGTTCTTCCCGGCCGCGGCCGCGACCATGTCCGCGTGCACCGGCGCGACGTCGCCGGTGACGAAGCGGAGGTCGGCCCCGGGCACCCTGGGCAGCTCACGGCTGCTGAACACCCAGGTGGGCTGCTCGTAGGGCCACTGCCCCGGGGACTCCAGCAGACCCTCGTGGTCGAGGATCCACTCGTACGTGGTGGAGCCCATGGCGAGCGCCCCCACCTCGGCGATGAAGTCGGGATACTCCTGCTTCGACGCCTCGGTCTGGCGGAGCGTGAACAACCAGCCGAGGGAGTTGTCGGCGTCCGCGATGAACCCGTCGATGCTGGTGGCGGTGTAGTACTGGGTGCGCGTCATCCCCGCAGACTGCCAGCCGGCACCGACACCGGCGGCGTACGGTCGGGCCATGCCCGCCACGACCATCGTCATCACCGGCGCGACCGACGGCCTCGGCCGGGAGGTCGCGCTGGCGCTGGCCGCGGACGGCCACCGGCTGATCCTGCACGGCCGCCGGCCCGAGGCGCTGCGCACCCTGCGCGACGAGGTGGCCGCGGCCGGCGGGGCCGGCCCCGCGACCGTCGAGGCCGATCTCTCCTCGCTGGCGGACGTGCGGACCCTGCCCGAGCAGATCGCTCGGGTCACCGACCGGGTGGACGTGCTGGTCAACAACGCCGGTGTCGGGCCGGGCGACCGGAACGGTCCGCCACGGCCTCTCACGGTGGACGGGAACGAGCTCTGCTTCGCCGTCAACTACCTGGCCGCGTTCGACCTCACCCACCGCTTGCTGCCGATGATCGACACCGACGGGGGACGCATCGTCAACGTCGCGTCCCTCGGCCAGTCACCGATCCAGTTCGATGATCTTGCCCTGCAGGGTGATCACGACGACTGGTGGCTGCCCTACAACCAGTCCAAGCTGGCCATGATCACCTGGGGCTTCACGCTGGCGGACCGGCTGGACAGGGTGACCGTGAACAGCCTGCACCCGGGCACGTACATGCCGACGAAGATGGTGCTCGACAAGGGCATCCCGCCGGTGCACACCGTCGAGTCCGGCGTCGAGGCGACCACCCGGCTGATCACCGACCCGGCGCTGGAGATGATCACCGGCCGGTTCTACGACCAGCTGGAGGAGTCTCGAGCGCACGTGGCCGAGGCGTACGACCCCGCCGTTCGGGAACGGCTCTGGCGGATCAGCCTCGAGCTGACCGGTGCCCCCGAACCGGCCTGACCGACCGACCGGCGTGACCGGCCGGCGACCGGGCCGGCGTGAGCTGGCGGCGAACCGCCCTCAGGCCGCGGGGCCCTGCGCCGGCTGGCCCAGCGCGAGGCCTCGATCGCCCGCTTCCCCGGGTCAACCCCACAGGTTCTGGAGCAGGAACACGGATAATCGCCGATACCGGCACAGAAGTCGGGGGTGGGGGTTGCCAGAATCGGGGCCATGACGTCCGCCTCCGTCCTCAGCGCCCTGACCGACCCCGGCAAGGCCTTCATCGCCGGGTTGCCCAAGGCCGAGCTGCACGTGCACCACGTCGGCTCGGCCACGCCGGCGATCGTGGCCCGGCTGGCCGAGCGTCACCCCGGCACGGTGCCGGCCGATCCGGAGCAGCTCGCCGACTACTTCCGGTTCCGCGACTTCGCCCACTTCATCGAGATCTACCTGTCGGTCGTCGACCTGATCAAGACCCCCGAGGACGTGCAGCTGCTGACGTACGAGGTCGCGGCCGAGATGGCGGGGCAGAACATCCGGTACGCGGAGCTGACCGTCACCCCGTACACCTCGATCGTGCGGGGGATCGCGGCCGAGGCGTTCGTGGAGGCCATCGAGGACGCGCGAGTGGCCGCCGAGCGCGACCTCGGCATCGTGCTGCGCTGGATCGTCGACATCCCGGGGGAGCTGGGGCTGGAGGGCGCCGACGGCACCCTGGCCTTCGCGCTCGACCACGGCCCGTCGAGCCTGGTGGGGTTCGGCCTGGGCGGCCCGGAGATCGGCGTACCGCGGCCGCAGTTCAAGCCGCACTTCGACGCGGCCCGGGCCGCCGGGTTGCACAGCGTCCCGCACGCCGGGGAGACCACCGGTCCGGAGACGGTCTGGGACGCCCTCCACGAGCTCGGCGCCGAGCGGATCGGGCACGGCACCTCCGCGGTCCAGGACCCGGAGCTGCTCGCGTACCTGACCGCGCACGAGATCCCGGTCGAGGTCTGCCCCACCTCCAACCTGGCCACCGGCGCGGTCACCGACCTCAGCAGGCACCCGATCATCGCCATGGTCGAGGCCGGTGTCCGGGTCACCGTCAACAGCGACGACCCACCCATGTTCGCGACCACGTTGAACGACGAGTACGGGGTCGCGGCCCGCCTGCTCGGGCTGGACGACATCGGCGTCGGCAACCTGGCCAAGGCGGCCGTCCGCGCCTCGTTCGCCGACACGGACGTCCAGGAGCGGCTGCTCACCGAGATCGCCGAGTACGTGGCCGCCTCCAGCTGACCCGTACCAGCTCCGAGTCGCTCGGGTTCGGCGGAGTCGCTCGATCAGCTGGAGCGACTCCGTGCAACCAGCGACTCGGCACCAGGACTCGGTCCGAGCACACAGCCGGGAGGGGTCAGCGACTCAGAGGCGGTGGCGGGACCCGACCGGCTGCAGAGCGCGGATGGCCTTGGGCGGACCGAAGGGGAACAGCTCCTCCCGCTCCGGCTTGCGCCACCACAGCACGATGGCGACCAGCACGGCGACCTGCACCAGCGGCGAGATGCCGTACCGGAAGACCCCCGAGACCACGTCCAGCGGCAGGCTCATCTCCACCGCGCGGCCGGGCACGTACGACAGCGAGAGCAGCGTGATCCGCATCAGCATCATCCGGTCGAGCTTGCTGGCGGCGAGCACCGCCAACGGCAGCCAGGCGATCAGGTCGTACCAGGACAGCGTGTACATGGCGGTGACCAGCCAGGCCACCGACAGGATCAGCGAGGTGCGCAGGGCCACGGTCAGCGGATCGAGCCGCGGGTCGGCACCGCGGGGCAGACCCGGTGCGGAGGTCCAGGGCACCACCTTCGACAGCATCCAGGCGATCACCACCAGACCGCCGTACGAGATCACCCCGACGATGATCTTGGCGATCCAGTCGGCGAGGAACAGGTCGAGGAACAAGAAGACGGGGTTGGCCCAGGAGCCGACGGAGACGTACGAGCCGTTGCGCAGCACCTGGAAGAAGGCGTTCGGCTGCCACACCACGTACGCCAGCCCCATCGGGATGATCGTGCCCAGGCAGAGCAGCGCGGCCTTCTTCGGTTCCCGCCGGTACGCCCACAGCATGGCCAGCCCCCAGATGCCGATGCTCAGCTTGGCGCAGCCGGCCAGCCCGATGCCGAGACCGGCGCCGAACGGGCTCTTGCGCATCAGCATGATCCCGGCCACGGCGAACATCACCGAGAGCGCCTCGTTGTGGGCGGTGGCCACGACGGCCCAGATGAGCACCGGGTTGCAGACCGTGAGCAGGGCGGCGCGGGCCTGCCGGCGCTTGTCCCCGTGCGCCAGCTGGACGATCCCCGCGCAGGCGATGATGAACGGCACCACCGTGACCACCTGCAGCCAGAACACGATGTCGTGCATGTTGTCGCCGCCGAGGTAGTTGGCCAGCCACTGCAGCCACGACGTGATCGGTCCGTAGACGCTCGGCGTGTCCTGCCAGGGCTGCTCCGTCCAGCGCAGCACGGGGTCGAACTGGCCGCGGAACACCTCGGCCGGCGTGATCTCGTACGGGTTCCGCCCGATCATCTGCAGTCGGCCGTACCCCGCGTACATCAAGATGTCCGCGCTGGTCAGCGGCGGTACCAGGATGGTGGCCAGGCTGAGTCCGGACCCGAGGGCGAAGATCTTGCGCGGGTTGGGCAGCCAACCGCCGGCCAGGGCACGCAGCCCGACCCAGAGGCCCGTGGCGCCGGCGGCCACGATCAGCCAGACCATGGCCGTGACCAGCCACTCGTTGGGCTGCACGACACCGGCGGGCAGGTACCAGGGCGGATCAGGCTGTCCCGCGGCCCGAGGGTCAGGGCGACGACGGACGGGCCGAGGAAGCCGGTGACCAGGGTGAGCACGGTGGCCCCGATGATCAGCCCGAGCGCGTACCGGTGGTCGCGGTGCCAGACACTCGGCGCATAGCGCTGGATCGGCGGATGGGCGGGGTTGCGTTCCCGGTGACGTGATGATGGGGACGCGGCCCGTCCGGCGCACTCCCCTGGCCCGAGGCCCGGCTCATCCGCGGAACTTGTCGATCAGCCCGGCAACCCCGCCGGACTGCTTGAGCTCGTCGAGGCCGTGCCGGACCAGGCCGCGGGCGGTCAGCGCCCGGGTGACGTCCTTCAGCACCAGCGCCCGGTCCAGCCGGGCGGCGAGCCCGA
>CAVXBJ010000031.1:0-271607 GCA_963759915.1 uncultured Actinomycetota bacterium | reverse complement strand
GATGTGCGGATCGCCGTGCATGGTGCGGCCGACGCCGTGGCCGCCGAAGTCGGTGTTGATCTTGTAGCCGGCCTGGGTGGCCACCCGGGCGATGGCGAAGGAGATGTCGCCGATCTTCGCGCCCGCCTGTGCGGCCTCGATCCCGGCGGCGAGGGCGACCTCGGTGGTCTCGATCAGCTTGAGGTCCTCCTCCCGCTGCGTGCCCACCACCACGGACAGGGCCGAGTCGGCCACCCAGCCGTTCACCGAGGCGGCGAAGTCGACGCTCAGCAGGTCGCCGTCGGCGAGCACGTAGTCGTACGGGAGTCCGTGCAGCACCGCGTCGTTGACGGAGGTGCAGAGGACCTTGCCGAACGGGCTGGCCCCGAACGACGGGTGGTAGTCGATGTAGCAGGACTCCGCACCGGCGTCGCGGATCATCTGGTGGGCCAGCGCATCGAGCTCGAGCAGGTTGACCCCGACCGCCGCCTTCTCCTTCAGGGCCGTCAGCACACTGGCGACGAACGCCCCGGCGGGTCGCATCTGGTCGATCTCGGTGGGGGTGCGGTACTCGATCACGAGGGTCGATTCTGCCCCATCACGCAAGACCGGCCCCGCGCCGGCGAGATCTTCTGGAGCAGGAACCACAACTGAGGTGGATAGCGGTACAAAAGTCGGGTGACGACGACCTGGCCGTACGCGCTGCCGACCACCGCCGACCAGATCGCCGCCGGCCGGGCCGCGCGCCAGGCGCATACCGCGGGAGACGCATGGCCGAGCTGGTCGCCTCGCCCACCGATCCGGTCGACATCCTGAGTGCGCAGGACGCCACCCGGATCCCGGAGCTGGTGCCGGTCCGGTACGAGCGGATGCTGGTCTCGCCGTTCACCTTCTACCGCGGGGCCGCCGCGCTGATGGCGGCCGACCTGGGCGGGGCACCGCACTCCGGGCTCATGGTCCAGCTGTGCGGTGACGCGCACCTGTCCAACTTCGGGTTGTTCGCCTCACCCGAGCGCCGGCTGGTGTTCGACCTCAACGACTTCGACGAGACCCATCCCGGTCCGTTCGAGTGGGACGTGAAACGGCTCGCGGCCAGCTTCGAGCTCGCCGCCCGGGAGAACGGCCTCGACCAGCGGACGCGGCGCGCGCTGACCACCCGGGTCGCTCGCTTCTACCGCACCTCGATGGCCCGGTTCGCCACGGCGTCGGCCACCCAGGTCTGGTACGCCCATCTGGAGATGTCGACGCAGCGTCTGGAGCAGATCGCCCAGGGGCCGGGCAAACGGGAGCTGGCCAAGGCGCGCAAGCTCACCGAGAAGGCCAAGCGACGCGACAGCCGACAGGCCGTGCGCAAGCTCATCCGGGTGCACGACGGCCACGCCGAGTGGATCGCCGATCCCCCGTTCCTGGTGCCGCTGGCCGACCTCGCCCCGCACCGCGATCAGGAGAGCCTGCTGAACGGCATGGCCGAGGTGCTGGAGGCGTACGCGGAGACGGTGACGCCGGAGATCCGTCGGTTGCTGCGGAACTATCGGCTGATCGGCATGGCCCGCCGGGTGGTGGGCGTGGGCAGCGTCGGGACATCGGCCTGGGTGGTGCTGCTGGCCGGCGCCGACGAGAACGACTACCTCGTGCTGCAGGCCAAGGAGGCGAGCCGCCTCGGTGCTGGCGCCGTTCGTGCCCGGTCACGCCCACCCCCACGAAGGTCGCCGAGTCGTGGAGGGGCAGCGGCTGATGCAGGCGTACGGGGACATCCTGCTGGGCTGGAAGAGCGCCGACGTGTCGGTGTCGGGCTATCCGCGGGACTACTACGTGCGGCAGTTCCGCGACTGGAAGGGCTCCTACGAGCCGGCGGACCTGAACGCCGACCAGCTGGGCACGTACGCCGACGCGTGTGCCTGGACGCTGGCCCGGGCCCACGCCCGTTCGGGGGACCGGTTGGCCATCGCGGCCTATCTCGGCGGCAAGGACCGCTTTGACCAGAGCGATCGCCGACTTCGCCGTGGCGTACGCGGACAAGACGCAGAAAGACTACGAACGCGTACGCGAGAGCCGAGCCGACGACGGTCGGCTCACCACGCGTACGCGTTCGTAGTCAGGCGGTACGGCAGAGCAGAGGATCAGGCGAGAGCCTTGGCCTTGATCTTCTCGAAGTCAGCCGCAGCTGATCGAGCCGGAGTCGAGGAGCGCCTTCGCGTCCGCGATCTCCTGGGCCGGGGAGCGACCCGCGACCTCGCGGATGTAGTTGTCGCTGTCGGACTTGGCCTGCTGGATGTAGGCCAGCTGACGCTGGGCCATGCCACCGCCGCGAACGATCAGGTAGACAACCGACGTGATGAGGGGGAAGACGATCAGGAAGATGATCCAGACGGCCTTGTGCCAGCCCTTCTGCTCGTGATCGCGGAACAGGTCCGTGACGATCTGGAACAAGACGATGAGGTACGCCACGAAGGCGAAGCTGACGATGATCAGCCAGAGGAAATCGAAGAAGCTGTTCACGGGGTACTCCTAGGTGAAACGGTGCCGGTTTTGCAGGAGACCTCGACGTCCTTGGCGGGGAAACCTACGAGGCAGAGTGTGACAGCGACCGAGCGGTCGGTCGCGGATGTCGGACCCGTTGAGACATCCTTGTTAGAAAGCTCACCCGGTGCGGTCGGGTTCGGCCGGGACTGTTTCGGCGTCGACCGCCGCCGGGAGGGGATCCTCCGACAACTCCGTCTCCGACTCGTGCCGCATCGCCCGGGTGGAACCGAAGAGCGCGTTGGCCCACGCAGCGGTGGGATCGGTGTCGACCAGGACAGCCTTCACCAGCAGCGTCAGCGGGATGGCCAGGATGGCGCCCAAAGGCCCGAGCACCCAGCCCCAGAACACCAGCGCCACCAGGGTGACGGGCATCGAGACCCCGACGGCGTCACCGACGAAGTACGGCTGGATCAGCGAGGTGAACAACGAGTTGAGCACGATGAACGCGACGATCACGGTCAGCATCAGCGGCCAGTCGCCGATCAGCAGGCCCAACAGAGCCGGCGGCACGAGACCGATGACGAAGCCCACGTACGGGATGTAGTTGCAGATCGCCGCCAGCAGACCCCACAGGACGGCCAACGGGATGTCCAGCCACAGCAGCAGCAGGGTGTCGGCGAGGCCGGTGATCACCGCGAAGATCGTGGTCACCCCGAGGAAGCGGCGCGTGTTGGCGGAGAAGATCCGGAACGCCTCGCCCAACCGCGGACGGAGTCGATCGACTGCCGCCATCCGAGCGAGGGCCCCGGTGGCGTCGACGCCCAGGAACAGCATCAGGCTGAGCAGGAAGATCGCGTTCGCCACCAGGCCGACCACACCGGTGAGCAGCGGGGTGAGGGCCTGGATCGCGGCACCGAGACTCACGTTCGCCAGCAGGGTCGAGGCACTGTCGCGACTGATCCCCTGCGAGACGAGGAACTCGCGCAGGCTGCTGACCAGCCCGTCGGCCTCGGCGGCGTACTGGGGCAGCACCGTGACCAGCCGACCGATGGCGAGCACCAGGATCGAGCCGAGCACCACCAGGACCCCGAAGATCGCGAGCAGCAGGACCACCAGGGCCAGACCCTCCGGCAGCCTCTTGTGCCGCAGCCAGGTGTGCAGCGGGTGCACCAGCAGCACGATCACCAGGGCCAGGAAGACGGGCCCGATCAGCCAGGCCAGCTCGCGCGCGCCGAGAATGACGACCACCGCGGCAGCGAGCCCGAGAAGGATGGTCAGTGCGCGGGGTAGCTGGTTGACCCGGGTGGTCTCGGTTGCCTGGTCGGCCATGGGTGCTGCCTCATCTGGTCCGCCGTCGGGATGGTGCCGCGGGGCCGGACACCGGGACCCGGCTCACCGTGGCCGGGCCATCATCCCGCAGATTCGTCGACGGCGAGATCGACGACCACCGGCGCGTGGTCCGAGGGCAACTTCCCCTTCCGGGCCTCCCGGTCCACGTACGCGTCGTCGACCCGCAGGTCTGGACTGGCCAGCACCAGATCGATCCGCATGCCCTTGTCCTGATGGAACATGCCGGCCCGGTAGTCCCAGTAGGTGAAGGGGTGATCGCCCTTGCCGGGTCGGGCCGGGAGATCGACCAGACCGGTGTCGGTGAGGGCTCGGACGGCGGCCCGCTCCGGCTCGGTCACGTGGGTGGACCCGGCGAAGGCGCCGATGTCCCAGACATCGGCGTCGGAGGGGGCCACGTTGAAGTCGCCCATGATCACCTGGCGGGTCGGGGTGCTGGTGACGGGCAGCGTCGACCGCAGGGTGGCGAGCCAGTCGAGCTTGTAGTCGTAGTGCGGGTCGCCCAGCGCGCGACCGTTCGGCACGTACACGCTGGTGATCGTCACCGGGCCGCAGCGGGCACTCACGTACCGCGGCTCGGGGTGCCCGGGCAGCTCGGTCGCCACCGGTGCCAGACCGATCCGGGACAGCACGGCCACCCCGTTCCAGCGACCGTCGCCGACATGGAGCGCCTGATAGCCGAGGTCGGCCAGTTCCGCGTACGGGAACGCGCTGTCGGCCGCCTTCGTCTCCTGCAGCGCGACGGCGTCGGGCTCCCGGGTGGCCAGCCAGTCCAGCAGCCGGGGCAGGCGGGCGCCGATCGAGTTCACGTTCCAGGTGGCTATCCGCACGTCGCTGATCGTAGTGTCGACGACTGACACCCGACCCGAGAGATCGAGGGATCATGCTCGCCGCCTATCTGCCCGGCAACTCGACCATCCGCTTGGCCGAGGTCGAGCGACCCGTGCCCGGTCCGGGGCAGGTGCTGCTGGCGATGAAGGCGTCGACCATCTGCGGCAGCGATCTGCGGGCCATCTACCGCGAGCACCTGGGGGAGGGGCCGGAGGCGTACCAGGGCGTGGTCGGCGGTCACGAGCCCGCCGGCCAGGTCATCGAGGTCGGTCCGGGCGTGCACCGGCTGGGCGTCGGCGCGCGGGTCGTCGTCTACCACATCAGCGGCTGCGGTCAGTGCGACGAGTGCCGACGCGGCTACCAGATCTCCTGCACCTCACCGCTGCGGGCGGCGTACGGGTGGCAGCGCGACGGCGGCCACGCCGACGTCCTGCTGGCCGAGGAACGCGACCTGCTGGAGCTGCCGGACTCGCTCAGCTATCTCGACGGCGCGTGCGTGGCCTGCGGTTTCGGGACCGCGTACGAGGCGTTGTGCCGGGTGGACGTCTCGGGCCGCGACCGGCTGCTGATCACCGGGCTGGGCCCGGTCGGGCTGGCCGTGGGACTGCTGGCCAAGAAGATGGGTGCCCCGTCGGTGATCGGCACCGATCTGTCGCCGGAGCGGCGCGCGTCGGCGGAGCGGCTGGGTGCGGTGGACCTGGCCGTGACCGGCACGGACGAGGAGCTGACCGGGTTGCTGGGCGAGGGAGCCGAGGTGGCGATCGACTGCTCCGGAGCGGGAGTCGCGCAGGCGACGGCGATCCGGCACACCCGCCGCTGGGGTCGAGTAGGTCTGGTCGGCGAGGGCGGCCGGCTGACCTTAGACGTCAGCGAGGCACTGATTCACCGCCAGCTCACCGTGCACGGGTCCTGGGTGTCGTCGACGGGACGGATGGCCGAGCTGCTGGACCGGTTGGACCGGTGGGGTCTCCATCCGGAGGTCGTCGTCTCCGACACGTTCGGCCTGGCCGAGGCGAGCGAGGCGTACGCGCTGGCCGACTCCGGGGTGGCCGGCAAGGTCGGGATCGTGTGGCCGTGAGCGACGTGTGGGCGGTCCAGGGGGAGGACCCGCGCGAGAGCGGCGGCCCGAACCGGGGCGAGCGGGCGACGTTGCTCGACTACCTACGGGTCTACCGGTTGACGCTGGAGCTGAAGTGCGAGGGCTTGACCCCGGAGCAGCTGGCCACCCGCTCCGTCCCGCCGTCGACCATGTCCCTGCTCGGACTGGTCCGGCACCTGGCCGCTGTCGAGCAGTCCTGGTTCCGCCGGGTGATGGACCGCGATCTGGACCTGCCCCGGCTGTACGGCAAGCTCGAGCACCGCGACGCCGACTTCGACGGTGCGGTGGGCACGCAGGAGTGCGTCGACGAGGCATTCGCCGCGTGGCATCGGGAGATCGCGTACGCGGAGGAGTGGGTCGAGCGCGCCGACAGTCTGGACGTGCTGGGTCTGCACCCCGACGGTGAGCTCGAGCTGCGCGACGTCCTGGTGCACCTGATCGAGGAGTACGCCCGGCACTGCGGCCACGCCGACCTGCTGCGCGAGTGCATCGACGGCCGGACCGGGCAGTAGCTCCCTCGCCCGACCACCGCTGACGGCGCGGTTGACCGAGTCTCGGACAACCGTTGACACCCGGCCGGGCCGGACCTACCGTGGCGTTTCTGAGAGCGCTCCCACCGGGGTTCGAGCGCGTACGGGAGGAAACAGCTCATCGTGACCAATGACGGCACGTACGACATCGTCGACGGATCCAACTTCGCCATCCGGCCGCTGAGCCGGCGACTGCTGATCGGTGGGGGCGCCGCGCTGGGAGTGGGCCTGACGGCCTTGGGTGCCCAGACCGCGGAGGCCGCTCCCGGCAAGCTGTCGGCGAGCTGGAACGGCAAGTCCAGCCGCGCGGCGATCAAGTTCCTGAAGGGGGTGACGAACGCCTACCGGACCACGGGACCGCGGCTGGCGCAGAGCTACCAGGACAGCTCGGGGCTGACCGACGTCGCCTTCGTCTATGACAACGCCCTGGCCATCATCGCGCTGTTGAACGCGGGCGAGGGAGCGGCGGCCCGGGCGCTGGGCGACGGCCTCCTCTACGCCCAGACTCACGACGCGGACTTCACCGACGGACGGCTGCGGCAGGCGTACCACGCGGACACCTTCATCTTCGACGACGGCAACGTTCACTTCGCGTACGAGTACGGGCTGGTCGGCACCGCGGTCGGCGACATGGCATGGGCGGGGATCGCCCTGGCGCAGCTGGCCCGGGCGACCGGGATCGCTCGCTATCGGACCGGTGCCGTCAAGATCGCGGAGTGGATCCAGACGAACACCTACTCCACCGCAGGGCTCGGGGGCTACACGTTCGGCGCGACGGCCGGTCTGGAGACTCGCAAGTCGACCGAGCACAACATCGACGTGGCGGGGTTCTTCCGGCTCATCCAGACCCTCACGGGACAACGGGTGTGGCGGGATCGGTCCGATCACGCCTGGGCCTTCGTGGAGCAGACCTGGAACGACGCCGACGGCTTCTTCTGGACGGGCAGCGAAGCGGACGGGAGCACGATCAACAAGCTCGGCACCCAGCTGCCGCTGGATCCGCAGACCTGGTCGTGGCTGGTGCGCCGGCAGGGTGCGTACGCGCCGGCGCTGGACTGGGCCGCGGCCAACCTGGCCACCACCGACACCCCGCAACGGCTCAACTCCGCGCTGAAGGGCAATCAGAAGGTGTCCGGTGTGGCGTTCGCCAGCGGATCACTGCAGGCCGACACGTCCGCGCAGATCGACCAGTACAACCCCAAGCCCGACTCCGGGGCGGTCTGGTTCGAGGGCACCGCACAGCTCGCGCTGTCGCTGGCCGATCGCAACCGCAAGGGCGACAAGGCCGCCGCTCAGGAGCTGTTGGACGCGGTCATCTGGGCGCAGAACGAGCTGGGCGCCGATCAGGTGTTCGGCGGCAAGCGGATCGAGGGCGGTGTGGTGGCCGCTTCGTCACCACTGCAGACCGGCTTCGGGTTCGGGTACTACCCGAACCTGCACGTCGGAGCGACCTCCTGGTTGGTGTTCGCGGCCACGGGTGTGAACCCGTACGTCTTCTGACGCGGCGGTCCCCGAAACGCCACTGACGCTCCCTCGTACGAGGGAGCGTCAGTGGGTTCTGAGCGGGTCGGACGTCCGCCCGGTGATCCGGGTGTGGATCAGGCGGCTGCGGTGCGGCCCTTGCCGACCTTCAGGTAGATGAACAGCACGATGATCGCGCCGATGATGGAACCGATGATGCCGGCCGGCTGCAGGAAGCCGCTACCGGCACCCGAGTTGTTGCCGAACAGCAGGTAGCCCAGGAAGCCGCCGACGAACGAGCCGACGATGCCGAGCAGGATGGTCATCGGGATGGACAGGTTCTGTCGGCCGGGGACGACGAGCCTGGCCACCGCGCCGGCGATCAGTCCGACGACGATGATGCTGATGATGAGTCCGATCATGGGTGTTGCCTTCCTCTAGATGCCGGCCGTGGCCGGGTGGAGCGATCGCTCCCTTACAGAGTAAACTACCCCATAGGGTGTTTTACTACACCCTTAAGGGGGGTACGGTGGATTCAATGACCGCAGACGACGATGGCGCTCAGGGTCCGATCAGGGTCGCCCTGGTCAACGACTACGACGTCGTCGTGCTCGGACTCGCCCGCATCCTGGAGCGGTACGACGACCGCCTGGTGATCGCCGAGATCGACACCAACCAGCCGGTCGAGGACATCGTCGACCTCGTGCTCTACGACGCCTTCGCCCAGCCGGAGTCCGATCGCGGTGAGATCGGCGAGCTGGTGGCCAACCCGCGAGCGGGAGCGGTGGTGGTCTACACCTGGAACCTGCATCCGGAGCTGGTGGAGCGGGCCCGCGCCCAGGGCGCGCGTGGCTATCTGTCCAAGGCGCTGCCCGCTCGCGATCTGGTCGACGCGCTGGAGGCGGTGCACAGCGGTGAGCTCGTGATCAGCGAGCCGGAGCGACGGGTGCGGGCCGTCAACGGGTCCGACTGGCCAGGACGCGAAGAAGGGCTGACCGACCGCGAGTCGGAGGTGCTGGCCCTGATCAGCCAGGGCATGAGCAACGCCGAGATCGCCGATCTCACCTACCTCAGCCCGAACACGATCAAGACCTACATCCGCTCCATCTACCGCAAGATCGACGTCGACAGCCGTACCCAGGCGGTGCTGTGGGGGGTCGGACACGGCTTCCAGCCCGACAAGCGGCGGATCGAGCACTGGCGCGGCGGGCCCTGACCCGGCAGGGTGCGGGGATGACCACCTTCCTGCTGCTGCCGGGTGCCGGCGGCGAGGCCCTCTACTGGACGCCGGTGTCCGACCTGCTCCGGCGGGCCGGACACGAGGTGATCGCCGTGGACCTGCCGGCCGATGACCCCGAGGCCGGACTGACGGCGTACGCGGACCTGGCGGTCGCCGCCGTCGAAGGGCGCACCGACGTGGCGCTGGCGGCCCAGTCGATGGGCGGGTTCACTGCGCCGCTGGTGGCCGCGCGCATCCCGCTGCGGGCGCTGATCTTCGTCAACGCGATGATCCCGCTGCCCGGCGAGACCGCCGGTGACTGGTGGGGTGCGGTGGGTTCGGAGCCCGCCCGGCTCGCGGCCGCCGAGGCCGGTGGCTATCCGGCAGATTTCGACCTCGAGCCACCTTCCTTCACGACGTGCCCACCGACGTCCTCTCACCGGAAGAGGCGGCCGACGGCCGGGACGAAGCCGAGGTCGCCTTCACCGAGCCGTGTGAGTTCGAGAGCTGGCCGGACATCCCGATCCACGTGCTGGTCGGACGCGACGACCGGCTCTTCCCGGCCGACTTCCAGGTCCGGGTGGCGAGGGAGCGGTTGGGCGCCACCGCCGAGGTGATTCCTGGCGGGCACCTGCTGGCGCTGGCCAATCCGCAGGGCGTGACCGACTACCTGCTCGCTGCGGCCGCGGATGGTGGTGCGGGCGAGCTGCCTTGAGACGCTACAGCCGTGGGTCGCTGGCCGGGTCCGGCAGCAGATCTCCCTGAGGCTCCTCCTCGTCGACGGGCGGATCGGACTCCGCGTACCGGGCGCTGAGCTGGCGGTAGAAGCGGCTGTTCAGTGCGTACACCGTCAACAGCACGCCAGCACGCCCGTCGAGCACGAAGACCAGGGCGATGCCCCGGGCCGGGCCGGTGCCGAACCAGTCGCCGATCAGGTCGGCGCCGAAGCCGTCGGTCATGAACGGGATGAAGATCAGCTGGGTCAGCGGACCCATCATGAACGCGGTCAGCGGGGACGCGGCCAGCTCGACGCTCTGGGCGAAGCCGAACACCCGCCCCTGCCGCTCGTACGGGACCACACGTTGCAGGATGGTCTGCTCGGCCGCCTCCGCGAACGGCACCAGGACCATGTAGATCGCCATCCCGATCACCAGCATGGGGATCGAGGCCTGCAACGGGAACAGCGCGGTGACCGACCAGAGCACCAGGTTGACGAGCAGCAGCAGGCGGAGCGGTCGGCTGCCCAGCCCGATCTTCGCCACCATCAGCCCGCCGACGATGAACAGGCCGCTGCAGCGCACCCCACATCAGTCCCCACGACTGGACCGACATCATCGACAACCCGTACGCGTCCATCAGCGCCATGAAGGCGCCACCGAGGAAGTTGTTCAAGCAGGAGAAGGCGATCAGGGCCAGCAGGCCCGGGATCTGACGGACCTGGCGGATGGTGCCCTTGAGGTCGACCTTCCTGGACGACGGCTCGCTCGGCTCCACGCCGTCGTCCGTCGCCGGAACCGAGCTCGCCGGTCCGACTCTCGTCCACCGCGAGCAGACCGAGGTGGACGAACCCGATCACCAGCAGGGTCATGGTGAGCAGCAGCACCGAGAACATGCCGTCCCGGGCGACCAGCAGACCGCTGATCACCGACGTGGCCAGCATGGTGACCCCGGTCGTCGTGCCGACCAAACCGTTGGCCCGGTCTCGCCGGTCCGGCTCGATCAGCAGGGTGACCATGGTCATCATCGCGATCCCCCGGATGTTGCCGGCGATCACGCCGAACATCGCGAGGCTGATGAACACCCACAGCCAGACGCTGGAAGCCCGGGTGAACGTGCCGTCCGGTGCGAGCAGGTAGCACGCGAAGGCCAGGCCGTAGAAGACGAGCGAGACGAGCACCGACCCCTGCATCACCAGCTTCTTGCGGTAGTGGTCGACGAGGCTGCCGAACCAGATCCCGCTGGCCGCGGTGCAGACCAGGAAGATGCCGGCCACCATGCCGGTGGCCAGCACCGACTGCGTCTCGATGAACACCCAGAACGTGATGGCGAACCAGACGGTGAAGTTCATCACCGACACGATCAAGACGTTGAGCAGCAGGTGCAGGAAGGTGCGGTCACCCCGCCGCGACAGGTCCAGGACCGGTGCCTTCGGCACGCTCATGACTCTTCCTCCCCTGCGGTGTCCTCGTACGGTACGTACTGGGACTGACAGTCGGGAAGCCGTCAACTCATCGGGGCGGGGCCGAGCGAAGGGCCTACAGCGCCTTGACCTCCGCCAGCACCTTGCTCAGCGTGTCCTTGGCGTCACCGAACAGCAGGGTGGTGTGCGGCTCGTAGAGCAGCTCGTTCTCGATGCCGGCGAAGCCGGGACGCATCGACCGCTTCAGGAAGACGACCTGGCGGGCCTGCAGTGCGTGCAGGATCGGCATCCCGTAGATCGGGGCGCCGGGGGTCGTCTCGGCGGCCGGGTTGACCACGTCGTTGGCGCCGACCACCAGGGCGACGTCGGCGTTGCGGAACTCGGGGTCGACGTCGTCGGCCTCCCGCAGCTGCCCGTACGGGACCTGGGCCTCGGCCAGCAGCACGTTCATGTGACCGGGCATCCGGCCGGCCACGGGGTGGATGGCGTAGTCGACCTGGACGCCCTTCTCGGTCAGCACGTCGACCAGCTGCCGCAGCGTGTGCTGGGCCTGGGCCACCGCCAGCCCGTAGCCGGGGACGATGATCACCCGGCTCGCGTACGCCAGCAGGATCGCGACGTCGGCCGGACCGGTGGATTTGACCGGACGGTCGCTGACCTCGGCGCTGCCCTGCGTGGAGCCGCCCTGCAGCGCGCCGAACAGGGTGCTGCCCAACGAGCGACCCATGGCCGTGGCCATCAGCTTGGTCAGCAGCGTGCCGGCCGCGCCGACCAGGGTGCCGGCCACCAGCAGCAGCGGGTTGTCCAGCACGTACCCGCTGGCCGCGACGCTCAGACCGGTGAACGCGTTCAACAGCGAGATGACGATCGGCACGTCCGCGCCGCCGACCGGCAGCACCAGCAGCACCCCGACGCCGGCGCCGATCACGGCCAGGGCGATGCCGGCGACCATGGTCGGGAACAGGGCCAGGAACACCCCGAAGCCGATGGCCGACAGCAGCGCGAGCCCGTACAGGATCGGGTAGCCGGCGAACGTGATCGGCCGGGTCGTCATCAGCTCCTGGAGCTTGAGGAAGGTGACGATCGAGCCGGTGAAGCTGACCGAGCCGATGACGATGGTGAACGCGGTCGCGATCAGCTGGAACGTGGAGGATCCGCCGGTGGTGGCGATCTCGTTCAGCTCGACCAGGGCGACGATGGCCGCAGCCCCACCGCCGACCCCGTTGAACAGGGCCACCAGCTGGGGCATCTGGGTCATCTGCACCCGGTACGCCCCGAGGGCCCCGATCGCCGACGCCCGCGACGATGGCGATGCCGATCGGCAGCAGGTGGTCGAGGTCGCCGGAGATCAGCACGGTCGCGGTGGCCAGCACGGCACCGGCGGCACCGATCAGGTTGCCGCGGCGGGCGGTCTTGGGGGAGGAGAGTCCCTTGAGCGCGAGGATGAAGCAGACGGCGGCGACCAGGTAGACCAGCTGGGCCCAGACCGGCGGAACGAGGCCGCTCACCGCTCGACCTCGGGCCGCTGCTCGCCGCTGATCGGCTTCTTGCGGACGAACATCTGCAGCATCCGGTCGGTGACCACGAACCCGCCGGCCAGGTTGATCGAGGCCAGCACCACCGCGATCAGGCTGAGCACCAGGATCGGGGTGCTGTCGGCGTGCCCGGCGACCAGGATCGCGCCGACCAGGATGATGCCGTGGATGGCGTTGGCGCCCGACATCAGCGGGGTGTGCAGGGTCGAGGACACCTTGGAGATGACCTCGATGCCGACGAACGCCGCCAGCACGAAGATGGTCAGCCAGGTGATCGCTTCACTCATGCGGTGGTCTCCGGATCGGCGGGTGCTGCCTCGGGTGCCAGCTGCGGATGCGTCACGCACATCCCGGCCACGATCTCGTCGCCGAAGTCGGGATCGAACATGGCTTCCCTGGTCATCAGCAGCACGACGTTGAGCACGTTCTGGGCGTAGAGCCGGCTGGCCGGTCCGGGCATCTGACTCGGCACGTTGGCGCCGCCCCACAGCTGCACGCTGCCCAGGCCGTCGGCGGTCGGGACGTTCACCACGCCGCCCGCGGTCACGCCCTCGACGTTGCCGCCGGAGTCGGCGGCCAGGTCGACCACCACCGAACCTGGTCGCATGCCGGCCACCATCGCCGTGGTGACCAGCACCGGCGCCTGACGGCCGGGCACGGCGGCGGTGGTGATCACGGCGTGCGCGGCGGCGATGTGCGGGGCCAGTCGCTCCCGCTGCAGCTGGGCGCGCTCCTCGGTCATCTCCCGGGCGTAGCCGCCGGCGCCGTCCAGGGTGGGCAGGTCGAGGTCGACGGGGGTGGCGCCCAGCGAGGCGATCTCCTCGGCCGCGGCGGCCCGGACGTCGTAGCCCTTGACCACGGCGCCGAGTCGCCGGCAGGTGGCGATGGCCTGCAGACCGGCCACCCCGGCGCCGAGCACCAGGACCTGAGCCGGCCGGACCGTCCCGGCCGCGGTCATGCTGAGCGGGAAGAACTCGCGCAGCCGGCCGGCGGCGACGATCGCGCCGCGGTAGCCCGACACCAGCGCCTGCGAGCTGAGCGCGTCCATCGACTGCGCCCGGGAGATCCGGGGGACCTGCTCCATGGCGAAGCGTGGTGATGCCGCCGGCTCGTCGGGCCGCGACGTCGTCGGCCCGCTGACCGGCGAACAGGAAGGACACGGTGGCCGCTCGCGGAGCGCAGAACCGGAGCGCCTCGAGCACCGATCGGCTGCACGCTGAGCACCAGACCGGCGCCGTGCAGGGCGTTCTCGCTGACGGTGGCCCCCGCTGCGGCGTACGCCTGGTCGTCGATCAACGCCCCGCGCCCGGCGCCCGGCTCGACCGCCACCTCGTAGCCCGCGCCGGTCAACCGGCCGACCAGCTCCGGGACCAGCGCGACCCTGGTCTCTCCCGGCTCGGTCTCCCGAGCGACCGCAATCCGCACTCGTCGAACCTAGTGCACCGGGCCTACGGAGCCCGGTCGATGACACCCGTCGCGAGCGGGCGACCGAGAAGTTCTGCACGTTCTGTGGATAACCCCGACCCGAGACTTTGCCGGGTGGACCCGGCCGCTGTCAGGGTCGCGGGCATGGACATGCGTACGTGGTTCGTGGCCCCTGGTGCGCGACGGGGACGGCTGGTCGTGCTGGTGGGCGCACTCGCCTTGATGACGTCCTGCAGTCAGCCGCCCGGGCCGATCCCGGACCCCTCACCCACCGGCCCACCTGCCCCGCCGTCGACCACCCCGCCGGCTCCGCCGATGACGGAGTTCGCCCCGCTGGCCGCCGACGCGACGAAGGGCCTGGGCACCGGCGCCAACGACTTCGACACCGGTCTGGCGGCCTCGGGGAACACGGTGGTCACGTCCAGCATCGTGTACGGCAACCGGCTGGCCCCGGCCTTCCGCGTCTCGACCGACGCCGGCGCGACCTGGCAGCTCGGCGGACTGAGCGAGGCCGGGCAGGCGGCCACCCCACCCGACCAGGGTGACCAGACCACCGACATCGCCGTCTCGACGGTCGACGGCGCGCCGCGCTGGGTCGCGCTCGGCACCAGCTGGCGGCAGCCGCTGACCTGGACCAGCGCCGACGGTCGTCGCTGGGATCGGCATGTGCCGGCCGCCGACCAGCTCGGACGTGATGACGGACCTGTCGAGGTCGCAGCCGTCCCGGAGGGGTTCGTCCTCGTCGGCACCGATGCCCGCGACCGGCCGACGGCCTGGACCAGCTCCCGACGGGGTGACCTGGACAACCGCACCGGATGCCGGGGAAGGGCAGCCCGGCCGCGGTCGACCAGCAAGGGATCGACAGTGGTCGCCGTCGGCTCCTCCGACGACGCCTACGCGACCTGGACCTCCCAGGACCGGGGCCGGACCTGGACCCGCGGGTCGAAGCCACCGAAGCCCGCCGACGACGGCGACTTCAGCCGCAGCCTGGACGACGTCACCGCCACCGACGACGGCTTCACCGCGATCGGGTCCTACTCCGCCGAGGAGTGGCGCCCGGTCCTCTACCGCTCGAAGACCGGTAGCACCTGGCAGCAGGCCCCCGCGCCGCCGTACGCGAAGGACGGGACCGGCGGCACCCGGATACGTGCGACCGGCAGTGTCGAGGTGGCAGGCACCCAGGACTACGCCGACCAGGGCCGGCCGCGGCTGTGGTTTCGGCAGGGGAGTGCCTGGCGGGAAGCCAGGACCCCGCTGCGCGACCGGTCCCGACTCGACGAGGGCGAGTGGTCGCTCGGCGACCTGACTCGCAGCGGCGACGCCTGGGTCGCCGTGGCTCAGCTGTCCCGCAACGGGCAGGTCGTCTCCGAGCTGTGGCGATCCGCCGACGGCGGCCGGACCTACGTCGCCGTGGAACGCCCCACGGCCGAGCTCAACCAGCCCGTGGCGCTGCCCGTGGCGGTCGTTCGTAGCGGCGACGAGACGCTGGTCTTGGGTGACAGCCGTCGCCGACCGGTGGTCTGGAGCCGGCGGGGCGCCGAGGCCTTCGGCCCCGCCCAGCTCGTCACGGCGCAGGCCTCCGACCGGATCGCCGGGGGAGCGGCCGGACCGAAGGGTGTGCTCGCGTACGGCAACCGCAGCGCCGACGGCACCGAGACCGGAGTCGTGTGGCGCCGCGCGGGAAAGCGGTGGCTGCCGACCGACGACGGCACGTTCTCGACCGCCGGTAGGCGCTACGCCTCGAGCTCGATCGACCAGGTCGCCTGGCTCCGGAACCGGTGGTTCGCCGTCGGGGAGACCAGTGACAACGGTGACCTCAACAGCTCGGCCCTGGTGGCGAGTTCGCCCGACGGCCAGACCTGGACGAAGGGCCGGCCCGATCGGACGTACACGCGGGCCGGCGGGAAGGTCTGGTACGACGTCACCGATCTGCAGGGCGACCACGACCGCACCCGGAGCATGAACGGCATCGCCGCCGTCGGGAGCCGGCTGCTCGCGGTCGGCGATTCCGCGGAGGGCGACGAGGATTCGGGGAAGGGCACCGCCGCCACGGTCTGGATCTCCGACGACGCGCGCACCTGGACCATGCGCCGCCTGCCGTTGGGTGGCCTGCACTGGTCGTCGATGGACCACGTCGCCGTACGCGGCACGACGGTCGTCGTGATCGGCACCGGAGCAGCCAGCAGAGGCGGGCCGTCGCGGCTGGTGGTCTGGCACTCAAGCGACGGCGGCCGGACGTTCCGACAGCAGATCATGGACCAGGCACTCGAGTCCGAGGACGTCGTCACGACGGTGTCGGCCCTGCGGAGCGGCTTCGCCATCACGGCCGAACGGATCGAGGACGTGAGTCGGCCGGTGGTGCTGCTGTCCGCTGACGGTGCCAGCTGGCGGGAGCTCCCGCTGACCGTCGGTGTCCCCGGCCCGGGCGTTGGGGCGATCGTCGGAGACGCCGACGGTGTCGGCGACGACCTGTGGATCCTGGTCCGCACCACCAACCACGCCGGCGCCGGTACTCGGCTGCTCGTGCAGCCGACCCGGTAGACGGCCGGATGAGCGCCGACGACGAGGTGTACGTTCGGTGTATGACACGCACAAACATCGACATCGACGACGAGCTGGTCGAGACCGTGATGCGTCAGAACGGGCTGAAGACGAAGCGGGACGCGATCGACTTCGCCCTGCGGCAGACGGTACGGAGACCGCCGACGGTCCAGGAGCTGCTGAGTCTTCGGGGCAGCGGCTTCCCGTACACGAATGCCGAGATCGAAGGGCACGAGCCGACCGAGGAGGACCTGTGAGGACGGTGGCCCGCCGGTGAGCTATCTGATCGAGACCTCGGTCTGGGTCTCCTATCTGCGCGATCGCGGCGGCGAACGTGGCGACCAGGTCGATCGCCTGCTGAGGGAGAACGTCGGGGAGATCGTCGGCTGCCCGGCGGTGCGGATGGAGCTGGCCATCGACTCCGACGAGCTTCGCCGCCGTCGACTGCTGAAGTGGTACGACGGCTTCCCGACCACCGATGTCGTGGCCGACGACTTCGACCTGGCCGCCGCGATCCATCGTGAGGTCCGGGCGACGGGTCACACCGTGCGCTCGCCGACGGACTGCCTGATCGCGGCCGCAGCCGTGCGCTCCGGGTGCACGCTGGTCCACAGCGACGTGGACTTCGACCGGATCGGCGCGGCCGTACCGGAGCTCGCGGTCCTGAGACTGGGCGGCTGAGCTACTCCGGCCGGACCTTGACCGGCACGGTGTGCAGCCCGCTGGCCGCACTCGGGAACGGCGGCACGTCCTTGTCGGTCTGCACCCGGCCGTCCGCGTCGGTGGCCCGGACCCGGAGCTGGTAGTCACCGGGCTCGCGCCGGCCACTCGTACGCCCACTGCCGCCAGGTGTCCGGGCCGACCGTCTCGGCCAGCTCGGTGTCCTGCCAGGGTCCGTCGTCGACCTGCACCTCCACCTTGGAGATGCCGGTGGTCTGCGCCCACGCGACCCCGGCCACGATCACCGTGCCGGGCTCGACCACCGAACGGGTCGGGATGTCGATCCGGGACGCGATCTTGATCGGACCGCGCGCGGACCAGCCTTTCTGCGCCCAGTAGCCGGTGTCCTCCTCGAACGTCGTCACCTTCAGCTCGGTGAGCCACTTGGTGGCGGACACGTCGCCGTACAGGCCCGGGACGACCATCCGGACCGGGAAGCCGTGCTCGGGGGCGAGCGGCACGCCGTTCATCCCGACGGCCAGGAGAGCCACGATGTCGGCGTCGATCAGGGTGCTCAGCGGGGTCGCCGCCGTCCAGCCGTCGTGGCTGACCGACAGCACCATGTCCGCTCCCGTCTGCGGGCCCGCCTCCGCCAGCAGCTGGTGCACCGGCAGCCCGAGCCACACGGCGTTGCCGGCGAGGTCGCCACCCACCTCGTTGGACATGCAGGTCAGCGTGGTCAGGTGCTCGGTCAGCGGCCGGGCCAGCAGCTCGGCGTACGTGAGGGTCACTGGTGTCGCGACCATCCCGGTCACCTTCAGCGTCCACGCCTCCGGGTCGATCGCGGGCAGCTGCAGCGCGGTGTCGATCCGGTAGAAGGACTCGTTCGGAGTGATGTACTGCGTCAGACCGGCGACATCGAGATCGGTGCCGACCGGCACGGTCGGGGCCGGGTTCGCCGGCGGGCGGCAGCAGGATCTTGTCCCGGACCTCGGCCACCTTGTTGGACGCCTGCACCAGCATCCGTCCGGCCCCGGCGACCACGATCCCGCCCAGGGTGACGAGACCGGCGGTCTTGAGGAAGTTGCGGCGCTCCGCGGCGATCGGCTCGAGTGCTCCCGGCGGACGTCGCAGCTCGGCGATCAGCAGCCGCAGGGTCAGGTACCCGGCGAACAGGCCGAGCACGGCGGGCAGGTAGCCCAGCGCGCCCGGGCCGACCTGGGTGCTGACCGCTAGCAGGGTGACCGCGCCGGCCGGGAGGTAGACGGCCAGGCTCAGCTGTTTGCGCTTCAGCTCGAGCTGGCCGGAGATCACGGCGAGCACCAGGGCCACCACGACGACGGCCGCCATCAGACCGATCCTGGCGCCGGTGCCGAAGACACCGCTCGCCTCGCTGATCCAGGCGGCGGGCAGCACCGCGATGACGACCTCGGCGAGGTCGGCGACCGGTGAGCCGTCGCGGGCGATCAGACCCGCGCCGAGCTCGGCCACGGCGAGGCCGACCAGCCCGGAGACGCCACCGGCGATCCTCCCCAGCCGGATCGAGCTGCCCTGTTGCACCCGACAATCTTGCTGGGTCGGGGCAAGCGGACACAACGCGACTGAGTCGGGCGATCGGGTCGCGACGCGGGATCAGCCGGTCGGGGAGGCGTCGGTGCGCGATGATCGGGACGTGGGGGGCGGAACAGGTGTCGATGCGCGGATGGTGGAGGCGGCGGCCGCCGCGCTGAACGGCGTGGTCGCGCGGACCGCCCTGGAGCGGAGTCCGCGGCTCTCGGAACGGTTCGGCGTCGAGGTGTTCGTCAAGCGCGAGGACCTCCAGGTCGTCCGCTCCTACAAGGTGCGCGGGGCCTACACGGTGGTCGACCGGCTCGGCCCCGAGGCCCGGGCCCGCGGCGTGGTGTGTGCCAGTGCCGGCAACCACGGCCAGGGGCTGGCGTACGCGTGCGCCGACCCTCGGGGTCCACGGCCGGGTCTTCCTCCCGCGCAACACCCCGCGGCAGAAGCGCACCCGGATCGCGGCCATCGGTGGCGACAACATCGAGGTCATCGTGGTCGGTGACACGTACGACGATGCCAACGCGGCCGCGTCGGCCGACGCCCAGCGCACCGGAGCGACCGTCGTCCCGGCCTTCGACGACCCGTACACGATCGCCGGCCAGGGCACCGTGGCCATCGAGATCCTCGAGCAGCTCGGTCGGGTACCCGACGTCCTCGTCGTCCCGGTGGGCGGCGGTGGGCTGATCGCCGGCTGTGCGGCCTGGCTGCGGGAACGCCATCCGCGGCGTACGGATCGTCGGCGTGGAGCCGTCCGGTGCCGCCGACGTCGCCGCCGGACTGGCCGCCGGTCACCCCGTCGACCTGCCCGACCTGGACACCTTCGTCGACGGGGCCGCGGTACGCCGAGCGGGCGCTGTCACCCTGCCGGTGATCGCGGCCGCCGAGGTCGACATGATCACCGCCCCCGAGGGGCAGGTGTGCGTGGAGATGCTCGACTTCTACGCCAGCGACGGCATCGTGCTGGAACCGGCCGGGGCGTTGTCGACGGCCGGTCTCGATGAGTTGTCCCGACGAGGGGAGCTGGTGCCGGGGTCGACCGTCGTCTGCATCCTGTCCGGCGGCAACAACGACGTCAGCCGGTACGCCGAGGTGGTCGAGCGGGCCCTGGTCCACGAGGGCCGCAAGCACTACTTCCTGGTCGAGTTCCCCCAGGAGCCGGGCGCGCTGCGGCGCTTCCTCGACGAGGTGCTCGGACCGGAGGACGACATCACCGTGTTCGAGTACGTGAAGCGCAGCAACCGGGAGACCGGTCCGGCGATCGTCGGCATCGAGCAGGCCCGGGCCGCCGACCTGGCCGGGCTGCTGGAGCGGATGGCCGCCGCCCCGGCCAAGTGCGAGCAGATCGCCGCCGACAGCCCGCTGTTCCGCTTCCTGCTGTAGCTCATCCGTGCACTCCCTCGCTCGCGCCTGCGACATCTGGGTTCACGGCATCAGGCCGCCCTGGCTTCGGCGTGCGGACGGGCATCCGGAAGAGGGCTTGGACGGCTTCGTGGCGGTCGTAGCGTTCGCCGCGCCAGCGGGGTTGGATGCGTTGGGCGTCGGGGTGGTGGAAGCCGGTCACGTTGGTGATCATGGTCGAGCGGTCGGTGCGGGTGCTCGGCCCGGGTGGTCGGCGTGCTGGGTGAGGAAGTTGAGCAGTCCCTCGGCGGTGTACCAGTCGCGGTGGGGTTTCCCGTCGGGCATCACGAACTCCTAGGTGCGCTGGACGGGATCGGCGAGGCGTTCCGTCGGATGGTCATCTGGCCTTCGTGGACGGCGGTGTGGTGGAACTGGCAGAGCAGGATCAGGTTGTCCAGGTCGGTGGGGCCGCCGTCGGCCCAGTGGATGAGGTGGTGGGCTTTCAGGTGGTGGGTCTGGTGGCAGCCGGTGAACTGGCACCTGCCGTGGTCGCGGATCATCAGGGCGCGGCGGAGGGCTCGGGTGACGAGGCGGCGGGTGCGGCCGAGGGCGAGGACGCCGCGGTGGCGGTCGAGGATGGCGCCGAGGAGGTCGGTGTCGCAGGCGAGTTTGCGGGCGGTGTCGGGTTCGATCCCGCCGACGCCTTGGAGGTGGCAGGTCGGATCCGGGGATGGGCCGGTGGCTGGGACGTTCCCGCGGGAACGTTTTCTTCGGTGCTGGTGAGTTGGTCGGCGTGGACTTGGACGACGACGAGGGTCCGGTCTTCGCCGGAGCGGTCGTCGGGGGCGGTGTGGGTGAAGACGCGGGCGATGTCGAGGATGGCCTCGGCGATCTGACGGTCAGGCACCCGGACCGTCTTGGACAGCCAGCTCTGCCAGCTGCCCCCGTGGGTGACCAGCCGTCCGTACGGCGTGGACGCCACGCGCACCCCCCAGGCGTAATCGCACCTCCGTTCCGTCGTCGAGGTGGCTGGTGGTCTCGGCCAGCTCGTGGGTCGCGGTGCCGAGCACCCTTGCGTTGCAGGCTCGGAGCCAATCGATCAGGTCCGCGATCGAGGTCCAGAGTCCCCCGTCTCCCACGGTTCCGGGCGGGTCGGGTTCCGACGGAATCGAGACCGTCCACCCTCCGAGTCTGCTGTCGGCGAGGGCCAGGGGAGCGAACACGTCGCCGGTCACCGCGTCGACGATCGGACGTCCCAGGATCTGCGCGAGCGCCTCGGCCAGCAGCACGTACCCGGTGTTGTTGTACGCGTACGTCGACCCCGGGCGCAGGCGCTCGGGCGGCCACCGGCGCAGACGCTCGATGATGTCCGCGTTGCCGGCGGGGATGCCGAGAGCAGGATCGGTGACGTCGGGCAGCCCGGACGTGTGGTGGATCAGGTGCCGCAATCGGACCGGTGCCAGCCAGTCGGGTAGCTCGGGGAGCCACTGCCGGATCGGATCGTCAGTCGTGGCCGCCCCGTCGACGATCGCTCCGGCCAGCCGTACGCCGATGAGCTGCTTGGTCACAGACGCGCCGTAGAAGACCGAGCGGGCATCGACCGGTCGGCCCGCGAGGCTTCCGCGGCAGGCGATCTGGATCTGGTCTCCGACGGCAGCTCCGATCGCGACGGCGTCGGCGTTCAGGTCCGCCAGGGCCGCCTCGACCTCGCTCAGGACCGGGTCGCGCACCATCGCCGCATCATGTCAACCATGCCGGGGTCGCTGCGACCGCTCCGATCCTGCCTCACTACTCCTGACGTCGCAGCTTCGGTATCTGGAGCAGCTCGATCTCCATCGGTCGTCGCCTTGTCCCCGCCGCCCGCGAACGTGACCGCCGAGATCGGGTCGCCGTTGCCACCGGGCGCCAGCCAGCTGAAGGTGTCGCCGTCGTAGTGGGTCAACGGTGCCGTCAGCTTCTTCGGACCGATCGTCACCGACAGCTGGTCCCCGGCGCCGGGTGACCTGCACGTCGCCCACGTAGGCGTTGCGGTAGGTGCCGACGTACGCGGTCGACGGTCGGGCCGGCTTCGCATCGGCCGGGGCCGGCTCGGCCACCTTGCTGCGGTTGACGAACAGCCCACCGAAGATCGTGCCGTAGAAGTCCAGCCAGTCCCGTTCCACCGCCCCGGTGCGGACCAGATCGGAGAAGCCGGTGGTGATCGCCTCGGCCGCCCCCACCGGTGACCCGTTGGTCAGCACGACGATGCCGACATCGGCCGCGGGCAACAGCGCGAAGGCGGTGCCGGCCCCGACGTAGAAGGCGCCGGAGTGGCCGAGCTTCACGTGCCCGGTCGAGGTGGTCTCCACGTTGAAGCCGTACCCGTACGAGCGGCTGCGGGAGTCCGGGGTCTCGGCGGGGCCGTTGATGATCTGAGTGGTGTGCGACTCCTGCAGCACCTCGGGCTTGATCAACGGCTGCCCGTCCACCTGTCCCTCGTTCAGGTTCATGATCATCCAGCGAGCCAGGTCGTTCGCGGTGGAGCTGACGCCGCCGGCGGGGGACTGGGCGTCGGCGTCGCGGACGTACAACGGCTCGAACTTCTTCTCGCCCGAGCGGAAGTGCAGCGTCGCCTTGTCGTCGCGCGCGAGGAAGTCGGCGTGGCTCGAGCTCGTCGAGGTCATCTTCAGAGGCGTGTACAGCTCGTCGGCGCACAGCTTCTCCCAGGGCAGCTTCGTTGCCGCCGCAGCTGCCTGGGCGCCGGTGGTCAGGCCGAAGTTGCTGTAGCCGTACGAGATGCGGAAGGGGCGGAGGGGGAACTCGTCCAGCCTGGACAGGATCTCGTCGCGGCCGAAGCCGAAGGCCTCGAGGTCGTCGCCGGCCTCCGGGGGCAGTCCGCTGCGGTGCGCGAACATGTCCGCGATGGTCAGCTGCGGGGTCACGCGCGGATCCGACAGTGCGAAATCGGGCAGGTACTTCGTCACCGGGTCGGACCACGCGACCTGCCCCTTGCTGACCGCGGCCGAGACGCAGGTGCTGCCGATCGACTTCGACAGCGACGCCAGCTGGAAGACGGTGTCCGGATCGATGGGATCGGGCTTGCCCACCTCTTTCACCCCGAACCCCTTGGCGTACGCGATCTTCCCGCCCCGAACCACCGCGACCGACATGCCGGGGACGGCCGAGCGTTCCATCACGTCGGCCACCATGGCGTCGAGTCCGGCGATCGCGGCGTCGACCTGAGCGGGCGGGATGGGGCGCGCGGCGTACGCATCGGGCGGGGTGTCACCGACGGGTTCCAGCGGACCCGAGGCGGGCTGTGCCGTGGACCCCGGGCCGCCGGTCGCTCCGCCGGGTGCCGTCGGTTGGTCGGAGGCGCCGGCTCCGGCCGTGCAGGCACTCAACGCGAACGCCAGCAGCATGATCGTCGGCGGGAGAAGTCGGGTCATCGGCCAGCCACCTTGTCCACGGGGAGTGTCTGCGGTGATCGACTCGGGACCCCGCCCTCGTTCGAACGCCGTACGAGATCATCACAGCAGACATCAGGTGCGGTCTGCTAGACCAGTCTCGGAGAACCGACCACTCGCTCGCCCGAAGGAGCCCCCTATGCCCGACGCTTTCGACGTCGACGACGTCGTCGCCCAGCTCACCCTGGAGGAGAAAGCCTCCCTGACCATGGGCTCCGGCTTCTGGTACACGGCGGCGGTGGAGCGCCTCGGGTGTCGGTCGGATCCTGGTGTCGGACGGTCCGCACGGGCTGCGGGCCCAGCCGGACGGGCACGGCGACAGCGGTGATCATGTCGGCATCGGCGGCAGCGTGCCGGCCACCTGCTTCCCGACCGCGTCCGGGCTCGCCTCGTCCTGGAACCCGGAGACCGTTCCGTACGGTCGGCGGGCCATCGCCCGGGAGGCCCGGGCGGTGGGGTGTCTCGGTGGCTGCTCGGCCCGGGCGTCAACATCAAGCGCTCGCCGTTGTGCGGCCGCAACTTCGAGTACCTGTCCGAAGATCCCTACCTCGCCGGTGCACTCGCCACCGGCACCGTGCAGGGCACCCAGAGTCTCGGCGTCGGCACCTCGCTCAAGCACTACGCGGCCAACAACCAGGAGGACGACCGGCTCCGGGTGAGTGCCGAGGTCGACGAGCGTACGCTGCGTGAGATCTATCTGCCGGCCTTCGAGGCGGTGGTCAAGAACGCCCAGCCGTGGACGGTCATGTGTGCCTACAACAAGATCAACGGCACGTACGCCTCCGAGCACCACTGGCTGCTCACCGAGGTGCTGCGCGACGAGTGGGGCTTCGAGGGTCTGGTCGTCTCCGACTGGGGTGCTGTGCACGACCGGGTGGCCGCGCTGGCCGCCGGCCTGGATCTGGAGATGCCGCCGGCGATCGGCTACAGCGAGGTCGCCGTGGTCGAGGCGGTCCGGGCCGGCACGCTGGACGAGGCTGTGCTGGACGAGGGCGTACGCCGGGTGCTCCGACTGGTCCGGCAGGCGCAGCCGGCGCTTGGCCGAGGGCGGCGACTTCGACGTCGACGAGCACCACGCGCTGGCCCGCAGCATCGCCCACGAATCGGCCGTGCTGCTCAAGAACGACGGCGGGGTGCTGCCGCTCCGCCGGCCGCCGGGAGCCCGGGTCGCGGTGATCGGTGAGTTCGCCCGCACCCCGCGCTACCAGGGCGCCGGCAGCTCCCAGGTCAACCCGACCCGGGTCGACATCCCGTTGGACGAGCTGACCGCAGCGCTCGGCTCCGAGGTGACAGTGGACTTCGCCGCGGGGTTCCTGCTGGACACCGACGATGACGACGCCGCCCTGCTCGACGAGGCCATCCGTACGGCCACCGGGGCCGATCACGTGGTCGTGTTCCTCGGGCTGCCGGTGCAGGCCGAGTCCGAGGGCTTCGACCGGACCACCATGGAGCTGCCCGCCAACCAGATCACCCTGCTGCAGCGGGTGAGCGCGGTCAACGACTCCGTCGTGGTGGTGCTGGTCGGCGGATCGACCGTGCAGATGTCGACCTGGGACCACCGTGCGGCGGCCGTCCTCGACCACCTGGCTGTCCGGCCAGGCTTCCGGCGGGGCGGTCGCCGATCTGCTCACCGGGGCAGCGAACCCGTCGGGCAAGCTGGCCGAGACCATCCCGGTCCGGTTGGAGGACAACTCCTCGTTCCTCAACTTTCCTGGGGATCCCGGCGTGGTCCGCTACGGCGAGGGGATCTTCGTCGGCTATCGCGGCTACGACAAGGCGGTGGTCGACGTCAGCTATCCCTTCGGGTACGGACTCTCGTACACCTCCTTCACCATCGGCCAGGTCACGGCGGCGGTGTCCGGCTCGGTGGCGGGCGGCGATCTGTCAGTGGCGGTCAACGCCACGGTCACCAACATCGGTGCGGTGGCGGGCGCGGAGGTGGTCCAGGTCTACGTCGGCGACCTGGAGTCCGAGGTCGCGCGACCGATCCGTGAGCTGAAGGGCTTCGCCAAGGTGGGCCTGGAGCCCGGGAGCGTCGACGACGGTCACGATCACCCTGGACGAGCGTGCCTTCGCCTACTGGTCGGAGCGGCTCGGTCGGTGGGCGGTGGAGGCCGGCGAGTTCGAGATCGCCGTCGGCTCCTCCTCCCGCGACATCGCCGACCAGGTGGTGCTGTCGATCGACGCCCCGTCCGTCGCCGGTCCGCTGGGTGTCGACTCGACCCTGCACGAGTGGCTGGCCGACGACCGCGGTCGGGACCTGCTGTCCGGTGCGCCCGGAGCCGGGGCGATCCTGCACGACCCCGAGCTGATCAAGATCATCGGCACCTTCCCGATGTCCTCCTTGGCCGCGTTCGGGCAGATGGGGTGGTCACGTGACCAGCTCGACCAGCTGATCGCCGCGCTCTAGGCATATGCACCGCTTCTCGCAGGTCGACGTGTTCACCGACCGGCTCACGTCCGGCAACCCGCTGGCGGTCGTGCACGACGCCGACGACCTGACCGACGAGCAGCTGGCGGCGATCGCGAGCTGGACCAACCTGAGCGAGACGACCTTCCTGCTCCGGCCGACCGACCCGGACGCCGACTACCGGGTCCGGATCTTCACCACCGAGGGCGAGCTGCCGTTCGCCGGACACCCCACGCTCGGGTCGGCGTACGCGTGGTCGGCCGCCGGCGGTGAGCCGCGGGACCCGGGCCGGATCGTGCAGCAGTGCGGCATCGGGCTCGTGCCCGTCCGGGTCGACGGAGCGCGGCTGGCCTTCGCGGCGCCGCCGCTGCTGCGCTCGGGCCCGGTGTCGGCCGAGGACCTCGCCGAGCTGATCCGCTTCCTGGGCGTCGCCCGAGCGACGTGCTGGACGCGCAGTGGGTCGACAACGGCCCGGGCTGGGTCGGTGTGCTGCTGCGGGACGCCGCGACCGTCCTCGCCGTCCGGCCCACACCGTCCGTGTCGGCTGCGCGACGTCGGGATCATCGGTCGCCTATCCGCCGGGTGCCGAGTCCGACGTGGAGGTGCGCGCCCTGTTCGCGGTCGGCGACAGCCTGGCCGAGGACCCGGTCACCGGCAGTCTGAACGCCTCCCTCGCGCAGTGGCTGATCGGCACGGGTCGGCTGCCGTCGGCGTACGTGGCCTCGCAGGGCACCGTGCTCGGGCGGCGCGGGCGGGTGCACGTGAGCGCCGAGGGATCGCAGGTGTGGGTGGGCGGCCAGGTGTCGGCCGGGGTGTCGGGCACGATCGCGCTCTGACGTCCCGATGAGGCTGGTGCCGGTCGCCTTCGTGCTCGCACCCCTGCTGGTGCTGGGTCTCTGGCTCGCCGCGCTGTACGAGAACGACCGGTTCACCCACCACTCCGCCATCGCCGACGCGCGCATCCTGGACAGCGACCTCGGCTGCCTCGGCGCGTACGGCAGCCCGAGCTCGACCGGGGTCGGCTGGCGGAACGCGATCCGCTACGAGATCGAGTTCCCCTACGCCGGCGGTGTGCACGCCACCAGCGTCCGGCGACCCTGCGACGTGATCCCGCCGGACTTCGGTCGCGGTCGCGGCTCCATCTGGGTCGAGTACGACGTGGACCACCCGGACCGGATCCGGGTGCAGAACGATCCCGACCGCGGCGCGCCCGGGTCCGGTGGCTCCGGCAGCTGTTGATCACCGTGCTGGCCGCCGAGGGGGTCATCCTGCTCTGGCGCCGGCGACAGCGCCGGACCCCGCCTCCTAGGCGGCCGCGCTAGCTGTCCGCGCCCACCCGGTCGCCGATCTCCTCGTCCTCGATGGCCCCGGCGAACTGGGCGTTGTAGAGCGTCCAGTACGCGCCGCGCGCCTCCAGCAGCTCGTGGTGGCTGCCCTGCTCGACGATCGAGCCGCTCTCCATCACCAAGATCACGTCCGCGTCCCGGATGGTCGAGAGCCGGTGCGCGATCACGAAGCTGGTCCGGTCGCTGCGCAGCGCGGCCATCGCGTGCTGGACCAGCACCTCGGTCCGGGTGTCGACCGAGCTGGTCGCCTCGTCCAGGATCAGCAGCGCCGGGTCGGCGAGGAAGGCGCGGGCGATGGTCACCAGCTGCTTCTCACCGGCGCTGATGTTGCTGCCCTCTTCGTCGATCACCGTCTCGTAGCCGTCCGGCAGCGAGTGCACGAACCGGTCGACGTAGGTCGCCTCCGCCGCCGCGAGAATCTCGTCCTCGGAGCGCGTCCGGCCGACCGTAGGCGATGTTGTCGTGGATGGTGCCGTGGAACAACCAGGTGTCCTGCAGCACCATGCCGACCTGGCTGCGCAGAGCGGCCCGCGGGACCGCGGCGATGTCGACGTCGTCCAGCAGGATCCGGCCGCTGTTCGAGCTCGTAGAACCGCATGATCAGGTTGACCAGGGTGGTCTTGCCGGCTCCGGTGGGGCCGACGATCGCCACCGTCTGGCCCGGCTCGCACGTGCAGGTTCAGGTCGGTGATCAGCGGCTTGTCCGGCGTGTAGGAGAACGCCACGTGGTCGAAGTCGACCTGGCCGCGCACCGGGTTCAGGGCGCCGTCGGCATCCGGCGGCGTGCTCCGGGGCGTCCAGCACCTCGAACACCCGCTCGGCCGAGGCCACGCCCGGACTGCAGCAGGTTGGCCATCGACGCGACCTGGGTCAGCGGCTGGGTGAACATCCGGGTGTACTGGATGAAGGCCTGCACGTCGCCGAGGTTCATGGTGCCGCTGGCCACCCGCAGGCCGCCGACCACGGCGATGATCACGTAGTTCAGGTTCCCGATGAACATCATCGTCGGCATGATCATGCCGGAGATGAACTGCGCGGCGAACGAGGAGCTGTAGAGACCCTCGTTGCGTCTGCGCGGAAGACCTCCTCGACCTCGGCCCGTCGGCCGAACACCTTGACCAGCGACTGGCCGGTGAAGGCCTCCTCGATGTGGCCGTTGAGCTCACCGGTGGTCCTCCACTGCGCCACGAACTGCTTCTGCGCCCGCTTGCCGATCACGCCGTCACCAGCACCGAGATCGGGATGGTGACCAGCGCGATCAGGGCCAGCATCGGCGAGACCACGAACATCATGATCACCACGCCGACCACCGTCAGCAGCGACGTCAGCAGCTGGGACAGGGTCTGCTGCAGGGCCTGGGAGATGTTGTCGATGTCGTTGGTGACCCGGCTCAGCAGCTCACCGCGCGGTGACCGGTCGAAGTAGGACAGGGGCAGCCGGTTGATCTTGGTCTGCACCTCGTTGCGCATCCGGTAGATCGGAGCGCTGCACCGCGCGCGTTCAGCAGGTAGCCCTGCCACCACAGCAACAGCGAGCTGACCACGTACAGCCCCAGGGCGACCAGCAGGATCTCGCTCGAGCAGGCTGAAGTCGATGCCGACCCCGGGGGTGACGTCGAGCCGCTGCACCAGGTCGGCGAACGTGTTGTCGCCCTGCGCCCGGAGGGCGGCGATGGCCTGCTCCTTGGTGGCTCCGGCCGGCAGCTGCTTGCCGATGAAGCCGGTGAAGATGACGTCGGTCGCCCAGCCCAGGATCTTGGGGCCGATGACGCTCAGCACGATGCCGGACACGGCCAGCACGATGGAGAAGATGATCACCACCCGCTCGGGCACCAGGTGACCGAGCAGCCGCTTCAGTGACGGACCGAAGTTGAGTGACTTCTCCACCGCGATGGCCGAACCGGGCGGTCGCGGGCCGGCCGGCGGCGCGTACTTGGGGCGTACCGGGGCCTTGGTGAGCGGGGCGGGCTCGTCGTCGGCGGTCGCCACCACATCGGCCGGGACGAGCGTCTCGCCGGCGGTGGGGAAGTCGATGAGCGGATCGGGGATCTCGCTGTCGGGCCGACCCGGGCGCTGGCCGTTGGGTTCGCTCATGCCGCCGCCTCCTCTGCGCTCAGCTGGGAGTCGACGATCTCCGCGTACGTGGGACAGGTGACGAGCAGCTCGTCGTGGGTGCCGCTGCCGATCAGCTCGCCGTCGTCGAGGACCAGGATCTTGTCGGCGTCGCGGATCGTGGCCACCCGCTGGGCGACGATGATCACGCAGGCGCCGGTGGTCTCGGACTCGCAGCGCGGCCCGCAGCCGGGCGTCGGTGGCCACGTCCAGCGCGGAGAACGAGTCGTCGAAGACGTAGATCTCCGGCCGTTTGACCAGCGCTCGGGCGATCGACAGTCGTTGTCGCTGGCCGCCGGAGACGTTCGAGCCGCCCTGGGCGATCGCGCGCGTCCAGCTGCCCGTCCATCGCCCGCACGAAGTCCTCGGCCTGGGCGATCCGCAGTGCGTGCCAGAGCTCGTCCTCGGTCGCGTCCGGCTTGCCGTAGCGGAGGTTGGACGCCACCGTGCCGGAGAACAGGAACGGCTTCTGCGGAACCAGGCCGATCCGGCTCCAGAGCAGCTCGGGGTCGATCTCGCGGACGTCGACCCCGTCGACCAGAACCGTGCCCCCGGTGGCGTCGAACAGCCGGGGCAGCAACGAGACCAGCGTGGTCTTGCCGGCTCCGGTGGAGCCCACCACCGCGGTCGTCTGGCCCGCTCGAGCGGTGAACGAGATGCTGCGCAGCACCGGAGACTCCGCACCCGGGTAGGTGAACTCGGCGTTCTGCAGCTCGACGACCGAGGCTTGCGGCAGCTTGACGACCGGGTTCGTCGCGGTGACCACCGACGAGTCCGTCTCCAGCACCTCGCCGATCCGCTCGGCGCAGACGATGGATCGGGGCAGCAGCATCATCAAGAAGGTGGCCATCATCACCGACATCAGGATCTGGATCAGGTAGGTGAGGAAGGCGGTCAGCGAGCCGATCTGCATGTTGCCGGCGTCGACCCGCTGAGCGCCGAACCACAGGACCGCGACGCTGCTCACGTTGAGCACCAGCATCACGATCGGGAACATCATGGCGAACCGCTGGCCGACCAGGGTCTGGCTCTCGGTCAGCTCACCGCTGGCCTTCTCGAACCGCGCCGTCTCGTACGGTTCGCGCACGAACGCACGGACGACCCGGATGCCGGTGATCTGCTCCCGCAGGATCCGGTTGACCGTGTCGATCCGGCCCTGCATCTTCGCGGAACAGCGGCGGCAGCTTCCTGACCACCAACCAGATGGACCCGGCCAGCACCGGCACGGCCACCACCACCAACCAGGAGAGACCGACGTCCTCCCGCATGGCCATGATGATGCCGCCGACCATGGTGATCGGGGCCGACAGCAGCACGGTCGCGGACATCACCACCAGCATCTGCACCTGCTGCACGTCGTTGGTGTTGCGGGTGATCAAGGACGGCGCCCCGAAGCGGTTGAGCTCGCGGGCGGAGAAGGTCAGCACCCGATCGAAGATCGCCGCGCGGAGATCTCGACCGAACGCCATGGCGGTCTTCGCGCCGAAGTAGACGGAGCCGATCGAGCAGACGATCTGGATGGCGCTGACGGCGAGCATGATCAGTCCGGTGCGCCAGATGAACGCGGTGTCGCCGGTGGCCACACCGTCGTCGATGATCGACGCGTTCAGGCTGGGCAGATAGAGGGCACCCATGGTGCCGAGGGTGGCCAGCACGACGGTGGCGATGATCATGGACCGGTACGGCTGGAGGTATCGGCGCAGCAGGCGCATCAGCATGGGTGGGGCTCCTGACGGGTGGGGGTCGCGATGCCGTACAGCAGGGTGTCGACGATGACGCGCGGCTCGCTGGAGAACGTGGCGCCGATCAACGGGTGGGTGACGGTGAAGACGAGTCCGCGGATCAGGTCGGCCACCTGCTCGACCGGCAACCTCAGCCGGTCGGCGTCGTCACCGATCACCTCGATGAGCGCGGCGTTCAGGCGGGCGTTGTCGGCTCGCCGTCGTTGCTGGTGGTCCTCGTGGGCGGGATCGCTCGGGGGTGGCGGGTCGTGCCGGAAGGCGGCGAAGAGACTGATCACCCGGCGCAGCCGCGCCTCGAGGATGCCGATCGCGAGCTCGAGCCGGACGGTCAGCCCCAGCTGGGGATCGATCTGCGAGAGGGCGACGAAGGTGGGCTCGGCCTCGAAGGCGTCCTCGAGGATGGCGTCGATCAGCGCGTCCTTGTTCGGGAACACGCGGAAGATGGTGCCCTCGGCGATGCCGGCCGCTTCCGCGATCTGACGAGTGCTGACGTCGCGGCCGAACTGCATCAGCAACGGCTCGGTCGCCGCCATGATGGCGGCGCGCCGTTCGTCGGCGGGGAGAGGGGTTGCACGAGCCACGTCCGAGATAATAGTGAGTGAGCACTCACTCAACAAGCCGGTTTGTTCCGGGATACTGGACGCTCTGCAGACCGAGGAGTGTGACCACATGACGCTGGGCAAGCTGGCCGAGCTGGAGTTCGACGCCGTCATCTTCGACATGGACGGCACCCTGATCGATTCGACCCCGGCGGTGGCCCGAGCCTGGTCGACCTGGGCGGAGGAGCACGGGATCACCCCGGAGGAGCTGGCCGGCCACCACGGCATCCCGTCGGCCGGCGTGGTCCGCAAGCTGCTGCCCGACCACCGGCACGACTCGGCCATCGAACGGATCAACGCGCTCGAGATCGACGACGTGCACGACATCGTGGTGCTGCCCGGGGCGGCCGACGCGCTGGCCGCCCTCAGTTCCGCCCGCAGCGCGATCGCCACCTCCTGCACCCTGCCGCTGGCCAGGGCCCGGATCGCGGCGGCCCAGCTGGTCGCTCCCTCGGTCCTGGTGACCGCCGACCAGGTCGCCCACGGCAAACCGGCGCCCGACCCGTTCCTGCTCGCGGCCGAACGGCTGGGAGTGGCCCCGGAGCGCTGTCTCGTGGTGGAGGACGCCCCTGCGGGTCTGACCGCCGCCGAGGCCGCCGGCTGCTACCGGCTCGCGGTGATCACCACGACCCCGGAGGACGAGCTGGTGGCCGACGGGATCGTCCGCAACCTGGGTGACGTCGAGTTCCTGGTCACGGCGCACGGCACCATCCGGGTCCGGGAGCTCGCCTGACGTCGCGCTGAGCCTGGTGCGGTACGCGCCGCGACTCTAGTCACGGAACCGGCGGGCCACCTGCTCCAGACGCTGGGTGTAGTCCGACCACCACGCGTCATCCCCGGCGTCCGCACGATCCGACCCCGCTCGGCCGTCCACGAGCTCGCGCAGGATCTGCAGCTGCCCGGCGTGCATGGCCGTGTCCTTCAGCACCCGCGACAGCAGCGCCCCGGCGGTCGTCAGCCGGGATCCCTCAGGCCACCACGGCACGGAGGCCGCCGCCTCGAGACCGAGCTCGGCGAGCACCGCGTCGGAGTGGTCGCAGGCCTGCCGGTACAGGTCGACGAGGTATGTCCGCGGGTTCGTCGGCGGTGGCCCACATGTCGGCGTTCGGACCGGCCGCGTCGTCGTCGATCCAGGGCAGCGGTCCGAGCGAACGGCCGGTCCAGACACGCGCCGAGGTAGCCGGCCTCGATGCCGATCAGGTGCTTCACCACGCCCAGGAGGTTCGTCCCCGTGGGGGTCATCGGGCGGCGGAGCTCGTACTCGCTCAGCCCGTCGACGCGAAGCGAGCACCTGACCTCGGCTCTCCTGCAGGTACCCTGGTCGTCGGCACGGATCGGTGTGCTCGGCACACCGGCATGCTAGGCGGTGCGGCTCTGGCCCTCTGCTCGCCACCGCCGCGCCGGCTCAGCCCTTCAGCGCCCCCGACATGACGCCCTGGATGAACTGCCGCTGGAAGAACATGTACAGGATCAACACGGGCAGGGCGACCAGCACCGCCGCGGCGGCCATCAGGTTGAGCTGCTGGGTGTAGCGGGTGGAGAACGAGCCCAGCGCCAGGGTGACCGGCATCTTGGCTCTCGTCGTTGATCAGCACGAAGGCCAGGAAGTAGTCGTTCCAGGTCCACATGAACATCAGCAGCACCATGGTGATCAGCCCGGGCCGGATCACCGGCAGCACGATCGACCAGAGCATCCGCAGCCGACCGGCTCCGTCCAGCTCGGCCGACTCGACCAGCTCGCGGGGCACGGCCTGCAGGGTCGCGCGCATCCAGAACACGCCGAAGGACACCCCGAGGCCGGCGTGGGCGATCACCAGCCCGAACAGGCTGGAGGTCAGGCCGACCGAGCGCAGGTTGAAGTAGAGCGGGACCAGGATCCCCTCCAGCGGGATCATGATGCCGGCCAGGATGATCGGGAAGACGATCCGGCTGCCCGGCATGGCCAGGATGGTCAGCCCGTAGCCGGCCAGGATCGACACCGTCGACGTGATCACCACCGCGCCGACGCAGATGATCAGGCTGTTGAGCAGGTGGGCGGCCGAAGTCGGCCTGCACCCAGGCGTCGACGAAGTTCGCCGAGCCGGATGTTCGCCAGATCCACCCCGGCGTTGGCCTTCGGGCTGGTGGCGGCGAGCAGCAGCCAGCCCACCGGCAGCACGCACCGCCAGCGAGAACAGCACCAGGATCGCGTACGAGAACACGGTCTCGAGCCGGGTGCCGGCCATCAGGCCTCCCGCTCCACCAGTCGGACGATGACCAGCGCCACGAGCAGGCAGGTCACCGCCATCACCACCCCGATGGCCGCGGCCGCGCCGACGTCGCCGACCGCGAACGCCTTGGTGTACAGCAGGAACGACGGCGTGATGGTCGAGGTGCCCGGTCCACCGCGGGTGGTCAGCCAGACCAGGTCGAAGGTGCGCAGCGCCCCGGTCACGGTCAGGGTGAGCGCCACCGCGATCTGCGGTCGCAGCCCGGGCAGGGTGACCGCGAAGAACTCCCGGACCAGCCCGGCCCCGTCCACCCGGGCGGCGTCGTACAGGCTGGTGGAGATCGACGCCGAGCCGGAGACGAACAGCACCATGCACAGGCCGAACGTGGTCCAGGTCCCGACCAGACCGAGCGCGGGCAGGGCCAGGGTGAAGTCACCCAGCCAGTCGCGGGCCAGGGCGCCGAGCCCGATGGCCTGCAGCGCGGTGTTGATCGGGCCCTCGGGACCGTACAGCTGCTTCCACAGCACGGCGACCACCACGGAGGTGAGCACCTGGGGCAGGAAGATCACCCAGCGGAAGACCGCGAACCCCGGCCGCCGGTAGCGGGCGAGCAGCGCCGCGCTGAGCAGGCCGAGGATGATCGGGCAGCACGGCGTAGAAGATCACCAGCACGCCGATGTGGGCGATGGCCTCGGCCAGCAGTCGGGATCGTCGAAGAAGGCCGCGTAGTTGTCGAGGCCCACGAACACTGCCGCGGACACCCCGTCCCAGCGGTAGAGCGAGTAGTTGATGCTCTGCACCGCCGGCAGCAGCACGACGAAGGCGTACAGCAGCAGGGCCGGCAGCACGTAGAGCCAGCCCACCCAGCGACGCCGCCCCCGCCGCGGGCCGCGAGCAGCGGGCAGGCCGTGCTGTCGCGCCCGGCGGGCGTGGGTGAGTGGGCTCGCTGCCGATACCGACGGTTCGGCCACGGTCCTACTTGCCCTGCGACTTCCGGAAGGCGTCGTAGTCCTTCTGGCAGGCCTCGACGAGCTGATCGGGGGTGATCTTGCCGGCCAGCAGCAGCTGGGTCTGGGCCCCCAGGGTGTCCAGCATGGTCGGCGACGCCCAGTCGAAGTAGGGCACGAAACCGTCGGTCTCCTGCACCGCGTTCAGCTCGGCCAGCTCGTCGGCGAGCAGCGCGCCGGCCTCGGCCGGCTTCTCGAACGTGCCGTTGAACGGCATCACGCCGGTCTTCAGGGCGATCTCCCCGGCCTCCTGCTGGAGACGAAGTCCAGGTACGCGGCCGCCGCGTCCGGGCTCTTGCTCTTGGTGGCGATGGAGAAGTTCTGGTTCGATGGCCCCGGTGGCCTGCAACGGCATGCCCTCGGTCGGCAGCAGGAACGTGCCGAACTTGTTGGCGGTCTCGACGTTGTTGAACGGGCAGCGAATCGCTGTAGTAGAAGTAGAAGACGCCGGTGCCCTCGACGAACGCCTGACCGGAGTCCGAGCCGGGGGTGCCGGCGAAGTTCTTCGGCAGGTAGCTGTCGGCTTGGCCCACTGCTGGTAGATCGCGCCCGCCTCCTTCATCCCGATGTCGGCGGCCGTGCCGCCGGTGCCGTAGACGAAGTCGGCGATCTTCTGCTTGCTCGGCGAACACGTTCATCAGGGCGAACAGCGTGGTGGTGCTCAGCCACTGGTCCTGGGTGCCGATCATCATCGGCACCTCGCCGGCCGACTTGGCCGCGGCCAGGCGTCTGCTTGAACTCGTCGAAGGTCGTCGGCACCGTCCCGCCGAGCTTCTCCAGCTTGGCCCGGTTGTAGTAGACGGTGATGAAGCCGCCCTGGGCGATCGGCACCCCGAAGAACGAGCCGGTGCCGATCTGGCTGCCGTCGGCGCTGACCTGGTGCTGCTTGGCGATGGTCGCCGGGATCCGCTTGTCCCAGCCGTACGCCCTTCGCGTACGCGTCCAGGTTCAAGATCAGTCCGGCCTTGGCGAAGGTGCCGATGCCCTGCCAGCCGTTGTTGGCCGGGACCACGTCGGGGGTCGAGGCGTCGGACAGCTTGAGCTTCAGGGTCTTGTTGATGTCGTCGAAGGTGGCGCTGGTCCGCTTGACCTTGAGCTTCGGGTACTTCGCGGTGAAGGCGGCGTTGACCGCGGTCACCCACTGCGCCTGCATCGACGCCTTGTCGGTCCAGGTGTCCAGCGTGGTGATGGTGGCCTCGGGCAGCGACCCGGGTCGGTGTTCACGTCGGAGGGGGCCGACGACTGCGGTGGGCGCCGAGCCGCCCGGGGCGCAGCCCGCGATCGGGATGGTGACGGCCGCGGCCGCGAGGCCGAGGAAGGTCCGGCGGGTGGTGATCATGGTGTCTCCTCGTCGAGGCTGCGGGTCGGTCTCCTGCTGGTGTGCTGCTACTGCTGGTGGAGCTGCTGCTGATGGGGAGCTACTGCGCGTCCTCGTGCACCCGGTCGTGGATCAGGTGCTGGGGTCCGGAGTCGCGGGCCGACATGGGCGGGGCGGCTCGAAGGTGCTGGTGATCTGCTGGGTGGTCCCGGTGGCGGCCGCTTCCATCGCGGCCAGCATGATCTCCAGCACGTGGTACGCGTGCTCGGGCCGGGTGTAGGGCTGCCGGCCGGTCCGGATGCAGTCGATCATGTGCCGGAGCCCGTCGGTCCACGGCCAGTAGCGCGACTTGCTGTGGTAGGTCTGCCAGGCCCCGACCGAGTTCTGCCACAGCTGGAGTCCGTCCGGCGCCCAGTCGTCGCCGAGCATCTGCACCGTGCCGTCGAGGCCGTACACCTCGACCGCCGGGCCCAGGTACTGCTGCATGCCGAACGCGGTGGTCACGGTGGCCAGCACGCTGCCGGTCGTCCCCGCCGAGCTCGAGCAGGATCTGGAAGGTGTCGTCGGTCTGGACCTCGATCTCCTCGCCGTCGACCACCCGGCGTCGGCCGGGTCAGCGTGGTCATCGCCGTCACCGAGCGGCAGGGACCGAGCAGTCCGGTCAGGGTGGTCACGTTGTAGACGCCGAGGTCGAACAGCGGTCCGCCGCCGGGGCGCGTAGAACCACTGACCCCAGTCGGGACCGTTCCAGCCGTAGCGGGCCCGGGCCAGCAGCGGTCGACCGATCAGTCCCTCGGCCATCATCGCGAGCCATCCGCTGGTAGTCCGGACTGAGCAGCACGTGCGGCGCGCAGAGCAGGTTCGCGGCGCCGGTGCGGTCGAGCTCGACCAGCCGGGCCGCCTGATCCAGGGTGAGTGACATCGGCTTCTCGACCAGCACGTGGTGGCCGGCGGCGAGCGCCCGCTCGGCCAGATCGCCGTGCGTCGGGCATCGAGGTCAGCACCACCACCAGGTCGATGGTGGGGTCGTCGATGATCACCTGGGGATCGAGGGTGCTGCCCGACGTCGGGTACTCCGCCTCGACCTCGGCGATCCGGTCGGCCCGGAGGTCGCACACGGTCGGCGGCGGAGGCGTGGCCCCGAGCGATCTCGTTCACCAGCAGCGGCATGTACGCGTGCTGCATCACGCTGCCGCAGCCGATGATGCCTACCGAGACCGCCTCCGCCATGACGCTCCTCGAACTCGAGTCGGATCTTCGTGTTCTGCCCGCCCAACGTACCGCGGGCAGACCAGTTATGCCAGATTTGACCACATGACCTCACCGACGGTTCGACGCAACACCCCGCGGCCCCATTTCGACGAGCCGCAGCTGATTCGTCGCGCCGACGCCGCCCACCACGTGTGGGGAGACGCCGAGGGCGGCTTCGTGACCGATCGGGTCATCTCGTCCTCCGATCAGCTGCACGTGCTGGAGTTCGAGCTGCCGCCCGGCGGCCGGTTCGGGCACACCGCGAGCAACCCGACGCTGTTCGCGGCCGACGTGGCCTACCTGTGCGTGGCCGGCACGCTTGTGCCTGGCCGACCCGGAGTCCGGCGAGGTCGTCGCTGGTGCCGGAGGGAAGCGGGGTCTACTTCGGCCGCGACACCTGGCACCACGGCTTCGCCGTCGGCCCGCAGACGGTCCGGGTGGTGGAGTTCATGTCCCCGCCGCCGGTGCTCGGCACCGCCTCCACCTACGGCCGGACCCGGCCGCTGCTGGCCGAGACCCGCTACCGGGATCGCCGCTGGGAGGGCCGCTGGCCGCGGGACGCTGACCGAGCAGCGCGCGGGGCGCCGGTTGGTGCCGTTGCGGGTGGACGACGGTCTGCTGTCCTTCCGGGACGCCTCGCCGGGCCACCTGGTCTGGACGCTGCTGGACACCCCGTTGCTGACCGTGGTGCGGGGCGAGGTCCAGCCCGGCACGGTCGACGAGTTCGCCCGCCAGGAGAAGGAGACGGTGCTGCGGGTGGTCGAGGGCGAGCTGTGGGTCGACATCCGCGATCCCGACGCCGCCGAGTCCGCGTACACGGTCGGCTGTCTGCAGGCCGGCGACGCCTGCTTCGTCCCGGCCGGTCACGAGCTGCGGACGCTGGTGCGGGCGGACCGTCCGGCGACCTATCTGCAGGGGTCCGCCCGGGTGCCCGACGGGTGGCGGCCGTGAGCGGACCGGCCGGGGTGGTGTCGTGTCGGGGCTGACGGTCGCGATCGACGTCGGCGGCACCAAGCTGGTCGGGGCCCTGATCGACGACCACGGAGTCCGCCATCGGGTGGAACGGCCGACCCCCGGTCCGCCGGGCGCGGCCGACCCTGGCTCGCTGGCGCTGCGCCGGCTCGCCGCCGAGCTGGCCGCCCTGGCTGGTCAGGAGAGGGCCGGTCAGGAGGGCGTCGCCGTGACCGCTGTCGGTCTCGGCTGCTGCGAGTACGTCGATGGCGATCGCCTGACCAGCACCGAGGTGCTGGCCTGGACGGACCAGCCGGCCGACTGGCTGCCGGCGGTGTTCCCCGGAGCCACCGTGGTGGTCGAGTCCGACGTCCGCTGCGGGCTGCTGGCCGAGCGTCGACTCGGGGCCGCGCGCGACGTGGACTCGGCTGTCTTCGTCTCCTGGGGCACGGGCCTGTCCTCGGCGTGCTGCTGGACGGCCGGATCTGGCCCGGTTCCCGTGGCCGGGCGATCGCGTTGGGTGAGCTGCCGGGACCGCTCGGGCACAATCTCGAGGAGTTCGTCTCGGGGGCCGGGATGGCCGCCCGTGGGCCTCGGCATCGGGCGTCCGGGTCGAGACGCCCGCGCACTCCTGGCGGCGGCCGAGAGCCGCGAGTCCACGGCACTGGCCATCGCCGCCACGGCGGGCCAGGCCCTCGCCGAGGCGTTGTCGGGGGTGGTGCACCTGCTCGACCCTGCCCGGATCGTCCTGGGTGGCGGTCTCGGCTGCGCCGACACCGTGGCCCGCCGCGCCCTGATTCGCCAGTGGTCGCGGTCGGGGGACCCGGCAGAGCTGGTCATCGCCGAGCTGGGTCCGGACGGACCGTTGCTCGGAGCGGGGCTGGCGGCGGGGTGGCCGGGCGCCCCTGCCGGTGGTGGCTGAGGGTCAGGTCGCGCTGCGGAACAGGTCGGCGGTGAATCGGTAGGCGTCGCCGCGATAGCGGTTGACCGTGATCACCATCGGGGTCCGGTCGACGGTGTAGGTGACGTCGCGGGCCACCAGCACCGCCGCCCCCACCGGCAGGTCCAGCAGCCCGGCCTCCCAGTCGCCGGCGTTCATCGCCTGCACGGTGTAGGTCGACCGGTGCAGCGGATGTCGTGCTCGCTCCAGCACGCCGTAGAGCGACCGGTCGGTGAGGTCCTCGTCGACCAGCCACTCCACCCGGCGCAACGGCAGCACGGCCCGCTCCACGGTGATCGGCACCCCGTCCATGCCGCGCAGCCGGACGATCTCCACCACCGGGGCGGCGGCGGCGATCTGCAGGTCGCCCGCCTCCTCGAAGGTCGCCGGGCGCGTCTGCTGCTCCAGCGACGGTCGAGGTCGCCCGCAGGCCGCGCTGCGCGGCGAGCTCGGTGAACGAGATCAGCTGCTGGGCGGCTCCCCGAGCACCAGCTGGGGGACGAACCAGCCGCGCTGCGCCGACGCCACCAGCCGACCGTCCTCGGCGAGCTGCAGCAGAGCCAGTCGCAGGGTCGAGCGGCTGACCTTGATCTCGTCGGCCAGGGCGCGCTCTCCGGGCAGCCGCGAGCCGGGGGGATAGACGCCGCGGTCGAGCAGCGCCGCCAGCTGCTGGTACGCCTGCTCGCGTGCCGGACCTCCGACCATGGCCAGACCATACCAGTTGCCCCGACTGGCTCATCCGGCGCTCGTCCGAAGATCATCGGGAGGCGTCTCGCGCCGTATCTGGTCTGACTGGTATTCGTCGCAGCCGTGCCGGTCAACTCCCCGCGTGCTCGGCGGTCCCGAGGAGATCGGGGCGGCGGTCGCCGCCACTGATCCTGGATCGCTACCGCGGCCGCACGCCCGGACCGGCCTTTCCTGCTCGGTTGCCCCGGTGGGCGGAGCCTCGTCGACCGCGTACGCGCACCTGGCGCGGCTGTCCGCGGCCGAGGAGCTGGATCTGAGCGATCTGGTCATCGTGATGATGGACGAGTACGTGGAGCGCGGACCGACGAGGGGTTCCGCGGCCGGTCGATCCCGCGCTGCCGCACTCGTGCCGCCGGTTCGGCCGGGTGGAGATCCTGGAGCCGCCTCAACGCGCGGCCGCGGCCGGATGCACGCGTACGGATCCCGGCCGACCGGCTCTGGCTGCCGGACCCGACCGACCCGGACGCGTACGAGGAGCGGATCGCGGCGGCGGGCGGTGTCGATCTGTTCCTGCTCGCCTCCGGCGCCGGCGACGGCCACATCGCGTTCAACCCGCCGGGCACCGAGCGCGACCGCCCGCACCCGGGTGGTGGCGCTGCCGGACTCGACCCGCCGCGACAACCTGGCCACCTTCCCGAGCTTCGGCGGCGACCTCGACGCGGTGCCCGGTCACGGGGTGACGGTCGGGTCGCGACGATCCGGGAGCGCTCGGCCGAGGTCGTGATGCTGGTGCACGGCGCGGACAAGGCCCGGCGGCGCGACCCGGCTGGCCACCGCCACCGCGTACGACCCCGACTGGCCCGCGACCGTGTGGGTGGAGTGCCGGTCGCCGCACCTCTTCTCGACCGCGCCGCCGCCTCGTCGACCACGCCGCGGTCACCACCCACTGACCCTCGAGAAAGGAGTGCCCATGGCACGGATCAAGTTCGCCTACGTCGGCGGCGGCTCGTCCCGCGCCGCCGGCACGATGGCCTCCCTGCTGGCGCACGGCAAGGAGTTCGACGGCTCCCACGTGGTGCTGATCGACCAGCGGCAGGACCGGCTCGACCTGGTCGAGACCATCGCCCGCAAGCTGGTCGGCGCACAGGGGCTCGACATCACGGTGGAGACCACCACCGATCAGCGGGCCGGGCTGACCGACGTCGACGCCGTGCTGTCCAGCTACCGGCCGGGCGGCTTCGAGATGCGGCAGGCAGGACGAGATCATCCCGATGCGGCACGGCGTGATCGGCCAGGAGACCCAGGGTCCGGGCGGGATGATGATGTCGTTCCGCTCGATCGCAGGCGATGCAGACCATCCTCGACGACCTCGACGCCGTGGCCCCGAGGCGCGTGATCTTCAACTACACGAACCCGGTCAACATCGTCTCCCAGGCCGTCACCCTGCACAGCGACCGGCTGATCTACTCGATGTGCGAAGGTCCGATGACCTTCTGGCAGCCGATCCTGCAGACCGCCGGACTCGATCCCGACCGGGCCGAGGTGATGATGGCCGGGGTCAACCACAACTGCTGGTCGACCGTGCACACCTACGACGGCGAGGACCTGATCCCGCACCTGGCCGAGGGCTACGCGAAGATCGCCGACGACCCGACGGTCGCCCGTCTGGGACAAGCGGATGCTGCACCTCGCCGTGGCGATGGGCTCGATCCCGGCGGACTACTTCCGCTACTACTACTTCGGCGAGGAGTCGTTCCGCGAGGCGCAGGCCAAGCGGCGGACCCGGGCCGGCTTCCTGCTGGACGCAGCTGCCGGGCTACTGGGACCACTACGCCGAGCAGGCCGACGCCGAGGCGCCGGAGCTCGACCCCAACCGGTCGCGCGGCGGGATCCACGAGCTCGAGCTGGCCATCGACGTGATGGCGGCCTACTACAACGACGCCCCGGCCCGGCTGCCGGTCAACCTGCCGAACACCGGCGGCGCGCTGCCCGGCTTCGACGAGGACGTGGTCGTGGAGGTGTGGTGCGACGTCGACGGTCGGCGGCGCTCATCCCGGTGCCGCAGCCGCCGCTGCCGCGAGCCACCCGGGCGATCACCCAGACCCTGGCCGAGTTCCAGTAGCTGGCCGCCGAGGCGGCCTGGGGCGGCACCCGGGCCGACGCGGTCCGGGCCCTGGTCGCCCACCCGTTCGTCGCAGCCTGCCGTCGCCGAGGAGCTCTACGACGAGCTGGCGTACGCCAACCGCGACTATCTGCCGGAGCGTCTGCTGCGGTGACCGACTGCTGATGCTCGGGCGTCGACGCCGGCAACTCCAAGACCGTCGCGGTGGTCGCCGACGAGTCCGGCGCCGTGCTCGGCTACGGCCGGGCCGGCAGCGGCGACATCTACGGCGCGGCGACGAGCAGGCGGCGGTCGACGAGGTCCTCGCGGCGGTCGGGCGCGCGTTGACATGGCCGGCGGAGGGCGTCGCCGACTCGACACCGGGCTGCGTCGGCACGCGGCCTTCTGTCTCGCCGGTCTGGACTAGTCCACCGATCACGACTTCTGGCGGCAGACCCTGGCCGAGGTCGCTGCCCGGGCTGCGCACGCTACTCCTGCGCAACGACGGCTTCGCGCTGTTGCGGGCCGGCGAGCCCGGACGGTCTCGGCGTGGCCCTGTCGGCGGGCACCGGCAGCGCCGTGGTCGCCCGCGGCCCGGCCGGCGTGGAGTGGAGCGCCTCGTTCTGGATCGTCGATCCGATGGGCGGCGGGTCGCTCGGCCGGGCGGCGTTCAACGCGGTCGTCCGGGCCGAGCTGGGCATCGATCCGGCCACCCGCCTGACCGCGATCCTGCTGACCCACTTCGGGCACGACGACGTGGCGTCGATGCTGGAGGCCGGCACCCGCCGCGGTGGCGCACCGCCGGTCTACGCGGGTCTGGCCCGGGATGTGCTGGACGCCGCCCGCGGTGGGACGAGTGGCCGCGCCGGATCGTCGACGGGTCAGGCGCGCTCGCTGGCCCGCTACGCCCGAGCGGCCTGCGTACGGGCGGGGCTGGACGACACCGCGACCACGGTCGTGCTGGGCGGATCGGTGCTGAGCAGCGAGAACCCGGCCCTGCGCGACGCCACGGTGGCGGCGTTGGCCGAGGAGCTGCCCGACGCGCACGCCGTCCTGAGTCCGCGCTCCCCGGTCGTCGGTGCCGCCGCCGAGGCCATCGCCGAGACTCCGCGGGTCGCTGCCCGCCGACGTGGTGGACCGGCTCACCGACGCACGCTTCCCGCCGGAGTTCCTGCTCACCTGAGGGCTGCGTCACTGTCCTCGTCGGACGCGATGGGCGATGTCGACGGCCAGGCCGATCAGGTGATCGAGGGCGGGAGCGCTGTCCCACCATGACACCGACGTCACGACGAGCCCCTCGCGGGTGATGGCGATCGAGGTGAGCTCGGCGGGCCGCACGATCCCGTCACCGTGCAGCGCCGGTGGCCAGCCCTCGATGCGGTGGTGCAGACCGTCGTCCAGGATCCCGGCCGGATCGCTGTAGACGTACCGTCCGACGCCATCGGTGCCCTCGGTACGCGATGACCCCCGTCCCGCCAGCCGCCCGGGCCTCGCAGGATCTTGCCGAGGTCGGACTGGGGTCCGGCCCGTCGTACGTCGATCAGCGGCGTGGTCGCCGTGGCCGAGCTACCGAGTCGCAGCGCGGGGCACACCCACCGGACGGACGACGCCGGATCGTTCTCCCCGGTCGGCGTGCCGTCGTCGAGGTCGCAGTACCAACCGAGATCAGCGGTGCGAGGTTCCAGCCGGCAGGCGTGGTCGTACGCACGCGTGACGACGAGGTCCCGTGCGACCACCACCGTGTCGACGAAGTCGAACTGCGTAGGCACCGTGCGGAGAGGGTGCCGGTTTGGCCTAGCCGCCGCTCTTGCGGCGGAAGACCCGCTTGGTCTCGATGGGCCCGTGCGGGTGGACGGGGCCGGTGCCCGAGTCGAGGTGGTCCTCGCCCTTGCGGCCCTTCTTGGCCTCCAACGCCTCCCGGAACTTCCGCTTGGTCGCTTCCTCCGGTGTCTCTGCCTGGTCGGCGGTGTTGTCAGCGGTCATGCCGTCATTCTCACCCAGCCCGGTCCGCGCCCTCGCCAGGGGGTCGCGGACCGGTCAGCCGGTCAGGGCGGTCAGCCGTTCGACTGGGACGGCCAGCCGGCGGGCTGACCCTGCGGCGGCCCCCACTCCGACCGTGGCTCCGCGTCCTGCTCGAGCATCCTGCTCGGCGGCCGCGGCCGGCCGGTCGGTTCGGTGGCGGAGGCGGCACTCAGCGGGGTCGCGGCCGAGTCCTCGGCCGCCGACGTCGGCCTCCCCGGCCAATGGCACGAGCTTGACGGCGGTGCCGTACGCGACGACCTCGCTCATGTTCTGGGTGATCTCGCTGCAGTCGAAGCGCAGTCCGAGGATCGCGTCGGCACCGGCGGACTCGGCCATCTCCACGGCCCGGGCGATCGCGTCCTGGCGGGACCGGGTCAGCATGCTGACGTAGCCGGCCTCCATGCCCGCCGCCGCGCAGCTCGGGCGGCAGATCGCGACCGCGGGCCACCACGCCCGACCACGTCGCCGACGATCTCGGCGATCTCGCGCCCGGGCAGGGCGTCCAGCGTCACCACCGGGATGGAGCGCGGCGCGACGGTCGGGCGGGACGGGGTCTGGGCGACCCACTGGCCCTGCCCCTGGGGGCGGCGGCTGCCGGTACTCGCGCTCCCCGTACGGGTTGGCGGCGGAGGCTGCTGTCCGTACGGGTTCTGCGGGGGCTGCTGCCCGTACGGGTTGGGCTGACCCGGCTGCGGCGGCTGGCCGTACTGCGGGCGCTGCCCGTACTGGACCGGCTGTCCGTACGGCCGCCTGCTGGGGCTGGCCCGGGCTGCGGCTGGCCCTGCTGCGGTTGGCCCTGCTGGTACGGGTTCGGCTGACCGTAGGGGCTGCTGGTACGGGTTGGGCGGCTGCTGCCCGTAGTTGCTCATGAGAGCAAGATACTCAGCCTGACCGCGCCGATCCGCAGCCGATCAGCCGAGCTGGGTCATCTCCACGGTGACGAACATGTCCGAGGCGCCACCGGAGTAGGTGCCGCGCAGCGGGGCCACGTCGCCGTAGTCGCGGCCGTGGCCGACCCGGACGTAGTGCTCGGACAGCCGCTGCCGCTGGGTCGGGTCGTAGCCCACCCAGCTGCCGCACCACCACTCCACCCAGGAGTGCGACTCGCCCTCGACGGTCGCGTTCGGGGTGGTGCCCTCGGACGGGAAGAGGTAGCCGGACACGTACCGGGCCGGCAGCCCGATCGAGCGCAGCGCGCCGAGGGCCACGTGGCTGTAGTCCTGGCAGACCCCGCTGCCGCCGGCCCAGACCTCGCGCGCCGTGCTGGTCACCTCGGTCGACCCGCGCCGGTAGCTGAGCCGGTCCGCGACCAGCCGGCAGACGTCCAGGCCGGCCAGCCGGGGCGCCTGGTTCGAGACGCCCTCGGGCCAGCTCCAGCAGCTCATCCGGGGGCGGTGGTCCGCTCGTTCACGGTCAGGAACTCCGACATCGAGTCGGTCACCCCGCGGTCCTGCAGCGCGGCCCAGCCGAGGTCGCTCGTCGGCACCCGGCGGTCGGTGTCCCAGGGCAGCCCGTCGCCGCGGGTCTCGACCACGGCCTGGGACCGTACGGTCAGCCGCGAGTGCCGCTCGTGCACCTCGAAGGTGGTCACGGCCGTGCCCCAGTAGTCGGTGTAGTTGATGCTCCAGGCGGCCGGCTCGATGCTCAGCCGGCTGCTCCACACCGTCTGGGTGGAGTTGACCGACGGGGTCATCCGGGCCTCGTTGTAGGAGGCGCGGACCGGCGAGGCGTACCGGAAGCCGGTCTTGTGCACGATGTTGAGGCGCATCAGCGGGTCCCCTCCGTGATCCAGGCGGTCGGGTCGGCGGCGGCGAAGAAGGTGGTGGCGACCACCTCGCTGACCACCGCGCACACCCCTTGCACGCCGGTCATCTCGTCGTCCAGGGCGCCGAGGATCTCCTGCATCGGGGTGTACTCCAACCTCGCCCGCAGCTGGCCCAGCAGCCGGGTCGCCTCGCGGGACTGCTCGGTCCCGCTCGGGTTGGCCAGCGTGACCTTCTCCAGGCACTCCTGCGCGGCGACCAGCCCGTGCATCACCGAGCGCGGGAACCGGGCGTCGACCAGCAGGAACTCGGCGGCCTCGGCATCGGTGTGCAGACCCTTGTACGTCCGCAGGAACGCGTCGTGCCCGCCGACCCCGCGCAGCACCGACGGCCAGTTGGCGCTGCCGGTGGTCGGGGAGGCCGAGGCGACCATCCGGGAGGTCATGTCGACCTGCTCGAGACACCGCCCCAGCAGGAAGAACTGCCAGCCGTCGTCGCGGACCATGGTGCTGCGGGCCAGACCGCTGACCAGGGCGCTGCGGTCGCGGGCCCAGTCGAGGAAGGAGTAGGCGCGCACGGTGTTGAACCGGCCGGTGGGCAGCTTCTGCCAGGTGGTGTTGATGCACTCCCAGACCTCGAGCGGGATCACCTCCCGGGCCCGGCGGGCGTTGTCCCGGGCCGCGGCCCAGGCGTAGAAGATCGACGTCGACTCCCGGGCGTCCCAGCAGAGCAGCCGCAGCAGGTCGGCGGCGTTCGGCTCCGGGTAGTCCTCCTCGTCGATGCTCATCAGCGCCAGCAGGTTCCGGCAGGAGTCCGACTCGCCGCGCGAGGTGTCCTCGGCGATCAGGCGGAGCTGGGTCTGCACCATCCGGGCCGTGTTGTCGCCGCGCTCGACGTAGCGGCCGATCCAGAACATCGACTCCGCGATCCGGCTCAGCATCGCCGACCTCCTCGCGGCAGCCGGTGCCGGTCCGGCCCGGTCTGCTGCTGCTGCTCGGACTGCTGCTGGAGGGACTCGGGTCGACCGCCGATCGTGCCGGGGGCACCACCGACCAGCAGCGGTACGGCGGAGGGGGTGACCTTGGGTCCCGTTCGACCGGGTGACGGTCGCCGCCGCGGCGGCCGGTGGCGGGCACCGCGGGGGCCGCACCCGGCGGGGCGGCCGGCGGTGGGGGCGGGGCCGGTGGACTCGGGGTGGTGTCGACCTCGGTCTCGGACTCGTCCTCTTCGTCGTCCTCGGGCACCGACTCGGGGGCGTGCAGCCGCAGCGGCTGGCTGAGCACCCAGGTGTCCTTGCTGCCGCCGCCCTGGCTGCTGTTCACCACGATCTCGCCCTTGGGCAGGGCGACCCGGGTCAGACCGCCCGGCAGCACCCAGATGTCGTCGCCGCTGTTCACCGCGAACGGCCGCAGGTCGACGTGCCGCGGCTCCAGGCCCGAACCGATCAGGGTCGGCACGGTGGACAGCTGCACCAGGGGCTGGGCGATCCAGCCGCGGGGGTCGGCCAGCACCCGGGCCCGCAGGGCGTCGAGCTCCTCGGTGGTCGCCACCGGGCCGATCACGATGCCCTTGCCGCCGGAGCCGTCCACCGGCTTGACCACCAGCTCGGCCAACCGGTCCATCACCTCCTCGCGGGCCGCGTCCTCCTCCAGCCGCCAGGTGTCGACGTTGCGGATGATCGGCTCCTCGCGCAGGTAGTAGCGGATCAGGTCCGGCACGTAGGTGTAGATCAGCTTGTCGTCGGCCACGCCGTTGCCGATCGCGTTGGCCAGCGCCACCCCGCCGCTGCGGACGGCGTTGACCAGACCGGGGACGCCGAGCATCGAGTCCTGCCGGAAGTGCACCGGGTCGATGAAGTCGTCGTCGATCCGGCGGTAGATGACGTCGACCCGCCGCAGCCCGGCGGTGGTGCGCATGAACACCCGGCCGCGCCGGCACTCGAGGTCGCGGCCCTCGACCAGCTCGACGCCCATGGTGCGGGCCAGCAGGGTGTGCTCGAAGTAGGCCGAGTTGTAGACACCGGGGGTCAGCACGACCACCGTCGGGTCGTCCATCCCGCTCGGGGCGGCCTTGCGCAGCGCGGCCAGCAGCCGCTGGGGGTAGCCGTTGACCGGCCGGATCCGCTGGGTGCCGAACGCCTCCGGCATGGCGGTCACCATGGCGCTGCGGTTGGTCATCACGTACGAGACCCCGCTGGGCACCCGGACGTTGTCCTCCAGCACCCGGACGTCACCCTCGGGCGTACGGATCAGGTCGATGCCACCGACGTGCACCCGGACGCCGTTCGGCGGCTCGATGCCCCAGACCGCGCGGTGGTAGTGGCTGGAGGAGGTGACCAGCTGGCGCGGGATGACCCCGTCGGTGATCACCCGGCCGTCGGAGTAGACGTCGGCGAGGAACGCCTCCAGGGCGCGGATCCGCTGCGCGACACCGGAGTCGATGATGTCCCAGTCGTCGGCCGGGATGACCCGGGGCACGACGTCCAGCGGGAACGGTCGCTCGACGCCACCGACGTCGAAGGTGACGCCGGCCTGCGAGTAGTTGTTCGCCAGTGACTCCGCGATCGAGCGCAGCTCGTCCGGGGCCGCCCGACGCAGCGTCTCGTAGACCGCCGCGTACGACGGGCGGACGTTGCCGTCGGAGTCGATCATCTCGTCGAACGCGGCACCCGTTTCGTAACTCGCGAGGACGTCCTCCATGGGTGGAGCGTACTGAACCCCTCGTTACCGCGCGGTAAACGGTGTGGACGGTGGTCCGGGCACCTCCACTACCCTTGGCCGGTGCCCAACCAGCCCGCTCCCGAGCTACCCGACGTCCCCGAGCAGATCCGGGTCCGTCAGGAGAAGCGCGCGCAGCTGCTGGCGGCCGAGCGGGAGCCGTACCCGGTGTCCGTGCCGCGGACGCACGCCCTGCGCGACGTCCGGGCCGGGTGGGCGCACCTGGAGACCGGCGAGGAGACCGAGGACGTGGTCTCGGTCGCCGGTCGGGTGGTGTTCATCCGCAACACCGGCAAGCTCTGCTTCGCCACCCTGCAGGAGGGGCTGTCGCTCGGACGACTCGGGCACCCGGCTGCAGGTGATGCTGTCGCTGGCCGAGGTGGGCGAGGAGGCCCTGGCGGACTGGAAGGCCGACGTCGACCTGGGCGACTTCGTCAGCGTGACGGGACGGGTCATCTCCTCCCGCCGCGGCGAGCTGTCGGTGCTGGCGCAGGAGTGGACCCTGGCGTCCAAGGCGCTGCGGCCGCTGCCGACCCTGCACAACGAGCTGTCCGACGAGAACCGGGTACGGCAGCGTTACGCCGATCTGACCGTCCGCGAGGCCGCCCGGGACATGGTCCGGACCCGGGCCACGATCACCCGCAGCATCCGGGAGACGCTGCACCGCGACGACTACGTGGAGATCGAGACCCCGGTGCTGCAGCTGGTGCACGGCGGTGCCCACGCGCGACCCTTCCACACGCACCTGAACGCCTTCGACACCCCGATGACCCTGCGGATCGCCCTCGAGCTGTTCCTCAAGCGCGCCGTGGTCGGCGGGGTCGAGCGGGTCTACGAGATGGGTCGCATCTTCCGCAACGAGGGCATCGACTCCACCCACAGCGCCGAGTTCACGATGCTCGAGGTCTACCAGGCCTGGGGCGACCAGCGGACCATCGCCGCCGTGATGCAGCGGGTCATCGTCGACGCGGCCGACGCCCTCGGCTCCCGGCAGATCGAGACGCCGGCCGGGGTGATCGACCTGGACGGGGACTGGGCCTGGCTGGGGGTCTACCCGGGACTGTCCGCCCGGGTCGAGCAGGAGATCACGCCGGACACGTCGGTGGAGGTGCTGCGCAAGCTGGCCGAGCGGCACGGCGTCGACATCGACCCCGGCTGGGGGGCCGAGAAGCTGGTGCTGGAGCTGTTCGGCGAGCTGGTCGAGCCGGAGCTGATCCAGCCGACCTTCGTCTACGACTACCCGCCCTCGGCCCAGCCGCTGGCCCGTACGCACCGCAGCGACCCGCAGCTGATCGAGGCGTGGGACCTGATCATCGGCGGGATGGAGCGGGGGACCGGGTTCTCCGAGCTGATCGACCCGGTGATCCAGCGCGAGCGGCTGGTCGCGCAGTCCCTGGCGGCGGCGGCCGGCGATCCGGAGGCCATGCAGCTGGACGAGGACTTCCTGACCGCGCTGGAGTTCGGGGCACCCCCGATGGGCGGGCTCGGGATGGGCGTGGACCGGCTGGTGATGCTGTTCACCAGCGCCGGCATCCGCGAGACCATCCTCTTCCCGCTGCTCAAGCCCTCGGTGTAGCCGGTCGGCTCGACGTGACTGGCGGAGTCCCGGACGGATCGGATCCGGTCGAGCTGGCGCACTGGCTGTTCGACCGGGCCCGGGCGGGTGAGGCGGAGCGGCTGGCGGCGTACGTGGACGCGGGCGTCCCGGTCGACCTGACGGACGCGGCGGGCAACACGCTGCTGATGCTCGGGGCGTATCACGGTCATCCGGACGTGGTCCGCGTGCTGGCGGCCCGTGGCGCCGACGTGAACGCGATCAACGACCGGGGTCAGACCCCGCTGGCCGGGGCCGTGTTCAAGGGGTACGCCGACGTGACGGCGGCCCTGGTCGAGGCCGGGGCGGACCCGGATCTGGGCTCTCCCACGGCGCGCCAGGCGGCGATCTTCTTCGAGCGGCCGGACCTGGCGGCCCTCCTGAGCGGGTAGACCCCGGGAAGCGGCGCAGTTCGGGGGCATACACGCCACGGAAGCGCACCGACTATCCCGGCAGGCCGCCGCGCTGACGACGAGACGCCGCGATGACCCCGTTCACCGTCCACCGCCCGCAGCTCGTCCACGCCGACCTCCGCGCCGACGGCATCGGCCCACGCGTGCTGGGCGTCGCGCAGCCGCTCCACGGTGGCGCGGCCATCCGGGGTCGGTGCGAGGGACACTGTCAGTGGCGGCTGAGGTCGACGACGGTCAACCCGGGGGTCGACGCGGTGGGGGAGTCCATCGCCATCAGGGCGGCCGGGGCCTCGGCCAGGCGTGATGACCCGTCCGACCAGCTCGTGCGGGCGCAGCACCCCGGAGGTCACCATGGCCAGCATCGCCGGGTAGTCGCGGGCGGCCATGCCGTGGGAGCCGTGCACCTCGAGCTCGTACGAGACCACCAGGTCCCAGGGCAGCGGGGCGCGGGCGTCGGCCCCGAGCATCAGCCCGACCTGCACGTAGCGGCCGCGGCGCCGCAGACTCCGGACGCCGGCCAGGGAGGTCGAGGCCGACCCGAGCGCGTCGATCGCCACGTGCGCGCCGCCGCCGGTCAGCTCGACGATCCGCTCGCTCGCCCCGTCGGCCTCGAGGCTGGTGGCGCCGAGCTCGGCCGCCCGCCGGCGCGCCGGCTCGGCCACGTCGACGGCCACCACCCGGGCGCCCAGCGCCAGCGCGATCTGGATGGCTGACAGACCGACGCCGCCGCAGCCGTACACCGCGACCCAGTCGCCCTCGCCGACCCGTCCGTGGGCGGTGACGCCGCGGTACGCGGTCGCGAACCGGCAGCCCAGCGAGGCCGCGACCACCGGGTCCATGCCCTCGGGCAGCCGCACCAGGTTGGTGTCGGCGGCGAACAGGGCGACCTGCTCGGCGAACGAGCCGTGGTGGGTGAAGCCCGGCTGCGTCTGGGTGGGACAGACCTGCGCGTCGCCGCGGCGACAGAGCTCGCACCGCCCGCAGCCGTTGACGAACGGGCGTGGTGACCAGGTCGCCGACGCCGAAGTCGGTGACCTCCCGGCCGACCTGGCTGATCACCCCCGCCAGCTCGTGGCCGGGCACGTGGGGCAACGAAACCGGGTCGTGACCGCGCCAGGCGTGCCAGTCCGAGCGGCACACCCCGGTGGCCAGCACGTCGAGGACGACGCCGTCGTCGGGGCAGACGGGTGAGGGCATCTCGACCAGCTCGGGCGACGAACCGTAGCCGGTGTAGCGGACGGCGAGCATCGTCTCAGTCGGGGTCGCGCAGGTCGGAGAAGTTGTAGTCGTCGTCCTTCGACCGGGTACGACGCCGGAGCCGGGTGCCGCGCTTCGGCAGCACCGTGGTGGCGTCGTCGCCGCCGGTCGTGGATCCGTCGGCGGCGGGCGGTGGGTCGGCGGGCGAGCCGACGGTCGGCGAATTTCCGTCCACGGATGACGAATCGCGCTCGGCAGCGGCAGGCTGAGCAGATTCGCCGTCCGTGGATGGAATGTGCCCTGAGCCTGACGAGGTCGCCACCGCGCCCTTCGGTGCGCGCGCGGGCTTGGCGGTTCGCGAGGCCCGCACGACGGCGACCCCGATCGCGGTGGTGAGGGGCACCGCGAGGATCAGACCGATCGAGCCGACCATCGTCCGGATGAGCTCGGCGGCGAACTGCTCGGTCTGCAGCACCTGGAACAGCGGCCGGTTGTAGATCGCGATCAGCAGCAGCACCGGCAGCGAGGCGCCCGCCGTGGCGAAGGCGATCGTGTAGACGGTGGAGGCGATGTGGTCGCGCCCGATCCGCATGGCCTTGGAGAACAGCCGCTTCTGGTCCGGGTCGTCGTCGGCCAGCTCCCACACCGCCGACGCCTGGGTGATGGTGACGTCGTTCAGCACACCGAGACCGGCGACGATGATGCCGACGAGCACCACCGAGGTCAGCGACAGGTCGGGCGCCGCCGCGGCCAGCACGTAGTCGTCCTCGGCGGTCACCCCGGTCAGGTGCGCCCAGTTGGTCGCGACCCACCCCAGCAGGGCCGCCGTCACCAGTCCGAACAGGGTGCCGACCAGGGCCGTCGACGTTCGGGCGGAGAACCCGTGGGCGGCGTACAGGACGACGAACATGATCGCCGAGCTGCCGATCAACCCGATCAGCAACGGGTTGGAGCCGCTGACCAGCGCCGGGAACATGAACTTGACCAGGATGAAGCCGGCGAAGCCGAGACCCAGCAGGGCCGCGAAGCCGCGCCAGCGCGCGACGAAGATCACCGCCGCCGCGAACACGAGCGTGATCACCAGCAGCGGGACGCGCCGTTCGAAGTCGGAGAACTGGTACTGCGCCGGCTGCCCGTCCAGCGGCGGGATCCGGATCAGCGTGACCCGCTGGCCGACCTCGGTGCCGCTGTTGTAGAGGGCGTCGGTGAGCGGGATCCCGGCGACCTCCTTGCCGGTGTCGTCGCCGTCCAGGACGCGGACGGCGATGGTCGCGCAGGTCTGGTCGGCCACGCCCGGGGTGGAGCCGGCCATGCCCTCGCAGGAGACCGGCTGGATCGCGGTGATCTCGGCGGTCGGGTAGGTGACGCCCGCGATGCTGTAGCCGGCGACGTCGGCGTTGATGTGGCTGGCGACGTCCTTGGGCCACAGCGCGATCAGCCCGGCGAAGGTCCAGATGCCCAGCGGGATGAGCACGACGACCAGGATCCGGAGCGCCCGCTGGTGCCGGGCCGCCTCGTTCCGACCACGGCTGCTCGTCGGATCAGTTCGACGTCTGGTGGTGTCGATCGCGTGTGAGTGGGGCATTCTCCACCTAGGGTTGGTCATCGTGACTCCACGGCCGCGTCGCCACCTGGGTGATCGACGGCCCGCAGAGCGGCCCTCAATCTACCTTCCGCGGCAGGCTGTCCCGGCTGCCGTGGCCGCCACGGCCGGCCTGCCCAGACGTCACTGGCCGGCGGCGGCGGTGGCCGGGGTCTGTGCGGGCGGCCTGGTCGCGGCCCTGATCCTCTCCGGCGGGTCCGGTGCCGGGGCCCAACCCGGGCCGGCCGCGCCGGCGACCGCGTCGGTGTCCGCACCGGTCGACGGGGCACCCGGAGCGTCCACGGGAGACGACGGCGTCCGGGCGACGGCGGAGAAGATCGGCACGAAGGCGGTCAAGATCCGCGAGCGCGGTCCCGGCACCTTCACCCGGGCGCGCGTCGACGGACCGAAGGTGGGTGAGGCGAGCGCCCAACTGCTGCGGTACGCCGTCAAGGTCGAGAAGGGACTCCCGTACGACGCCGACGACACGGCCCGGGCGATCCAGTCCACCCTCAGCGACCCCCGCAGCTGGATCGGGGGCGGTGACTGGCGGCTGGAGCTGGTCAGCGATCCGGGTCGCGCCGACTTCACCGTCTTCCTGGCCACCCCCGGCACGGTGGACCGCTACTGCTGGCCGCTGCGGACGTACGGGCGGGTCTCGTGTCAGGCCGGCAACCGGGTGATGCTGAACGCCTGGCGCTGGGCGCACGGGGCGGACGCGTACGGTTCCGATGTCGGTGCCTATCGGCAGTATCTGGTCAACCACGAGGTCGGGCACCGGCTCGGCCACAACCACGTGGGTTGTTCAGGCAAGGGGAAGCGGGCGCCGGTGATGATGCAGCAGACCAAGGGTGTCGGGGCGTGCGAGGCCAACCCGTGGCCGGCGCCGAAGCGCCGCAGCTGATCGACCGCACCATGACCACCCGGGACGCCCGCGAGCGGAGGATGACCTTCGCCCAGCCGGTGCTGATCGATCCGCTGCTCCGCGTCCATCGCCGCGGACCGGGCGATCCCACCCACCGGCGACTGGGCCCGGGGCACTGGCTGCGGGCCTCCCGCACCCCGGAGGGCCCGGTGCTGCTGCGGGTGGCCGGCGTCGGTCCGACGGTGTCGGCGCGGGCCTGGGGTGAGGGGGCCGACTGGGCCCTGGACCAGCTCCCGCGGCTGCTCGGAGGCGACGACGACCCGACCGGTTTCGTCCCGCGACCCGAGCACGCGGCCCTGGTGCTCGCCCACCGGCGGTTCGGCGAGATCCGGGTCGGCCGCTCCGACCTGGTCTGGGAGGCGCTCGCGCCGGCGTGCCTGGAGCAGGTCGTGACCGGCAAGGAGGCGTTCCGGGCGTTCCGGCTGCTGGTGACGGAGTTCGGTGAGCCCGCCCCGGGTCCGACGGCCGATCCGGAGTCGGCGGCGTACGGGATGCGGGTGCCGCCCGCGGCTGCGGGGTGGGCGCGGATCCCGACCTGGCGGTTCCTGGCCGCCGGGGTGGAGCAGCGCCGCAGCGCGACCCTGGTGCGGGCCGCCGGCCGGGCCCGAGCCCTGGAACGCACCCTCGACGGGGAGAACGGGGCCGCCGACCGCGCCCTGCGCAGCCTGCCCGGCATCGGTCCGTGGACCTCGGCGGAGGTCCGCCAGCGGGCCCACGGTGACGCCGACGCGTGGAGCATCCACGACTACCACGTCGCCAAGGACATCACCTACGCGCTGGTCGGGGAGCCGCTCGACGACGCCGCCTGCCTGGAGATCCTCGAGCCGTACCGCGGGCACCGCTACCGGGTGCAGCTGCTGCTCTCGCTGTCCGCCGCCCGCCGGCCGCGCCGGGCGCCGCGGATGACCCTGCCCACCCACACGCCGTACGCGACGAAGGGCCGGTCGTAGTCTGCACACGCCGGCCGTGACGATCGCGGAGGCAGAGATGAGGACGCTGATGAGCTCGCGTGCGGCACGGATCGCGCTGGTGGTGGTGGGAGCGCTGGCCGTGGTCACCGGTGGGGTCTGGATCGGTCAGGGCCTGAACCTGATCCCGGGCAGCGTCATGACCGGCGACAAGACGTGGTTCTACATCGGCCTCGTGGTCCTGGCGGTGGGCGTCGTCCTGCTGCTCACCGGCCTTCGACGCTCGCGCCGGATCCGATGAGCGACCGGGCGACAGCCGAGGACGTCGCGACCGAGCTCGTCGCGGCCCGCCGGGACGGGCGCTCGCTGACCGGTTTCCCGGGGGCGACGCCCGCTGACATGACGGAGTCCTACCGGATCCAGGACGCGGCCATCGCGCGCTGGTCGGACGACCTGGTCGGCTGGAAGATCGGCTACATCGCTCCCGACCGGCGCCGGCCCGGCGAACCGGACCGCCTCATCGGTCCCATCTGGAGCAGGGGCTGTCGCCGCAGCGAGGGTCCGCCGGTCGAGGCCGGGATCTTCGCCGCCGGGTTCGCGGCGGTGGAGGCGGAGTTCGTGGTTCGGCTGGACCAGGATCTGCCCGAGCACGACGGCGCCTGGACGGCCGCGGAGGTGGCGGAGCTGGACCAGCGACTGCTGGTCGGCATCGAGGTGGCCAGCAGCCCGATCCCGGACATCAACGCCCTCGGCCCGACCGTGATCGCGGCCGACTTCGGCAACAACAACGGGCTGCTGATCGGCCCGGAGCTAGCGGAGGCGCGCCGGCGTCGTGCTGGCGTGCGTCATCGACGGTGAGCTGGTGGGGGAGGGCACGGCGGACAACCTGCCCGGTGGACTGCACCACGGTCTGGCCACCGCCCTCGACCTGCTCGCCGACCGCGGTCACTCCGTGCGGTCGGGCACGCTCTTCGCCACCGGGGCCATCACCGGCATCCACCCGATCGGGCCCGGTCAGCACTGCCGCGTCGAGGTCCGCGGAGGACCGTCGCTGGAGCTGCGCACGGTGGACCTGGCTCAGCCGAGCTGATCCGTACGCAACCCCCGGGGAACGCGCTGGTCGGACCGGCCGGAGGAGCCGTTGGCCGAGCTCGGGGCCGGGTGAGGCCGGTGTCCCCGGATCGGTGCGCCGACCTCCGCCGGCGGGTCTGTCGGTGGTGCCCGGCACGATCGGGGGATGCAGCTCACCGAGCGCCAGCTCAACCGGACCCTGCTGCGGCGGCAGCTGCTGGTGGAGCGCGCCCCGGTCGGGGTCGTCGAGGCGGTGCGGCGGCTGGTCGGGTTGCAGGCCCAGCAGGCGGCCGCGCCCTACCTGGCGCTGTGGAACCGGATCGACGGCTTCGCGCCGGCCGAGCTGGACGCCGCCTTCGCCGAGCACCGGATCGTCAAGGCCTCGCTGCTGCGGATCACGCTGCACGCCGTCGCCGTCGAGGACCGGGAGGTCTTCCACGCCGCGATGACGCCGACCCTGCGCGCGGCGCGCCTGAACGACAGGCGCTTCACCCGGACCGGGCTGACCAGTGCCGACGCCGATGCCAGCGTGGACGATCTGCTCACCTTCCTGGCCGAGCCGCGCAGCAACGCGGAGGTGGACGCCTTCTTCGCGGAACGGTTCCCCGCGCTGCCCGAGACCGGGATGTGGTGGGCGCTGCGGACGTACGCGCCGCTGATCCACGCTCCCGGACCGCACCCGTGGACGTACGGCCACCGCCCGACCTATCTCGCCGCTCCGTCCCCTTCTGCACCGAGCGCAACCATCGATGCCGAGGCCGCCATGGTCGAGCTGGCCCGGCGGTATCTGGCGGCGTACGGACCGGCCACCCCGGCCGACCTGGCCCAGTTCTCCACCCTGTATCGGCCACCGGTCAAGCAGGCCTTCGCCGAGCTGACCGACGAGCTCGTCGCGCACACCGGACCGGACGGCAAGCCGGTCTACGACCTGGTCGGACAGGTGATCGCCGACGAGGACACCCCGGTGCCGCCGCGGCTGCTGGGCATGTGGGACAACGCGCTGCTGGCGCACACCGACCGCGGCCGGCTCATCCCCGCCGAGCACCGGGCCACCGTCATCCGACGCAACGGTGACGTGCTGCCGATGCTGCTGGTCGACGGCTACGTCGCCGGGGTCTGGCGGCCGGTCGCGGAGGGGATCGAGGCGACCGCCTTCCGGCGACTGCCGCCGGCGGCGTGGGAGGCGCTCGCGGCCGAAGCCGCCGACCTGAAGGCTCTGCTGGCCGACCGGGAGCCCCTGGTGTTCGGCCGGTACGGCCACTGGTGGAAGACGATCGAGGGTGCGCAGGTGAGGCTGCTGTGAGCGGCCGTCCGGTGACGAGCGAGGGAGCGACGATGGCGTACGAGATCCAGCCGATCCTGCGGGACTGGCTGCTGGACACCGACCCCGCGCTGCGCTGGCAGGTCGAGCGCGATCTGCTGGACGCTCCCGAGGAGGTGTGGGTGGCGACCCGGGCCCGGGTCGCGACCGACGGTTTCGGGGCCGAGCTCTTGTCCTTCCAGGATCCCGACGGGCAGTGGGCCGGCGGCGCCTTCTTCCCGAGCGACTTCGCGTTCGACGGTCCCGAGGCCGGCCCGGGAGCCGGACAACCGTGGACCGCGACCACGTGGGGTCTCAACAGTCTGCGGGAGTGGGGGCTGGACGCGAGGGTGCTGGCGGGGACCGCCGAGAAGATCGCGGCGAACAGCCGCTGGGAGTACGACGACCTGCCCTACTGGGGCGGCGAGGTCGATGCGTGCATCAACGCCTTCACGCTGGCCAACGGGGCCTGGTTGGGTGCGGACGTGTCAGCGCTCGCCAGCTGGTTTCCCGAGCACCAGCTGCCGGACGGCGGCTGGAACTGCGAATGGGTCGAGGGCTCGACCCGGTCGTCCTTCCAGTCCACGCTGAACACGATCAAGGGCTTGCTCTGGTACGAGCGTCACATCGGCGGCGACGACAGGCTGCAGGCGGTGCGCCGGGCCGCCGAGGAGTACCTGCTGGCACGTCGCCTGATGTACCGCAGGACCACTGGCGAGATCGTCGCCCCGTGGGTGATCCGCTTCGCCTACCCGTTCCGGGGGTTCTACGACGTGCTGAACGCGGCCGACCACTTCCGCGCGGCGTCCCGGTACGACGGCACCGCCCCCGACGAGCGGATGACCGACGCCATCGGGGTGATCCGCGACGCGCGACAACCCGACGGCACCTGGCGGCAGGAGTGGCGTCACCCCGGCCGGGTCTGGTTCGAGATCGACGTGCCGCCCGGGGAGTCATCGCCGTGGCTCACGTTCCACGCGCTCCGGGTGCTCCGCTGGTGGGACGGCCCATCGGCCGACTCTCCGTGATCACGCCCACCGCGACCACGGTCATCCCGGTGGGGACGCTGCTGGCTTGTCGCGAGCCAGGAGCTCGAGCTGGGCGAGGCGACCGCCGTCCGTCGCGGTGAACCGGAAGCGGGCGGCGTGGACGCTGTCGTCGGTGACGCCGAAAGCGCGTGTCTGGCGCGGCCAGCTGAACGTCGTCGCGCTCGACTCCGCGACGACGGCCCAACCGGACCCGGTGTCGGCCTCGAGGGTCCAGGCCGACGGGGCGGCCCCGTCCGGCGCGGAGGTGAGGGTGAGCAGCTCGACGTCGACGCCGTCGCCGGTGTCGATCACGATCGTGGTGCCCGCGGGCAGGTCCACGGCGGTGGCGGAGCTGTCGTCGGTGAGGGCGCTGACGTCGAGACCGTCAGGCCCGGTGAGGGTGGCGGACGAGGAGACGTCGCGCAGCAGCCGCGGCGGTGCGACCGTCGCCGTCGGTCTCCGGGGTGAGCGAGGGCGGTGCGTCGGTGCTGCCCCACGGCTGGGGAGTCTCGGCCAGCCGGAAGCGGAGCCGTTCGGCGCCGACCAGGTCGCGGTGGCCGATCCACGGCGCGGTCCAGGCGGTGCCGTCCACCTCGACCCCGGCCACGTACACCGCGTCGTGGGTGATCCCCGGCGCCGAGACCTCCCAGCTCACCCCGTCATCGCGTCGCACCCGGACCCGTCCGTACAGCGGCGACGACAGCGCGTAGACGGGGCTGCCGACCGCGGTCGGGTAGATCCCCAGCGCGGCGAACAGCTGCCAGGCCGACATCTCGCCGTTGTCCTCGTCGCCGCCGTACCCCTGGCCGATCTCACTGCCCTGGTGGAACCGGCGCAGGATCTCGCGGACGGCGGCCTGCGTACGGTCCGGGCGCCCGGCGTGCAGCCACTGGAACGGCAGGTGGTGCGCAGGCTGGTTGCTGTGCCCGAACATCCCCATCCGGACATCACGGGCCTCGGTGATCTCGTGCATGCTGCGGGGGTACGAACCCTCGTGCCGACCGGTCTCGGTTCGGTTGAAGATGGTCTCCAGCATGGCCCCGAGCCGACCACGTGAACCGTGCAGCCCGGCGAGCCCCGCGCCGTCGTGGGGCACCGACACCGCCATGTTCCAGGCGTTGGTCTCGGTGTAGTCGTCGCCCCAGTCGTCCGGGTCGAAGCCGTCGCCGACGCGCCAGGCGCCGTCGGCCCGGCGGCCGTGGAACAGCCGGAACTCGGGGCGGAACAGCCGCGCGTAGTCGGTGGCCCGGGCGGTGAACCAGCGCAGCTCGTCGGTCAGCCGCGCCCGGTCGTAGCCGTCGGGCAGTCGGTCGTGGTCGAGCAACCAGCGCGCCATCGACGCGATCCCGAAGTCGTTGATGTAGCCGTCGATCGACCAGGACAGCCCTTCGGGTTCCTCGACCGGCGTCCAGCCGAGGAAGATCGCGCGGTCCAGCGACTTGCGCCCGACCCAGGTGTCGTCGGTCGCGACCGTGGCGTTGCGGACGGCGGCCAGGTACGCGGTCTCGGCGTCCAGCTCGACGTCCTTGACCAGGGCGTCGGCGAACGCGACGTCGCTCGAGGTGCCGACCATGCAGTCGGCGAAGCCCGGGGACGACCACCGCGGGATCCAGCCGGCCTCGCGGTAGTGCTGCAGGAACCCCTCGACCAGCTCGGCGGAGAGGCGCGGATAGAGCAGCGCGTAGAGCGGCCAGGCGGTCCGGTAGGTGTCCCAGAAGCCGTTGTTGACGTAGATCTTCCCGTCGACGACGACCGAGCCGGTGCGCGGTGTCGGTGTGCTCCTCGGCGGGGAGCAGGGGGCTGGCGTGCACCCAGCGCGGGTCGTCGGCGGTGCCGACGTTCTCGTGCCCCGAGTTCGGGTAGAGGTTCAGCCGGTACAGGTGCGAGGCGACGGTGGTCCTGGCCTCGTCGTCGACCAGCTCGCCGTCGATCTCGAGTGCGCCCAGCCGTTCGTCCCAGGCGGCAGCGGCGCTCTCGCGCAGGTCCTCGACGGCACGCGGGGCGTCCGGTGTGCCCTGCTCCAGCTCGAGGTTGCGGCGGGCCTGATCGACCGACAGGAAGGACGTGCCCAGCCGCAGGACCGCGGTGCACGGTCCGGAGGTCGACGCCAGGTCGACGAAGCAGGCCACGTCGGGCCCGGCGCCGTCGTCGAGCCGCCCGGTCGCGGTCACCGCGACGGTTCCGTCTCCGGTGTCGAAGCGCCCGTAGACGTACATCGGTCCGGCACCCTCGGCCCGCGGACCGGGTAGCGCGTGGGTCCAGCCGGTGACCGTGCCGTCGGCCGCGACGTCGCACCGGCCGTCGGCGGTCGCGTTGTCGAGCACGAACCGGCCGGTCGAGCCGCTGAACGTGATCCGCACCGCCACCGTGTGGTCGGTCGGGATCAGCTCGGCGACCGTCGGCCCGTCGCCGTCGGGTTCCAGCTCGACCCGGTAGTGGTGCGGGTGTGCGAGCTCGCGGTCGTGGTCGAACGCGATCGAGCGGGCCGCCGGATCGGCGGTCGGCGGTCGGGTGGTCGACTGCGGCATCACCTGGAACACCAGCCGGTCTCCCATCCACGGACTGGGCTGGTGGCTGACCGCGAGTGCCTGCAGGCGTGGGCGGTTCCGGTCGTCGTTGTGGTCGGACCAGGAGTACACCCAGCGCAGGGTGCGGGCGTCGGTGACCGGGGTGAAGAAGGCGAACCCGTTGGGCCAGGCGGTGGCCGGGAGGTTGTTGCCGCGGCTGAAGAGCCGGTTGGACAGGGTGCCGCGGGTGGTGACCACCCAGTCGGCGGGACGGGACCGGACCGGGTCGCCGGGGTCGCCCAAGCGGATCCGGTCGAGAAAGCCCGTCACGTCCTGTCCCGGTGTCGCGTCCCAGGACAGCTCGACCGCGACCGCACGCCGACCGGCGAGCGACCCGAGGGCGATGCGGCGCAGGTTCCACTGGTGCGGGTACATCGCCTTCGACAGGCCCTGGGTGGCGGGGTCCGAGCGGTAGCCCAGCTGGTCGACCACGCCGTACGCGGACGCCCGGGTGCCGTCCTCGAGGACGACGTCGACGGCGACGTGACCCCCCGCGTAGCGCAGCTCGTCGTCCAGCCGGTAGCCGATCACGTACGACAGCTCGGTGGTGCCGCCGATGACCAGGTCGACGTCGTGCAGGAGCACGCGGTGCACCCCGTTCGAGGCGGTGCCGTCGAACCGCACCGCGTGGGTGCCGACGAACCCGTGCCCGGGGACCCCGTGGTACCAGTCGGTCGGGCCGTCGGCGACCCGGACCGACAGGGCGGCTCCGTCGTCGGGGTGGCGCAAGCTCAGGCGGCTGGTCGCGGTGTACCGCTCGGGGAGGTGCATGTCCTCCATCCAACCGTGTCCTCGACGTTCTCTCTGCGCGGTTGGCGCCCTCAGGCCGCGGTCACCCGGTCGCCGACGACCAGGTCGCCTCGGCGGGTGCCTCGGCGCAGCTCCTGGTAGTGGCCGAGGTAGGTGTCCAGGGTGTTCTCGATGTCGTGGACCCGGGCGATGCGGCGGCTCTCGAGGCTCATCCGGTGCCGTACGGCGGGGCTGGTGAGCAGGTTGGTCAGGTGGCTGGTCAGCTGTTGGGGCTGGTCGGGCGGATAGGTGTAGCCGTTGCGTCCGTGGTGGACGAGGTGGGGCAGGGCGACGGCGTCGGCCGCGACGACGGGCGCACCCGAGGCGATGGCCTCCAGGGTCACCAGGCTCTGGAGCTCGGCGATCCCGGGGGCACAGAACAGCGCGCACTCGGTGTAGGCACGTCGCAGGCGCTCCGTGCTGACGTTCCCCCAGAACTCGACCCGGTCGGCGACGCCCAGGGTGTCGGCCAGCTGCCGGAGCGCGGGTAGCCGGCTCCCGGTGCCGACGTACACCAGGCGTGCCGGGCCGGGCAGCGGGACCGCGGCGAAGGCGCGGAGGAGGTCGTCGACCCGCTTCTCGTCCTCCAGCCGCCCGACGAACAGCACGAACGGCGACCCGTCCTGGTCGGCGTCCCCGCGGGGCGCGTACGCGCTCAGGTCGACACCGTTGGACACCGGGATCGCGCGGAGGCCGGTCCGGTCGGCGAGCAGCTCGGCGGCGCGGGCGGTCGGGGTGGTGATCAGATCGGCCCGGCCGAACACGCGGTCGAGATCTCGCCAGGCCCACGCCGCGAGGCGGCGCCGCACCGCATCGGGAACCGGGATGTGGGGGAGCAGGTTCTCGGGCATGAAGTGGTTGGTCGCGACCACCGGCAGACCGGCCCGCTGGGCGGCGGCCAGGACGGCACGGCCGACGGGGAGGTGGGAGTGGACGTGGACGACATCGAAGCCGCCGCCGGCGATGAGGTCGGCCGCTTCCCGGGTGGCTCGGCTCGGGAGGCAGACGCGGACGCCTTGTCCGTGGGGCAGGGCGACCGAGGCGACCCGGTGGTCGTCCACGACGTCGCGGCAGCGGCGGGAAGCCGGCCCCTCCGCGGAGGGGTAGGCGACGGTGACGCGGTGGCCGCGGCCGGCGAAACCGGCCGCCAGGCGCTCGGTCGCGGCGCCGGCGCCGTTGTGGAACTCGGGGTACTGGTCAGCGGCGAGCAGGATGCGCATCCGGGGTCCTTGTCTGGTGGTGCGAGGTCGGGCGGTGCTGCACGTCGGTGGGCAGGGTCGGCGGAGGCCCCTCGGCAGCGCGGGCGCTGTCGTCGTGGCGGGCGAGATGGACGACCCCGGCACCGGCGAGGAGAGCCGCAACGACGAGGACGAGGATCTTGGCCGTGCCCAGCTGGGGTGTCTCGCCGAGGACGGCCATGCCCAGCGTGATCGCCACGAGCGGGTCGGTGAGCGCGCTGCTGGCGGTGACGGTCGGCGCGGCGCCCGAGGCGTAGGCCTGCTGGATGGACCAGGATCCTGCGGTGAGACCGATCGGCACGTAGCAGACGAGCGCGATGGCCACGGCCAGCGGCAGCGGCTGCGCGTGCGTGAGGTCCAGGGCGAGCAGGCGGAACGTCGAGGAGGCCACGCCGAAGTTCACGGCGCCGGCGACGCTGAGCAGCAGCGGTGCCCACCGACCGGGAACGTGGTGTCGGTCCGGGTGGCGGGTGAGGTGCCGGGCCACCAGGTGGCACGTCACCGTCACGGTGACCACGGCGCCGCCGACGGCGGCCAGCAGCCCGGCGGTGGGGAGGTCGCCGGCGGGCGCTCCGGCCAGGGCGGACACGAATCCTGCGACACCGACGACGACCGCGATCGCCCCGAGGACGACCGAGCGTGACGGTCGACGTCGGGTCAGCCAGGCGGTCGCGATGATGGTGGTGGGTACGGCGAGGACGTTGATCGGTTGGGTGAGGCTGATCGGTGCCAGCGACAGCGCGGCCACGTGCAGGCCGGTGCCCAGCACCATCAGGGCGAATCCGCGCCGCCAGCCGGGATCGGCGAGCAGGGTGCCCACCTGGGCGACACCGAGGCGACGGCTGCGGGCGGCCAGGGTCGTGCGGACGGCACGATGCTGCTGCACCGCAGCGATCCCGAAGATCGTGGCCGCTCCGATGGCCAGCATGATCGCCGCCCAGGTCATCGCGGGACCCGCCGGGTGGACGTGCGGGCGGCAGCCGCCGGGACCGGCCGCGACGCGCCCCGCCGCGGGTCGCGGGGGCCGTCGGTGATCATGGACTCAGCATCGGACACGCTGGCTGTGCTGAACCTGAGCGAGCGACCGGGGCCTGCCGCTACCGGGGGACGCCGTCCTCGGCACGGGGCAGGCGGAGCTCGAAGCGGCACCAGCCCGCAGGGCCCTCGACGACCGCGGCGTCGCCACCGTGGGCGCGCAGGGTGGCCCGGGTGATGGCCAGGCCCAGTCCGCTGCCGCCGTCGTCGCGGGCGCGCGCCTCGTCCAGTCGTACGAACCGTTCGAAGATGCGGTCCCGGTCGGCCCGCGGCACGGTCGGCCCGTCGTTGTCGATCCACACGACGGCGTCGTGGCCGCGGACACCCACGGTGAGGCGCACGGTGGTCCGCGCGTGGCGGGTCGCGTTGTCGACGACGTTGCGGATCGCCTGCCCGAGCCGCTGCCGGTCGCCGACCACCCGTACCGGAGCGATGTCGGCGGTGACGGTGACGCTGTCGGTCAGCCGCACCCGTCTCACCTCGTCGGCCAGGAGATCGTCGAGGTCGACCTCCTCGCGCAGGACGGCGAGATCGTGGGCGTCGGCGCGAGCCAGGATCATCAGGTTCTCCACCAGGCCCCGGAGGCGGGCGATCTCGAGGTTCATCGTGGACAGCAGAGCCGCCTGCCGGTCGGGGCCTGCGTTGACGGCCAGCTCGCCGGCGGTGGTCAACGTGGCCAGAGGGCTGCGGAGCTCGTGACTGGCGTCGGAGACGAAAGCGCGCTGGGAGCGGTCGGCGGCCTGGAGTCGATCCAGCATGACGTTCATGGTGGTGGCCAGGGCCGCGATCTCGTCGGTGGTCGGGGGAACGGGTACCCGCTGGGTCAGGCGGTGGGCGTCGATGTCGGCGACGGTGGTCCGGATCCTCTCCACCGACTGGAGGGCCTGACCGACCAGCATCCAGACGGCGAGCGCGACGGCGCCGAGCAGCAGCGGGGTGCCGGCGAGCAGGAAGAACCCGACGGTCTGGATGGTCTCCCGTTGGCCCCCGATCGGGACCGCGGCCAACACGTAGTAGGTGGTGTCGTCGATCTCGGTGGCGGTGGCGACCACCTTCCAGTCCCCGCCGGCGCCGTGCTCGATGTCGATGTCGGCCTCGCTCGAGCGGTACTGGCCGGGCTCGGGACGTTGTGAGGAGACCGGGGTGCTGGCGAGGTCGCGGCTGGTCGCCCGCACGACCCGTCCTTCGGCGTCGAGGATCTGGACCACCGAGCTGGTGCGGGTCCGATCGCTGAGGGTCCGCACGGTGGCGTCCAGGCCCTCGGTGCCGAGCTGGGCCACCACTTCGGACGCCCGGGCTGCGGCGGTGGCTTCGGCGGTCTTCTCCACGTCCTTCTGGAGGGTGACCATCAACGCGGCGCCGCCGATGAGGAGCGCCACCAAGACCACCGCGACGGCCACCACGACCGATCGCCCGCGTACCCCGATCCGGGCGCCGTTGCCGAGGAGGCGTCGTCCGAGCGCGCCGGTCGTCGCCAGGACGCGCCGCGCCCCGGTGGCGGTCCGGGCCCGGACGGTGGCGCGGCTCACCAGGTCGGGATCTCCTTCACGTTCTCACCGTCTCACGCTCGATCCGGGACGACCGGTCGTGGACCGTCGCCGGTCACCTCGATCCCCCGAGCCGCGGAGAAGCGGTCGGCCCCCACATCCTGTGCGAGGGTCCAGCGCGGCGCCCAGCCGGTCGGTGTGAGGACGCAGCCGGACGGCGAGGTAGATGGCGGTGGTGCAGATGGCGGTGGCGAGCAGCCAGCCGCCGATCACGTCAGTGGTCCAGTGGTAGCCCAGGTAGGCGCGGCTCAGGCCGATGACGACCGCCATCGACACCCCCGTCGCGATCACCAGCCGGCGTGCCCATCGCTGGATCAGGGTCGAGGCCACCAGCAGTGCACCGAGCACCCAGACCACGGTGCCGCTGGTGGTGTGACCGGAAGGGAACGCCGGGTCGAGCGCCGGCGGGCCCACCAGGGAGACCACCGGGGGGCGGGTCCGGTCGATCACCTCCTTGGTCAGGTACACGATCGAGCTGGTCTCCACCATGGTGATGAGCAGGACCAGGGGCAGCAGCAGGTCCCGGCGTCGCCAGAGCAGGAAGCCGGCCAGGGCGGCGGTGACCACGATCACCACCCGGTACGAGCCGAGGTCGGTCAGAACCACTGCCGCACCGTTGAGGACCGGGGTGCGGAGCGACACCATCGCCGCCAGGACCGCGGTGTCCACGGTGGTCGGTGCACCGGACTGCCACATCCACCCGGCCAGGACCGCGAAGCCGACCCAGCCGATCAGGGCGACCGTCAGCCACCGCGTGGTCGTCGTGCCGCCGGTCCCCAGCACACCAGGGGAACTGAGGCTGGCCGCGGCCTGCCTGGCTGGCGTGAGCTCGGTCATGATCGGCATCCTCCCGGACTGCGGGTCGTGCAGCCTCGCACTCAGCATGGGCCGCCGTACCTGAGATGAGCCTGTGCGCGGGGGACACGAGGGCGCCCTCAGGCTCGACTCAGGTGCCACCGTCGACAATGGCGGGGTGACAGGTCGACGACGGGGACCGACGTGAAGATCCTGCTGGTGGAGGACGAGCAGCGCCTGGCGACGGTCGTCAAGGAGGGCTTGCAGGCGGAGGGGTTCGAGGTCGACATCGTCTCCGACGGGACGGTCGGCCTGTGGGCCGCCACCGAGAACAGCTACGACGCCATCGTCTTGGACATCATGCTCCCCGGCCTGAACGGCTACGACGTGCTGAAGCAGCTCCGGCGTCCGGAACGTGTGGTCTCCCGTGCTGATGCTCACCGCCAAGGACGGCGAGTACGACCAGACCGACGCCTTCGACCTCGGCGCCGACGACTACCTCACGAAGCCCTTCAGCTTCATGATCTTGATCGCGCGGCTGCGCGCCCTGATCCGACGGGGCTCCCCGGAGCGGCCGGTGCTGATCACGGTCGGTTCCCTGGTGCTGGATCCCGCCCGCCGGTCCGTCGAACGCCGCGGGGAGCAGATCGTCGTGACCGCCCGCGAGTACGGGCTGCTGCACTTCCTGATGCGCAACGCGGGTGACGTGGTGAGCAAGGCGGCGATCCTGGACAACGTCTGGGACTCCGCGTTCGAGGGAAGTGACAACATCGTCGAGGTCTACATCGGCTATCTGCGGCGCAAGATCGACGCCCCGTACGGTCTGTCGACCCTGCACACGGTGCGTGGCCTGGGCTACCGGCTCGATCCCGATCCCAGCTGAGGCAGGGCCACCGACCTCTCGGACACCTGTCGAGGTCGCCTGGCCGTGACCTTCTCCGCTCGGGCGAGCAGCGGCCAGGACCCGACGGTGCGCACGGTGGCTCTGCTGTAGCCGTGGACGGCGTCGAACCGGAGCCCGATGGTGACGTCGCCACTGCGGAGGTAGTCGACGGCCATCGACTGCCACGTCCGGTTGTGGCGGCGCCTCACGAAGTCGGGCCGATGGGGCTGGAGGAAGTAGGAGTACCCGCCGAGGTCGACCACCAGCGGACAGCCGCGGTTCATGTTCCGCCGGAGCACGTCGAGCTCGATCAGGCTGATCGGGTTGTCGGTGGTGATGCAGGTTCTGGACGCGGCCGCTGTCGCCGCCATGGTCGTGGTGGGGAACGGCCGCCCGAACGGCAGCTGGACGACGGTGACGGCGTACGCGGCGAGGAGCACCCCGGTGGTGACGAGCGCCAGGGCGGCCGGAACGGGTCGGCGGACCCGCGCGGCGACCCGGCCGACAGCCGCACCGAGGACCAGCGCCAACGGCCCCACACTGAAGGCGGCGTAGTGCAGGAACCACGACGGCATGGCGAACAGCACACCCAGCGTCGCCGTGAGCACCGCCACCGCCAGACGCCCGACGGGCGCGTGCCAGGCGAGTGCGGCGGCAGCGACGACGGTCAGCCCGACCACCAGCAGCGCCCACAGCACCGGTCTGGCACCGAACGCGCTGAGCCCGCTGATCATCCAGGCCCGGCCCAGTGAGCCCCTCCCGGTGGCGGGCCGACCGAGCTGGGACACCACCACCAGCTGCCACATCTGCACCGGTGCTGCGGCGAAGAACGGGCCACAGACCACCACCAGACCGGTCAGCCCGCCGGCGGCGACGAGCGCTGCAGATCGCCGGCCGAGCACGACGAGCGTCCAGATCAGCACCACCGCCGCGGGCACCACTCCCCAGATCTTGATCGACGACGACACCCCCAGCAGTGCTCCGGCCGCCACCAGAGCCGGTACAGCTCGAGTCGCGGCCCGCTGCGCGAACCCCAGCAGCCCGACGGCCGCGACCAGGCAGGTCGTCGTCAGAGGCTCCAGGAGGGTCGTGTGCTCGACGTACACCGCCGGTAGGGCGACCGCGTACAGCAGACCTCCGACGACCGCGGCCGCCAACCCCAGCCTTCGGAGGGCGACCCCGACCAGGACGGCGTTCCCGGCGCCGATGATCATGAACGTGACCCGGGCGACGGCCAGTGCGGTCGGGTCGCCGACCAGGCCGGCCAGCGCCGCGAACGGCGTCAGAGCGAGCACGATGCCCGGCGGGTGCAGGAGCAGGAAATCCCGGTAGGGCAGCAGTCCGTGCACGAACCCGGCCGCCGCCGCGTAGTAGACGCCGTCGTCGTAGTTGCCCCGTCCGTACAGTCCGCCGCCGTTCAGCACCGGCACCAGTCGCAGCAGGAAGGCGGTCAGACCGATCAGCGCGACCGCTGGCAGCCACCACGAGGTGGACCGGGTCCTGACGGGGCCTTCCTGTGGGGTGCTCAAGGTGCCGCCTTCGCGGGTCCGGTGTCCATCCGATCGGTGTGTCGATGCCCAGATCCTCGGCGACGGGCGCTGAGCCGTTGCTGAGCGGTCGAGGTCACCCTGGTGCGCAGGCGTCTACGCAACCGGGCGTGCCGGTGGCGGCGACGTCGACCGGGGTGCTCAGCGACTTCCTCCACGATCCGCTCGGAGACCTGTTGACAACGGGCAGCTGCCTCTTTTAACGTTACATGTATCGATACAAAAGTTGGTCTGACCATCCGGGACTCGCAGTCCTCTCTCGTCAGGCCTCACCCCACAAAGGAGTCACGGTGAATCGACGTACCTTCCTCGCCTCGGCGGCTGCGCTCGCCGTCGGCGGCGCAGCCCTCGCCGGCTGCGGACCCAGCAACACCGGCAGCACCGGCGGCGGTTCCGGCACCGGTCCGATCAGCTTCCTGTCCTGGGACGGGGAGGAGACGATGAAAGCGGTCCTGGACGGTTTCAAGGCCGCCCACCCCGATCTCGCCGTCACCGCCACCTACTCGCCGCCGGTCGCGGAGTACATCCAGACCCTGCAGACGCGTGTCCTGTCGAAGAAGGCACCCGACGTCTTCCTGATCGCCGCGGAGAACAAGACCAACCTGATCGGCGGCAAGGCGGTGGAGAACCTCGCCGGCAAGCCGTTCATGGCCGACGTGCCCGAGTTCAACCGCAAGACCTACGGCGGCGAGGACGGGGAGTACGGCCTGTCGATCGCCTCGTGGGGGGCGGGCATCCTCTACAACAAGGACCTGCTCAAGAAGGTGGGCGCCGAGACCGTGCCGACCACCTGGGACGAGTTCCTGGCCCTGCTGACGAAGCTGAAGGCCGCCGACATCCAGGGCTACCTCGAGTCGTTGCAGGGCATGCCCACCGTCTTGGCGTCGTTCCTCGGTGCGGTGAACGCCGGCACCGACGACACCATGGACGCGAAGATCTTCGACGGCAGCGCCACCTTCGCCGACTACTGGGTCGAACCGCTCACCCAGTACAACCGCATGTACGCCGAGGGCCTGGTGACCAGCGACACGGTCGGCCTGAAGGGCGACCAGGTGCGCGACGAGTTCGCCAAGGGCAAGCTCGCCATGATGTCCACCGGACCGTGGGACCTGCCCACCATCCGCGAGACCGCTCCCAAGATCGACATGGAGATGGTGCTCATCCCCGGCGCCTCGGGCCTGTCACCGTTCCTGGCGGGCGCGGCCAGCCCCGGGTACGCCATCAGCGCCGCCTCGGAGAACAAGGCGACGGCAGAGACCTTCCTGACCTACCTGGCCTCGAAGGAGGGAGTGGCGGCCTGGCAGAAGGTGTCCGGCGCCATCAGCGTCACCACCGACTTCCAGCCGAAGCTCGACGCCGCGCTCGACCCGATCGTGAAGGACGTCCGAGCCGGCAACATCTACCTGCCGCAGATCGCCTGGAAGCGGTCGGAGGACATCCTGAACGTGGAGGCCACGGCCCAGATCCAGCAGATGGTCCAGGGCAAGGTCACCCCGGAGCAGGTCGCCAAGGCCCTCGACACGAAGCTCGCCTCGTCATGACCCCCCCGACTCCCAGTCCGAACGGCGGAACGAGGGTCGGACCCCGCCGGCCGGTCCCGGGCGCTGACGCTGCCCTCGCCCGCCATCGGCGCCGAGTCCGTGGCCACGCGGGCCGTGGAGGACGTCGCGCCATCGTCACGACGGCGGCGCGGTCTGACGGGGTGGCGCGACATCACCGCCACCCAGCTGTTCCTGGTGCCGATCGTCGCGGTGTTCGTCGTGCTGTTCGTCATCCCGCTGGCCAAGACCTTCTACTGGAGCCTGACCGACTTCACCGGCTACTCCCTCGACCCGTCGTTCGTCGGGCTGAAGAACTACCGGATCATCCTCGGTGACCCGTCCATGCTGGCCGGTCTGACGTTCACCTTGCTGTTCACCTTCGGCACCACGATCCTGATCACCGTCCTCGCGATCCCGCTGGCCGTGATGCTGAACCAGCGGTTCTTCGGCCGCAACGCCGTCCGCTCGGTGGTGTTCTTCCCGGCCATCCCCAGCATGGCGATCCTCGGACTCGTCTGGACCTACATCCTGTCGCCGTTGGAGTCGGGCGTGCTGAACAGCGCGCTCGGCCATGTCGGCATCGGACCGCTGCCGTGGTTGGCCGACGGCACCCTGGCGCGGATCTCCGTCATCCTGGTGGCTGTCTGGGCCGGTACCGGCTGGCACGCCATCCTCTACCTGGCGTACCTCCAGTCGATCCCGGTCGAGTACAACGAGGTCGCCAAGATCGACGGGGCCTCACCGGTGCGGCAGTTCTTCCACATCACCCTGCCGCTGCTGACCCCAGCCGTCGTGGTCAGCCAGTTCCTGTTGATCACCAACGGCCTGAAGGTCTACGACCTGCCGTTCACGCTGACCGGCGGGGGTCCCGGCTTCGCCACCCGCACCATCACCCAGTCGATCATCACCAGCGGCGTGGCTCAGGGTCGCTACGGCCTGGCCTCCGCGCTCGCGGTCATGTTCACCATCGCCGTCGGGATCTTCGCGCTGAGCCAGATCCTGATCTCTCGCACCGTGGAACGGAGGATCCTGTGAAGACATCGCGCACCGTGCGGTACGTCCTGCTCAGCGCCGTCATGATCGCGGTCGCGGTGGTGGTCGGCATCCCGCTGTACTACATCGTGGTCAACACGTTCAAGACCCAGGACCAGATGGTCACCTCGCCGCTGGGCCTTCCCGGCCAGCTGTTCCTCGGCAACTACCAGGAGGTGTTCGCCAACGTCCCGCTCGCCCGGGCCTTCCTCAACACGCTCTACGTCACCGTGCTCGGGGTGGTCTTCCAGCTGGTCGTGGGTGCCATGGCCGCCTACGGCATGATCATGCGGAACACCCGCTTCAACCGCATCGTCGGCGCGGTGCTGCTGCTGGCCTTCGTCGTGCCCGGCCAGGCCACCCTGGTACCGCTGTACCTGATGCTGGTCGACGCGAACCAGGTCGACACGCTCACCGGTCTGGTGATCATGTACCTGGCGGGAGCGGTGTTCTGCTTCTTCCTGATCCAGGGTTACATGACCTCGATGCCGTACGAGATCATCGAGGCCGCCAAGATCGACGGCGCGGGGGTGGTGCAGATCTTCTGGCGGATCGTGCTGCCACTGATCCGTCCCATCCTGGTCACCGTCGGGGTGTTCCAGACGATGTGGGTGTGGAACGACTTCATCACCCCCAACGTCTTCATCTCCTCCCCGGAGAAGCGGACCATCGTGCTGCAGGTCTACAGCGCGGTCGGCGAGTTCACCACCGACTGGCCGGCCTTCATGACCGTCTCCGTGCTCGCCCTGATCCCGATGGTGATCTTCTTCGTGTTCACCCAGCGGCACATCGTCAGCGGGCTGCTCGCCGGTGGGATCAAGGGATGACCCGGAACCCTCCGGCACCGCTGTACACCGATCCGGTGCACGGTGCCCCGACGGACCCGACCGTGATCGAGGGTCCGGACGGCCGGTGGTGGATGTTCTACACCCAGCGACGCGCCGGCGACACCGGTCCGGGCGTCGCCTGGGTGCACGGCACCGACATCGCACGGGCGTGCTCGACGGACGGCGGCCTCACCTGGTCCTACGCGGGAGTGGTCGCCGGGCTCGACCCGCTCCCGGGCCGCAACACGCTGTGGGCACCCGAAGTCGTCTTCGCCGAGGGCCGGTTCCACATGTTCGTCACCCACGTCATCGGCGTGCCCAGCCAGTGGTCCGGCCCGGACCGCCGCATCCTGCACCACGTCTCCGACGACCTCCAGCACTGGGACCACCTCGGTGTCGTTCCGCTGTCGTCCCACCGGGTGATCGACGCCGCCGTCCACCCACGGCCCGCGGGTGGTTACCGCCTGTGGTTCAAGGACGAGGCGCACCACTCCTGGACCTGGGCCGCGGACTCCGAGGACCTGCAGACATGGGGCCCGAGCGGTCCGGTGATCACCGGTCAGGGTCATGAGGGGCCGAACGTGTTCGAGCTGAGCGGCAGGTTCTGGATGATCGTCGACGAGTGGCGCGGACTCGCCGTCCACACCTCGCCGGACCTCGACCGCTGGGAACGGCAGGGTCTCATCCTCGATCAGCCCGGGCGCCGGGCGCTCGATCAGAGCGTCGGCCGGCACGCCGACGTCGTCGTCGGCCGGGACGCCGACGGCGGTCAGGTCGGGTGGATCTTCTACTTCACCGACCGGCTCGGCGACACCACCAGCGGCCACCCCGGCCCGATCGACGACACCCAGGCCCACGAGACCGACATCCAGGTCGCCGAGCTCCGGGTGGTCGACGGCCGGCTGGTCTGTGATCGGGATGCGTCGTTCAGCCTCGACCTGCGCCGGGCGAGCCGCCCGACCGTGATGCAATGAGCAGCGTCGGGAGCGACGCCGGGAAAGACGAGTCTGCCGAAGGGAGCTGAACCCGCGATGGTGACGATGGCCGACGTGGCCAAGCTGGCCGGCGTGTCGACCATGACGGTGTCGAACGTGGTGAACCACCGACCCCACGTCCGCGAGGAGCTGCGCCAACGCGTCCTGGACGCCGTCGACGCCTCCGGGTACGTGGTCAACAGCGCCGCCCGGTCGCTGCGTCGCGGTTCCACGGGTGTCATCGGGCTGGCCATCCCGGAGCTCGATCGGCCCTACTTCGGCCAGCTCGCGGCCCGGGTCATCGCCCGCAGCGCCGACCTGGGCTACCGCGTGGCCATCGAGCAGACAGGTGCCGCCCTGGAAGGCGAGCTCGCCGCCATCGCCTTGTCCCGCACCCTCGACTGCGACGGTCTGATCCTGTCAGCCGTGGGGCTCGGCCCCGACGAGATCCGCCGGCTCGACCAGACCATCCCGCTGGTCCTGCTCGGGGAGAACGCCTTCGGCGGCATCATCGACCACGTGGCGATGGCCAACGAGGACGGCACCCACGCGGCCACCACCCACCTCATCGAGCAGGGCTGCCGTCGCATCGCCTGGGTCAGCCAGGACGGCTCGGCCGACGAGACCAGCAACGCCGTCTGGCTGCGGGGTGAGGGCTACCGCCGGGCCCTGCGCGATGCCGGCCTGGAGCCCGACCCGGCCCTCCAACCGCAGCTGGCGGCCCTGACGATGGCCGAAGGCGCCCGCGCCATCCACGCTCTGGTCGACGACGGGCAGCGGTTCGACGGCGTCGTCGCCGTCACCGACACCGTCGCCTTCGGTGTCCTGCGGGGGCTGGCAGATCGCGACCTGACAGTTCCCGGCGACGTCAAGGTCATCGGCTTCGACGACGTGCTGGAAGCGCAGTACAGCGTCCCGTCACTGTCGTCCATCGCCCCCGACCACGACTGGATGATCACCACCGCACTCGACATGCTCGTCGCCCGGATCAACGGGAGCCCACAGGACAGGGCCGAGGTCACCGCGCCGTTCCGGCTCGTACCTCGCGAGTCGACCCGTTGACGGCTGCGACGGGAAGGCCCCGGCAGGCACGTGTCGAGCGGGCCCGCCAGCGGCCCGGGTCAGCGAGGCCGTGTCCGATCTGCTGGTGGCGACCACCCCGGGAACGGCGTCGTGGCGCCCTTGCCGGATGGGGAGCTCGAGCATCAGGAGGATGTGGCTGGCGGCGAGCACCGTCGCCCCCGGCCGCCCGACCAGGTCGAGGATCCTCGTCCACAGCCGCTCTCGGACGTCGTCCAGCTGCGGGTTCTGGAAGGTGTACCAGACGAGGGTGATGAGATCGTTGGCCCGCGTGCCGCTACCTGCGTTGCCGATGTCGACGACCGCCACCACCGCCCCGTCGCGGACCAGGATGTTGCTGGGGGTCGAGAGATCGGCATGGACCATGTCGGGCGCCCCTGATGGTGGCGGGACGTCGGCGCACAAGAGCCGCAGGCGCTCGACCAGGGAGAGAGCATCTCCGCTCACGGCGTGCAGCGAAGACCGACCGGAGCTGCGTGTCCGCGGCCGGCCACACGCGGCGAGGAGCGGGCTCAGAAGATCGGCTGGGTGAGCTCGTCCAGGTCCTCACGGGTCGTCGCTCCGGGCAGCTGGACGATGAACTCGGCCCCACCCTGCGCGGAGCGGCCGGCGGTGATCCAGCCGCCGTGTCGCTGCACGGTCTGGGCCACGATCGACAGCCCCAAGCCGGTGCCCGGGGTGTTGCGGGCCGTGTCCGCGCGGTAGAAGCGGTCGAAGATGTGCGGCAGATCGGCGTCCGCGATGCCCGGGCCCTGATCGGCCACCCGCAGCCGGTCGCCTTCCAGGTAGATCCGGACCGTGCCGTCCGGCGGACTCCACTTCACCGCGTTGTCCAGCAGGTTGGTGATGGCCCGCTCCAGGTCGTCGGACTCGCCCATCACGTACAGCGGGCTCAGCTCGACGTCGAACTCCACGCCCTTCGGCGCACGCCGGCGTGCGCGCTCCAGAGCGGCGGTGATCACGTCCCGCAGATCGATCGGCTCCGGCGCGGCGGCCACCTGGTCGTCGCGGGCCAGCGAGACCAGGTCCTTGATCAGCGCCGTGAACTCGGCGAGCTGGGCGTTCACGTCACCGAAGATCTCCCGGCGGTCGTTCTCGCTCAGCATGTGCGAGGTGGCGTCCAGCGACAGCAGCTCGATGTTGGTACGGAGGCTGGTCAGCGGGGTCCGCAGCTCGTGACCGGCGTCGGCGATCAGTCGCTGCTGGCGTTCGCGGGAGGAGCCGAGCGAGGCCAGCATCCGGTTGAACGAGTCGGCCAGTCGCGCGACGTCGCCGCTGCCGGTGACCGGGATCGGGGTCAGGTCGTCGGTCTGCGGCGACGTACTCCACCGCGGCCGTCAGCTGGCGTACGGGTCGCAGGCCCGACCGGGCCACCGCCGTCCCCGCGGCACCGGCGAGGACGACCCCGGTCGCGCCGAACAGCACGAGCACGATCCACAGCGAGCTGAGGATGTCGTTGGTCACGTTCAGCGGGCGGCCGAGCACCAGGGCGTAGTTGTCCAGCCCTTCCAGCGGCACCGCCACCATCCGGTACGGACGCCCGTCGGTGGCCACGCCGGAGCGGGCGGACACCCCGTTGTGCAGGCGGGCGACGGCCAGCTCCTCGTCGCCGACCTGCAGGTGCACCTGCTCGCCCTGGACGAAGAACACCTGACCGTCGGCTCGGACCACGGCGACGCTGAAGTTGCCCGCCTCCAGGGTGAACTCGGTCAGCCCACCGATGTTGCGGATGTTCCGCGCCACCGGACTGGCCAGCGCCTCCGCGACCTCGGTCAGCTCACTGTCCAGGCTGCGGTAGAGGGCCAGCCGGAGGGTGAAGTAGCCGGCCATGCCGGTGACGGCCACCGCGATGGCGACGGCGAAGCTGGTGAGCAGGGCGACGCGCCGCTGCAACGGGAAGCTCCGCAGCTTCTCCCGCAGCCGGACCCGCCAGGCGCGCAGCAGAGCCGCCGGCCGCATCACCAGCCCGCCTCGAAGCGGGAGAGTGCCCCGGATCGAGCGGGCCCGCAGGTCACGGGGGCGTCTCGCGGAGCACGTACCCGACCCCGCGCACGGTGTGCAGCAGCCGCGGCTCGCCTTCGGCCTCGGTCTTGCGCCGCAGGTAGCCGATGTAGACCTCGAGCGAGTTGGCCGTGGTCGGGAAGTCGAACCCCCACACCTCGTTCAGCAGCCACGACCGCTCCAGCACCCGCCGCGGGTGGTGCATGAACGCCTCGAGCAGGGCGAACTCGGTCCGGGTCAGGTTGATCGCCCGGGTGCCGCGCAGCACCTCGCGGGTCTGGGTGTTCAGCACCAGGTCGGAGAACGTGAGGGCCTGGGTCGACGGGTCGTTGGAGTCGGCCGTGGTGCCCGCGCGGCGCACCAGGGCCCGCAGCCGGGCCAGCAGCTCGTCCAGCGCGAACGGCTTCGCCATGTAGTCGTCGCCACCGGCGTCCAGCCCGTCCACCCGGTCGTTCGACCGCGTCGCGGGCGGTGAGCACCAGGATCGGTACGTCGTTGCCGGCGGCCCGCAGCATCCGGGTCGCCTCCAGCCCGTCCAGCCGAGGCATCATCACGTCCATGATCACCGCGTCCGGCCGGTTGGCCGCCAGCCGGGCCAGCGCCTGCAGGCCGTCCTCGGCCGTGCTGACCTCGTACCCGTTGTACTGCAGTGAACGCTGCAACGAGTCGCGTACGGCTTGATCATCGTCGACGACCAGGATCTGCATGGCTAGAGAGTAGTCGGGCGAGGCTGTGACGCCTCTCAGGCGACCCGTCAGCGGTTCTCAGCCGGCCGGGTGATGGCTCCCAGCAGCGACCCGAGCAGGGTCGGATCGGCTCGTCGCTGGTCGAACAGCCCCATGGTCTGCAGGTGGTTGTGGGTGGCGGCCAGCAGCGGCACCGCGTCCTCGATCGAGACGGTCAGCTCCAGACCGGCGTGGGCCAGCGCGTCGGTGATCAGGGCGGCGACCTGGTCGAGGCAGGTGTCGACGAAGCTCAGGTAGGGCTCGCGGAGCTCCGGCTCGCGGGCGGCGTACAGCATCATCGCCCGGTCGGTGATCACGTCCTGGTTGGACGTGCCGAGACCGGCACCGGAACCGGTGAGGGCCCACATGGCGATCGAGACCAGCTCGTCGGTGCCCTTGTCCCCGGCCGCCTTCATGGTGGCGATGGCCCGCTCCGCGGCGGCGAACTGGAGCTGGATGCTCTGCTGGATCATCGCCAGCACGAGCTCGGAGCGGTCGGAGAAGTTGGAGTAGAAGGCGCCGCGGGTGAAGCCCGGCCGCCTCGCAGATCTCCTCGACGCTGGCCGCCTCGACGCTCTGCTCGGCGAAGACCGTCCGGGCCGCGGCCATCAGCCGCTCGCGGGTCTGCGCCCGGCGGGCGGTGATCGTCGGCTCGGTCGTGGCCTCGGTGCTCACGGTGCGCCCCTCCTTCGCGAGTTCTTGTCGGCTCGGATCGATACAGTACTGTATCGGATACAAGTCTGTATTCAATTCGTCCGGAGGGCGGTTCCACCGCGTGTCTTCCTACCTGTACGCCCTCGGGCGGGCCGCCTACCGGCGCCGCGTCCGGGTGCTGCTGATCTGGTTGGCCGTGCTCGTCGTCGCCCTCGCCGGCGCCGGGGCCCTCGGCGGCAAGTTCGACGAGAAGTTCACCGTGCCCGGCACCGAGTCGCAGGCGGCGCTGGACTCGCTGAACCGCACCTTCCCGCAGGCCGGCGGGGTGACCGCCCAGGTCGTGGTCGTCGCCCCGGAGGGCTCGAGCGTCCGCGACGCCGAGAACAAGGCGGCGATCAACGACGCGACCGAGGCGTTCGAGAAGATCGACGACGTCGACTCGGCCATGTCGCCGTTCGACGAGTACGCCAAGGGCGTCATCAACGACGACAACCGGGCCGCGATCATCCAGCTGCAGCTGATCACCGTGGACGGGGCCGTGACCGACGCCACCTTCGCGGCGATCGACGACGAGGCCCAGGCGCTCCAGGCCGCCATCCCGGGCTCGCAGGTCTCGCCCGGCGGCTCGGCGTACAGCGACTCCCGACCGGGACTCACCATCACCGAGGGCCTCGGTGTCGTGATCGCCCTGATCGTCCTGTGGCTCACCCTGGGCTCGTTGCGCGCGGCCGGGATGCCGCTGATCACTGCCCTGCTGGGCGTCGGGCTGACCGTGATGTTGATCTTCGCCGCCACCGGTCTGACCACCGTCTCCTCGACCACGCCGTTGCTGGCGATCATGCTGGGGCTGGCCGTCGGGATCGACTACGCCCTGTTCATCACCTCCCGCCATCGTGATCAGCTGGCCGCCGGGATGGACGCGGAGGAGTCCGTCGCCGAGGCCGTCGCCACCGCCGGCTCGGCCGTGGTGTTCGCCGGGCTGACGGTGATGATCGCGCTCAGCGGACTGGCTGTGGCCGGCATCCCCTTCCTCACCACGATGGGTGTCGCGGCGTCGATCGGGGTCGGCATCGCGGTGGTCATCGCGCTCACCCTGCTGCCCGCCATGCTGGGCTTCGCCGGCGAGAAGCTGCGGCCCAAGCCGCGCAAGGTCCGCGCGCCGAAGGCCGCGATGCCGGCGAGCCGCGCAAGGACGCGGACCCCGCTGCCCCGCCTGTGGGTGCGCGGCGTCACCAAGTGGCCGGTCCTGACCATCCTGCTCGTGGTGGTGGCGCTCGGGGCGTTGGCCTATCCGGCCAAGGACCTGCGGATCGCCCTGCCCAACAACGGCACCGCCGCGGAGGGCACGCCGGCCCGGGTCACGTACGACCTGATCGACGAGCAGTTCGGCGTCGGCTACAACGGACCGTTGATCATCAGCGCGACCATCGTCGGCTCCGACGACCCGCTCGGGGTGATGGACGGCATCGCCGACGAGCTGCGGGCCCTGCCCGGGGTGGCCAGCGTGCCGCTGTCCACACCGAACGAGAACGCCGAGGTCGGCATCGTCCAGGTCATCCCCACCGGCGCCCCGGACTCGGAGGAGACCAAGGACCTGGTGCTGCGGATCCGGGCGATGCACGACCACTTCCTCCAGAAGTACGACGTGCCGGTCTACGTCACCGGCTTCACCGCCGTCGCCATCGACGTCTCCGATCGACTCGGCCAGGCGCTGCTGCCGTTCGGGGTGCTGGTGGTCGGGCTCTCGCTGCTGCTGCTGACCATGGTGTTCCGCTCGATCGCGGTGCCGATCAAGGCAACCGTCGGCTACCTGCTGAGTGTGCTGGCCGCCTTCGGTGCGACCGCCCTGGTGTTCGAGCACGGCTGGTTCTCGGGGCCGCTCAACGTGCACCAGACCGGACCGGTGATCAGCTTCCTGCCGATCCTGCTGATGGGCATCCTGTTCGGGTTGGCCATGGACTACGAGGTCTTCCTGGTCTCCCGGATGCGCGAGGAGTACGTCCACGCCGTGGCCAGAGCGGGGTCGAAGGACCTGGTCGATCCGCAGCAGACGATCGAGGACGGCTTCAACGCCTCGGCCCGGGTGGTGGTCGCGGCCGGCGTGATCATGTTCGCGGTGTTCGCCGCCTTCGTGCCCGAGGGTGAGGGGCCGATCAAGACCATCTCCTTCGGGCTCGCGGTCGGCGTCTTCGTCGACGCCTTCATCGTCCGGATGACCCTGGTGCCGGCCGTGATGAAGCTGCTCGGGCACCGCGCGTGGTGGCTGCCGACCTGGATCGACAAGCGGTTGCCGACCTTCGACGTCGAGGGGGAGGGGCTGGCCCACCAGCTCTCGCTGCGCGACTGGCCGACCGCGGACGATGATCATCTGGTCTACGCCGAGGGGCTGCAGGTGCCGGGCAACGACGGCGACCTCGGCATGGCCCTGCGACCCGGCGACGTGGTGGTCGTCGACGGTCAGGTGAACTCCGGCAAGACCGCCTTCCTGCTCACGCTGGCCGGTCGGATGCGGCTGGCCGGTGGCCGCGCCAAGGTCGCCGGGCTGGTGCTGCCGGAGCAGGCTTCCGCGGTCCGCGGGCGGGTGGCCCTGATCGACTGCCGCGACCTGCCGGCGCCACACGACGGACACGGCGGCCTGCGCCAGGAGCTCCGGGTCGCGGAGCGACGGGACCCGGCGGTGATCATGGTCGACCACGCCGACGTGCTGACCGGCGACGACGACCGCGCCGCCCTGGCCAGCCTGGTCGAGGAGACCGCCGGATCGGACTCGCGGGCCCTGATGATCACGGCCCGGGATCGGGCCCTGGTCGAGGACCTGATCCGGACGCCGTACCGGCACCTGACGCTGGGGCCGGTCCCGGACCTGGCCGACAGCCGGTGGAGCTGACGCTGATGACTGAACGTGCACGCACGACGGGGACTGAGGGAACGAACACACGATGATGACGCTGGAACGCGCGCGAGCGCCCAAGGTCACCTGGGTGTCACTGGTCGGGTTGATCCTGGTGCCGCTGCTGGTGGCCGCAGGTTTTCTCTGGGCCACCTGGAACTCCGACACGCGTCTGGACCGGGTCCAGGCCGCGATCGTCAACGACGACGAGGGGACCACGCTCAACAAGCAGTTCGTCCCCCTCGGGCGCCAGCTCGCCGGCGGTCTGGTCAACGGGGAGGACGGCACCGGCAACTTCGACTGGGTGCTCACCGACACCGACGACGCCCGGGCCGGGATCGAGTCCGGCACCTACGCCGCCGTGGTCACCATCCCGAAGGACTTCTCGAAGCGCGCCACGTCCTTCTCCAAGACCGAGGTGGCCGACATCGCGCCCGCGACGATCGAGGTGCAGACCTCCCAGGTCAGCGGCATCACCGACGGCGTGGTCGCCCAGGTGATCACCACCGCCGCCCGGGACACGTTGAACACCGAGCTCACCGAGCAGTACCTGGACAACATCTACCTGGGCTTCAACTCCACCAAGAAGCAGTTCCAGAGCGTGGCCAAGGGCGCCCGGAAGCTGGCCGACGGCAGCGGCGATCTGAGCGACGGGTTGGACCAGACCTCCACCGGCGGCAAGAAGCTGGCCGACGGTCTCGAGCAGCTGGACGACGGCACCCAGCAGCTGTCGGCGGGCATGACGAAGCTCGCGGACGGGACGAAGAAGCTGCCCGCCCAGACCAGGCAGCTGGCCGACGGAGCCCAGAAGTCGGCCGACGGTGCCGACGAGCTGGCCGACGGGGTCAAGCAGTACGTGGGCGGGGTGAAGCAGCTGGACAAGCAGCTCCCGCAGTTCACCAAAGGTCTGGGGGACACGGCCGACGGGGCCCAGCAGCTGGCGACGGGGACGAAGCAGCTGGCCGGCGGCATGAAGGAGTACGCAGCCGGCAGCGAGCAGTTCGCCGGTGGACTCGACACGTATGCGTCGACGATGTCCTCGTTCGCCAAGATCACCGATCCAGACGACCTCGAGGCAGCTCTGGCTGAGATCGGCGTCACCTGTCCGACCGAGATTCCAGCCGATGCGTGTCCGGTCTTCTTGTCGGGGGTTTCCGCCGGAGCCGCCGTTGCGGGTGGCGGACTGACGGCCCCGAACGGCGACAACCCCAGCCTCGTCGACAGTGCGGACGCCCTGGCCTCCAACGCCGGCACCATCTCCACCAACCTCACCAAGATCTCCACCGGCGTCACGGGTCTCAGCGGTGGGCTGAAGCAGCTCGACACCGGCGCGGGCAAGATCGAGGACGGTGTCGACCAGCTGGCCGGCAACGGCACCAAGCTGGCCACGGGGACGAGGAGCCTGGCCACGGGTCTCGGCAAGCTCGCCGACGGCACCGACCAGCTGGCCACCGGGCTGACCACGCTCAGCAACGGCATCCAGCAGACCGCCTCCGGCACGGCCGAGCTGGCCGACGGCACCTCACAGTCCGCCACCGGTGGTCGTCAGCTGAGTGACGGACTGGTCAAGCTCGCCGATGGCGGCAGCCAGCTGGCCGACGGCGCCGACGAGCTCGCGACCGGTCTGGAGAAGGGGGCCAAGCAGATCCCCACCTACGACAGGCAGACGCGCACCGCGCTCTCGTCGGTGGTCGCCACCCCGGTGACCGCCGAACGGCCGTCGTCGCTGTTCGCCGACATCGCCAACACGACCTTCCTGGCCATCCTCGCGCTGTGGCTGGGTGGTCTGGCCAGCTTCGTCGTGCTGCGCGCCATCCCGGCGCGGGTCCTCACCTCGATGAAGCCGTCCTGGCGGCTGGCCGGTGAGGCCTTGCTGCCGGCCGCGGGTGTCGCCGCGGTGCAGGCGATCGCGCTGACCGCGGTGCTGCAGATCCTGCTGGGTCTGTCCGCCGGTCAGGTGCTGGGCCTGCTGCCCTTCACCCTGCTGGCGGGGTTCACGTTCGTGGCGGTGAACCACGCCCTGGTCGCCTGGCTGGGTGGCGTCGGCCGCTTCGTCTCGATCGCGGCGGTGGTGCTGGCCACGGCGTCGGCGATCACCCAGGCCGTACCGCCTTTCCTGGGCCAGATCGTGCCCTTCCTGCCGCTCACCCCGGCGTTGGAGGGCGCGCGGGCGATCGCGACCGACAGCGGTGGCGCCGGCGGATCGGCCGGTCTGTTGCTGGCCTGGTTGCTGGCCGGCCTGGCGGCGGGTGTGCTGGCGGTCGCCCGGCACCGGATGGTGAAGGTGCCGGACGCGGTTCCCGTACGCGCCTGAACCGCTGACGCACTCCTCGGTGCGCTCACGCACGTGCTGCGACGCCCGCGTGAGCTACCGGAGGAGTGCGTCAGCGGGGGGTGGCCCCGCTCGGACGGCGCCCTCGGACGTGCGCGGCTCTGCCAGGATGTCTCCCACCACGGAGCACGACCAGGAGAGACCCATGCCAGCGGACCGGTTCGTCCAGCAGCTCAACACCCAGATCGGGAACGAGTTCGCCGCCCACCAGCAGTACGTCGCCTGTGCCGTGTACTACGACGCGCTGACCATGCCGCAGATGGCGGGGTTCTTCTACGCCCAGGCGCTCGAGGAGCGCGACCACGCGATGATGATGGTCAACTACCTGGTCGACCAGGACGCCGAGGTGATCATCCCCGGGGTCGCGGCGCCGCAGACCACCTTCGTCGACATCGTCGCCCCGGTCGCGTTGGCCCTCGAGCAGGAGCGCCGGGTCACCGACCAGATCAACCAGCTGACTCGGATCGCGCGCGAGGAGTACGACTACGCGTCCGATCAGTTCATGCAGTGGTTCATCAAGGAGCAGGTCGAGGAGGTCGCGACCATGAGCGATCTGCTGACGGTGGTGAAGCGGGCCAGGAACGACGTCGAGGCCATCGAGGACTACGTCCAGCGGGAGACGGCGAACGAGAGCCCGGACCCGATGGCCCCGACCGTGGCCGGCGCCTGAGTCCCGGTCGGCAACTTCTGGGTTGTCCGCGGTGCGATGTCGCACCGAGCGCTACCCACAGATCGCCCGAGTGGTAATGCTGGGCGGTGTCACGGTGAGACCTGTCGCGGGGATGGGCACGTACTACGATCGCGAAACGAGTGGACGCACCGCCGCGGACCAGCAGAGAGGATCGAGAAGTCGATGTACTTCATCGTGGTGAAGTTCCCGGTCAAGCCCGAGTACGTGGACGGCTGGGTCGAGCGGGTCACCCCGTTCACCGAGGCCACCCGCAACGAGCCGGGCAACCTGTGGTTCGAGTGGTCCCGCAGCGTCGAGGACCCGCATGAGTTCGTGCTCGTGGAGGCCTTCACCGACGACGGCGCCGGGCCGCACGTGAACAGCGACCACTTCAAGACGTTCGTGGCCGAGACGCCCCAGGCGCTGGCCGCCACGCCCAAGATCGTCAGCCGGCAGGTCGACGGTTCCGGATGGGACGCGATGGGCGAGATGCAGGTCGACTGACCGTCGCACCAGGCCCGACCGAGGAGACACGATGGAGTGGGAGTTCGAGGGCGCGATCATCTACTGGCGCGGGCCGGCGCCCTTCTACTTCGTCCCGCTCAGTGAGGACGTGGTGGCCGACATCGCGCCCGTGGCCAACCAGCTCACGTACGGGTGGGGTTGCATCCCGGTCCAGGCCACGATCGGCGACACCGCCTTCGACACCGCGCTGTTCCCCAAGGACGGTGGCTACCTGCTGCCGGTCAAGGTGGCGACCCGCCGGACCGAGGGGATCGATGAGGGCGACGTGGTGACGGTACGCATGTCCGTCGCCGGCTGAGATGGCACCGGCGGTTCCGCTGGCCCGGCGGCTGCTGCGGGTCCGCGACCTGATGGACCGCGCGTACGCGGGACGGCTCGACCTGGCGGCGCTGGCTCGCAGCGCTCACGTCTCCGAGTCGCACTTCAGTCGCTCCTTCGCCGAGCGTTCGGGATCACGCCGCACCGCTACCTGCTGACCACCCGCCTCGAGCGGGCGAAGGCGTTGCTGCGGGACACCGACCTGTCCGTCACCGAGGTCTGCCTGCGGGTGGGGTTCACCAGCCTGGGCTCCTTCAGCACCCAGTTCCGGCGCTTCGTGGGCGAGAGCCCGTCGGCGTACCGCACCCATCGACACGACGACCTGGCCCGGATCCCGTCGTGTCTGGTCCGGCGGCGCACCCGCCCGTCGTCGGTCGTGGTCTGATCCAGGTGCGCGGACGGGTGGGTCGCGCACTCCCCGAAGTGGGCAGGTTTCGAGAAGCGCTCGACCGGGGTCGACGCCTAGCGTGGTGATCATGGAGATGATCACGTCGGCGGACGGCACCACGATCGCGTTCGACCAGCTCGGTTCCGGCCCGCCGCTCGTCCTGGTGTCCGGGGCCATGTGCGGTCGGCGCGCCGACGAGGCGATCGCGACCGCGTTGGCCGACCGGTTCACGGTGCTGAACTACGACCGACGCGGCCGCGGTGGCAGCGGGGAGACCGGGCGGTACGCGGTCGAGCGGGAGATCGAGGACCTCGCCGCCGTGCTGGATGCGGCGGGCGGATCGGCGGTGGTGGTCGGGATCTCGTCGGGCGGCGCGTTGGTGCTGCTGGCCGCTGCGACCGGACTGCCGGTCCGCGCCGCGATCGGCTGGGAGGTGCCGTACCGGACCGACGACGAGGGCCGGCGGTCGTGGGCGACCTACCGGAGCCAGACCGAGGAGCTGCTGGCGGCGGGTCGGCGCGGGGAGGCGGTCGCGCTGTTCCTGCGCACCGTCGGCGTACCGGAAGCGGCCATCACCGGGATGCAGCAGTCGCCGTTCTGGGCCGAGGGCGAGAAGATCGCCCCCACGCTGGCCTACGACGCGGCCGTGCTGGACGACGCGGCCGTACCGGTCGATCGACTGGCGACGATCACCTGCCCGACGGCGTTGCTCACCGGTGGGGCCAGCCCGCCCCTGTTCCCGGCCGCGGCGGAGGCCGCGGTGGTGGCGCTGCCGAACGGGACCCATCAGGTGCTCGACGGACAGATCCACGACGTGGACCCGGTCGTGCTGGCCGACGCGGTCGCGGAGTTCGTCGGGGTCGCCCGATGATCGTCGGACTGGCCCTGGTGTGCCTCAACGTCACCGATCTGGACGAGGCGAAGGCGTTCTACGTGGACGTGCTCGGTCTGGAGCTGGGCATCGACCAGACCCTGGACGGGCAGCGCTGGCTGACCGTGCACGCGGCGGAGGCGCCCGAGGTGCCGATCATGCTGGTGGTGCCGGAACCGCCGCTGGTGGAGGAGCCGGTGGCCGGTCAGCTGCGGAGCCTGATCGTTCGCGGTTACCTGAGCATCGGAGCGCTGCGGACCGACGACTGCCGGCGGACGTACGCGGAGCTGGCAGCCAGGGGGGTCGAGATGACCGAGGAGCCCGTGGAGCGGTTCTACGGTGTCGACGCCGGGTTCCGCGATCCGTTCGGCAACCACTGGCGGCTCACCGAGCCGCGGAACCTGACGGAGATCAGGTCGCTGACCGCCCTCGACTGAGGCTGGGGCAGGATGCCGTGCATGAACAAGAGCGCCACCTCGACCGCCCTGGACTACCGCGTCGACTCCGAGGTGGGACGGCTCCGCAAGGTGCTGGTCTGCGCCCCGGGCCTGGCGCACGAGCGGCTGACCCCGACGAACTGTGACGACCTGCTGTTCGACGACGTCTTGTGGGTGGACAAGGCGACGAGCGATCACGCCGCCTTCATGACCTCGATGGCCGAGCGCGGCGTCGAGGTGGTGGAGCTGCACGACGTGCTGGCCGAGACCCTGGCCCGGCCGGACGGACGGGCGTGGCTGCTCGATCGGCGGATCACGGCCAACCAGGTCGGCATCGGGCTGGTCACCGACACCCGCGCCTTCCTCGACGCGCTGGCCCCCCAGGAGCTGGCCCGCTACCTGATCGGCGGGATGTCCACCCACGACCTGCCGGCCGACCTGCGGCCGGGCTACCTGGCGCTGGCCCGGGAGTCGGGCGGGGTGACGGAGTACCTGCTGCCGCCGCTGCCGAACACCCTCTACACCCGCGACACCACCTGCTGGATCTACGGCGGCGTCACCTTGAACCCGCTCTTCTGGCCGGCCCGGCAGAACGAGACGCTGCTGATGAAGGCGATCTACGGGTTCCACCCCGACTTCGTCGGCTCGACGATCTGGTGGGGCGACCCGGAGGTCGACTGGGGCCTGGCCACGCTCGAGGGCGGCGACGTGCTGGTGCCCGGCAACGGCGTGGTGCTGATCGGGATGAGCGAGCGGACCTCGCGGCAGGCGATCACCCAGGTCGCCGTCCGGCTGTTCGAGCAGGGGGCCGCGGAGAAGGTGATCGTGGCCGGGATGCCGAAGCTGCGCGCTGCCATGCACCTGGACACCGTCTTCACCTTCGCCGACGTGGACTGCGTGACCAGCTATCCCGACATCGTGGACGGCATCCACACCTTCACGCTCTACCCCTCCGACGCCGACCCGGGTGTCGAGGTGGTCGAGGAGCCGAAGCCCTTCACCGAGGTGGTCGCCCAGTCGCTCGGCCTGCCGAAGCTGCGGGTGGTGGAGACGGGCGGCAGCCGCTACGACACCCAGCGCCAGCAGTGGGACAGCGGCAACAACCTGGTCGCCATCGAGCCGGGCGTCGTCTACGCGTACGACCGCAACACCTACACCAACACGCTGCTGCGCAACGCGGGCGTCGAGGTGATCACCATCGACGGCGCCGAGCTCGGTCGCGGTCGTGGTGGCGGCCACTGCATGACCTGCCCGCTGATCCGCGACGCCGTGGCGTACTGACCCGTCCCGCCCCTGGTCCCCCCACCCTTGACGTCGCTCGATCTCCTGGTTGTCGCTCGATCTGCACAGCCCGAGCGACACCACCGAACCCGAGCGACTCGACCTGTGGGTTCGCTGAAGAGCCCGCGTACGGGTGAGCGCCGGGAGGCACAATGACGCGCATGGCGGCGTCCCGGATCCTGGTGGTGGAGGACTCCGACGCCATCCGTCTCTCGGTCGCCACGGTGCTGCGCAGCCAGGGGTACGTGGTCACCGAACGCGCGGACGGGCGTGATCTGGAGGCCGTGCTCGGGCAGACCGCCCCCGACGTGGTGGTGCTGGACGTGATGCTGCCCGGCCGCGACGGCTTCGACCTGCTGGACGTGATCCGTCGTACGGGTGACGCCGCGGTGATCATGCTGACCGCCCGGGACACGACCGCCGATCGGGTCCGGGGGCTCGGGGCGGGGGCCGACGACTACCTGGTCAAGCCGTTCGCGATGGCCGAGCTGGTGGCCAGGATCAAGGCCGTCCTCCGGCGCAGCCGACCGGACGGCGGCACGGTCCGGGTCGGCGAGCTGGAGCTGGACGAGGACCTGGTTCGGGTCTCCTCGGCGGACCAGCCGGTCCAGCTGACCGAGACGGAGCGCCGGGTGCTGGCCTACCTGGTCGGGCACCGGGAGCAGGTCGTCAGCAAGACCCAGATCCTGACCGCCGTCTGGGGGTACGACGGGTTCGCCGAGAACCTGGTCGAGGTCAACGTGTCCACGCTGCGCCGCAAGCTGGAGGCCCAGGGCCAGGCCCGGGTGCTGCACACCGTCCGCGGGCGGGGCTACCGGCTGTCGGCGACCGGGTGAGGACGGGCCCCGGATCGCTGCGCACCAGGGTGACCCTGGCGGTGATCGCCGTCCTCGCCGTGGTGCTGGTGGCGCTGGGCATCGCGGTGCAGGCGGTCTTCGTCAGCCAGTCCGAGCGTTCGCTGGAGTCGACGCTGACCAGCCGGGTGCAGCTCGGTCGGCAGCTGGCCCGCGCCGGTGTCGGACCGCAGCAGATCGTCAACCGGGTCAGCACCGAAGGCGTCACCGCGACCCTGGAGACCCGGAACGGGATGGTGTTCGGCACCGGGGCGGGCCCCGGGCCGCTCGCCCGGACCGTCACCACCACCCTCAACGGAACGGGCCGGGTCGCCGGCGCCACCCTGACCGTCGCGGTCGACACGACCTTGATCGACCAGGCCCGGGTGCGGCTCCGCCGGGTCCTGGTGGTCGCGTCGGCGGTCGCCCTGCTGGTCAGCGCCGTGCTCGTCGCGGTGATCGTGCGCTGGTCCCTCCGCCCGCTCGACGCGGTCTCCGGGCTGGCCCGGCGGATCGCCGCGGGTCAGCGGGGCGGACGGCTGCGACCCGACCGGACGGACACCGAGATCGGCCAGACCGCGCAGGCGCTGGACGAGATGCTCGATGAGCTCGAGGGCGCCGAGACCCGGGCTCGCGAGGCGGATGAGCGCAGCCGGCAGTTCCTGGCCGACGCCGCCCACGAGCTGCGCACCCCGGTGGCCGGGATGCGCGCGGCGGCCGAGTCGCTGCTGCACGCCGGACCGACCCTGGCGGCCGAGGAGCGGCACCAGCTGGAGGCGCTGGTCGTCCGGGAGGCGAACCGTACGGGCCGGCTGGTCGCCGACCTGCTCACCGTGGCCCGTCTCGACGCCGGAGAACCGCCCCGGCCCCGACTCCGTACGGACCTGAAGGACGTGGCGGCGCAGGAGCTGGAACGGGCCGGACTCACCCACCCGTCCGTACGCCGCACCCTGACCGGTCCGGGAGCCATCGCCCTCGCCGACCCGGAGCAGCTGACCGGCATCGTCGGCAACCTCGTGGACAACGCCGTCCGCGCCGCCGGCCCGGCCGGGGCCGTGGAGGTGACGGTGCACCGGCTCGACGAGTGGGCCTGCGTCGACGTCCTCGACTCGGGCCCGGGCGTGCCGGCGGCCGAGCGGGAACGGATCTTCGAGCGGCTGGTCCGGCTGGAGGCCGGCCGGGCCCCGGCGGGGGGCGGGTCCGGGCTGGGTCTGGCCATCGCCCGGGGCTACGCGCGGGCGCACGGTGGAGACGTCCGCTGCCTGGAGCCACCGGCGGGGGCGGGCGCCCTGTTCCGGCTGGCCCTCCCCGCCCTCGACCCGGATAGCACCCTCACGACCCGCTGACGCACGCCTGCGGTGCCCCACGCACGTGATGCACCACCCGCGTGAGTGGTGGGAGGAGTGCGTCAGCGGGGTGGGTCAGGCGAACAGACCGTCCACCCGCTGCTCCCAGCCGTCCAGCACCCCGCCCGGCTCGGCCCCCAGCACCGAGCCGAGCAGGGTGGCGTACACGGACCGGAAGTCCAGTCCCGCCTTGAGGTCGCCGTCGTCGAGGTCGGTCAGACTCGGTTCCGCGCCGTAGAACCCGCCGGCGACGCCCCGTCCGAGCACGAACACCGGTCCCGCCGTGCCGTGGTCGGTGCCGTCGCTGGCGTTCGCGGTCACCCGCCGGCCGAACTCGGAGTAGACGGTCGTGACCACCTGGCGGCCACGGTCGGTGGCCGCCAGCCGGGTCTGGAACGTGGTCAGGGCCCGGTCGAGCTCGGTGAGCAGGCGCTGCTGGGTGCCGCGCTCGTCGGAGTGGGTGTCGAAGCCGCCCAGGGAGACGGAGTAGACCCGGGTCGGGACGCCCAGCTCGATCAAGGTGGCGACCAGGTCCAGCTGCCGGGCGAGCTCGCTCTGCCCACCGGCCGAGGCCCCCTGGGAGTTCTCGTCGCTCCCGGGCGGATCCTCGTCGGGATTCTTCTCGGTGGCCGGTTCGAGCTTCTGCTGCACCGCCCCGAGGTCGGCGATCGACTTCGCCGCACGCGCCTGCCAGGGCCCGTCGGCGCTGTCCGGGTCGTCCGAGCAGACCCAGGGAACGGCCGAGGGCGGTCTTCGGCACCTTCAGCCCGGCCACCGGCAGGGAGGCGCCGGCCACCTTCGCGCCCGCCAGCATCGGCGGGATCAGGGTGTCCAGCGAGACGGCCAGCAGCGGGTCGGTGGTGGTGGCGTCGAGCCAGCGTCCGAGCCACCCGGTGGTCGCGGCCGTGGTCGGGGAGCCGGTCTGCCAGATGGCCATCGACCGGAAGTGGCTGCGGTCCGGCTTCGGGTAGCCGACCCCGCGCAGCACGGCCAGCTGGTCGCTCTCCCAGAGCCCGTGCAACCCGGTCATCCCCGGGTTGAGGCCGAGACCTTCGCCGAGGTCGAGCACCTCGTCGGGCCGGTACGCCAGCTCGGCCCGGGCGGAGGAGTAGGCCGGGTCGGCGGCGGGGACGACGGTGTTGAGCCCGTCGTTGCCGCCGTACAGGGTGACCATCACCAGCACACCGGCCCGGGGATCCAGGGGCGTACGCTCCGCCGCCGCGACCAGGTCGGTCCAGTTGATCCGGGTGGCGCCGACGGCGAGGGCGCCCGCGGCGGCCACGCCGGAGAACGCCAGGAAGCGGCGACGGGTGAGGGGATGGACCTGGGTGCCGGGGTTCACCGGGGGGATCGTGTTCACGGGACTTCCTTCAGCGGGAGACGACGTACTCGGGGGAGACCGCGGCCAACGCGACGGCGTCGGCCGGCCGATCGGCGACGGCGGCGAGGGCGTCGGCGGTGCGGGCGGTGAAGGCGTCGACACCCAGCAGCCGCCGGATCGCTTCCGTACGGTTCCTGGTCGACGTGGTCGCGACGGTCCGGAGGTCGGCCTTCGCGGCGAGGGCCCGGGCGGCGCTCAGCCGGGCGGCCGCGGCCGCGGTGGTCAGCCATCCGGCACCGGCCGGCCAACCGCCGACACTCGGCGGCCGGAACGGGACCTGGCCCATGCCGCGCAATGCGACCAGCAACCGATCCTGCCCCGGCTCTGCCCGCTGGCCGGGATCGCTCAGCTCCGAGGGCACGACGCCCAACGCCCGGGCCGTGCCGACGACCCACTCGACCGGCTGCTTGACCATCGAGGTGGCCGGGTCGCGCAGCTCCGGGGACAGGGCGATCGCGCGCAGCACGGCGGTGAGGTCGCGGCGCGCACCGTACGCGGCGAGCAGTCGTTCCCGGGTGCCGGCCGACGGCGGCTGCGGGCTCACCAGGCGGAACCAGAGCCGGCCCACCACGAACTCCGCCGACGCCGGCTGGCTGAGCAGCACGTCGACGAGCTCCGGGGCGCCGAGGTTCCCGGTCCGACCGAGCACGGTCTTGCTGCCGCCGTCGTGCTGCTTCGGTCGCAGCTGTGCCTTGCCCGTCTGCCGGTCCAGCTTCCAGCCGGTCAGCGCCCGAGCCGCTTCCTTGACGTCGGCCTCGCCGAACTGACCGTGACCGAGGGCGAACAGCTCCATGAACTCGCGGGCCAGGTTCTCGTTCGGGGCCTTGGCGGTGTTGTCGTTGCCGTCCAGCCAGACGAGCAGCGCCGGATCGACGATCTGGGCGCGGGCCAGGTCGGTGAAGGACCCCAGGGCCCCGGTGCGGAAGGTCTCGTTCTGGCGCAGCATCAGCGCAGCGACCCTGACCTTCTGGGCACTGGTGGCGAAGTGTCCGTGCCAGAACCAGGTCAGCCGCTCCCGGGTGGGGTGCTCGGCGCGCACCATCCGGTCGAGCCACCAGCGGGTCGCCGTGAGCTGCTGGGCCTTGAGCTGTTGGCGGTACTCCTTGCGCGCCGCTCGGTCCGCCGGCGTCTTCTCGCTCGCTCCGCCGGCCCCGCGACGAGCGGTGCGCTCGGGTCGGGCGGGGGCCGGGAGCCGGGGTGCGGGGGTCGCTACGGCGCCGGCATCGGGCCCGGTCGGGGCGAGCAGCGCGTCGACGACGGCCGCGTACCCGCTGGACTGCCGTTGGGCCAGCTCGTCGCCGCCCGCACCGAAACCGAGACGGTCGAGGAGCCGTCGTACCGACTCCGCCTCGCTGAGCTCTGCCATGTCCCCAGCGCTCGGCCGGAGGTGCCCGGCCGACCAGCGATCGGGGGTGTTCCTCAGGAACCCGACAGGGTCCCGAGGTGGTCGAGCAGGCCCGGGACGGCGGCCTCCACCGAGGCCAGGGTCCGCTCGAAACCTGCGGCGGCGCCGTACCAGGGGTCGTCGATGCCCTGACCGGGCGCGGCGTCGGGATCGAAGTCGGTCAGCAGCCGCAGGTTGACCGCCCCCGGCGCGATGGCCCGCATCTTGGTGAGGTGGATGTCCTCCATGGCCAGGACGAGGTCCGCCGACTCGATCTCGGCCCGGGTGATCTGGTGCGCGGTGTGCCCGCCGGTCCGATAGCCGTGACGCTCCAGCACCTCGACCGCACGGTCGTCGATCGGGGCCCCGATCTCCTCCCGGCTGGTCGCCGCGCTGGTGAACACCAGGTCGTCGAGTCCGCGATCGGCGGCCAGCTTCTCGGCCACCCGCTCGGCCATCGGCGAGCGGCAGATGTTGCCCCAGCAGACGAAGACGATGCTCCGGGTACGGCGGTCAGGCACTCTCGTGCTTCTTGGTGCCGAGGATCGCGTTGGCGATGAAGCTCACGATCGACACCACGATGGCGCCACCGACCGCCGTCCAGAAGCCGTCGACGTGCCATCCCACGTTGAGCAGACCTGCCACCCAGGAGGTGAGCAGCAGCATCAAGGCGTTGATCACGATCAGGAACAGCCCCAGCGTCAGCAGCACGATCGGGATGGTGACGATCTGGAAGATCGGCTTCAGGATCGCGTTGAAGACACCGAAGATCAGGGCCACCACCAGCATGGTGAGCACCTTCGAGGTCGTGTCCGACCCGCTCAGGCTGATGCCGCTGAAGATCCAGGTGGCCACGGCGAGGGCGGCCATGTTGGCCAGCAGCCGGAGGAGGAAACCCATGGCAGTGATCCTTCCACGTGGTTCTCGGGGAACCCGTCAGGTATCACCCGGGGTCGTCCCCGGGTGATACCTCACGGCAGGTCAGGCGATGTTGCCGCGTTCCGCGCCGATGGTGGTGTCGTCCCCGTGCCCGGTCTTGACCACGGTCTCGTCGGGCAGGGTGAGGAGCCGGTCGGTGATGGAGGCCACGATCTGGTCGTGGTCGCTGAACGACCGTCCGGTGGCGCCGGGACCGCCGCTGAACAAGGTGTCGCCGGTGAAGACGACGCCGAGGTCGGGGGAGTAGAAGCAGACGGCGCCGGGTGAGTGGCCCGGGGTGTGCAGGACCTCCAGGGCGATGTCGGCGATCGGGATCTGCTGCCCGTCGGCCAGCTCGCCGTCCGGCGGGTCGGCGTGGGTCAACCGCCACACCGGCAGGTCGGCCGGGTGCAGCAGCACCGGCGCCTCGACGTCACGGCCCAGCTCGGGCGCGAACCGTACGTGGTCGTCGTGGGCGTGGGTGCAGAGCACCGCGACGACCCGGCGCTCGCCGACCAGCTCGAGGATCTCGCCGACGTCGTGCGGCGCGTCGATGACCACGCACTCCTCGTCGTCACCGACCACCCACACGTTGTTGTCCACGTCGAAGGTCTGGCCGTCGAGGGAGAAGGTGCCGGAGGTGACGGTGTGGTCGATCCGGGCGCGGACGTCGTCCGACGGCTCGTCGCTCACAGCTTCACCACCGAGCGCAGGACGTGGCCGCCGTGCATCTTCTCGAAGGCGGCGTCGATGTCGCCGATCCCGATGGTCTCGGTGACGAACGCGTCCAGCGGCAGCCGGCCCTGGAGGTAGAGGTCGATCAGCAGCGGGAAGTCGCGCGACGGCAGGCAGTCGCCGTACCAGGACGACTTCAGCGAACCGCCGCGGCCGAACACGTCCAGCAGCGGCAGCTCGAGCTGCATCTGCGGGGTCGGCACGCCGACCAGCACCACGGTGCCGGCCAGATCTCGACCGTAGAAGGCCTGGAGCCAGGTCTCCGGTCGACCGACCGCGTCGATCACGACGTCGGCGCCGTTGCCGTCGGTCAGGGCCTGGATGCCCTCGACGGCGTCCGTCTCACGCGAGTTGATCGTGTGCGTGGCACCCAGCTCGGTGGCCTTGGCCAGCTTCCGCTCGTCGATGTCGACCGCGATGATGGTCGCCGCCCCGGCCAGCCGGGCTCCGGCGATCGCTGCGACCCCGACCCCGCCACAGCCGATCACCGCGACCGAGTCGCCCCGGCCGACGTTGCCGGTGTTGATCGCCGCACCGAGTCCGGCCATCACGCCGCAGCCGAGCAGACCGGCCACCTCGGGGGCGGCGGCCGCGTCGACCTTGGTGCACTGACCGGCCGCGACCAGGGTCTTCTCGATGAACGCGCCGATGCCCAGGGCGGGGGACAGCTCGGTGCCGTCCTCGAGCGTCATCTTCTGGGTGGCGTTGAAGGTGTTGAAGCAGTACCAGGGGCGGCCGCGCTTGCAGGCCCGGCAGGAGCCGCAGACCGCCCGCCAGTTCAAGATCACGTAGTCGCCCGGCTCCAGATCCCGGACGCCCTCACCGACCGCCTCCACGATGCCGGCGGCCTCGTGACCGAGCAGGTACGGGTAGTCGTCACCGATGCCGCCCTGGACGTAGTGCAGGTCGGTGTGGCAGACGCCGCAGGCCTGGACCTTGACCACCGCCTCACCCGGCCCTGGATCGGGCACGGTGATCGTCACCAGCTCGACCGGTGCGTCCTTGGCACGCGAGATGACTCCCTGGACCTGCTGCGGCACGTCGTCCTCCTGGTGTGCGCCGGGCGTGGGTCGCCGCCGGCGTGGCTTGTCGGTGCTCTGCATCGTAGTGAGGTCTGTGTTGTCGCCACTCGCTGCACCGCTGCGCACTCAGACGCTGTCTTCCCTCGTCGCTCTCAGACGATCAGCGTTGTCTGCTCGCTCCTCGGTCCAGACAGCGTCGTGCTCCGCTGCGCGGTCGCTCGCGACGGGCTCGCCGGCGCTGCGGCTGCCTCGCCCGACAACCGACTGGATTTTAGCGTTGCTAACTAAGTAGTGTTGTGAACGCAACCACAACCCCTCGTCGGCCGGAATACCGGTTGGCTGTCAGTGGCTGCTGATGTTCTATGGGCGAGGCCAGCCTGCCGCAGCGGACCCGCCCTTCCAGCTCCCGTCTACCCGTGAGGACGTCGTGACCATGGCCAAGCAGCGCTCTTCCGCCTCGATGTGGCGGCTGCGGGGCTACTTGCTGCCGTATCGCGCCCGCTTCATCGTGATGTTCTTCCTGGCCGGCATCGGGATCGGTGCGGCGATCGTGATCCCGCTGGTCACCAAGGCGGTCATCGACGGTCCCATCGCCGACTCCGACGCCCGCGGGCTGCTCACCCTGGGCCTGTTCGCCATCGGCCTGGGCGTGGTCGAGGCGTTCTTGATGTTCCTCCGCCGGTGGATCGTCTCCAAGGGGACCAACGGTGTCGAGACCAGCATCCGCCTGGACCTCTACGACAAGCTGCAGCGGCTGCCCACCGGCTTCCACTCGCGCTGGCAGAGCGGTCAGCTGCTCAGCCGGATCATGAACGACCTGGCCACCGTGCGCCGGTTCCTCGGGTTCGGCCTGCTGTTCATCGTGATGAACGTCGTGCAGATCGCCGTCGTCACCGCGCTGCTGATCAACATGTACTGGCCGCTGGGCCTCGTCGTCCTCGCCTCCACGGTGCCGATCACCTGGATGTGTCTGCGGAACGAGCGGGCGTACACCCGCCTCTCGCGCAAGATCCAGGACCAGGTCGGCGACGTCGCCTCGACGGTGGAGGAGGGCGCGTACGGGCTGCGCGTCATCAAGTCCTTCGGCCGCGCCGGGCACATGTTCGACACCTTCGACGCCCGGAGCCGCCAGCTCTTCGACACGTCGATGGAGCGGGTCCGGCTGAGTGCGAAGTTCTGGACCTTCCTCGAGGTGATCCCGAGCGCCACCCTGATCGTCGTGCTGGGCTTCGGCGCGATCGCCGCGGGGCAGGGCCAGCTGACCCTGGGCTCCCTGGTGGCCTTCATCACGTTGATGCTGTCGCTGGTCTGGCCGGTGGCCGCCCTCGGCTTCCTGCTGGCCATGACCCAGGAGGCGTTCACCGCCGCCGACCGGATCATGGAGATCTTCGACGCCGAGGTCGACATCGTGGACGGCACGGAGACGCTCGACCACCCGCGCGGGCGGGTGCGCTTCACCGACGTCGCCTTCCGCTACCCCGACTCGGCCGTCGACGTGCTGCACCACGTGAACCTGACGATCGAGCCGGGGGAGACCGTGGCCGTGGTCGGCGCCACCGGCTCGGGCAAGACGATCCTCACCCAGCTCATCCCGCGGCTGTACGACGTGACCGCCGGGTCGGTCAGCATCGACGGCGTCGACGTCCGCGACCTGAGCCTGAAGCAGCTCCGCACGGTCGTGGCGACCGCGTTCGAGGACCCGACCCTGTTCTCCATGTCGGCTCGGGAGAACCTCACCCTCGGTCGTCCCGACGCGAGCGAGGCCGACATCGCCGAGGCGGTCGAGGTGGCCCAGGCGCAGTTCGTCTACGACCTGCCCTGGGGCCTGGAGACCCGGATCGGCGAGCAGGGCATGAGCCTGTCCGGTGGTCAGCGGCAGCGCCTGGCCCTGGCCCGGGCCGTGCTGTCGAAGCCGCGCGTGCTGGTGCTGGACGACACGATGTCGGCCCTCGACATCCACACCGAGGCGTTGGTCGAGGAAGCCCTGCAGCGGGTGCTCGTCGGGGTCACCGGCCTGGTCGTCGCGCACCGCGCCTCGACCGTGATGCTGGCCGACCGGGTCGCCATGCTCTACGGCGGAACGCTGACCCACATCGGCACCCACGCCGAGCTGTTGGCCACGGTGCCGGAGTACCGCGAGCTGCTGTCCGCCGAGTACGCCGAGGAGGTGTCCGCATGAGTGTCACCGATCGCCAGAGCACCCGGGAGGCCGCCCTCGAGCGCGACCGGGCCGAAGGGCAGCGCACCGGGGTCGAGGAGTGGCGCGGTGTGGCCGCCGAGCACAACGACGAGATGGCCGACCGTGCCAGCGGTTTCCTGAAGAAGCGCAGCCGGGCGCTGCTGGCCGACCTGCTGCGGCCGTACCTGAAGGTCGTCTGGTTGCTGATCGCCGTCGTGGTGATCGAGAACGCGGCCCGGTTGTCCATCCCCTGGCTCGTCCAGCGCGGTATCGACTACGGCATCCCGCCCCTGCTCGCCGGGGGTAGCGGAACAGCGCTGTACGAGACGATCGGGCTGATGCTCGGTGCGCTGGTCGTGCAGACCGTCAGCCGGATGCTGTTCCTGCGCGAGTCCGGCCGGGTCGGCCAGAAGGTGCTGCTGGAGCTGCGGCGCCGGCTCTTCATCCACTTCCAGAAGCTCGACGTCAAGTTCCACGACCGCTACACCACCGGTCGGGTCGTGTCGCGTCTGACCAACGACATCGACGCGATCATGGAGCTGCTGGCCGGCGGCTTCGACGGGTTGGTCACCGCGGTGCTGACCATGGTCGGGGTGGGGGTGCTGCTGCTGACGATGGACTTCAAGCTCGGTGCCGTCTGCCTGATCGGCTTCCCGATCCTGATGCTGCTGGTGCGGTGGTTCTCGCGTGCGTCGTCGCTCACCTACCGGCGGGTGCGGGAGACCTCCGCGCTGGTGATCGTGCAGTTCATCGAGACGATGACCGGCATCCGCGCGGTGCAGGCGTACCGGCGGGAGCCGCGCAACGCGGAGATCTTCTCCGGTGTCGCGCACCGCTACCAGGACGCGAACGTGAAGTCGTTCCGGCTGGTCGCCATCTTCATGCCGGGCGTCCGGCTGGTCGGCAACGTCACCATCGGCATCGTCCTGCTGTACGGCGGCTGGCGGGTGATGCAGGGCGAGATGACCGTCGGGGTGCTGACCGCGTTCCTGCTCTACCTGCGGATGTTCTTCGAGCCCATGCAGGAGATCAGCCAGTTCTACAACACCTTCCAGTCCGCGTCGGCGGCGCTGGAGAAGCTGTCCGGTGTGCTGGAGGAGGACCCGACCGTCCGCGAGCCGGAGCACCCGGTGCCGCTGCCGCACGCGCGGGGCACCCTCCGCTTCGACGGCGTCACGTTCTCGTACGTGCCCGAACGGCAGGTGCTGCCCGGGCTCGATCTCTGCGTGCCGGCCGGACAGACCGTCGCGCTGGTGGGCACCACCGGAGCGGGCAAGACCACCATCGCGAAGCTCATGTCGCGGTTCTACGACCCGACCGACGGCGAGGTGCTGCTCGACGGGGTCGACCTGCGCCAGCTGAGCGACCCCGACCTGCGTCGGGCCGTGGTGATGGTGACGCAGGAGAACTTCATGTTCGACGGCACGATCGGCAGCAACATCGCCTTCGGCAAGCCCGGGGCCAGCCAGGAAGAGGTCGAGAGGGCCGCCCGCGCGGTCGGGGCGCACGACTTCATCTCCGTCCTGCCGGAGGGGTACGGCACCGACGTCGGCAAGCGCGGCGCGCGCCTGTCGGCCGGTCAGAAGCAGCTGGTGGCGTTCGCCCGCGCCTTCCTCGCCGACCCGGCGGTGCTGATCCTGGACGAGGCCACGTCGAGCCTCGACGTGCCCAGCGAGCGGCTGGTGCAGCAGGCGTTGCGCACGATCCTGGCCGATCGGACCGCGGTGATCATCGCGCACCGGCTGTCGACCGTGGAGATCGCCGATCGGGTGCTCGTGCTGGAGCACGGTCGGGTGATCGAGGACGGCACCCCGTCCGATCTGGTGGACGCCGACGACGGGCACTACGCCTCGTTGCACCGGGCCTGGCGGGACTCGTTGGCCTGAGGCGTCGGCCGACCCGGGGTCACACCACGGGGCGGCCGGCGGCCCCGTCACGGGACGGGCAGCCAGCTGCTCAGTTTCGCGGGGTTCAGCACGAGCCAGACGCCGGCGACCCGGCCGCGCTCGACTCCGAAGCTGATCACCCCGTAGAACTGACCGTCGAGGGTCAGCCGATAGCCCAGGCCGTCAGCCGTCTGCAGCTCGGTGAGCTGCAGACGCGGCTGCTTGGCCATCACGCCCAGCACGAAACGGGCGACCCGGTCGGTGCCCAGCACCGCGTTCCGGGCGGCGCTGACCACCCCGCCGCCGTCCGAGCGCAGCTCGACATCCGGGGCCAGGACCCGCATCAGCGACGCCAGGTCGCCGGAGCGGGTGGCGGCCAGGAACGCCCGAACGGCCTCGTCGTGCTCGGCGGCCGCCACCGGTACCACCCGGTGCTGCTGCACGTGACGACGTCCCGAGGTCGCCAGCTGGCGCACGGCGGCCGGTGTGCGGCCCACGATCTCCGCGATCTCGGGAAAGGGCAGAGCGAACACGTCGTGCAGGACGAAGGAGACGCGCTCGGCGGGCGTCATCGCCTCCAGCACCGTGAGCAGGGCCGTGCCGACCGACTCGTCGAGGGTCACCCGATCGGCCGGGTCCGCGGCACCGTCCGCCAGCGAACCCGACGCGGTGCCCAGGAACAGGTCCGCCGGCACCGGCTCGGGCAGCCACTGACCGATGTAGCGCTCCCGGCGGGCCCTCGCCGAGGTCAGCGCATCGAGCGCGACCCGACTCGCCACCCGGGTCAGCCAGGCCGCGGGGTTGCGGATCGCGGCCCGTTCCTCCTCGCTCTGCCGGTACCAGCGCACGTACGTCTCCTGGACGACGTCCTCGGCCTCGCTGAGGGTTCCCATCATCCGGTAGGCCAACGACAGCAGCCGTCGACGCTCCTCCATCACGTCGGCGAGCGGCGGCGGGTCCGTGCTCACGCCGCGTCCCGTTCCGAGGTGTCGGCGGGCACCGCGCGGAGCGACGACGGTCCACCGTGCGCCGAGTCCACGAACGCCTGACGCGGCGCGGTGGCCGCCGCCAACGAGGCGACGTCGCGACGGCCCAGGAGAGCGGCCAGCCAACCGAGCAGCACCCGGAGCTTCCGCTCCCAGCTCGGCACCGCCAGCAGGTGGTATCCGCGGTGCATGGCCCAGGCGGGCCACCCGGTGATCACCAGCCGGCGGAACTGGAAGAGGCCGTGCCCGCGCCCGAGGGTGGCCACGACCCCCAGGTTGTGGTGCACGTAGGGCTTCGGCTCCTGGCCGCGCAGCGTGGCGACCAGGTTGGCGGCCAGCCGCTTGGCCTGGCGCACCGCGTGCTGCGCGTTCGGGACGGTCAGCGTGCCTCCGCCGACGGACAGGTCCGGGATCGCCGCGTCGTCGCCGGCCGCCCAGGCGTCCGGCACGATCGCGTCCGCGGTCCCGACGCGCAGGTCGGAGCGGGTGATCACGTAGCCACGATCGTCCACCGGCAGGTCGGTGCGTCGCGACACCACCGGCGTGGCCGCGTTACCGGCCGTCCACACGATCAGGTTGGAGTCGAACTCCGCCCCGCTGGAGAGCACGACGTGACCGCGCATCGCGGAGAGCAGCTGGGAGTTCAGGTGGATCTCGGCGCCACGGGAGCGCAGGTGCTCGACGACCCAACGTCCCGGCCCGCCGGAGACCTCGGGGAGGATGCGGTCCCGCGCCTCCACCAGGTGGAAGGCGAGTTCCTCCTTCCGCAGTTCCGGGTAGTACGGCAGCAGCTCGGTCGCCAGCGTCATCGTCTCGGCGAATCCCTCGACCCCCGAGAACCCGCCTCCGACGAACGTCACGGTCAGCAGCCGGGCGCGCTCCGGGCCGGCCGGCAGGGTCGCCGCCCGGTCGAAGGCGGTCAGCAACCGGTCCCGGATGGCGATCGCCTCCTCGATGTTCTTCAGGCCGATCGCCTCCTCGGCGAGACCCGGGATGGGGAACGTCCGGGTGACTGCTCCGGCCGTGACCACCAGGATGTCGTAGTCGAAGTCGTACGTTCGGCCGTCGTTCGCGAGGACCGCCACGCTCCGGTCGACGTGGTCGATGGACGTCGCGGTGCCGGCCACCACGCGGGTCCGGCGCAGGTGGCGGCGCAACGAGACGACGGCGTGCCGCGGTTCGATCGCTCCGGAGACCACCTCCGGCAGGAACGGCTGGTACGTCATGTACGGCCGCGGGTCGAGCACGGTCACCCGCGCCTCGCCCGGTTTCAGCCGCCGCTCCAGCTGCCAGGCGGTGTAGAGGCCGGCGTAGCCGCCGCCCACGATCAAGATGTCCTTCGTCATCGGTTCCTCACTCTGTGGTGCTTTCACTCCTTCGACGACGCAGCACCGGAGGGTGTGAGGTCGACGGTCAGCCGAGCCGGTCCAGGACCTCGGTCACCGTGGCGACCTGCGGGACGCCGGCCGGAACCCCCGGCCGCTCGATCACCACCACCTGGACGCCGAGATCCCGCGCCGCGTCCAGCTTGGCCGCGGTGTGGGTGCCGCCGGAGTCCTTGGTCACCAGCAGATCCGACCCGGCGTCACGCAGCAGCGTGAGCTCGCCGGCGTAGGCGTACGGGCCGCGGGAGCGGATCAGCTGCCAGCGGTCGGGCAGGGGGAACCCCGGGGGGTCGACCACCCGTACGGTCACGTCCCGGTCGGCCCAGGGGAGGAACCGGTCGAGGGACTGGCGCCCGGTGGTCAGGAACGGGCGCCTGGAGCGGGCGCCCGCCGCGACGGCCTGGTCGACCGTGGCGACCCAGGTCCAGCGGTCGGCGTCGGGGCGGTCGCGCCAGCCGGGACGCTGCAGCCTCAGCAGCGGGGTGCCGGTGCGCGCGACCGCGGCGGCGGCGTTGGCCGAGATGGTGGCGGCGAACGGGTGGGTGGCGTCGACCACGGCGGCGATCCGGTGGTCGGCGAGGTAGGCGGCCAGCCCCTCGACCCCGTCCCGGGCGGCGGTGCTGAACCCGCCGACCCGGACCTCGCCGGCGGGCAGCGCCGGGTCGGCGACCCGACCGGCGAGCGAGCTGACGACCGGGCGACCGGCCGCGACCAGGGCCGCGGCGAGGGCCCGCGCTTCCGCCGTCCCGCCCAGGATCAGGACGGGCGGCACGTCGCCACGGACCGCCACCGGGTCAGGCCCGGGCGAGCCGGACGACGACGGCGACCACCAGCGCGGCGTCGCCGACCATGATCGCGAGCCGGGTGGACCGGGCGACGTCGCCGCCCTCGGGCGGTCGCCCGTCGCCGAGGGTGCCGCGGTCGGAGACCTCCCCCGCGTACGTGTTGCGGCCCCCCAGCTGCACGCCGAGCGCTCCCGCGAAGGCGGCCTCGACGACCCCGGCGTTGGGGCTGGGATGGGCGCCGGCGTCGCGGCGCACGACCTGGGCGGCCGCCCGCGGGGAGCCACCGACCCAGGGCGCCCCGAGGGCGGCCAGGGCGGCGGACACCCGGGCGGGGATCCAGTTGGCCACGTCGTCGAGCCGGGCGGACGCCCAGCCGAACTGCTCGTAGCGGGGTGATCGGTGGCCGACCATCGCGTCCAGGGTGTTCACGGCGCGGTAGCCGAGCAGCCCCGGCAGCCCGGCCACGGCGCCCCACAGGAGGGGCGCGACGACGGCGTCGGAGCTGTTCTCGGCCACGGACTCGACCCCGGCCCGGGCGACCTCCGCGGCGTCCAGCGTCGTGGTGTCGCGGCCGACCAGCCGGGCCACCTGGCGGCGGGCGGCCGGCAGGTCCTCGGCGCCGAGGTGGTCGGCCACCGCCTCCGCCTCGCGGACCAGGGACCGGCCGCCCAGCACGGTCCAGGTGGCGGCCGCGGTCAGCACACCGGTGAGCAGCGGGTACCGGCGACAGCTGTGGCCGAGCAGCCAGGCCCGTCACGATCGGCACCCCGACCGCCACCCCGGTGAACAGCGCGCCGCGCCGGCGGTCGTCGGCGTACAGGCGCTGCTCCAGCCAGCCGGCGGCCCGGCCGAACCCGGCCACCGGGTGCCACCGCGGCGGGTCCCCGAGCAGCCGGTCGAGGGCGTAGCCGGCGATCAGACCGCCGGCGGGGGCGAGCCGGCGGGCGGCGCGGGGAGGCGTGGACATCGGGCAACACCGTAGCGGCCCGGAGCAGGCGAGGTGTCGGGCAGGATGAGCGGATGAGCAGACGCGTGCTGGTCACCGGTGGGGTGCGGTCCGGCAAGTCGGCGTACGCGGAACGGCTGTTGGCCGGGCGAGCGAACGTGACCTACCTGGCCACCGGTCCGGTGCCCGATCCGGCCACTGATCCCGAGTGGGCGGCGCGGGTCGAAGCCCACCGCAACCGACGCAGCCCGCTGGCCTGGACGACCGTGGAGACCGCCGACCCGGCCCGGGCCCTGCGCGCGGCGGACGGCCCGGTGCTGCTGGACTGCCTCGGCACCTGGCTGACCGCCTGCCTGGACGAGCTGGACGCGTGGCAGCGCCCAGCGGCCGACTGGCAGCCCGCCTGGCAGGACCGTTCGGCCGAGCTGGTCCGAGCCTGGCGGGGCGCCGATGTGGTCGGCGTGACCAACGAGGTCGGCTGGGGCGTGGTGTCGGAGCACCGGTCGGGTCGGCTGTTCGCGGACCTGCTCGGCCGGCTCAACCAGCAGGTCGCGGCGGCCAGCGACGAGGTCGTGCTGATGGTGATGGGTCGCCCGATCGTCCTCTGAGGACCCGATCGGGCTCTGATGAGGGGTGTTCGGACGGGAACGTACGGTGTGGCCATGGCCCGCCTGCCGCATCACACGCCGACCATCCTCGAGCTCGACCTGACCCAGCCGCTGGTCGATCCCCGGCCGGGGGATCCGCTCGGTCAGCTGCGCAACCGGGGTCGGCGACTGCTGCGGCCGACCATCAAGGCCCTGCACGAGGCCGCCGCGGATCCGCGGGTCGTCGGTCTCGTGGCCAAGGTCGGCGGACCGCTCGGCTGGTCCACGATGCACGAGCTGCGGCGTGGTCTGCAGCCGTTCCTGGACGCCCGCAAGCCCACCGTCGCCTGGGCCGAGTCGTTCCCCGACGGTCCGGCCGGCACCACCGCGTACGTGCTCGCCTCGGGCTTCGACGAGGTGTGGCTGCAGCCGGGAGGCGGCCTCGGGTTGCTCGGGGTGGCCGTGGAGACGACCTTCCTCCGCGGCGCCCTGGACAAGCTCGGGGTCGAGCCGCAGCTCGAGCAACGGCATGAGTACAAGAACGCCGCCGACCGGCTGACCCGCACCGAGCTGACGCCGGCGCACCGGGAGTCCCTGGACGCGTTGGCCGCGTCCGTCTACGGCGACGCCGTGGCGATCATCGCCGCGGGCCGGTCGTTGTCGGCGGACCGGGTGCGGGAGCTCGTCGACTCCGGCCCGCGGACGGCGGCGGAGGCTCTGGAGGTCCGCCTGGTGGACCGTCTCGGCTACCGCGACGAGGTGCTCGCCGCGGTGCGGGAGCGGACCGATCCGGCCGCTGAGCTGCTGTTCGCCGACCGGTGGCGCCCACGGCGCCAGCTGCGGCTGCCCGGTCGGCACCGTCAGCACCTCGCGCTGGTCGAGGTGCGCGGCGGCATCGGCCCGGGCCGCAGCCGGAACGGGCCGATGGGCGCCCAGGCCGGGAGCGACACCGTCGCCACCGAGCTGCGGACCGCGCTGGCCGACGACCACGTGCGCGGTGTGCTGCTCCGCGTCGACTCGCCGGGTGGGTCCGCGGTCGCCTCTGACGTGATCTGGCGGGAGGTGTGCCGGGTCCGCGAGGCCGGCAAACCGGTGGTCGTGTCGATGGGCGACGTCGCGGCGTCCGGCGGCTACTACGTGGCCTGTCCGGCGGACCGCATCGTGGCCCTGCCGTCGACCTTGACGGGCTCGATCGGGGTGCTCGGCGGCAAGTTCGTCACCAGCGAGCTGTGGGAGAAGATCGGGTTGACCACCGGGGCCGTCGAGCACGGTGAGCGGGCTCGCATGTGGTCGGATCGGCGCGGGTTCACCGACGACGAGCGCGAGCGCCTGAACGCGGAGATCGACGCCATCTACGCCGACTTCGTGGCCAAGGTCGCCTCCGGTCGCGGACGCACCGTCGCCGACATCGAGCCGCTGGCCCGGGGCCGCGTCTGGACCGGGCGGGATGCGCACGAGATCGGGCTCGTCGACGAGCTCGGTGGTCTGCGCGACGCCGCCCGGATCGCACGGCGGCTGTCCGGTCTGCCGGACGACGCACCGGTCACGCCGGCGCTCCACCTGCCGGTGCTGGCCCGGTTGGGGCAGCCCCGCAACAGCGAGGACCCGCGTGCCCTGCTGGCCGCTCCGCTGCCGAGCCTCACCGAGCTGGGTGCCCACGTCCACCGCGCCCACGGGCTGCTGGGCACCGACGGGATCCAGCTGCGGATGCCGGACGTCCGGCTCCGGTGACCGCCCTGCCCCCCAGCTCCCGGCGACCGACCGCCCCGGATCCGACCGCCCCGGATCCGACCGCCCCGGATCCGACTGCCCTGCACAGGGACGCGGTGGAGGTCCTGACCGCCTGGGCCGGTTCCCGGGTCAGCAAGGACCAGCAGAGTCTGGCCGAGGCGTACCTGGGTCTGCTCGCGGCCCGACCCGACGCGATGTGGCGCTCCTGCGAGCCGGGGCACCTCACGGCCAGCGCCCTCGTGCTGTCGGCCGATCGGTCGGCCACGCTGCTCACCCTGCACCCGCGAGTAGGGCAGTGGCTGCAGCTCGGGGGCCACTGCGAACCCGGCGACCCCACGTTGTTGGCCGCCGCGTTGCGCGAGGCGACCGAGGAGTCCGGGATCGAGGGGCTGGAGATCGATCCCATCCCGGTCCGCCTCGACGTGCACGCCCTCACCTGCTCGCTGGGCAGGCCGACCCGGCACCTGGACGTCCAGTACCGCGCGTACGCCCCGCACGGCGCGGTCGCCCGCATCACGGCCGAGTCCGACGATCTCGCCTGGCACCCGGTGGATGCCCTGCCGAGCGCGGCCGATCGCTCGGTGCGGATCCTGGTCGAGGAGTCGCTGAAGCGTAACTTCTAGGTTACGCTTCAGGGGTGGAGGTCTTCGAGGCGATCGGCGACCCGGTGCGCCGGGAGATCCTCGTCGCCCTGGCCCACGAGGGCACCCTGAGCGCCGGCGAGATCGCGGGCCGGTTCGCGATCTCGCGTCCCGCCGTCAGCCGGCACCTGCGGGTCCTGCGAGAGTCCGGTGTGGTCCACGACGAGGTGAGGGGCCGTCGCCGGATCTACCGTCTCAGCGCCGACGGCCTCGAGCCGTTGCACGCCTGGCTCTCGGAGGTGACCCCGCCGCAGTCCGCGGAGGGCGTCTGGTCCGCCCGCTTCGACGCCCTCGACACCGAGGTGCGCCGCACCCGGCGCGACCGGTCCCGCGCGGAGCCGACCGGCGGCTCGGCCGAGACCACGACCCCGCCCGAGACGACGACCCCACCGGAGACGATCCCATTCGAGACGACGAGGGAGACCGCATGAGTCCGACACCGACCGGTGAGGTCCGGCAGATCGGGGAGGGGCGGGACCTGGTCCTGGTCCGTGATCTGCCCGGTTCGATCGCCGACGCCTGGGCCAGCCTGACCGAGTCCGAGCGCACCGGTCGCTGGTTCGCCAGCTGGACCGGGGACGGTCGGGTCGGCGGGACGATCACCCTGACCCTGGTGGCCGAGGAGGGCAGCCCGACCGCGGACGCCACGATCGAGGCCTGCGAGCCGCCGACCCGGCTGGCCGTCCGCACCGAGGACGCGTCCGGCAGCTGGGAGCTCGAAGCGCGCCTCGAGCCGCTCGGTCCGGACCGGACCCGGCTCACCTTCGTCCACCACCTCACCGGTGACGCCCGGGCCGAGCAGATCGGGCCGGGCTGGGAGTACTACCTGGACCGCCTGCACGCCGCACGCACCGACCGGCCGATGCCCGACTTCGCCGACTACTGGCCGTCCATGGGTCCGCACTACGCCGCCCAGGATCCGGGCGCGCGGGACTAGAACGGCTGCGGTCAGCAGCAGGGCCACCAGGGTCAGCTCGACCACGGCCCCCAGCACGTCGCCGGTGATGCCTCCGAGCCGGCGAACGGCGAGCCGGACGACCGCGTACGCGACCACCGCACCGACCAGCATCGTGGCCAGCCCACGCCACCACGTCGCCCCGACCAGGAGCCCGGTCACCACGACGACCGCCGTCGTCGCGGTCCCGAGCACGACCAGCAGTACGGGTGTCACCGAACCCGCGACGGCCGCGCCGAGACCCCCCGGCCGGGCCGCCGGCACCCCCGTACGGCAGCCCACCAGCAGAGCGGTCCGCGACGCGGCGATCAGCACGGCCAGCAGCGTGGCGCCGCCGACCGAGGCAACGAGCACCGACGCGGCGGACGCCTGACCGCCGAGCACGAGCAGCAGCGCGACGACCCCCATCGGACCCACGTCGCCCCGCCGCATGATCTCCAGGGCCCGTTCGCGTTCCCGGCCGGAGCCGAGACCGTCCACCGTGTCCGCCAGGCCGTCCAGGTGCAGGGCCCGGGTGCCGAGCGCGAGCACGGCGACCACCACCAGACCGGCGAGCAACGGCGGCCAGCCGGTGCGCCCGGCCAGCCACCCCAGCCCGGCCGCGACGACCGCGAGGGGCAGCACGGCGAGCGGCGCGAGGATCATCGCGCGCCCGGCGACCGTACGGTCCACCTCGCCCGGGGGCCGGACCGGGATGACCGTCAGCGTGCCGACCGCCAGCCGCCAGGCCGACGCCCAGCTCACGCGAGGTCGGCGAGCAGCGCCATGTCCGCCAGCAGCAGGGCGGCGGAGCGCACCAGCGGCACCGCGGCGACGGCCCCGCTGCCCTCACCCAGCCGCAGACCCAGATCGAGCAACGGCACCAGCCCGAGCTTCTCGGTGGCCAGCTGCTGGGCCGGCTCGGTGGACCGGTGACCGGCCGCCCACCAGGCCACGCAGCCGGGAGCCAGGTCCTCGGCCACGGCCGCCTCGGCGAGCGCGACGACCCCGTCCAGCAGCACCGGCACGCCGGCCCGGGCCGCGGCCACCAGGAAGCCGACCCCGGCGGCGAGGTCGGCGGAGCCGAGGGCCGCCAGGCGGGTGACGGGATCGCCGACGCGGTCGGACGCACGGTCGAGGGCGCGCTGGATCAGCTGCGTCTTGGCGACCAGAGCGGTGTCGTCGATGCCGGTGCCGCGGCCCGTGACCTCCGCCGCCGGCACCGCGAAGGTCGCGGCGATCAGGGAGGCCGCCGGGGTGGTGTTGCCGATACCCATGTCGCCGAGGATCAGCAGGTCGGCCCCGGCGGCGATCTCCTCGGCGGCGATGGCGGCGCCGACGGCCAGGGCCTGGCGCGTCTCGCTCGAGCGACAGAGCGTCCTCCCGGTCGATGGCCCCCGAGGACCGCCGCACCTTGTGCGCGCTCACCGGGGCCGGCAGCCCGGTCAGGTCCGCGTCCACACCCAGATCCAGCACCCGTACGGACACGTCGTGCTGCCGGGCGAGCACGCTGACCCCGGCGACGCCGGCCACGAACGCGCCGACCATGGCGGCGGTGACCTCGCGGGGGTAGGCCGAGACGCCGGAACCGCCGGCCGTCACCCCGTGGTCCCCGGCCAGCACCACAGCCCGGACGTGCGCGGGGGGCGGGGCCGGGCAGACCCCTGCGCAGGAGGACCACCAGACGGCGAGATCCTCCAGCCGCCCGAGGGCACCGGTCGGCTTGGCCAGCGCCGCCACCCGCTCGCGTGCCTGGCGGGCGACGTCGGTCGAGGGCGGCGTGGGCCGGGGCTCCTGGGTCATCGGCGTGCTCCGGCGGTCAGCCGCGGACGTCGGCGAGGGCGCGCTCGCCCGCGGGGGCCCGACGCGACAGCCGCCCGACGAACTCGGCCAGGACGACACCGAGCACCGCCCAGAGGGTGAACTGGGTCAAGAAGCTGGCCCGGCGGAAGTCGTACAGCACCGAGGCCGGGAAGGTGTCCGGCACCTCGTTGTAGTGCGGCAGCAGGGCCATCACCACCAGCATCACCACCACGTACCCGGCGATGCCGATCAGGGCGGCGTGCCAGCCGCCGACCCGCCCGGTCAGCCGTCGTCCCACCAGCACCGCGGTCACCGCCGCGATCAGCGAGATGGCCAGGACGATGAAGTAGAGCGCGCTGCGCATGCCGATGGTGTCCCCGCTGCCCACCGCCGGTGGATTCGGCGGGTAGATCAGGAACGGCACCACGTAGACCGTGACGAAGGCGATGGCGGTGACCGCCAGGGTGGTCGACCGGGGGCTGAGCCGGCCGAACCGGCCCATGGCCATGGCGCTGACCACGCCGACCAGACCGCCCAGTGTGACTCCGGCGACGAGCAGACCCGTCAGCAGCCCGAGGGTGGACTGGAGGGAGCGTGGCACCTCGACCTCACCGGCCGCCGGAGCGTCCGTCTCGGCGTGCCCGTCCGCGGTCTCGGTGCCGTGGCCGTGGCCGCCGGCGGAGTCCTCCAGGGCGATGGCCGCCCGGACCGGCGGTTCACCGACCACGTACGCCACGCCGAAGGCCGCGAAGGCGGCGATCAGCCCGGCGAGCAGGCCCCGGACCAGGAAGTCACGGGCACTCATGGCCGGGCTCAGTGGCACGGGAAGCCGAGCAGGTGCCGGCTGTCGTGGACCCACTCGTGCACCGCGTTGCCGGCGATCAGGGTGGTGGCCCCCTCCTCGGCGGAGACGAAGTAGAGGCCGACGACGGCGAGCAGCGCGGCGAACAGCAGCCACGGCAGGATCTGCTGGACGGACAGGGTGGGGATGGCGACGGCGACCGGCGCGTTCGCCCGATCGGTGCCTGCGTGGGATCCGGTCATGTGTCCTCCTGGGGTTACGGCGACCCGTCGGTCGTGGAGCGGGGCAGAGGGCGGGTCTGACTCGGACTCCGGCGTGCTGCCGGGGTCCACACAGTGGCGCGACCGCGTCGGGTTCTCACCGACTTCCGATTCCTCTGTCGAACGGCAGCACTCTATCCCTGCCGGTCCTCCACCACACCACGGCTCGTTCCGGCCCTCGCCGACGGTCCATCGCCGCGGCGGTCACCGGCGCCCGGGTGAGCACCCGCGGCGGCCGATCGTCAAGACGACCTAGGTCCCCTCTCGTGGCCTACCCCGGTCTATGGGCACCAAGGACGGACGGCGTCATTATTGCGGTCATGAACGTGTTGCCCGACGTGACGGCGTCGTCGGCGGTGGCCCGCCGGACGCTGCTGAAGGGTGTCGGTCTCGGCGGTGCCGCCGCCGCGTTGGTCGGACTGTCCGGGTGCACCGGTGATCCCGTCCCGGCCGCGGCGAGCGATCCCTCGGGCGGCGTCGGTGCGGCGGCGCCGGCGTCGGCCGCGGCGGGGGAGATCGACGCCGCCGGGCGTCGAGCGGGGTCTCGCCGCGCTGCCCGCCATCATCGACCGGTACTGGAAGCAGACCGGCGTGCCCGGTGTCGCCATCGCGGTCGTCTACGAGGGGAAGGTCCGTTACCTGGAGGGTGTCGGCGCCCGCCAGGAGGGCAAGCCCGAGACCGTCGATCCCGACACGGTGTTCCAGCTCGCGTCGGTGTCCAAGCCGATCAGCTCCACCGTGGTCGCTGCCGCGTTCACGAAGAAGCTCAGCTCGATCGGCTGGGACGATCCCATCCAGAAGGTGCTGCCGGACTTCCTGCTCTCCGACCCGTGGGTGAACGCGCACGTGACCGCCGCGGATCTCTTCGCCCACCGGAGCGGGCTGCCCGATCACTCGGGCAACCTGCTCGAGGACCTCGGCTACGACCGGGGCGAGATCCTCAAGCTCCACCGCTACTACCCGCTGAAGCGGTTCCGGGACAACTACGAGTACACCAACTACGGGCTGACCGCCGGCGCCGAGGCGATCGCCAAGGCCAGCGACCGTGGCCTGGGAGGACCTGGCTCGGCAGGTGCTCTTCGAGCCGCTCGGCATGACCAGCAGCAGCTTCGACTTCGCCGACCTGCAGCAGCGGAAGAACCGGGCGGCGATGCACACGAAGGTCGGCGACAAGTGGGTGCCGAACCTCGACGCCAACTACGACCCGCAGGCCCCGGCCGGTTCGGCCAGCGCGTCGCTGCAGGACATGGCGGCCTGGGTGACCATGCTGCTGGCCGAGGGCAAGCCGGTGATGGAGCTCGAACAGCTGCAGCGGATCTGGAAGCCCGCCACCGTGAAGCCGGCCGTCCCCGAGATCGGAGCGGCGGCGTCCTTCTACGGCCTCGGCTGGAACGTGAACTACGAGCCCACCGGCGAGCTGCGGGTGAGCCACTCGGGCGCCTTCGGTCGGGGCGCAGCCACCACCGTCACCCTCTACCCGTCCAAGGGTCTGGCCTTCGTCGGCCTCACCAACGGGCCGCCCGTCGGGCTGCCGGAGGCGATCGGGGTGGAGTTCGCCGACCACATCCGCTACGGCAAGTCCACACAGGAGGACTGGGTGGCCGTGATCGGCCCGTACATCACGCCACCGGAGACCGCGGACCAGAAGAAGTTCTCGCAGCCGGCGACGGACCCGAAGCCGGCCCGACCCGCGGCCGCGTACGAGGGTCGCTATCTCAACGACTTCTACGGTCCGCTGACCGTGTCGCGTCGGGGCGGCGACCTGTCCTTCACTGTGGGTCCGGCGCCTCGAGGTCTTCCCGCTGAGCCACTACAGCGGGGACGACTTCTTCTTCCAGACCACCGGGGAAGACGATTCCGGATTCTCCGGAGCGACGTTCGAGATGTCGGGGGACAAGGCGACGTCGCTGCTGATCACGGCCTGGAACGCGGAGAAGCTCGGCACCTTCCGTCGGGGGTGACGCCGTCGACACCATGCCTGCCGATCGGCATCATCGCCTCGCTGGTCAGCCGATGTCGCACGCCGGCACGACGACCTGCACACTGCTGTGGTGAGCGTCGCCCCGGCCTGGTCGTCCACGACGCCGCGCCCGCTCCGGCTGGCGCTCCTGCAGCTCGGGGTCACCGCCCTGCTGCTGGGCACGGTCTTGATCGTGCTGGTGGCCGCCGCCTCGCCGTACCTGCTGTGGGCGTTCGTGCTCAACGTGCTGGTCGGCTGGCTGTACGTGGCGGCCGGACTGCTGGCCTGGAGCCGGCGGCCGAGCAACCGGTTCGGCTTCTTGATCATCGTCGTCGGCCTGTCCATCCTGATGGCCGGCATGCAGCCGACCGGCGTGCCCGGCCTGGTGGCCATCAGCGCCGTGGTCGCGACGATCCCGCTCGGCGCGCTGGTGCACGTGCTGCACGCGTACCCGTCCGGACGGCTCCCGAGCCGTGCCTCGCGGGTGGTCGTGGCCGCCGGCTACGTCGTCTGCCTGGTGCTGCAGGTGCCGCTCTACGTGTTCGCCGGCCAGCCCCCGCCGTACGACCTGCTGGTGGTCGCCGACCGCCCGGACCTGCTGAGCCTCGGCGTCCTGGTGCAGTCCGTGGCCGGTGCCGCCGTCATGGTGGCGACCACGATCGTCCTGGCCCTCCGGCTGCGGCGGGCGAGTCACCGCCGTCGTCGGGCGCTGGCCCCGCTGTACGGCTACGGGATCCTCGTGGTGCTGTCCATCCCGGTCAGCTCGAGCCTGCTCACCGCCGTCGGGCTGCCGCCGGACTGGGTGTTCCCCCTGCAGCTCATCTTCGTCGCCGGGGTGCCGGTGGCGTTCACCCTGGCGCTGCTGCGGGGTGGGTTCGCCCGCACCGGGGAGATCGAGGAGCTGGGGACCTGGCTGAGCACGGCCGAGTCCGGCCGGCTGCCCCTGACTGCGGCGTTGGCCCGGGCTCTCGGTGACGACTCCGTGCAGCTCGTCTTCTGGGTGCCCGAACGGGGCGAGTACGTGGAGGCGAACGGGGACTCGGCCGAGCTGTCGACCGGCGTCGAGCGCGGACTGGTCGAGATCGAACGGCACGGCGAGCGGGTGGGCGCGATCGACTACGACCGCACGCTGCTGGCGGACCCGACGCCGGTCCGCTCGGCCGGCCGGGTGATCGCGATCGCCGTCGACCACGAGCGGGTCACCGCGGAGCTGCGCTCGAGCCAGCAGGAGCTGCGCCGCTCCCGCGAGCGGATCGTCCGGGCCGGCGACCACGAGCGTCGGCGGATCGCGCGCAACCTGCACGACGGCCTCCAGGTGCGGCTGGTGCTGCTCGCCCTGCAGGCCCAGCAGATCGCGGAGGACCCCGACACCCCGCCGGCGGCGCGCGACGCCGCGGTCGCGCTGCGGGTCGGCGTCGACGCGGCGGCCGCCGAGCTGCGGGGCCTGGTGCACGCCGTGCTCCCGGCGGCCCTGATCGAGCGGGGCCTGTCCGCGGCGACCGAGGACCTCGTCGACCACCTGCCCATCCCGACGACCCTCGAGATGACCCTTGCCGAGGAGAGTCTGTCCCCGGTGGTGGAGAGCACCGCCTACTTCGTGGTCGCGGAGGCACTGACCAACGCCTTGAAGCACGCCAGTCCGACCAGCCTCGCGGTGCGACTGGCACGGGTCGAGGACCACCTGCGCGTCGAGGTGACCGACGACGGGATCGGCGGGGCCAGCGTCCGCGCCGGTTCGGGTCTGGGCGGACTGGTCGACCGGGTGGAGACGCTCGGCGGCCGACTCGAGCTGAGCAGTCCGCCGGAGCAGGGCACCCGTCTCGTCGCGGAGCTGCCGTGCGCATCGTGATCGGTGAGGACGAGTCCCTGCTGCGCCAGGGACTCACCCACCTGCTCGAACGGGCCGGGCACCAGGTGGTCGGGACCGCCGCGAACGCCGACGAGCTGATCCGCCACGTCGACGAACGGCAGCCCGACCTCGTGGTCACCGACATCCGGATGCCACCCGGCTTCACCGACGAGGGCCTGCGGGCCGCCCTGCAGATCCGGGGTACGCATCCCCAGATCGGCATCATGGTGCTCTCCCAGCACGTCCAGCGCCGGTACGCGGTCGAGCTGATCGCCGACAACCCCAGTGGTGTGGGCTATCTGCTGAAGCAGCGCATCGCCGACATCTCCACCTTCTGCGACGACCTCGCCCGGGTGGCGGCCGGTGGCACCGTGCTGGATCCCGAGGTGGTCGCGCTGATGATCACGCGGGCCGACCGGGACCACGCGGTCGTCCGGCAGCTGACCCCCCGCCAGCAGCAGGTGCTCGCCCTGATGGCCGAGGGGCGCAGCAACGCCGCGATCGCCGAGCGGCTGTCCATCACCGAGAAGGCCGTCGTCCAGCACGTGTCCCACATCTACGACCACCTGATGCTGCCGCCGAGCACCGATGATCACCGGCGGGTGCTGGCGGTGCTGCACCACCTGTCGCGGTAGCGAGCGATCCTCAGGACCGGGGCGGCTCGCCGAGTCCCTCGGTGGTGAAGCCGGCGACCGCGCCGATCACGGTGATGGCCGGCGGGGTGATCTCAGCGGCCGTGGTGTCCGCCGCGATCGTGGCCAGGGTGGCCCGGACGCTCCGCTGGGAGGGCAGTCCGGCGTCGGCGATGGTGGCCGCCGGAGTGGCTCGGGTCCAGGCCCTGGGCGATCAGCTCCGCCGACACCGCCGGCAGCGTGGCGACCCCCATCATGATCACCAGCGTGGTGTTGGCGCGGGCCAGGGCCGACCAGTCCAGGGTGCTGCCGGGATGGTCCGGGGGCAGATGGGCCGAGACGATGGTGACGCCCTGGGTGAGACTGCGGTGGGTCAACGGGATGCCGGCCAGCGCCGGCGCGGCGATCGCCGAGCTGACTCCGGGGATGACGGTGACCGGCACACCGGCCTCGGCGCAGGCCAGCAGCTCCTCGCCGCCGCGGCCGAAGATGAAGTTGTCGCCGCCCTTCAGGCGGACGACCCGCCGGCCCGCGAGTCCGTGCTCGACCAGCAGCTCGTTGATCCGCTCCTGGGAGGTGAACTCGCCCCGGGGGATCTTGGCCACGTCGATCACCTCGACCCCTGCGGGGGCCTGGGAGAGCACCGCGAGGGGGGCGAGCCGGTCACAGATGATCACGTCCGCGCTCCGGACCGCCGCCAGGCCGGCCACCGTGAGCAGACCCGGGGTCGCCGGGACCGCCGCCGACCAGGGTGACGTGGCCGACGCCCGCACCGGTGTCGCGGCGAGAGTCCGGGTCGGCCTCGACGGGAGCCAGGCACAGCCGACCGGCCGCGCGGGCGGCCGCGGCGATGCGGTCGTTCTCGCTCCGGTCCGCGGCCGCCGGCACGACGAGGGCCGCGGCGGCGAGATCGCTCTCCGTCCAGGTGCGCCGGTGCCAGGTGATCAACGACCGGTCGGCGAGATCGCGCACGGTGGTGGGGACGGCGTCGGCGTACACGGTGATCACGGCCCCGGCGGCGTGCAGATCGGTGATCACCCCGAGGGCGGCCGGTGAACCGCCGCAGACCACGACCTGGCGGCCGGCGACGTCCAGATCGGGCACCCTCATGCCTCCTCCCGGATGGCGCGCAGGGTCTTGATCACGGTGTCGGTGGTCTCCTCGTCGCGGACGGCGATCCTGATCCAGTCGGCCCCGAGACCGGGGAACGTCTCGCCTCGGCGGACCGCGAAGCCGCGCTCGCGCAGGCGTACCCGCAGGGTCCCGGGCCCGTGGGCGCCGGGCAGCCAGCCGCGGGAATCCACCAGCACGAAGGGGGAACGCGACTCCGGCACGACGGCCAGGCCGAGATCGGTCGAGCCCGGTGAGCAGGTGGTCACGACGCCGGGTGATCTCCTCGGCCGCGGTGGCCGCGATGGCGCGCGCGGTCTCGGACACGCAGGCGATCATGGCTGCGGTGGCGGGCGTGGACACGGACCACGGCGCCTGCTGCCGGGACATCGCGGTGATCGCGGCGGGATCGCCGACGGCGTACCCGGCGCGCAGTCCGGCCAGCCCCCAGGTCTTGGTCAGCGACCGCAGCACCACGATCCCGTCCATCCCGCCGCCGGTGATCAAGGACTCCGGCTCCCCCGGCACCGCGTCCATGAACGCCTCGTCGATCACCAGCAGCCGACCGGGCCGGGCCAGCTGACGCAGGATCGTCGGCCGGGTGCAGCACCCCGGTCGGGTTGGTGGGGTTGCCGATGATCACCAGGTCGGCGTCGGACGGCACTCGGGTCGGTTCGAGACGGAAACCCTGCTCGGCGGACAGGATCACCCGCCGGGGATGGTAGCCGGCGGCGCGCAGCGCCGCCTCCGGTTCGGTGAACTGCGGGTGCACGACCACCGGAGCGGTCCACCGTCGGGCCCGGGCCAGCAGGGTGAACAGCTCCGCGCCTCCGGCGGACGGCAGCACCCGGTCGACGGCCACCCCGTGGGCGTCGGCGATCGCGTCCCGGGCCCGCCGCGGATCGGGATAGGCGGCCAGGTCGTCGACGCTGGCCCGGATCACCCCGGCCAGCCACTCCGGCGGCGCCGGGATCGCGTACGTTGACGGCGAGGTCGACCAGCCCCTCGGCCACGTCCGCATCCCCGTGGTGGTCCAGGTCCTCGTGCTTGTGGTCCACCCCGTCGGCCACCGGACCGATTTTGTGCCGCGGTCCACACGGTAGTTCGTGTTCCTGCTCCAGAACCTCGGTCGCTGCTGTGCCGGCGTACGCGTGAACGGCGTCGGCGAACCGGGCGGCCAGGGTCGGGTGCCCGGCCCAGTGGGTGTGCAGGTACGACGCGTGCAGCGTCGGGCGTCCGGTGCCGGCCGGGTCCAGGGAGAACCCGTCGGGCACCCCCTCCAGCAGCCAGCCGGCTCGCGTCGCCGGCCGACGGCGTCACCGTGGTCCGGTGGAACTCGTGACCGGTCACCCGGCGGCCGGTGACCCCGAGCAGATGATCATGGTCGGCCACCGCGGTGCGGTAGCCGAGGGTCAGCTTCGGTGACATGGCCGCGTCGGCGTCGAGGGCCCCCACCATCGGTACGCCGTCGACCGTGCGGCACAGGTAGAGCAGACCCGGCGCACTCGGCCACCGTCGGCACACCCGCCGCGATCGCCTGCCGGATCGACGTGATCATGGAGCGCGTTGCCGGCCAGCTCGGGGGCGTGCACCTCGGGGAATCCGCCACCCAGGTAGATCCCCGCCGTACCCGCCGGCAGCGCGTCGTCGGTGACCGGGTCGAAGATCGACCGGCTCGAGTCCGGCCGCGGTCAGCAGCTCGGTCGTCTCGGCGTACCGGAAGGTGAAGGCGCGCCCGCCCGCCACCGCCACCACCGGTCGCTCGGCGATCCCCGTGCGCTCGGCGTCTCTGCCTCGGAGCCGAAGCCGGGCAGCCGCGAGCGGGTCCCAGGCGGTGCCGACGAGCGGCGGCGCGGAGTAGGCGATGGAGAGCACCTGGGTCAGGTCCACGTGCTCGCGATCTGGCCCGCCAACCGGTCCAGTGCGGCCGCCGCCTCGGGTCGCTCGGCCACCGGCACCAGTCCGAGATGCCGCGACGGTGCCTCGATGCCGGCGTCCCGCGGCAGCACCCCGAGCACCGGGATGCCCGTCGCCTCCAGGGCCCTGACGACCTCGTCGGAGTGGCGTACGGTGCCGGCCTTGTTCACGATCACCCCGGAGATCCGGGTGTCCGGGTCGAAGGTGTGCAGACCGTGCACCCAGGCGGCGGCGGTTCGCGACACCTGCGAGATGTCCAGCACCAGCACCACCGGCGCCGCGATCACCCGGGCCACGTGCGCGGTGGAGGCCCAGCCGTCGCCACCCATCCGCCCGTCGAACAGTCCCATCACCCCTTCGACCACCGCGACGTCCGCCGGGGTCGGGACCTCGGATCCGTGCAGCAGCAGGGGCACCAGCTGGTCCTCCCCGCACAGGAAGGGATCCAGGTTCCGCCCGGGTCGCCCGGTGGCCAGTGCGTGGTAGCCGGGGTCGATGAAGTCCGGGCCCGATCTTGAAGCCGGCCGGCTCCAGACCCGTCGGCCCGCAGCGCGGCCAGCAGCCCGGTGGCCACGGTGGTCTTGCCGTGCCCCGAGGCGGGTGCGGCGATCACCAGGCGCGGCAACCGGTGCCCGATCGGTCGCAGCGTGGTGGCGGACGGGGCAGTGGTCACCATTCGATGCCCCGCTGACCCTTCTGTCCTTGGTCGAACGGGTGGTTGATCTTGGTCATCTCGGTCACCAGATCGGCGATCTCGATGATCTTGGGGTCGGCCCGGCGGCCGGTGATGATCACGTGCTGGCGGCCGGGTCGCTGGGCCAGGGTGGTGACCACGTCGTCCACGTCGATCCAGCCCCAGGCGATCGGGTAGGTGAACTCGTCCAGCACGTAGAGGGTGTGGGTCTCGGCGGCCAGCCGCCGCTTGATCTCCGCCCAGCCCTCGGAGGCCGCCGCCGCATGATCATCGTCGGTGCCGGTCTTGCGCGACCACGACCAGCCGGAACCCATCTTGTGCCACTCGATCGGTCCGCCGGCACCGGTCGTGGCGTGCACCTCGGCCAGGGTCTCCAGCGCCGTCTGCTCACCGATCCGCCACTTGGCCGACTTGACGAACTGGAACACCCCGATCGGCCAGCCCTGGTTCCAGCCCCGCAGCGCGAGCCCGAAGGCCGCGGTCGACTTCCCCTTGCCGTCCCCGGTGTGCACGATCAGCAGCGGCCGGTTCCGGCGCTGCCGGGTGGTCAGCCCGTCCGCGGGGACGTTCTCGACCTCGCCCTTCACGCCGCACTCCGCCGGCTGCCCGTACTCGTGAGAACATCCCGTCCGGTGGCGGCCACGCCGGCCAGCGCCTCGGCGTTGACCTCGGCCAGCTTCACGTACTGGGCCTGCAGGTTCTCGGCCAGGCCGAGCGACAGCCCCAGGCTCATCCGCCCGGACTCGCAGTCGACCACCACAGCATCGATCCCCAAGCCGCTGAGGTACGTGGCCGCCTGCCGGGCTCGCGCCAACGCGTCCGCCCCCGCGGTCGCCCGGCCGTCGGTGATCACGACCAGCAGCGGCCGCCGACGCGGATCCCGGATCCGCTCCCAGCCGCAATGTGTCCGCCGCGCACAGCAGTCCCTCGGCCAACGGCGTACGGCCTCCGCTCGGCACCTCCTCCAGCCGTCGGGCCGCCACCTCGACCGACGAGGTGGGCGGCAGCGCCAGCGTCGCGCCGGCCCCGCGGAAGGTGACCAGACCGACCTTGTCGCGTCGCTGGTAGGCGTCCAGCAGCAGCGACAGCACGGCGGTCTTCACCTCGGCCATCCGCTGGCGCGCGGCCATCGAGCCGGAGGCGTCGACGCAGAACAGGACCAGGTTGGACTCGCGCCCCTCGGTCACGGCGGTCCGCAGGTCGCCGCGGGCGAACAGCAACCGGTCGCCGACCTGCCGCCCGCGGCGCTGCTGCTCGATCGCGGCGGCGCGGACGGTCGCCGGGAAGTGCAGCCGGCTGCCGGCGGTCGGGGTGGCGCCGACGGTCCGGCCGACGCTGGTCAGCGCCCGACTCCGGCGCCCGGCCTCGCCGTCGCCGGTGCCGCGCACGGTCAGCAACCGCGCCCGGTACGGCTGCCCCGCCTGCGCGATGCTCACCGGGGCGGGTTCTCCGGGCTGCTCGACGGGCTGATCCGGGCCGTCGGCAGGTTCGGCGCGGTCCGCGGTGGCCGGGTCGGTCCGGGCGGTCTCGCCGCCGTCGGTCGGCGTGGCCGGCCCATCGGTGTCCTCCGGCGTCGGGCCCTCGGGGTCGGTGGCCGGGCGGATCCGTCGGCGGCTCGGGTTCGGGTTCCGGCTCGAGGTCGTCGTCCCCCAGCAACCGGTCCAGCAGCTCCTCGTCCAGGCCGGGCGCGTCGAACGGGTTCCGGCGGCGACGGTGGGGCAGGGCCAGCCGGGCGGCCGCGCGGATGTCCGCCCGAGTCACCTCGGTCCGGTCGTGCCAGGCGGCGTGGGCCACGGACGCGCGAGCGGTGACGATGTCGGCCCGCATGCCGTCCACCTCGAAGCCGGCGCAGACGGCGGCGATCTTCGTCAGGGCCCAGTCCGAGAGCTGCACCCGGTCCAGCCGCTCCTGCGCGGCCGCCAACCGAGCCCGCAACGTCTCCTCCTGGTCGGCGAAGCGCGCCACCAGAGCGTCCGGGTCGGCGTCGTACGCGAGTCGGCGCCGGACCACCTCCGAGCGCAGCGCGGGGTCCCGAGGGGCCGCGACCTCGACGGTCAATCCGAACCGGTCGAGCAGCTGCGGTCGCAGCTCACCCTCTTCGGGGTTCATGGTGCCGACGAGGACGAGGCGGGCCGCGTGGGCCACCGAGACGCCGTCGCGTTCCACCGTCGAACGCCCCATCGCTGCGGCGTCCAGCAGCAGGTCGACCAGGTGGTCGTGCAGCAGGTTCACCTCGTCGACGTACAGGATCCCGCGGTGCGCCGCGGCCAGCAGTCCCGGGCTCGTAGCTGACCCGACCCGAGCCGAGCGCTTGCTGCAGGTCGAGGGAGCCGATCACCCGGTCCTCGGTGGCGCCGACCGGCAGCTCGACCAGCCGGGCCGGGCGGCGGACGGCGACGATCTCCACGTGCGGGCCGTCCGGGCAGGCCGGGTCCGGGTCCGACGGGTCGCAGGAGAACCGGCAGCCCTGGACGACGAGCTGATCGGGCTGCACAGCGGCCAGCGCCCGCACCATCGTCGACTTCGCCGTCCCCTTCTCGCCCCGCACCAGCACGCCGCCGACCTCGGGCGAGATCGACGTCAGCACCAGGGCGAGGGCCATGTCGTCGGAGCCGACGACGGCAGAGAACGGAAAGGTGCGCACGATCGGCGAAGGCCTCCTCGCGGGTGTCCACGCCCGCAGTCGTCAGGGTCACCGCCGGCACCGGCGGCGGGCGGCAGGGACGTTCTGACTGACCGCTCCGTCGTAGGACGGAGGGCTTCACAGTGGCGGGACCGCTCCAGATCTTCCCTGGATTCCTCACCTGTCGCCGTCGCCGATCCTCCCACACGTCGGCTGTTCGTTGGCCGGCCAGAGACCGGGGGGTCGCGTAGGGTCATTTGCGTGATGCGGCTGGACGTCGTCGGGGTGCCGGCCGGGGGCTGGTCCGAGCTGGGCGAGGCGGCGCGGACGCTGATCGCCGCGGCCGAGATCCTGATCGGCGGCCGGCGGCACCTCGACCTGGTTCCCGCCGAGGCAGGCCCGACCGACCGGCTGACCTGGCCGAGTCCTCTGCGTCCCGCACTGCCGGCACTCCTGGACGGTTGTGCCGGTCGTCGCACCGTGGTGCTGGCCAGCGGCGACCCGCTCGTCTCCGGCATCGGCAGCACGCTGATCGAGGTGTTGGGCGTGGACGCGGTCCGGATCCACCCGGCCGTCTCCTCGGTCGCCCTCGGGTGCGCTCGGCTGGGCTGGGCCAGCGAGACCGTACGGGTGGTCTCCGTGGTCGGTCGCGACCTGGATCTGGTCCGCCGGCACCTCGCGCCCGGGCAGCGGCTGATCGTGTTGTCGTCGGGTGCGGAGACACCGGGAGAGCTGGCCGCGCTGTTGGTCGAGGCCGGCTACGGACCGAGTGTGCTGACCGTGCTCGGTGACCTGGGCACCATCGCCGAGAGCCGGTCGCAGACCACTGCGACCGACGCGGACGGACTGGAGGACGCGCCGGCCCTCAACCTGGTCGCGGTGGAGTGCCGGGCCGAACCGGGCACCCGACCGCTCGGCTCGGGCTCCGGGTTGCCCGACGACGCGTACGACCACGACGGCCAGCTGACCAAGCGCGACCTGCGGGCTTCGGCCCTGTCCCGGCTGGCCCCGGTGCCCGGTGAGCTGCTCTGGGACCTGGGCGCGGGGGCGGGATCGATCGCCATCGAGTGGGCGCGGACCGATCCCCGGTGCCGGGCGATCGCCATCGACCGCACCCCCGATCGGGCCGCCCGGATCACCGCCAACGCGGCCCGGCTGGGCGTACCGGGCATCCAGGTGATCACCGCCGACGTGATCGAGTCGCTGGACTGGCTGCCCCGACCGGACGCGATCTTCGTCGGCGGTGGCGCCGACCTGGACCTGATCCGCCGCTGCTGGCACCTGCTGCCGGCCGGCGGTCGCCTGGTCGCGCACGCCGTCACCGTGGAGACCGAGCAGATCCTGCTCGAGGCCTGGCGCGGCTTCGGTGGTGAGCTGGTCCGGATCGGGGTCGAGAAGCTGGAGCCGCTGGGTGGCTTCCACGGCTGGAAACCGGCCCGGTCCGTGGTCCAGTGGAGCGCGGTGCGCGGCGCCGAGCCGAGCGCATGACAGCACCCGGTCACGCACTCCTCCGGCCACTCACGCACTCCTTCCACACCGTGCGTCGGTGCACGGAGGAGTGCGTCAGCGGGACGAGGCTGCGCTCGTGACCGTGCACTTCATCGGGGCCGGTCCGGGCGCCGCCGACCTGCTGACCGTACGGGCGGTGCGGCTGCTCGCCTCGTCGCCGGTCTGCGTCTACGCCGGCACCTACCTGGACGCCGAGGTGCTGTCCCACTGTCCGCCGGACGCCACGCTGATCGACTCGGCGGGACTCTCGCTGGACGAGATCACCGCGCACCTGGTGGCCGCCCACGCGGCCGGGCGGGACGTCGCCCGACTCTGTTCCGGCGACCCGTCGCTCTACTCGGCGCTGGCCGAGCAGGCGCGCCGGCTGGACCGCGCCGGTGTTCCCTGGGACGTCACCCCGGGCGTACCCGCCTATGCGGCCGCGGCGGCGATCCTCGGCCGGGAGCTGACCGTCCCCGAGCTCGCCCAGACCGTGATCCTCGACCCGGACGCAGGCGGCATCGACCGCGATGCCGGAGTCGGAGTCGCTCGAGCGACTGGCCGCCACCGGGTCCACCCTGGTGCTGCACCTGGCCATCCGGCGGACCCGGGAGCTGGCGGAGCGGCTGGCCGACTGCTACGGGCCGGAGTGTCCGGTCGCCGTGGTGTCGCGGGCGACCCAGCCGGACGAGCTGGTGCTGCGCGGCACCCTGGCCGACATCGGCGACCAGGTCGAGACGGCCGGGCTCCGGCAGGCCGCGGTGATCATCGTCGGGCCGGCGCTGGCCGCCGAGGGCTTCGTGGACTCGCACCTCTACGGGACCCGGATCGCCCGACGCCGTTGACCCAGGTCGACCACAGGTCGTGAGCCCAAGGCGGCCGTCAGGAGGAGGTCGCCACGCCCTTGCCGACCGGGGAGTCCAGGAAGTCCACCCGAGCGCTGCTGACGTAGCGATCCTTGGCGGCCAGGAAGCGGGCGGTGTGCGGCGCCGCCTCGTGTGCCCGATGGGCGTCCCGGTCGGTGTAGACCTCGTAGAAGACCCGAGCCAGCGGCTCGTCCTCCACCGCGTGCGTGGCGTAGACCAGCGTCCCGGGCTCGTGCGCGGTGATCTGGGGGAGAACCTCGGCCACCAGCGCGTCGAAGGCGGCAGCGGCGTCGGTGTCGTGGAGGTCGAAGCGGACGACGAGGGCGAACACGCCCTCAGTGTCGCACCGCCGCCACCCGGGCCACTCGACGGCGGTCGTCTGCTCAGCCCGTCGGGGGCAGCAGGGCCAGACCGGCCACGTAGCTGACCCCCATGGTGCTCAGACCGACGATCAGGGTCCGGACGATCGTCCGGCGGGCCGACAGGTAGGCCGAGCGAGCGACGATGATCGACGTGATGGTCAGCGACACCACCACGGCGATCAGCACCGCGATCGCGTCCAGGGAGATCGGGGCCACGAAGGTGATCAGCAGCGGGATGCTGGAGCCGACGGCGAACGAGATGCCCGGCGCCGAGACCGGTGAGCACCGGAGCCCGGGCGGGCGGGATCTCGTCGATCCCGTACTCGGTCTGGAGCTGGGCGGAGAGCGGGTCGGCGGCGTGCAGCTGCTCGGCCACCTGCTGGGCCAGGTCCGGGGTCAACCCGCGTCCGACGTAGTGCTCGGCGAGCTCGGCCAGCTCGTCGTCGGGGTTGGCCGCGAGCAGCCGCTGCTCGTACGCGACGGTGGCCAGCTGCGCGTCACGCTCGGTCGCCGCTTCCGCCCACTTGGCCCCGCCGACACTGAGCGCACCGGCGATCGTGGCGGCCAGGGCGGCGGTGATCAACAGCTGATCACCGGCGCCCGCCCCGGCGAAGCCTTCGAGCAGGCCGGCGGTGGCGATGATGCCGTCGTTCGCCTCCACCACCCAGCCCTGGACGGTCGGACCCTTGAGCCGGGCGCGCAGGCCACGCCACACCGACGTCCCGGAACCCGCCATCTGCCCTCCACCGGCTCTCTGCCGACGGTCAGTCTGGCACGGGCACCCGGCTCCGATCACCCTTCACGTTGATCAGCTGGTGCAGGGTGTGTCGGACCTCGACCAGGTCCGCGGCATCGGTCATCACCTGGTCGATGACCTGGTACGCCGTAGGGATCTCGTCCACCAACGCTGCGGTGTCGCGGTACTCGATGCCGGCCATCGCCGCCCGCGGATCGTCCTGGCTGAAGCGTCTTGCGCGCCGTCGACCGCGAGTACGCCCGCCCCGCGCTGGCATTGATCGCGCCCGTCCGGGACACCCAGACCTGCTTGCCGGACCGCGACCATGTCGCAGCCGATGTCCACCCCGACCGCGGCCGGGATGATCGCTCCGAGGGTGGGGATGACCGAGCCGCCGTCGCGCCCTTGCCCAGGTGCGCATCCGGCCAGGGCGAGGTGTGGGTGGATGAAGGGCAGGCGCGACGCCGTCTCCGCCTGCGCGCGGGTCTGCTCGTCCAAGATCGACGCCCCGCTGAGGAGCTTGGGGCCAGTCCCTCCACCATGATCGACTCGTCCTCTCCGGTCGTCGAGGACGATAGCCGCGAGGGTCCTGTCCGGCCGGGCATGATGGATCCGCATCGCGGAAAATACTTTTCACAGGGGTCTAGCGCTCGCAACGATCCTCGATTAGTGTGCCTTCAACGCTCCACCCGTCGTTCGCATGGATAACCGACGGAGTGGGGTCAGGACCAGGCCGTTCGAACCATGCACCCGTTCTCCACGGCGGAGGACGGCGCCCGGAGGGGCGCTTTGGTGTGTCGTGGATTGGAGCGTGATGACGGTGTCCCGCGTGTGTGTCAACGGTGAGTTCCGGGCCCTCGGTGAGGTCGGCGGGGAGATCACCCTGCTCGACTGGTTGCGGGGTGGCGGTCTGACCGGGACCAAGGAAGGCTGCGCCGAGGGCGAGTGCGGCGCGTGCGCCGTCGTGGTCCTCAAACCCGATGCCGACAGCGACCGCAGCACCTGGACGGCGATCAACGCCTGCCTGGTGCCCGCCGCCGCTCTCGACGGCCAGGAGGTCGTCACCGCCGAGGGTCTGGGCACGCCCACGGCGCTGCACCCGGTCCAGCGGGAGATGGCGGTCCGCGGCGGCTCGCAGTGCGGCTACTGCACCCCCGGTTTCGTCTGCTCGATGGCCGCCGAGTTCTACCGCAAGGGTCGCTGCGGATCCTCCGCGGGCGCGGAGACCGAGCACGCTCGCGAGGCGCCGGCGGCCGACCACGAGCACGGCCCCAACGGCTTCGATCTGCACGCCCTGAGCGGCAACCTGTGCCGCTGCACCGGCTACCGACCGATCCGCGACGCCGCGTACGCCCTGGAGGACCCCGAGCCGACCGACCCGCTCCTGGCCCGCACCGCGGCGGCGGCGCCGGCGCCGGTTCCGGCCACCACCACGGGTCCGCACGGTGACTACGTCCGTCCGGGGACCCTGACCGAGGCCCTCGAGCTGCTGGCCCGGCACCCGGACGCCAAGCTGGTCGCCGGCTCCACGGACTGGGGTGTCGACCTCAACCTCAAGCACGCGCGGGCGGAGCTCAGCATCGGCATCGACCGGCTTCCCGAGCTGCGGTCCTACGACCTCGGGGCCGAGGTGATCACCCTCGGCGCGGCGCTGACCCTCTCCGAGATCGAGACCCGGCTGGCCGGAGAGGTCGCGCTGCTGGCCGCGCTGTTCCCCCAGTTCGCGTCCCGGCTGATCCGCAACTCCGCCACCCTGGGAGGGAATCTGGGCACCGGGTCCCCGATCGGGGACTCGCCGCCCGTGCTGCTCGCCCTGGACGCGTCGTTGGTCCTGGTCTCCACGACGGGTGAGCGGACCGTCCGGCTGGCCGACTACTTCACCGGCTACCGCCAGACCTTGCGACGACCCGACGAGCTGATCAAGGCCGTGGTGATCCCGCGGCCGCTGGCCCCGCTGACCGCCTTCCACAAGATCGCCAAGCGCCGGTTCGACGACATCTCCAGCCTCGCCGTGGCGTACGCGCTCCGTCTCGCCGACGACGGCACGGTGGGCGAGATCATGATCGGGATCGGCGGCGCGGCGGCCACCCCGCTGCGGGCCACGGCGACGGAGGACTTCCTGACCGGCAGGGCCTGGACCATGGAGACGGCCGACGCGGCGGCCGCGGTGCTGGCCACCGAGGGCACCCCGATGGATGATCACCGTGCGTCGTCGGCCTTCCGCAGGGCGATGCTCGGTCAGTCGGTGCGCAAGTTCTTCGTCGAGACCGACGAGGCCCAGCAGCTCGGAGGTGTGGCATGACGGTCCTCGATGGGGGGCAAGCAGGGGTGGAGGAGCGGACCCCGCACGCGACCGGGTCCCTGGCCGATCGACCGTCCGGGTCCAAGGTGGGCCTCGAGCTGCCGCACGAGGCGGCCAACCTGCACGTCACCGGTGCCGCGCTCTACACCGACGACCTGATCATGCGCACCCACGGGGTGCTGCACGCCTGGCCGGTCCAGGCCCCGCACGCCCGCGCCCTGATCACCGACCTGCGGGTGAAGCCGGCGTACGACGTCGACGGAGTCGTCCGGGTGCTGACCGCCGAGGACGTGCCCGGGGTCAACGACGCCGGCATCAAGCACGACGAGCCGCTGTTCCCGTCGGAGGTGATGTTCCACGGGCACGCGGTCTGCTGGGTGCTGGGCGAGACGCTGGACGCCGCCCGCCGCGGCGCCGAGGCGATCGAGGTCGACTACGAACCGCTGCCCAGCCTGATGACCCTGACCGAGGCGATCGCGCAGGAGTCCTTCCAGGGTCACCAGCGCACCGTCTCCCGGGGGGACGTCGCCGCCGGGTTGGCCGAGGCCGCCCACCGGTTCACCGGTGAGTTCGAGTTCGGTGGCCAGGAGCACTTCTACCTGGAGACGCACAGCTCGCTGGCCCTGGTCGACGAGAACTCCTCAGTCTTCGTCCAGTGCTCGACCCAGCACCCGTCGGAGACCCAGGAGATCGTCGCCCACGTGCTGGGACTGGACTCCCACGCGGTGACCGTGCAGTGCCTGCGGATGGGCGGCGGTTTCGGGGGCAAGGAGATGCAGCCGCACGGCTTCGCCGCGATCGCGGCCCTCGGCGCCACCCTGACCGGCCGTCCGGTCCGGCTCCGGCTCAACCGCACCCAGGACATGACCATGTCCGGCAAGCGCCATCCGTTCCACGCCAGCTGGGAGATCGGCTTCGACGACGACGGGATGATCACCGGTCTGCGGGCCACCTTGACCAGTGACGGCGGCTGGAGTCTCGACCTGTCCGAGCCGGTGCTGGCCCGGGCGCTGTGTCACATCGACAACTCCTACTGGATCCCGAACATCGAGGCTCACGGACGGATCGCCAAGACCAACAAGACGTCCCAGACCGCGTTCCGTGGCTTCGGCGGCCCGCAGGGCATGATCGTGATCGAGGACATCCTGGGCCGTTGCGCCCCCCTGCTGGGTCTCCCCGCCGAGGAGCTGCGCCGGCGTAACCTCTACAGCGCGGGTCAGTCGACACCGTACGGGCAGCCGGTCCGGCACCCCGAACGGCTGGCCGACATCTGGTCCCAGCTGCTCGACAGGGCCGACTACCGGCGCCGGCTGGCTGCCCTGGAGAGGTTCAACGCCGAGCACCCGCACACCAAGCGCGGGTTGGCGATCACCCCGGTCAAGTTCGGCATCTCCTTCAACCTGACCGCGTTCAACCAGGCCGGCGCCCTCGTGCACGTGTACAAGGACGGCTCGGTGCTGATCAACCACGGCGGCACCGAGATGGGTCAGGGCCTGCACACCAAGATGATCCAGGTGGCGGCCACCGCGCTCGGGGTCCCGCTGTCGGCCGTGCGGCTGGCTCCGACCCGGACCGACAAGGTGCCCAACACCTCGGCCACGGCGGCGTCCTCGGGGGCCGACCTCAACGGCGGCGCGATCAAGAACGCCTGCGACCAGATCCGTGAGCGACTGGCCGAGGTCGCGGCCCGGAAGCTCGACATCCACCCCGCGGACGTGCGCTTCCACGACGGGGTGGTCACCGGCATCGGCTTCCATGATCGGGAGATCAGCTTCGCCGAGCTCGCCCACGCCGCCTACTTCCAGCGGGTCTCGTTGTGGGCCGCGGGCTTCTACCGCACCGAGGGTCTGCACTGGGACGCCGAGCGGATGCAGGGCGAGCCGTTCAAGTACTTCGCGTACGGGGCCGCGCTGGCCGAGGTCGAGGTCGACGGTTTCACCGGCGCCTACCGGATGCTGCGCACCGACATCGTGCACGACGTCGGCGACAGCCTGTCGCCGCTGATCGACGTCGGTCAGATCGAGGGCGGCTTCGTCCAGGGGGCGGGCTGGCTGACCCTGGAGCAGCTGCGCTGGGACACCGGGGACGGTCCGAACCGTGGCCGGCTCACCACCCAGGCGGCGTCGACGTACAAGCTGCCCAGCTTCTCGGAGATGCCGGAGACCTTCCACGTGCACCTGTACGAGAAGGCCACCGAGTCCGGCGTGGTCTACGGGTCCAAGGCGGTCGGGGAACCACCGCTGATGCTCGCCTTCTGCGTCCGGGAGGCGCTGCGCCAGGCAGCGGCGTCGTTCGGTCCGCCCGGCACGTCGGTGGACCTGGCCAGCCCGGCCACCCCGGAGGCCGTCTACTGGGCTCTCGACGCCGCGCGCTCCGCCCACGGCACGACCGCCGACGGCACGGCGGGAGCCTGATCATGGACTGGTTGAGAGCAGCAACGGAGCTGCGGGACTCCGGCCAGGCCGGGGTGCTGATCACGGTGATCGCCGTCCGCGGGCACGCGCCGCGGGACGCGGGCGCCAAGATGGTGGTGGGCGCGAACCGGACCTGGGGGAGCATCGGCGGCGGCAACCTCGAGGAGGTCGCCATCGTCCGCGCCCGGACCATGATCACCGAGTCGTCGGCCGAGGTCAGCACCGTGACCACCCGGCTCAACCCGCACGAGAAGACCGAGTTCGGGCGGCAGTGCTGCGGTGGTGAGGTGACGGTGCTGTTCGAGCCGCTGCCCGCCCGACCCACCATCGCGATCTTCGGGATCGGCCACGTCGGTTACGAGATCGCCCGGATCGTGTCCCGCTGGGACGTCCGGCTGCTGCTGGTCGATTCCCGTGCCGAGGAGCTGGAGGCCCTGCGGCTGGTGGACATCGTCGACGGGACCGCGGACGTCGAGGTCCACCACACGGTGCTCGGCGAGACCGTGCTGGAGCGCCTGCCGGTCGGCTCCCACGTGCTGATCATGACCCACGACCACGCCGAGGACTTCGCGCTGTGCGACGCGGCGCTGCGACTGCCCGAGGGCCAGCTGGCCGACGTCGGGCTGATCGGGTCGTCGGCGAAGTGGTCCCGGTTCCGCACCAACCTGACCGAGCACGGTCACGCGCCGGAGCGGATCGACACCATCACCTGCCCGATCGGGTTGCCCGCGATCGCCGGCAAGGAGCCCGCGGTGATCGCGGTCTCCGTGGCGGCCGCCCTGATGCAGTCCCTGCGCACGCCGGCGGAGGTGACCTCATGACGCTGTTCAATGGTCGCGCTCCGCGCTCCGTGGTCATGAGCTCCGCGATGTCTCGCTCGTTCGTTCACGATTCCGGACGACACGGCTTCGCGCGACCCGAGTCCACATGTCGTCCAGAATCGCTTCTCACTCCCGAGAGGCTCCGCTCATGACCCTCTATCGCAGCACCGTCCTGGACGTCGTCAGGAACCCGTTCCGCAGCGGCGATCCCGCCGGCACCCTGCGGTCCGAGGACGACGGCGGGCTGCTGGTCCGTGACGGCGTGATCGTGGCCCGCGGCCCGTACGCGACGTTGCGCGCCGACCACCCGGACGAGGAGACCGAGGACCTCAGCGGCGGCCTGCTGCTGCCCGGGTTCGTCGACACCCACGTCCACTACCCGCAGGTCCGGGCCATCGGCGGGTTGGGGATGCCGTTGCTGGACTGGCTGGAGCGGTGCGCCCTGCCCGAGGAGGCCCGGCTCGCCGACCAGGCGTACGCGATGGCCGTGGCCGAGGAGCTGATGACCAGTCTGGTCGGCGCCGGCACCACCACGGCCCTGGTCTTCGGCTCGCACTTCGCCACCGCGGTCGACGCCCTGTTCGCGGCGGCCGAGCGCACCGGGCTGCGGATCACCGCCGGCCAGGTGCTCAGTGACCGCATCCTGCGTGACGACCTGCTGACCACCCCGGCCCGGGCCGTCGCCGAGGGGCGCCAGCTGCTGGAGCGCTGGCACGGCAGGGGAGAGCTTCGCTACGCGGTCACCCCTCGGTTCTCCTTGTCCGCCTCGGAGTCGATGCTGGACGCCTGCGCCGAGCTGCTGACCGCGGCCGACGGCGTGTGGATGACCAGCCACATCAACGAGAACGGGGCCGAGGTCGATCAGGTCGCCGCCCACTTCCCGGAGCGGGCCCACTACCTCGACACCTATCACCATCACGGGCTGGTCGGCAGCCGGACCGTGCTGGCCCACAACGTCCATCCCACCGACCACGAGTTGGAGATGATGGCGGGCACCGGGTGCTGGGTCGCCCACTGCCCGACCAGCAACGCTGCCCTGGGCAGCGGGCTGTTCCCGTTCAGGCGCCACGACGCGTACGGCGTCGGTGTGGCCCTGGGATCCGATGTCGGTGCCGGCACCGGGTTCTGCCTGATCAAGGAGGGACTGCAGGCCTACTTCGCCCAGCAGCTCCTCGGACCCGACGGGTTGCCGTTGACACCGGCGCACCTGCTCTACCTGGCCACCCGGGCCGGCGCGCTCGCGCTCGGGCTGGGCGATCAGGTGGGTGACTTCGAGGTCGGTCGGCGCTTCGACGCCGTCTGGCTGCGTCCGTCCACCGACAGCACCCTCGACATCGTCCTGCGCCACGCGCCCGACGCGACCGAGGCCCTCGCCAAGGTGTTCGCCCTGGGAGGTCCGGCCGACATCGCCGGGGTCTGGGTGGACGGTCGTCTCCTGACCGCAGCAACCTCCCGCACGTCCCGTCCCGCGCTCGTCCCCTCCATGATCACCGCCTGACGAGCTCCGCTCGCCCGACCCATCAGCCACCGCCCCGAGAGGCTCCGACCCATGACCCAGACCCAGGCCACCGAGCCGGTCACCGCCGGCAAACCGATCAGCGGGTTCGACCGCTACTTCGGCCTCACCGCGCACGGCTCGAACATCCCGCGCGAGCTCCGCGCCGGCTTCACCACCTGGCTCACCATGAGCTACATCCTGTTCGTCAACCCGCAGGTGCTGTCCGGCGCCATCGACGTTCCCAACGGGTTCAACCAGCTGCTGACCACCACCTGCCTGGCGGCCGCCTTCGGTTCGCTGGCGATGGGCATCGTCGCCCGGTACCCGTTCGCCCAGGCGCCGGGCATGGGCCTCAACGCGTTCTTCGCCTACTCCGTGGTGGGCGCCATGGGCTACCCGTGGCAGACCGCCCTGGGCGCGGTGTTCATCTCGGGTGCGCTGTTCGTGATCCTCAGCGTGGCCGGGGCCCGGCAGGCGATCGTCAAGGCGATCCCGCTCAGCCTGAAGTTCGCCATCACCGCCGGCATCGGTGCCTTCCTCGCCTTCCTGGGCTTCAAGTCCGCCGGCATCGTGGTGGCGAACGAAGCCACCCTGGTCGGTCTCGGTTCGCTGACCTCGCCGACCGCCTGGCTGGCGATCATCGGTCTGCTGGGCACGGCGGTGCTGATGTACAAGAAGGTCAAGGGCGCCATCCTCTACGGCATCATCGGCACCTCGCTGATCGCGATCATCACCCGGATCCCGGTCTACTCCGGCGCCGACGGCAACCTCGGACCGTTCGCCGGTTTCTCCAACGGCATCATCGGTCTCCCGGTCTGGCCCACCGACCTGATCGGCCAGCTGGACATCGGGGCGGCCCTGGGGCTCGGGCTGTTCAGCGTCGTGTTCACCTTCTTCTTCGTGGACTTCTTCGATGCCACCGGCACGCTGACCGGCTTGGCCCAGCGCGCCGGCTACCTCGACGCCAAGGGCGACATGCCGCGGGCGCGGCTGACCTTCTCGATGGACGGGCTGGCGGCCATGTTCGGCGCCTTCGTGGGCACGTCCACCACCACCGCGTACGTGGAGAGCGCCTCCGGCATCGAGGAGGGCGGCAAGACCGGGCATCACGGCCAGCACGGTCGGCCTGCTCTTCGTCGCTCTCGACCTTCCTGTGGCCGATCGCGGGCGCCGTACCTGGTGCGGCGACCGCCCCGGCGCTGATCCTGGTCGGGGCGCTGATGATGCAGGCGGCCAAGGACATCGACTGGGTCGACCTGTCCGAGGGCGTACCGGCCTTCCTCACCGTGATCTTGATGCCGCTGACCTTCTCGATCGCCAACGGCGTCAGCTTCGGCGTGATCGCCTACTGCGCGATCAAGCTGCTCAGCGGTGAGGGCAAGAAGGTGAGCCCGATCCTCTACGTGGTCGCGTTGCTGCTGATCGCGCGGTACGTCTTCCTCGAAGGCTGATCGAAGGGCTCCTGCCGCAAGCTGCACCCTCCGCGCGGACCTGCACCCCCTACTGCGGGTGCTCGTCCGGGAAGGGGGTGCAGCTACGGGAAGGGGGTGCAGCTACGGGAAGGGGTGCAGCCGCCGCTGACCCGGCCGGACCCTATCTACTGGTCGGCCGGCGCCTTGACCACGAGCACGGGCACGTCGGCGTGCAGGATGATGCTCTGGGTCACGCTGCCCAGGAACAGCTTGCCGACCGGGCTGCGGCGGCGCGCGCCGAGGACCAGCAGCTCGGCGTCCAGGGTGGACACCACGTCCAGCACGGCCTCGGCGACGTCCTCACCGGTCGTCACCTGGAGCGTCCACTCGAGCTCGTCGAGGCCGACCTCCGACAGCACCTTGGTGATCTCGTCACCGACCCCGGCCTTGTGGGCCTCGACCACGTCGAGGTCCACGCCCTCGGCCACGTGGATGACGGCCAGCGGGGCCTTCCGCAGGTTGGCTTCCTTGGCAGCCTCCTGCAGGGTCAGGTGCCCGATCGCGGATGCCTGGTGGGCGACGACGACGCTCATCTCAACTCACTCCTCAGTGCCGGATGCTGCCAACCCAGCGAGGGCCGGCTCCGGAGGCCGACTCTAGTGGTAAATGTCTGGACAAACTAGACCTCAGTCCTGCGAACGTCGGGTCCACACCCGATCGCTCGTCACCGAGGTGCCGGAGCCCCCGATGATCAGCAGGCACCGCATGTCCACGACCGACGGGTCGAGATCGCCGAGGGTGGTCACCACCAGCTCCTCGCCCGGCCGACCGACATCGCGTCCGATCACCACGGGGGTGGCCGGCGAGCGGTGCTCGAGCAGCAGCGTACGGGCCTCGGCCACCTGCGTGACGCGGCTGCGGGAGGCCGGGTTGTAGAGCGCGATCGCCAGGTCGGCCGTCGCGGCGGCCCGCAACCGGCGTTCGATCACCTCCCACGACTTCAGCCGATCCGACAGCGACATGACGAGGTAGTCCCCGCCGAGCGGTGCCCCCGCCCGGGCCGCAACCGCCTGCGCCGCGGTCACCCCCGGCAGCACGGTCACCCGCACCCGCGCGTACGCCGGGTCGGCGGCCACGGCCTCGAACGCGGCGGACGCCATCCCGAAGACCCCGGCGTCCCCGCCCGAGACCAGGGCCACCTTCTCGCCCCGCAGCGCCAGATCCAGGGCCAACCGCGCCCGGTCGAGCTCGACGGTGTTCCCGCTGGCGTGGCGCTGCAGTCCTGGGCGCGGCGGCACCCGGTCCACGTACGGGCCGTAGCCGACGACGTGATCGACGAGGGCGAGCGCGTCGGTGACCTCCGGGGTGACCCAGCGGTCCGGGCCGGGACCGAGACCGATGACCAGCAGCTCGGCCGGGCTGCGATCGGCCGAGAGCGCCGTCGACGGCCGCTCACGGACGGCCCGTCCACCGCTGTCGGCCCGGCGGCCGGGACCGGGGACCACGATCGAGGAGAAGTACGGCACCGCGTCGGGGTCGACGTCGGCCACCGGTCGGACGACCTCCCGGCCCGTGCTCGCCCGCTCCACGTAGACGGCGTCGGCGAGCCGACCGGCCTGTCGCAGCGCCTCACGGACGCCGGCGAACGTGCGACCCAGCTTCATGATCACCACGGCGTCGGTGCCGGCCAGCCGGCGGGCGAGCTCCGGCACCGGCAGCGTGCCGGGCAGCACCGTGAGCACGTCCTCGTGCCGCGCCAGCGGCACCCCCACCGCCGCCGACGACGCGCTGACCGAGGTCACCCCGGGGACGATCTCGCAGTGGAACCGATCGGCCAACCGGTCGTGCAGGTACATGTAGGAGGAGTAGAAGAGCGGATCGCCCTCGGCCAGCACGACGACCGACCGGCCCGCCCCCAGGTGCTCGGCCAGCCGGACCGCGGCCGCGTCGTAGAACTGCTCGATCTCGCCGTAGTAGCCGTCCGGGTGGTCGGTCGGCCCCACCGTGACCGGATAGGCCAGGAGCTCCTCGATCACCCCGGCCGGGATGAGGTCGGCCACGATCGAGCGGGCGATCGAGGTGCCCTTCGTCCCCGAGTAGTAGGCGATCACGTCGGCCGAGGCGATCAGCCGGGCGGCCTTCACCGTCAGCAGCTCCGGGTCCCCGGGTCCGACGCCCACCGCGTACAGGGTGCCGTCGCTCACAGCTCGTCCTCCCGGGCCAGGGCGTTCAGGGCCGAGGCGCACAAGGCCGAGCCACCCCGCCGCCCGTGCACGACCAGGTACGGGATCTGGTCGGGGTGCTGGACCAGGGCGAGCTTGGACTCGGCCGAGCCGACGAAGCCGACCGGGATGCCGATGATCGCGGCGGGTCGCGGACCGCCGTCGCTGATCAGCTCCAGCAGGGCGAACAGCGCGGTCGGGGCGTTCCCGATCGCCACCACGGCACCCTCGAGATCCTCGCCCCACAAGGACACCGCGGCCGCCGACCGGGTGGTTCCCCACTGGGTGGCGAGCTCGGCTGACCCGCGGGTCGTGCAGCAGACAGCGGACCTTGTTGCCCGCCGGCAGCCGACGACGGGTCACCCCCGAGGCGATCATCTCCGCGTCGGTGAAGATCGGAGCGCCGGCGCGCAGCGCGTTCTGCGCGGAGGAGACCAGCAGCGGATGCACCTCGACGTCGCTGATCAGCCCCGGATCCCCACTGGCGTGGATCATCCGGACCACGACCTTCTCCGCGTCCGCCGGCACCCGGGAGAGGTCGGCCTCGGCCCGGATGGTGGCGAAGGACGCCCGGTAGATCGCCGTCGGGTCGTCGAGGTAGTCGTAGCGCCGGGTCGGCCGTCTCATCGCCGGCTCCCCACCGCACGGACCGCCTCGGCGAGGGTGGGAGCCACCAGGTCGACGTGGTCACCGGTCGGCGCACCGCAGCGCCGTTCGCAGCCCGACAGGTGGGTGCGCGGCAGGTCGATGTGCCGCCGCACCAGGTCATCAGCGAGCGCGGCGGTGTCGACCCGGCTGCGGGCGCACCCGGGTGCCCCCACGCAGGCGCTGAGCTGGGACCACGCGCCCTCGTCGTCGACCACGAGCCCGGCGGCGGCCAGCGCACCGAGTGCCGCCGCGGCGCCGGGCAGCACCAGGCCGCGCCAGGGCGTGAGCACCACGAACCCGTTGCCGACCGCGTGCTGCACCGCCGCCACCTGCGGGCCGGTCAGCATGGCCAGCGGGACCGCGACCGACGCGGCCTGCCCGACGACCCCGAGCGGTGTCTGGGCCGGCTCTGCCACCACCGGCGCCGGGACCGGGATCAGTCCGAGGTCGGCGGTCCAGTCCGGCAGCTCACGGACGTGCCAGGCACCCGTGTCCGTCCGGGCCTCGGCGAAGGCGAGCGCCAGTCTGACCAGGCTCGGTACGAGGTCGGCCGCCGCGACCGGCAGGCCGCGCCCGGGGCCACCGACGAGCAGGTGCCCGCCGTCGGGTCCGGCCGCCCGGTAGCCGAGGTCGAGCCGCAGGTCGAGCACGTCACCGCGGCCGTCGTCCAGCACGAACAGGAACCGCCCGGGAAGCTCGGCCAGCGCGGGCTCGGCGATCAGCGCGGCATCGAGGGCGCGAGTCAGCCCGGACACGTCGGCTCGACCGCCGTGCAGCCCGGTCAGCGGCGACGCGACGATGTTGCGGACCCGCTCGTGGGTCGTCGACGGCAGCAGCCCGGTGGCCGCCACCGCGTCGACGAACGCCGCCGGCAGCGGGTCGGGCAGCCCGCGCAGCTGCAGCCCCGCCCGCGAGGTGAGCTGCAGGACGCCGTTGCCGTACGCCGCCGCGAGGTCGGACAGCCGGCGCAGGGTGCGCACCGGCACCCGCCCGCCGGGCAGGCGCAGGCGCACCATCGCCCCGTCCTCGGCCCGATGGGGCCGCAGGACGCCGGGACACGCATCGGCTGCTCGCACCCCGACATCCTAGAGAGCCGCTCCGGACCCGGCCGCCCGCCGAGATGGCGCTGGTACGGCGACGGGGCTCGCCCTCAGTGGGAGGGTTCTGGCGCGACATCGCACCGAATCCTGCACAGTCCGCACGCCCACGATCTCCGGCGGCCGAGACAAGGGGGAGCGAGGCGATGAGTTCGGCGGCCGCGACGGGTCGAGGCCAGTGTGCCGAGCTCGCTCCCGGCCACCGAGGAGGAACCGATGAACCCGATGGCCCGTCGCATGTTCGAGCTGGTCGAGCCGATCGGCGTGATCCCGTACGCGGCCGAGGAACCCAACGAGGCGATGTTCGCCTTGGGCTTCACCAGCTACTGGGACACCTACTTCGCCGGCCGGGCGGCACCGCTCGGCAAGCCCACGGCGGAGGTGGTGGACGCCCTGTTCTACAACTTCGCGCCCGGCGAGGTGGCCCGCCACATCCCGAAGGTGTGGCGCACCACCACGCCGGAGGCCGCGATCGCCGCCCGCCGGCAGGGCTGTGTGGCGGCGCTGCGGCGGGTCCTCGGCGACCGGGTCGACACACCGGCGTTCGCCCGGGCCACCGAGCTGGTGACCAGGGCCGCGACCAGCGCCCCGTCCCAGGGACGTCCGATGTACGCCGCGCTGCTGGCGCTGCCCGTCCCCGACGAGACCGTGGCCCGGCTCTTCCACGCCGCGTCCCTGCTCCGCGAGCACCGGGGCGACGGGCACATCGCGGCCCTGATGGTCGAGGGCGTCGGCGGCCTGGAGGCGCACGTCCTGCTCGCCCTCGAGATCCCCTTGCCGGCGGCGCAGTTCGGTCGGCTGCACCATCTCCCGGCCGCGCAGATCGAGGCGGTGGTCGACGGCTTGCGCCGCCGCGGGCTGGTCGACGACGACGGGTGGTTCACCGAACAGGGGCGCGCCGTCAAGCGACGGGTCGAGGAGATCACCGACGACCTCGCCGCGCGGCCGTACGAGATCCTCGACGCCGAGGAGCGCGACGAGCTGGTGCGTCTCCTGGAACCGATCGCCGCGCTCCTGCTCGCCGCTCAGGACTGAACCGTCCCGCGGTGGCTGGCACGATCACGTCATGGCCGACGTCGAGGGCGAGTTCACCCTGACCATGGCGGAGCTGCGGGTGGTCGCCCGGTTCGTCGCCGAGAGCGCCGACGAGGTGCTCGAGGTCTTCGAGAGCGCGACACCCGGCGACGCCCGGCCGAGGGAAGCGATCGCCGCGGCCCGGGCGTTCGTCGACGGCGCACCCCGCAGCCGACGTCAGCGGGTCGCCGCGGTCGACGCCCACCGGGCGGCGGCCGAGGCGACCACCGAACCGGCGCGCCTGGCCGCGCGGTGCGCCGGGGACGCGGCGGCGGCCGCCTATCTGCACCCGATCGCCCGGGCGAGCCAGGTGGGCCACATCCTGCGGGCCGCGGCCACCGTCGCCCACCTGACTGAGCTGGGTGCCGACGTCGACCAGGGTGCGGCCGCGCGCTCGCTGGAGCGCAGCCGCCTCCGCGCCACGCCGGTGCTGGTCGATGTCCTCCGCCGCTACCCGCGACCGTCGCCGCGGTTGGGTAGATCTCGGGTGACGATCTTGATGCGGGAGCTGGACGCCGCGCTGCGGAAGGACTGAGTCGCTGGCGGTGAGTGCGGCCGACCGGGAGCCCGTCGCAGATTTCGGACGCTGGTCGGCGACCTCTAGAATCGTGCGGGTCATGAACCCCTCCAGACCGCCCGACCTCCCTCGAAGTCCCCTGCCCGCGCACCCGGTCGCGACGCCACGGCCGCCGGAGCTGAAGCGGGCCACCCCCTCGACCGCCTCGACCAGTGGGCTCCGTCGTGGCGCTTGATCTCCTCTGGGTCCTGGTCGGACTTGTTCTCACCGTCGGCACCGGCTTCTTCGTCGCCTCCGAGTTCGCCCTGGTCAACCTGGATCGCAACGACCTCGAGGGCCGGCAGGAACGGGGCGAAAGCGGCCTCGGGCTCACCATCAACGCCCTCAAGATCACCTCGACCCACCTGTCCGGGGCGCAGCTCGGCATCACGCTGACCACGCTGCTGACCGGCTACACGATGGAGCCGGCCATCAGCCGGTTGCTCACCGGTCCGCTCACCGCTCTCGGCCTGCCCGAGGCGAGCGTCCCGTGGATCGGCACCATCGTCGGGGTGGCCGTCGCCACGCTGCTGTCCATGGTGCTCGGCGAGCTCGTCCCGAAGAACTTCGCCCTCGCGTTGCCGCTGGCCACCGCCAAGGTCGTGATGCCGTTCCAGACCTTCTTCACCACCGTGTTCAAGCCACTGATCCTGTTGTTCAACAACACCGCCAACGCCGTCATCCGGGGCCTCGGCATCGAGCCGAAGGAGGAGCTCTCCGGGGCCCGGTCGGCCGAGGAGCTCAGCTCCCTGGTGCGTCGATCGGCACTGGAGGGACTCCTCGACCAGGATCACGCCACGCTGCTCAGCCGGACGCTGCGGTTCTCCGACCACTCCGCGGAGGACGTCATGACACCGAGGGTCCGGATGACCAAGGTCCGCCACGACGACACCGCCACCGAGATCGTCGCCCTCTCCCAACGCTCCGGCTTCTCCCGCTTCCCCGTGATCGGTGAGGACTCCGACGACATCCGCGGCGTGGTCCACGTGAAGCAGGCCTTCGCGTTGTCGGCGGGCGACCGGGACGGGGCGACAGCCGAGGAGCTGGCCGTCCAACCCCTGTTCGTGCCTCGCTCGATGGGTGCCGACACGCTGCTGGGTCTGTTGCGCCGGGGCGGGTTCCAGATCGCCATCGTCACCGACGAGTACGGCGGCACCGACGGGGTCGTGACCCTGGAGGACCTGGTCGAGGAGCTCGTCGGTGATCTTCGTGACGAGCACGACCGGTCGAGGACAGGGACCGTCCGGGACGGCCGGGCGGTGATCTTCGACGGCTCGCTGAGACCCGACGAGCTGATCGAGCGGACGGGAATCAAAGTGCCCGTGGACGCCGAGTACGAGACGGTGGCCGGCTTCGTCACCGACGAGCTGGACCGGATCCCGGAGGTGGGCGACGAGGTCGAGGTCGACCACGGCATCCTCCGGGTCGAGCGGGTCGACGGCCACCGTGTCGACCGGCTGCGGTTCACCCCGATCGATGCCGAGCCCGGCGAGAGCGAGCACGACGTGATCGTCGACCAGCTCAGGGGCGACGAGCGGAAGGAGGCCGACCATGGGTGAGTACGCTCCCGGACTGATCGCCCTCTTCGTCCTGCTGGCCTTCAACGCCTTCTTCGTGGGCGCGGAGTTCGCCGTCATCTCCGCCCGTCGCTCGCAGATCGAGCCGAAGGCCGACGCGGGCAGCAAGGCCGCCCAGACCTCGTTGTACGCGATGGAGCACGCCACCTTGATGCTGGCCACCAGCCAGCTGGGCATCACCATCTGCTCGCTGTTGATCTTGAACGTGTCCGAGCCGGCGATCCACCACCTGCTGGAGGTCCCGCTCGGCCTGACCCCCCTGACCGCCGACGTGATCAGCGTGATCGCCTTCGTCATCGCCCTGGTGCTGGTGACGTTCCTGCACGTCGTGTTCGGCGAGATGGTGCCGAAGAACCTCTCGTTCTCGGTGCCGGACCGGGCCGTCCTGATGCTCGCGCCACCACTGGTCTTCGTGTCCCGGGTCTTCCGGCCGATCATCTGGGCCCTCAACGCACTGGCCAACGCGTTCCTGCGCGTCTTCAGGGTGGAGCCGAAGGACGAGGCGACCAGCACCTACACCCTGGACGAGGTCGCGGCCATCGTGGAGCAGTCGACCCGCGAAGGAGTGCTCTCCGACACCACCGGGGCGCTGTCCAACGCGTTCGAGTTCACGGCCAAGAAGGTGCACGACGTGGAGGTGCCGATGGCCCAGATCGTGGCCCTGCCCTGCACCTCGACACCCGACCAGGTGCAGCTGGTGCTGGCCGAGCACGGCTACTCCCGCTACATCCTGCTCGATGCCGACGGTGAACCGGCCGGCTACGTCCACCTCAAGGACGTGATGGACCTGTCCGTCGGCAGGGCCGCGAGCGAGCCGTTCCCCGCCAAGCGGATCCGGCGACTGACCGCGGTGCTGCGGGATGCCGACCTGGAGGACGGCCTCGCGTCGATGCGGCGCAGCGGATCGCACGTCGCCCGGTCGGTCGACCGTGAGGGCCGGGTGACCGGGATCCTGTTCCTGGAGGACATCATCGAGGAGCTGGTCGGTCAGGTCGACGACGCGACCAGCGCGTCCTGACCCGACGTCGGCTCAGGGGTCGCGGAGCACCTTCGTGAGGTAGGCGGCCGACTCCCGGTAGCCGAGTCGGGCGTGGAAGTCGCCGGCCCGCCGGGTGGCCAGCGCCACGTACGCGGCACCACGGGTGCGGGCCAGGTCCTCGGCGGCCGCCATCAGCGACCGGCCCACCCCGGCGCCGCGCCGGTCGGCGTCGACCATCACCTCCTCGACCCAGAGCACCGGCCCACCGGCGTGGAAGGTGACGTGACGCTGGCCGAGCAGGTAGCCGACCACGGCGCCCTCGCCGTCGGTCGCCACCAGGAGCGTGACGGACGGCTCGGTGACCAGACCGGCGAAGATCGTCGCGTACGTGTCGCGATCGACCACGTACGAGGTGGCCAGGTCCCGGGCCAGCGGCCAGACGGCGTCCTCGCCGACGACCGCCCGCCGGACCGTGATCATCGGGCTCGCACCGGGGCCGGGCCGCTCGACTCGCGCGGGATCAGGGTGTGCAGGGAGGTCGTCCCCGGCTCCGGCGGCTGCTCGCCGCGGACCAGGGCCAGCAGCCGACGCATCGCCTGGGCGCCCTGCCGCTCGAGGTCGATGGTCACCGTGGACAGCGTCGGCGTCGCGTAGCGCCCGAGCTCATCGTCGTCCCAGCCGAACACGCTGACGTCGTCGGGCACCCGCCAGCCGCGGTGCAGGCAACCGCGGATGGCGCCCATCGCGACCTTGTCGTTGGCCGCGACGATCGCGGTGACGTCGGTGTCGGCGGGCAGCTGCTGCACGGCCCGGTACGCGGTCTCGGCCTGCCAGTCGCCGTCGATGACCTGACCACGCAGTCCGAGCTCGGCCACGGTGTCGAGGAAGGTCTGGCGGCGGTTCCGGGCCGAGGTGAACCCGAGGTCGCCGGTCAGGTGCAGCAGGCTGCGATGGCCGAGGCCGGCCAGGTGCCGGACGACGTCGCCGCAGGCCCCGGCGTCGGCCAGCGCGCCGATGCCGCGCATGCTCTCGTCGTAGTCGGCGACGGTGACGACCGCGGTCGAGGCGTCGTCGCTCGCGTGCGGGCCCCAGGACGCCAGCGCCAGGATCCCCTCGAACTCGCCGGAGTCGGCCAGCTCGTCGGCCCGCTCGGACCGGGCCGCCGCATCACCCTCCAGGGCGACCAGATCCACCGCGTACCCGGCGTCGTGGGCCACTGTCGCGGCGGCGGTGAGCAGCCGCAGGGGCAGGAACTGGATGGCCCCGGGCAGCAGGATGGCGAGCCGACCGGTCCGCCGGGTCCGCATCGACCGGGCGATCCGGTTGGGGCGGTAGTTCAGCTCGGCGATGGCGGCCTCGACCCGGGCCAGCGTGGCCGGCTTCAGGCCGCCGTTGTGCCGCAGGTAGCGGGAGACGGTCTGGTGGGAGACGCCGGCGTGATCGGCCACCTCGTAGATGGTCGCTCGTTTGGTCGGCATCGTTCCTCCGGAGAGTTCTGCCCAGACTGTTGACACGAATAGTGATCGATAACTAGGTTACTGCTCGAACGGAAAGTGATCGATCACTATTTGGCCGACGCGGCCTCGAGCAAAGGACGGTCCTGCCATGAGCACCGGAGAAGACCCCCCGCGCCCCGTCGCTTTGCGGTGGTCGGTCTGGACCACGCCCACGCGTTCGGGCAGACCGCGGGTCTGCTGGGCCAGGGCTGCGAGCTCGTCGGGCTGAGCTCCGACGACCCGGACGCGGACGTCGCCCGGGCCGCCCGGACGCGCTGGCCCGATGCCCCCTGGGTCGCCGACGGCAGCGAGCTGCTCCAGGACCCGACCATCGACCTGATCGTCACCGCGGCGGTGCCTGATCGGCGGGGTCCGATCGCCGTCGAGGCACTCCGCCACGGCAAGGACGTGGTGGCCGACAAGCCGGGCTGCGTCACCCTCGACCAGCTCGCCGACGTCGAGCGGGCGGTGGCCGAGACCGGCCGGTTCTGGTCGGTGACCTTCTCCGAGCGCTTCGAGGTGCGCTGCGCCGTCAAGGCCGGCGAGCTGGTGCGGTCCGGACGGATCGGCCGGGTGGTCCAGACCCTGGGTCTGGGTCCCCACCGGGAGGGCGACCGGGCCCATCTGGCCGGTGGCGCCGGTCGGCCCGAGTGGTTCTACGACGCCGCCCGGACCGGCGGCATCCTGACCGACATCGCCAGCCACCAGATCGATCAGTTCCTCTGGTTCACCGGCTCCGACACCGCCGAGGTCGTGTCCAGCACGGTGGCCAACTACACCCATCCGGACTCGCCGGCCATGCAGGACTTCGGCGAGGCGACCCTGCGCAGTGACCGCGCCCACGGCTACGTCCGGGTCGACTGGTACACCCCGCAGGGCCTGCCGACCTGGGGCGACGGCCGGTTGGTCATCCTGGGCACCGAGGGCTACATCGAGCTCCGCAAGTACGTCGACATCGCCGGCCGCCCCGGACGCGACCACCTGTTCGTCGTCGACGGCACCGAGACCGAGTACGTCGACTGCTCCGACGTCGAGCTCCGCTACTACCCGGACCTGGTGCACGACGTCATCCACCGCACCGAGACCGCCTGCCCGCAGGCGCACACCTTCGAGGTGATGCGGCTCGCCCTGCTCGCCCAGCGGGACGCGACGCTCAGCGGTCACGCCCGATGAGCCCCGGGCAGAACGACCTCAGGCAGCGCGACCGTCTGCGGGTCGGCATCGTCGGTTGCGGCGGCATCGGCAACTCCCACGCGCGGGCCTACCTGGCCAACCCGCAGGTCGAGCTCGTGGGCGTGGTCGACGTGATCGCCGAACGGGCGGAGGCGTACGCCCGCGACTACGCCACGACGGCGTACGGCTCGATCGCCGAGCTGGCCGACCAGCAGCCCGACCTGGTCTCGGTCGCCACCCCGCCGGGCAGTCACGTGGGACCCACGCTGGAGCTGCTGCAGCGCGGTCGGTCGGTGCTGTTGGAGAAGCCGCCTACCGCCAACCTGGTGGATCTGGACACGCTGATCGCCGCGGACGCGGCGAGCGCCGGCACGGTCTACGGCGTCTTCCAGCACCGGCACGGCTCCGGTGCCCGCCGGGCCCACGAGCTGCTGACCGGTGGCGCCCTCGGTCGGCCGCAGGTCGCCGTCTGCGAGACGCTCTGGTATCGACCGGACAGCTACTTCCTGCCGGACTGGCGCGGCAACTGGGCCGGCGAGGGCGGCGGTCCCACGCTCGGCCACGGGATCCACCAGATCGACCTGCTGCTGCACCTGATGGGGCCGTGGACCTCGGTCCAGGCACAGTCGTCACGGCTTGCGCGGCCGGTGGAGTTCGAGGACGTGTCGTTGGCCATGGTCACCTTCGCCGGCGGCGCGGTCGGCACCATCGTGACCAGTCTGCTGTCACCGCGGGAGCTCAGCCGGATCCGGATCGACACCACGAGCGGAACCCTGGAGGTCGACCACCTGTACGGCTACCGGGACGCCGACTGGTCCTGGCACCCGGCCCCGGACGCCGCGACCGCCCTCCGCAACGGGCGCGATCCGGGCGAGCGGGCGGACTCGATCGAGGCGAACACGCCCGAGGACGTGTGGAGCGACAGCCGATCCGTCGACGTGCCCAGCAACCACGCCGCCCAGATCAACCGGCTGGTCGAGGACCTGCTGGCCGGCCGGCCGCACGAGACCACCCTGAGCGCCGTCCGGCCCACGATGGAGCTCGTCACCGCGTTGTACGCGTCCTCGCTGACCGGCACGACGGTGCACCGGCGCGACCTCGTGCCGGGCCATCCCCACTACGCCCGCCTGGACGGGGGCCTGTCGGCCGACGCCGTCACCGCGCGGCTCGTCGGTGCCTGAACGCGAAACCCCTTCCCGCACAGAGAAAGGCAGTTTGATCATGAACTCTCGCCCTCGACCGCAGCGTGGCGGTCGCCGCCCGACGCTCCGGCTGCTGATCGCCCCGCTCGTGGTCCTGGCCTGCCTGCTGGCGGCCGCCTGCGCCCCGGGAAGCGGCAACCAGGGATCGGCCGACGGACCGGTGACGCTCCGGGTGTCGACCTGGGGGAACGACTCCCGCCTCCGGCTCACCCAGGAAGCCGTGGACGCGTTCAAGGCGGCGAATCCCGGCATCGACGTGGTGGTGGAGAACAGCGAGTGGAGTGCGTACTGGGACAAGCTCGCGACCTCCACCGCCGCCAACGACTCGCCGGACGTGATCCAGATGGACGAGGCCTACATCGCCGCGTACGGCTCCCGGACCGCCCTCACCGACCTGGGCACCGTGGGCGAGGAGCTCGACCTGTCGGGCATGGACCCGAAGGTGCTGGAGACCGGCACGGTGGACGGCACCCAGGTCGGAGCACCGATCGGGGTCGCGAACTTCTCCATCGCCGTCAACCCGTCCGTTCTGGAGAAGGCCGGGGTGGCGATGCCGGACGACAAGACCTGGACCTGGGACGACCTGGCCGAGACCTCGGCGCAGGTGAGCGAGAAGCTCGGTGGGGAAGGGATCTACGGCATCGACGGCTTCGGCGTCGGCGCCGCCGAGCTGGGCATCTGGGCACGACAGAAGGGTGAGGAGGTCTGGCCGACCGACGGTGCGGGTGCCAGCCAGGCCACCGTGCAGAGCTACTTCGAGTACGCCGACAAGCTGGTGTCCACGAAGGCGGCGCCGGCCGCGTCGCTGCAGGTCGAGAACGCCTCCGCCGCCCTCGACGCGTCGTCGTTCGCCACCAACAAGGCCGCCTTCCACCTGCTCTTCCACACCCAGATCTCCGCCTTCGCGGCGGCCAGCGGGAACGAGCTGAAGCTGCTCCGGATCCCGGCCCAGGCGGGCGGGGAGTCGCCGAAGATGGTGAACAAGGCCTCGATGTACTGGTCGATCGCCTCGCGCACCGAGCATCCGGCGGAGAGCGCCAAGCTGATCGACTTCCTGCTCACCGACCCGGCCGCCACCAAGGTGCTGACCACCGAGCGCGGGATCCCCGCGATCCCGGCCGTGCAGGAGGAGATCGCACCGCTGCTCGACCCGCAGGCGAAGATCGCCCTGGACTTCTCTCAGGCGGTGACCCCGGAGCTGGTGGCGCCACCGCAGGTGACCCCGGCGAACGCCTCCGGTTTCGGCACCGAGTTCACCGCGACGGCCACCGAGGTGCTGTTCGGCCGCACCAGTCCGGCCGAGGGTGCGACCAAGACGCTGGACATCATCGCGTCGATGAAGTAGCGGCGTCCGGATCGATCCTGGCGGCGATGACCAGCGCGATCGCCGCCAGGACGGTCACCACCACCACCGTGGCCGGCCAGCCGAAGGCGACCCAGCCGAAGCCGGCCACCCACCCGATGACGGCCGAACCCGTGTACAGGGACACGTTGTAGAGCGCGGTGGCCTGAGCCCGCCCGACGCGGGCGTGGTGACCGACCCAGGCCGACGCCACGGCGTGGGCCACGAAGGCGCCCGCGGTCAAGGTCAACAAGCCGATGATCACCAGGGCCAGTCGGTCACCGAGCGTCAGCAGGGTCCCGATGATCATGGTCAGGGCGCCCGCGGCGAGGACGGGACGACGACCGAACCGGGGCACCCAGCGACCGACCAGCCGGGACGAGACGGTGCCGGCTCCGTACGCGGCGAAGATCAAGGACGCGGCGACCACCGGCAGGCCGAAGGCCGGACCCTCCAGCCGGAACCCCAGGTAGTTGTAGATCGCCACCAGCCCACCCATGATCAACAAGGGCTGGGCGTAGAGGGCCAGCAACGTGCGGTCCGACAGGCAGTGCCGGATGTTGTGGCCCAGCCCGGTCCAGCTCGTCCGGCGGTGCGGGGTGAAGGATCTGGCCGGCGGCATCAGCCGCAGGAAGATCAGCGCGGCCCCCAGGCAGACCAGCGCGACCGCGGCGAGCGCGAGTCGCCAGCCGATCAGCTCGGTCAGCGGCCCGGCCATCAGCCGGCCGCTGGCCCCGCCGATGGTGGTGCCGGAGATGTACGCCGCGGCGGCCGCGGCGGTGGAACGCGGGTGCACCTCGTCGTGCAGGTACGTCATGGCCAGTGCCGGCAGCCCGCCCAGGGCCACACCCTCGAAGAACCGGACCACGAGCAGCGACTCGAGTCCCGGACTCAGGGCGACCAGCAGCCCGGCCACGGCGGCGGTCGAGATGGCGATCTTCATCGCCCGCAGGCGACCGATCCGGTCGGACAGCCACGACCACGGCAGCACCGCGAGCGCGACACCCCAGGTGGCGACCGAGAGCGACAGGGCCGCCTGCGAGGCGTCGATCGCCAGGTCGGCGGCCAGGGAGGGCAGCAGACCCTGCGGTGCGTAGAGCTGGGCGAACGTGGCGACCCCCGCCGCCCCGAGCCCGATGAGCATCCGCCGGTACGCCGGAGTGGCCGCCCGGTAGCCCTGCCACGGCTGGACCGTCGTCGCGGCGTGCTCGATGGTCGCTTCTGTCACCCGCTCGACGTTAGGAGCGGCGCATGTAGAGCACAAATGCATGTTTGCGGCAGCACTCATACGATGAGCGCATGGAAATGGTCGACGCTGCAGCGGGTCCTGCGCCTGCTGCCGGTCTTCGTCACGGTGGCCGAGACCGAGCAGGTGACGGTGGCCGCCTCGATCCTGCGGATGCCGCAGCCCACGGTCAGCCGGGCGCTGAGCACCCTGGCCGAGCTCATCGGCACCCCGCTGGTCGAACGGCAGGGGCGGGGGATCGTGCTCACGGCGGCGGGACGGGAGCTGCTGCCGTACGCCCGCGCCGGGCTGGACACGGTGGCCGCCGGGGTCGCGATGGTCGCCCGGGACCAGGTGGTCGGTCGGGGCGAGGTGCCGATCGCCTTCCAGACCGTGCTCGGCGAGACCGTCGTCCCGGCCCTCATCCGGCGGTTCCGGGAGCGCTATCCCGGTGTGCGGTTCGCGCTGACCCAGGGGTCCCGGCAGCGCTGCCTCGAGGAGCTGGAGCGAGGGTCGTCGGCCGTGGCGCTGGTCTCCTCACCGCCGCCGTCGGCGGACACCGAGGTGATCGAGCTCTACCAGGAGCCGATGGTCCTGGTGGTGCCGCACGGTCATCGACTGGCCGCAGCGACACGGGTCACCGTCCCGGAGATCGCCGCGGAGGACCTGATCGTGCTCAAGAGCGGGTACGGACTGCGGGACCTGATCGAGCTGCTGTTCGCCGACTCGGGGCTGCAGCCACGGATCTCCTTCGAGGCCGACGACGCCCACACCGCGCGCGGACTGGTGTCGGCCGGCCTGGGGGTGACGGTGGTGCCGTCGTACGCTCCGGATGCGGAGACCGTCCAGCTGCGCATCGACCACCCCGAGGCGCGTCGGACCATCGGTGCCGTCGCCCGCCGTGGCGTGCTCGTCCCGTCGGTCGGTGCCTTCCTGGACTTCCTGCGCGGCTCCGGACCGGTCATCTCGGCCGGCGCCCTCGGCCCGTACGCACGTCCGGCCGTGCTCGGGCGACTCGTCCGGCGCTCAGCCCCGGCCGCTGACGAAGGCGTACGCCCGGTCGACCCGGCGGGCCGCCGCTCCGTCGAAGGGCAGCAGCACCCACTCCCGCATCGGACGCTGACCGGGCTTGGACAGCGGTGCGCCGAGCCCGGTGCCGATCAGCCGGTCCACCTCGTCGGCCGGGAGCTTGATCATCAGCTGCTCCCGGTGGGTGCACGCGAACACCTGGTTCCGGACCCGCAGCCCGTCGGCACCGAAGCCGCGACGGGTGCCGTCGGGCAGCTCGACGTCATCGTGTCCGGCGAACCGCTCCGTGAGACGGGCGTAGCCGGCGACCGGATCGGGTGTCCAGCGCGGATCACGCCCGAAGGCGGCGACCAGCCGATCCACCGGGGTCGCGGTCTCGTCGATCGTCCACCGATGGCGCGAAGGGCCGCCGCTCGCCCAGCGTCCGGTCGCCGACGGCGGCGAGCAGCTGCCGGGCCGGCCCGTCGAGCGCGGTCGCCACGGGTTCGAGCGCGATGGTCGGCGCACCGGCGGCCTTGGCCAGATCCCAACCGTGCAGGAAGTGCTCGACCGAGCGCAGCACGATCACCTGGTCGCCGGTGAGCCGACCGGCCGGGCACCTCGAAGGTCCCGGCGCGGACCTCGGGGTCGCCGAGCACGGACGGCCAGCTCGCGTGCTCCACGCGCGGTAGTCGGCCGGTGACGGTGGTGGCTGGTCGGGTCCGGGTGCCATCCGGGCGCCGGCGGGCAGCGCCGCCCGGCCGGTGAGCAGCCCGACGAACAGGCGGTCGCCGCCGGTCAGGTGGTCCAGCAGCTGGGCGTAGTTCCAGTCCGAGCAGGGAGTCTCGCTGTGTGGCTCCGGTTCGGTGTCGACGATGGCGGCCACCGCGTCGATGACCGTGCGGAAGATCTCCAGGGGATCGTGCATACTTGAGAATCTAAAGTAGAGACTTGAGAGCGTCAACAGTCGAGTCCGGAACGAGGGAGGTCGGTCGGGTGTCACGGTCGTACGGGCAGCTGTGCGGGCTGGCTCTCGCGCTGGACGCGATCGGTGACCGCTGGAGCCTGCTGATCATCCGTGAGCTGCTGGTCCGGCCGCGACGGTGCCCGCTACACCGACCTGCGTGACGGCCTGCCCGGCATCGCGACGAACCTGCTGGCCGACCGCCTGCGTGACCTCGAGACCTCGGGGGTGCTGCGCCGCGAGCAGCCGCGGCCGCCGGTGGCGACGCCGGTGTTCTGCCTGACCGAGCTGGGGGAGGGCCTGCGGTCGGCGGTCGACGCGCTCGCCGTCTGGGGCGGCGAGCAGGTGCCTGCAGCGCCGGGTGACGGCGAGTTCCGGAGCCGCTGGCTGATCATCCCCATCGAAGCCATGCTGCGGGACACGAGCGCCGGACGAGCGCCGCAGATGATCATGGCGGTGGTCACCGGGGACGAGCCGGTGATCGTCGAGATCGGTGCCGGTGGGGTGCGGGCCCGTACGTCGCCGGCGCTGCGCACCGGCGATGCGCGTCCGCCGGATCTCGCGGTCACCGGCCCGCCCAAGGCCGTCCTCGGGGTGCTGTCGGGCAAGCTGCCGCTCCCGGCGGCCGAGCGCATCGGTGTGCGCCTCGAGGGAGACCGGGCGTGTTCTCCCGGGTGGGGTTGGATACTGCCGTGAGGGCCGGCGACCAGACCGAGTGGGGGAGTCTCGTGGAGCGAGTGATCAAGGTCAAGGCGTTCGCGGTGCTCCTGAACGCCGCCGCATCCCGGCATCTCGTCTGGGTGAGCCGCGACGAGACCAAGCAACCCGCCACGTTCCACCGGTTGCTCGGCGGACACGTCGAGTTCGGGGAGCAGGCGGCCGAGGCTGTCGTGCGAGAGATCGCGGAGGAGCTCCGCACCGAGCTCGTCGACGCGACGCTGCTCGGTGTCGTGGAGAACGTCTTCACCTACGCCGGTGCGCCCGGACACGAAGTCGTCTTCGTCTTCGCCGGCACGATCGCCGACGGTGTGGTGCCCGAGGAAGGCGGCTGGTTCGACGACGGCGGGCCCATCCGGGTCGAGTGGCGCTCGGTCGACGCGCACCCCGACATCCCGCTCTACCCGGACGGGACCCAGGCGCTCATCGACGACTGGATCGCGGACCGGGTCGCCGCCGGCTGATCGCCGGACCCCGGCTCGTCAGCTGACCAGCGTGAGCTGACCACGGACGAGAGTCTGACCGGAGTGCTCGGTCTGGTTGGCGCCCTGCTGCGAGATGTCCACCGTCGCGTACTGCTCGAGGTCGATCGACCTGTCCACCGTCCACACCCCGTAGGGACCGTCGAGAATGCCCAGGGGTTGCTTCAGCGTCGGGTCGTCGCGATGGACCAGCCAGGCGTGCCGTACGCCGGCGTGGGGTGGGTCGGCGGCCAGCACCACCTGAAGGATCCGCCGACCGAGCTCGTCGGTGGCGATCACCGCCTCACCCGAGGCGGGGGAGGATCCCGCCCCGACCGGGGCCAGGGTCGCGTGGGCCACGAGGGCGGCGGCGCCGCGGACGGGCCCCCGGAGGGCCGCGGCGACCACGGCCAGCAGCGACTGCTCCGGGTGGGTGTCAGCCGGTGTCGGGGCAGCAGCTTCGTCGGCCAGGGGGGAGGACCCGGAGACGAGTGGCTCCAGGGCCGGTGGCAGGGCGAGCTCTTCGCGGATCCTGTCCCAGACACGAGGATCGGGGGCGGTCAGCTCGGCGTCGGCGCTGCGCCCCAGCGTCACCAGCCGGCGCAGCTCCGAGAGCTCCCCGGCGCAGGTCGGGCAGGTCTGCACGTGGACGCGGTCCTCGTCGGTGCCGACCGGCTCGCCGAGAGCGAGCAGGCTCAGCAGCTCGGGATCAGTGTGCATCGTGGAGCACCGCCAGACGCTCACGCAGCGCGAGCAGGCTGCCACTGAGGTGGCGCCTGACCAGGTCGGCGGGCAGCTTCATCCGCTCGGCGATCTGGGTGTGGGTGAGGCCCTCGGACAGGGCCAGTCGGATCGCCTGTTGCGAGACCTCCGACAGGTGCGCCATCTCGTCCGCGACCACCAGCCGATCGGCCAGATCTGGAGCTTCGATGTCGTCACACTCTCGAGTCGTCGTGGTGCCCGGCGTTCGCACCCGGACCTGCTGGGGGCGTGCCGTGCGGGCGTCGGAGAGCTCGTGACGAGTGATCTCGATCAGCCAGACCGGGAGCCTGGTGTGGGGCTGTTCGAAGGTCTTCCGCGCGGCCCACGCCTGGGCGAAGACCCGCTGAGTGACCTCCTCGGCGTCGGTCACGCTTCCCAGCGAGCTCAACGCCACGCTGTAGACCAACGGTGACCACCGCTGGTAGATCGTGGACAGCGCCATCTCGTCACCGGCGACGAAGGACTCGATGACGGCGGGCGCGACGTCATCGCCTCGTGTGATCACCGCTGCCCCTGTCCCCGTGACGCCACGGCCGGCGCCAACCCGTGAGTAGCCTAGGTCGCGGCCCAGCGGCGGCCCCAGGAGCCACGCTTCGACGCCGGACCTTCCGGGCACGACCACGGTCCCACCGGGCGGTCCCGAACGCAGACTCGGGTCTGATGTGGAGGCCGACTGGGCGACCCTGACGTCGAGGCTATGACGGAGACCACCGGACGAGACCTGATCCGCCACGAGATCCCGGATCCGTTCGATCCGATCACGGCACGGCGCCATGATCATGATCGGTTCGCCCGGCGCGCGGGTGACGCCGAGCGTACGGCGACGTGCGAGGCGTTGGCCGAGCACTTCGTCTCCGGCCGCCTCAGCAGCGAGGAGCTCGAGAACCGGCTGGGCTGGGCGGTGCGTGCCGTCACCCAGGACGAGCTGCGGCAGCTGATCGTGGACCTGCCCAGGATCCCAGGCCCTGCACCGACCCCCACCCGCACCCCGGTCGGTGGCGGTCGGTCGTGGCCGGCCACCGTCGTGATCGCGGTGGTCGCTCTGATCGTCGGCGTGGTCGTGGCCGGTGGGATGCTGGTGGTCCTGGGGGCGGTCAGCCCGTTGCTGTTCGTCGGCGCGTGCCTCGGGGGCAGTGCGGCAGTCGTCGCCGGGGCCAGCGCGGGCTACCTGGTGACGCGCTCCGGACGGTGAGAGGCGATGTCTTTCGCTGGCCTGACCCACGTGGTCGACCTCGCCGGCGACCCGCGCCGCCTGGCACAACCCGGCGATCGCCGTCTGGCCCTTCCGGCGCGCCGGATGAGGATGTGGAGCACGCGGCTAGCGTGTGCGTAGCGGGCGCCGATCCCTTTCCAGCTGGCGCTCGACGACGAGAGGACCACCATGACCATCATCGTTGTCGGAGCCGGCCTGGCCGGCGGGACGGCCGTCACCGAGCTCCGCGAGCAGGGCTACGACGGGCGGCTGGTGCTGATCGGTTCGGAGCCCCATCCGCCGTACGAGCGACCGCCGCTCTCCAAGGGCTACCTGCTCGGTAACGACCCGATCGCCGACGCCTTCGTCCACGACGCCGCCTGGTACGCCGAGCACGACGTCGACCTGCGGCTGGCCACCACCGTGACGGCGGTGGATCTGGCCGCGCACGAGATCACGGCGGGGGAGACGCTGGCGTACGACAGGCTGCTGCTGGCGACCGGCTCGGTGCCGCGACGGTTCCGGCTGGCCGAGGAGTCGGGGACGCCGACCGCGTACCTGCGCAGCATCGAGGACAGCGACCGGCTCAAGGTGGCGTTCGCCGCCGGGGCCAGGATCGCGGTGGTCGGTGCCGGCTGGATCGGGCTCGAGGTGACGGCGGCAGCCCGGCAAGCGGGCTGCGAGGTGACCGTCTACGAGCAGGCGGAGCTGCCGCTGCTCGGAGTGCTCGGGCCCGAGGTGGCCCAGGTGTTCGCCGATCTGCACCGCGCCCACGGCGTGGATCTCCGGCTGGGGGCACCGGTGCGGGCCGACGACCTGCACGCCGCGGACCTGGTGGTCGTCGGCATCGGTGCCGCCCCCGCCACCGACCTCGCCGAGGCGGCCGGACTCGCCGTCGACAACGGCGTGCTGGTCGATGCGCAGCTCCGCACGTCGGACCCGTCCGTGTACGCGATCGGCGACATCGCCAACCATGATCACCCGGTGCTCGGTCGTCGGGTCCGGGTGGAGCACTGGGAGACCGCGATCGAGCAGGGCAAGACGGCCGCGCACAACCTGGCCGGCGGCGCGGAGGCGTACCAGCGGATGCCCTACTTCTTCACCGACCAGTACGACCTGGGGATGGAGTACGTCGGCAGCGTCGGGCCGGACGGCTACGACCGGGTGGACATCGACGGTGATCTCCAGACGGCGTTCCGGGCGTTCTGGGTGAAGGGCGGCTCGGTCGTCGCCGCCCTGCACGTCAACGACTGGGACGCCTCCGAGGCCATCCGGGAGAGCATCGGCTCGTCCCGCTGAGTCATGGTCCGCGGGTGACCGGTCAGTCGCCGAACCGCAGCAGCACCTTGGAGGACCGGGAGGCGTCCTTGGCCACGGCGAAGGCCTCCAGGGCCTGCGCCATCGGGTACTCGTGGGTGATCACGGGGTCGATCACCAGGCTGCCGTCGGCCAGGGCCGCGATCACCGCGTCGATCTCGTCGTTGAAGCGGAACGAGCCGACCAGCTCGAGCTCGCGGGTGATCGCCAGCGACATGGGCACCGGCTGATCACCGGTCGGCAGCAGGCCGACCATGACCACGCGGCCACCGCGCGCGGTGCCGCGGATCGCGCTGGCCAGCCCGCGGGCGCTGCCGCTGGAGTCGAGCGCCACATCCGCCTGCACCGCGGCGATCGCGTCGACGTCGGTCGCGAGCAGGGTGCGGGTGGCCCCCAGCGCCCGGGCCACGGTCAGCGGATGATCATGGAGATCGACGGCGACGATCTCCGCGGCGCCGGCGTGCCTCAGGACCGCGACGATCAGCGCGCCGATGGGTCCGGACCCGATCACCAGAACGGTCCTGCCCTGCACGTCCCCGGCCCGCGCGACGCCGTGCCAGGCCACCGCTGCGGGCTCGATGGCCGCGGCGGTCCGCAGGTCGATGGCGTCCGGCAGCGCGCGCAGCATCCGTGACGGCAGCGTCGCGTAGCGGACGAAGGCACCGTCGGTGTGCGGGAACCGCGCCGCCGAGCCGAGGTAGGTGCAGCCGGGGGACAGGTTCGGTCGATCCGCGGGGTAGCGCGTGACGCCGTCGTCGGCCGGCGAGGCCGGGTGCACCGCGACCCGGGTCCCGGCGACCGGGCCGGTGCCGTCGGCGGCCGCCGAGACGACGGTGCCGACCACCTCGTGGCCGAGCACCATCGGCGCCCGCAGGATCGACTCGCCCGCCGCGCCGTGGGTCCAGTAGTGCAGGTCGGACCCGCAGATCCCGCCGTACGCGATCTCCACCACCGCTTCGTCGGCGTCGGGGGAGCGCAGCGGCAGGTCGTCGATCCGCAGGTCGTCGATGGCGTGGACGACGACGGCGGGCGAGGTCTCGGGCTGTCACGTCACACCACCGCCGTCATGCCGCCGTCGACGTAGATCGTCTGGCCGTTGACGAAGTCCGAGGCACCGGACGACAGGAACACCAGGGCTCCGACCAGCTCGTGCACCCGACCCCAACGACCGGCCGGGGTGCGTCGGGCGACCCAGGCGCTGAACTCTGGCGTCGTCGACCAGGGCCTGGGTCAGCTCGGTGGCGAAGTAGCCCGGTGCCAGCGCGTTGGCCTGGATGCCGTGCGGCCCGAGCTCGGCGCACATGCCCTGGGTCAGCATCACGATGCCACCCTTGGTCGCGCTGTACGGGGTGATGTTCGGCCGGGCCAGCCGGCTCTGCACCGAGCCGATGTTGATGATCTTGCCGCTGCCCCGGGCGACCATGCCCCGGGCCACCCGCTGGCCGACCAGGAAGGCGCTGGTCAGGTTGGTGGCCACCAGGTCGTGCCAGTCGGACACGGCGAACTCGGTGAACGGGGCGCGGCGCTGGATGCCGGCGTTGTTCACGCAGATGTCCGGCGTGCCCCAGACGCGTTCGATCCGGCCGATCCCGGCATCGACGGCCTCGGCGTCGGTGACGTCGAAGGTCTCCACCAGCACCTCGCCGCCGGTCACCTCCCGCAGCCGGCCGGCCGACGCCTCGGCCACGTCCCGATCTCGGCCGTGCACCACCGTTCGCGCCCCGGCCTCCAGCAGCCCCTGCGCGAGGGCGTAGCCGATGCCCCGGCTGGAGCCGGTGACCACCGCGGTGCGTCCGGTCAGATCGAACAGGGTCATGGGTCGAGCCTCCCCGACGTGCGAGGGAGCCGCCTCACCGGGGTCTGCAGGCCGCCCACCTCGATCGACACGCCGTCGCGACCCGGACAACACCCGGACAGCCGTCCGACGATGACGCCGGAGCCTTCGCAAGGCGTACCAATCATCCCTAGCATGGGGTGGTCGGGTCGTCGGCGGGGCGTTTCGAGTATCTGGGCAGTCTCTCGGTTCTCTTCGCGTCATGGCCCGTCAGCCGACCGATCGAGAGCCGATGGACGACGTGCGCAGCACCCTGGATCCGGTGATCTTCCTGGAGAAGGTCCGCCGTCCCGTGCTGCGCGGACTGGTCCGGGAGCGACTGGACCGACGGCTGGCCGGGTTGTCGGACCTGGGCCAGGACTGTTCGTGCCTGCTGGTGCTCGCGCCGCCCGGTTCGGGCAAGACGACCCTGCTCGCCCAGCTGGTGGAGAGCGACGGGCTGCCCGCCGCCTGGTACCGGGCCGGACCCGAGGACGCCGAAGAGGTCGCCCTCACCCGGCACCTCGGCTTCGCTCTCGGCTCCGCGCTGGCCGATCCCGGCATCATCGAGGCCGCGAGCTCGGGCCGGGTCGCCGACCTGGTGCGAGGACTCGATCGACCCGACGTCGGCCCGGTCAGGCTGGTCGTCGACGACCTGCACGAGATCGCCGGCACGTCCGCCGAGGCTGCGCTGGAGACCTTCCTCCGCCTGCGCCCGCGGACGATCACGATCGCGCTGGGCAGCCGCCGCCAGCCGGGGCTGAACACGTCCCGGCTGCTGGTGTCCGGAGAGTTGATCATGGTCGACGGCGAGGACCTGCGCTTCCGGTCCTGGGAGGTCGAGCAGCTCTTCCGCTCGGTCTACGACGCTCCGTTGACGCCGGAGGCCGCCGCCGCCCTGACCCGCCGGACGGGCGGGTGGGCCGCGGGGCTGCAGCTGTTCCACCTGGCCACCACCCAGCTGGGGCGGGTCGAGCGCGAACGAGCCGTCACCGAGCTGTCGGGTCGATCCCGGCTGATCCGGTCCTACCTGGCCCGCAACGTGCTCGACGGTCTGCCGAGGGAACGGCGAGGGTTCCTGCTGCACACGGCGGCGCTGGGTGTGCTCACCGGGAACCTGTGTGACGCCCTGCTCGACACCCAGGGCAGCGCGGGGGTGCTGGCCGAGCTGGAACGGGAGCAGTTCTTCACCACGACCTCCGACGGGGGCCTCACCTACCACTACCACCAGGTGCTCCAGACCCATCTGGAGGTGCTGCTGATCGACGAGCTCGGTGGCCGGGCGGCCCGCGAGCTGTACGCCCGCAGCGGCCGGCTGCTGGAGGAGGCGGGTCGACCGGCGGAGGCGGTCCGCGCCCACGCCCGGGCCGAGGACTGGGGTGCGGTCGCCCGGCTGATGCGACCGGACACCACGGTCGTCGGCGGCGACGACACCCTCTGGCGGATGCTGGCCCTGCCCGGCGCGCCGACCGACGACCCGGGGCTGGTGCTGGCCGGCGCCCGTCGGCTCGCGCGAGACGGCCAGGTGGAGAAGGCCCTGGTCGGCCTACCGGGAAGCCGAGCGGCTGCTCGACGACCCCGGGTTCGGTCGGCGCTGCGCCGCCGAGCGGCAGGCGGTCGGCGTGTGGCTGCCGCAGTCGGCGACCAGCGCCCTGCCGCCGGTACCGCCCGGTGCCGATGCGGAGTCAGCGCTGCTGCGGCTGTCGATCGAGCTGCGTCGGCTGACCCGGGACGTGCGCCGGCCGGAGTCGTACGACCGGGATTGGCTGCGCGGTCTGGCCTACCTGCTCTCCGGCGACCTGGAGACCGCGGAGCGGCTGCTCGCCGTGGCGTGGACGGCCGGTCCGGGCGCCGTCGGCTGGGAGACCCTGGCCGCCGAGCTGGCCGGCTGCCTCGCGCAGGCGGTCCGGGCCGGCGAGGATCACCTGGTCGGGCAGATCGAGACGATCACCCTGACGGCGGAGATGGACGGCTGGCCGTGGCTCGCGCGGTTGGGCCGGTGCGTGCAGACGGTGGTGCAGCTGGAGGTCGGGGCGGCGAACGGACGCGTCGAGGCGGCCGCCGACCTGCTGACGTCGCTGGCCCGCAGCGGTGACCGCTGGTCGCTGGTGGTCGCCGCGGTCGGCGTCGCGATCACCGCCCGGCGGTCCGGCGCCGCGTCGTTGGCCGCCGACGCGAGCGCCCGGGTCGCGAGGTTGACCGCCGAGCTCGGGGCGCCGGCACTGGCCGGCGTGATCGACCAGCTGAGCGGTGTCGCCCCGCCCGCCGCGCCGTGGTCGGCCGTACCGTCGGTGGAGCGACCCGGCGATCCCGACCCGTCGCCGAAGATCGAGCTGCGCTGTCTCGGCGGCTTCAGCCTGCGGGTCGACGGCGTCGAGGTCGGCTGGCGTGGCCTGCGTCCGAAGGCGCGCTGTCTGCTCATGCTGCTGGCGCTGCACCAGGGCCGTCCGCTGCACCGGGAGCTGCTGATCGAGGCGCTCTGGCCGGAGGCCACGTTGAGCTCGGGAGTCCGCAGCCTGCAGGTGGCGGTCTCCAGCATCCGACAGTGCCTCGCGGTGGGCGGCCTGGTGGGCGATCCGATCCGCCGGCAGGGGGACGCGTACGAGCTGCTGCTGCCGGGAGCGGTGGTCGACGTGATCACGTTCGAGCGGACGATCGAGGAGTCGCGCCACCTCCCCCGCAGTGCCGCGCTGGCCGCACGTCGGGACGCCGCTCGAGCTGTACCTGGGCGAGCTGCTGCCCGAGGTCGGCCCGGCCGACTGGGTGGTGGAGGACCGCGATCGGCTCCGCCTGCTGGCCGCGAGCCTCGCCGCAGCGGCAGCGGCCGACGCGATCGCGGTGGCTGATCATGGCGCGGCGATCGACCTCGCGCGTCGATCGGTGACCCTGGACGCCTGCCACGACCCGGCCTGGCGACTGCTGATCGAGACGTACGAGCAGGTCGGTGATCTCAGTGCCGCGGCGGTGGCCCGGGCCGATCATCGGCGGGTGTGGGACGACCTCGGGGTCGTGCTGCCCCTTTCCGAGGAGATGGCGCGCAGCAGCTGGCGGTCCACCGTCTAGCTGCGCCGAGGGAACCGGGACGGGACGTCAGCGGTAGGTCCAGGTCGGGGTGGTGATCTCGTCGGCGTCCAGCTTGAAGTTGCTCAGCACCTCACCGTCGCTCACCCGGGTCAGCCAGAGGTCCCAGGTCTTGCCGGCTTTGCCGAACGCCGACTTCCGGTTGGACACGATCACCAGGTTCTTCCCGTCCGGTGACCAGACCGGCTTGACGTCGGAGGCCTTGGTCTCGGCCACCGCCCGCTGAGCGGAGCCGTCGGCGTTCATCACGTACACGTCGGCGTTGCCGCCCTCTCCGCCGACCAGTCGGCGGAACGCGATCTGGCTGCCGTCGGGGGACCAGGACGGGTCGCCGTCGAGTCCCTTCGCTCCCGAGGTGATCTTCTTCGGCGAGCCGGTGCCGACCAGGGGCAGCGTGTAGAGGGAACCGCCGTCTCCGGTGGAGGACTCGCTGGCCCAGTAGAGCACCGTCTGGCCGTCGGGAGAGATCGTCACGTCGTCGAACCGCTTGGTGCCCGCATCCAGCCGCCGGATCAGGCGTCCGTCGGTGTTGACCACGAGCATCCGGAAGCTGTTCTTGCCGAGCCGGCAGGTGATCACCATCGTCGACGGGTCCGCCTGGCTCCAGCTGGCGCCGGCCACGTCGTCGCAGCCCGCCGGCTCTCGGTCGGCGAGATCCCGCTCACCGTTGCCGTCGGATCCCATCACGTGCAGCTTCCTGTCCTCGAGGAAGACGATGGAGGTCCGGTCCCGCTGCAGCAGGGGATTCGCCAGCTTTCCGTCCGGGCCGGGCAGCTTCTCCGGCGCCCCGGCACCGCCCGCGTCGACCAGGTAGAGCGGGTCGCGTGTCCGCGTCGTCGTCTTCGGTGCGCATGGGCACGACGATCAGGTTCGGAGCGAGCGGTGGACCTGCCGGCAACGCGGCGGGCGCCGTCGAACCACCACTGGTCGACGGTGACGGGGAGGGTGACGCCGACCCGGACGGGGTGCTCGGCGGCGGGGAGCTGGGCGCGGCCGTCTCCGACGCGGGCGGTGCGCTGACCTGCCCGACGGGGGGCGGCGTGGCCGTGGTGTCCGGTCGTGGCCAGCCAGAAACCGATGCCGATCGCGGCGCCGACCAGCACCACGCCGCCGACGATCGCCAGGATCAGGTTCCGACGCGAACCGAACGGTCCTCCGTCACCGCCTGACTGCGGCGGGTACCCACCCGGTCCGCCGGGACCACGGCCGCCGGGGCCGTACGGCGGGATCGGGGGGCCGCTGCGTGGCCCGGGAGGTCCGGGAGGTCCGGGACGCTGACCCGGGGGGCCCGGTCGCTGACCGGGGACGGGGGGCCGTTGGCCCGGCTGGTACGGACCGCTGGGCGGTGGAGGTGCGCTGGCGGCCAGCTGCGGGCTGGCGAGGAGAGCCGACCCCGGCGGCCCGGCCGGCAGCGGCTGGGTGCGGAGGGCGGCGACCAAGTCGAAGATCAGGTGCTCAGGCATCGGCTGCTCCGTCGTCGAGACTCGGTACGACAACAGACCCTAGGGGCAGCGGCGAGCCCGCGGGGTCGGCTGTGTCGGGTTCGCGCAGCGACGAGTCGTCGCCGAGATGATCATGCACCAGCGGTGACCTCCACCCGGTGGGTGAGCTGGGTGGCTCACCCTGATCGAACTGTCGCATGGTGATCGGCGGCCCGCCAGGTCAGCCCGCGCAGAACCCCCTTCCCGATCGGGCAGTGCTGCCGGTGGGAGATCTCCGAGATCTCTGCTGGCCCAGGAATCGCAGGACTTCGGGCGACGCTCCTGCCGTACCATGAGAGGGGCCGTCGCGCACGTGGTGCCGGCCGCACGAGGGGAATGACCGATGACAACGACCCTGACGATCCGCGAGATCTACGATGCCGCGCGCTCGGCAGGGTTCACTCCCCACCAGGCGGTGACCTGGACCGCGATCGCGATGGCGGAGTCGGGTGGCCGGACCGGCGCCCTGAACAACAAGGGGGAGTACTCCGTCGGCCTGTGGCAGATCAACGTGCGGGCCGACGCCTCCCGGGCGACCAAGTGGGGCGACCTCAGCAGCCCGGAGGGCAACGCGCGGGCGGCGTACGCCATCAGCCTGCAGGGGCGAGACATGCGCCCGTGGACGACGACCCATGATCGCAACCAGGACTCCGGCGCGGACTACCGGACCTACCTCGGCAAGGTGGAGAAGGAGATCGGTGTCGCCGGCGACCCGCGCGGGGTGCGCGGGTACGGGTCGAAGATGCTCGCCCCGCTCACCGAGAGCCAGTACGACAAGATCGACACCGGCACACCGCTGACCGGCCCTGCCGACACAGCGGTCGACGATCCGGCGGCCGGGACGAACCCGGCGGGCACGACCGCCCCGACGGCGTCGACGACCGCGGCCGCCCCACCACCGGCCGTCCCCGCGCAGCGGGACACCGACAACGACGGCCTGACCGACGAGTTCGAGCGGCTGGCGGGCACCGATCCGGGCAAGGTCGACAGCGACGCGGACGGTTTGTCCGACGCGTACGAGGCGATGGTGTCCCACACCGATCCGCTGCTCGCCGACACCGACCACGACTCGATCGCCGACGCCACCGAGGTCGCTCAGGGCGGTGACGCCGGCAAGGTGCCCGGGACGGCCTACGTCGTCGGCGAGGGCGCTTTCGCCGAGAACGTCCGCGGCGGAGCGAAGGACGCCGATGCCGACGGTCTGTCCGACCACACCGAGCAGCTGGTGGGCACCGATCCGCACAAGGCCGACAGCGATGCCGATGGTCTCTCGGATGCGTCCGAGGCGTCGCTCGGCACCGATCCGACGGTGGCCGACTCCGACGTCGACGGCGTCACCGACGGCCTGGAAGTGAGCTCCGGCACCGATCCGCTGGGCGCGAGTGGCGGACCCTTCGATCGCACCCCCACCCCGGCGTGGACCCTCCAAGGCGCCGCGCAGACCAGAGCCGCCGCCGCGCAGCAGGCAGCGGCCGCCGAACAGGCGCAACAGGCCGCGGCCGCCCAACCGACCGCAGCCGCCGAGCAGGCCACGGCGGGTACGAACGGATCGGCCACGGGCTCGCCCGGAACCGGCCAGCCGGCCGAGGACAAGCTCTCGATCTTCCTGTCCGCGGCGAAGGACCAGATCGGCGATCGCTACGTGTACGGCGCGCCGCGGACGCCGACCGCCGCCGACCCGAAGACCTTCGACTGCTCCTCCTTCACGCAGTGGAGCGCACGCCAGGCGGGAGTGAAGCTGGAGGGCACCGCGGAGTACCAGTACATGCAGCTCAAGCGGATGAACCACGACATCCCGGTCGAGCAGGCCCTGCGGACCAAGGGCGCGCTGCTCTTCTACTTCTCCAGCGAGCCGTCCGGAGGGCTGCCGGCCGGCCAGGCCCACGTGGCGATCAGTCTCGGCGACGGGCGGACGGTCGAGGCCAAGGGCACCAAGTACGGCGTGGGCGAGTGGTCGGCGAAGCACCGCTTCAACTTCGCCGCCACCGTGCCGGGCATCTCCGACGAGTCGGGCCTCAAGGCGCATCGCGAAGCGACGTCGGCGGTCTCGGCGGCCGGCGACGCAGGCACCGGCGCGGCCCCGGCCGGTGGTGACGCGGCGGGGTCCGGAGCCGGGATCTACGGATCGACCGCGACCGTCGACGGAGCCGACTCGTCGTCCGACGGACGGTCGTCGACGTCGCTGGCGACCTCGGCCGGCGGCGGCAACGGCACGGCCGGCGGGAACGGAACCGCACCGTTGAACGGAACCGCACCGAACGGAACGGCCCCGGTGAACGGCAACGCGCCCCGGTGAACGGAACCGCCCCGGTGAACGGAACCGGCGGGCCGGCGACCGCCGCCACGGCGTACCAGATCGATCCGGGTCGGCCGGTGGCCAGGCTGCCCGGCGCCGCCGAGACCGATCCCGACAGCGACTCCGACGGGTTGACCGATGCCTTCGAGAAGCTGGCCGGCACCGATGCCGGCAAGGCCGACACCGATGGCGACGGTCTCAGTGACGGGCACGAGGCGGTCGTCGCGCACACCGACCCGCTGGCCGCCGACACCGACGACGACGGCGTCGGCGACGCGCAGGAGGTCTCGTTGGGGACCGACGCGGGGCGGCTGCCCGGCGTCGCGGGCGTGATCGGCTCGGGGAGATTCGCCGAGAACGTCCGGGAGGGCGTGGTCGACGCCGACGGTGACGGCCTGTCGGATCACACCGAGAAGCTGGTGGGAACGAACGCGAAGAGCGCCGACACCGACGGCGACCAGCTGTCGGATTCCGCGGAGGCCTCGCTGGGCACCGACCCGCTCAAGGCCGACACCGACGCGGACGGCGTCTTCGACGGCGTCGAGGTGCAGTTCGGGGCCGACCCGCTGAACGCCGCATCCACCATCGGTCCTGGCGCACCCGGTGCGGTCGGCGGTGGAGCGGGTGGCGTCGGTGGCGACCCCCTGGGCCAGCAGGGCGTACTGGATCCGTCGGGTGGGCTGCAGAGCGGCATCGGGGGCGATCTCGGTCAGGGCCTCGGGCAGGCGCCGGGCACCGGACTCGGTGGCGCCGACGAGACGGACTTCGATCCGATCGGTGCCTCACCCCAGGGCAACGCGGCCGAGTCGCTCGATCTGGGCTGACCGGCTGTCGGTCCGCAGGGACCGCAGGCCGATGATGACACCGAGGTGGCGAGGCCGGCTGCCTAGCCCTCGTTGATCTGGATCCGGTGCAGCACGTGCGCCGGCTTGAGCTGACTCACCAACGCGTCCAGCCGCTCGGCATCGATCGGGTCCTCCTCGGTCGACTCGACGATCACCACGATGGCCGGACGCTGCTCACCGGGGAGGCCGGCCGCCGGGTCGGTCGACCAGGACGACGCCCCCGACTCCTGGACGTCGACGTCGACACCGAGGGCGGCCTCCAGCGCGAGCTCGATGCCGCGGCGGGTGCCGCGGATCGCGTGCAGCTCGCCCGCCGAGGCCAGCAGCTTGCGCTGGAGATCCAGGTCACCGCCCGGGTCGACCTCCATGCCCAACCAGTGCCCGAGCCAGGGCAGCATGTCGTCCGGGGTGGTGGCCAGATCCAGGTAGGACGAGAACGCGTCGAGACTCATCAGCACCGGAGCCAGCACCTCGTCCAGGCCCGCACACAGCTGCTGGGCGAACGGGTCCTCACGGAGCATCGTGGGCAGGGTCGGGGCCAGCGGCAGGGCGCTGATCCCTCCGTCGATCGTTCCTCTCACCGTCTCACCTCGCTCCGGCTGCTGAGCCCTGCGTACCTCACTTGCGCACCCGCACCTGGTGCTCGAAGGAGTAGACGAGGGCGGTCGGGTCGATGTCGATCCGTTGCGTGGCAGCCCCTCGGCGGCCGGTGAACGGCTCGGCGGGGAACAGTGCGACGCTCACTTCGCGGGCCATGTCGACGCCCGGGATCCGCGCCAGCGCCGCGTGCACCTCGTGGGACTGGACCGACCGACCGAACGGCCACCCGGTCCCGTCCGGCCCACCGACCAGGGGGTGGTAGAGGCGGTACAGCGCCCGGAGCACCTCGGTGCGCACCTCAGCGGGCTCGTACAACGGCCGACAGCTCAGGCTCACCACCGCCGTCAGCCAGGCGTAGTCGGGAGGCTGGACCAGCAGCCGGGTGCCGACCAGGCGGCGGGCGTCCAGGCTGTCGGCGATGCGCTCCAGGGTCGCGGCCGGCGGGTCCAGATCGTCCCGCTGGATCCGGCCCAGCTCGTCGCTGGCGACGTGCGGGACCACCAGCATCCGGATGCCGGCGCCACCCTCGGCGGCGTCGGGGGCGCAGTGCACCCGTGCCGCGTCGGGCGCGACATCGCGAGCCAGCTGCTCGAAGTCCTCGGCGGTCACGGCGCGGCCGCGCGACCGCAGCAGCAGCGGTCCGCGCGTCTTCGCGTCGGCCAGGGTCTCGGACTCGGCGCCCCCGATGGCCGGCACCCGGTTCTCGACCCGGCTGACGTACGGCACCGAGGTCTTCAGGACCCGGACCAGTCCGCGGCCCACGTTGCCGGCCTGACCACCGCCCGTCCGGTACGTCTCCAGTCGCAGCACCGCACCCGGCTGGGGGATCGCGCCGTAGTACAGGAGGTCGTTGTCGGCGGCGCGGATGGCGGGCCCGAACTGGATCTCGCCGGCGAAGCGGTCGATGCGGAAGTGGCGGTCGCCGGGACCGGAGAGCGCGAAGTGCGGCACCTCGGTCCACGCCTGGCTCCGGTCGCCGTGGATCGCGGTGATCGTCGCCGGTTCCTCCGACGGCAGCACGGGGCGTTGCTGCAGGCTGAAGTGCTGGGCGGGGGTGCCGTCCGACCGCCCGATGACCTCACCGCGCACGACCTCGGCGTGGACGGTGGGAGCCGTGCCGCCGATGGTGAAGGCCGTCACCGACAGGATCTGCGGGGACGCGGTGTAGGTGGGCTGGTCCGGCTCGGCCTGGATCAGCCGGCAGCGCAACCAGCCGCCGCGCTGCCGGGCGATGATGGAGGCCTGATGGCCACCGGGCACGTGCAAGATCACGTCGCCCGGCTTGTTGAGGCCACCGGTGTCGTCGGAGTCGACCTCGCAGGCGACCCAGCCCTCTTCGGTCCACGCCTCCCACAGCACCGGCGGACGGCGGGGATCCACGCCACGACCCGACACCTGGCACCCCATCCGCAGGACCACCGCGCAGTGGGGCACGGCGTCCGACAACCCGATCAGCAGCGCATCCCCGACGGTGGGTGTCGCGGAGAAGCAGCGGAATCCGGCCGGTCCGGACAGCGCCGCCGTCATGTCGGCCGGGGCCTCGCCGACCGGGTGCATGCCCGCGCGGGAGAAGGAGCAGGGCACGATCTCGAGCTCACGGGTCGTGCTGAACACGATCGGGTCGGCGACGTCGGTGCGCGCCGTCGCCACCTGGGTCTCGGTCCGGACGATCACCGGCTGCGGCTGGGGCGCGGACAGCCAGAACGTCACCTCCCCGCGGGCCGCGGCCGGCGGTCGCAGCTCCACACCGATCAGCTCCAGGAACTTCACGTAGTGCAGATCGGGCACCCGGTTGAGCCGGTAGATCAGCTGGTCGACCATCTGGGCGAACGCTTCGATCAGGGTGACCCCGGGATCGGACACGTTGTGATCGGTCCAGGTCGGGCAGCGCTGCTGGACGAGCCGCTTGGCGTCGTCGACCAGGTCCTGGAAGCGTCGGTCGTCCAGGTTCGGGGCGGGGAGCATGTCACTGACCTCCGGTGGGGGCGGGGACGGTCGCCGACGATGACGGCATGGCCGGCGGGTGGTAGGTGGACGCTGCCAGCGCCAGGGGTCCGGTCGTGCCGAGGGCGGTCGCACCCGGCCCGGGCCGCGTCGGACCGACGGCCGGCTGGGTGGCATCGCCCTCGTCGGGGATCACGTAGAACGGGAAGACGAGGTTGCGCGGGTCGTTCAGCCCGCGGGCCGAGTAGCCGATGTCGATGTAGACGCGGCCCTCGCTGATCCGGTCGAAGCTGACCTTCACGTCGGTGATGTCGATCCGGGTCTCCCAGCGTTCCAGCGCCTCCCGGACGTCGTACGCGATCTGCCCGGCCGTGGCCGAGTTGGCCGGTCCGAACACGTGATCATGGATCCGGCAGCCGAAGTCGGGGCGCATCGGCCGCTCACCGATCGAGGTGCCCAGGATCAGCCGGATGGACTGCTCGATCTCGCGCTCGCGGGTCACCAGGGCGACGCGGCCGCTGGGATCCGCGCCCAGCGGGTACGACCAGCCGGCGCCGATGAAGTCCACCTCGTACATGTCTCACCCTCCGATCATCAGTTGATCTTGACCATGGCGCCGGTGATGGTGGTCATCGCCCCGCCCTTGAGCTCGGCCGTGGTCTGGCCCTTGACGCTGACGCTCATGCCCTCGACACTCACCGTGCCGTTCGACTTCACCTGCACCGCACCGCTGCCGCCGTCCATCTGCACGCCGTTGGTGGCGGTCATCTTGACCGACGCCGCCTTCATGGTCAGGTCGGAGTTCTTGGCGTCCAGGGTGATGCCCTTGGAACCCTCGATCATGACGGTGCCGTCGGCCTTGCACGGTGATCGTGGTGTTCGTCTTGTCGATGAAGATCTCGAGCTTGTCGTCCTTGGTGGCCAGCCGGACGCCCTCCTTGGTCCCCTCCTGGTCGAGGAGGTCGATCCGGTGACCAGCGCGGGAGACCAACGAGCGGCGGTTGATCGCCCCCGAGCCGCCGTCGACCAGGTCGTTCGGGCCGGCCGGCATCTTGTCGACGCCGTTGTACAGGCCACCGAGCACCACCGGGCGGTCGAAGTCCTGCAGCTCGAAGCCGATCAGCACCTCGTCACCGACCTCGGGCAACGCGACCCAACCCCGCTCCTTGCCGGCTCCCTGGCAGACCACCCTGGCCCAGTCGCTGACGTAGTCGTCGTTCAGCCACGGGAACTTGATCTTGACCCGGCCCATCTTGTCGGGGTCGTTGACGTCGGTGACGACCGCGATCACCACGCCGGGCGGGGTCTGGCGGGAGCGGGCGCCACCGGAGGCGAGTCCGAGCAGACTCCGGTCCTGCTTCCCGGTCACGGTGATCGCCGTGGTGTAGCCGGTCGTCGGGTCGAACCGGTGGCGCGCGCTGGTGATGGTGTACGTGCCTTCGAAGGGGGCGCCGAGGCCTTCCAGCGAGACCTTGCCGCCCGCCTTGAGGTCCGGGTTGCCGCGGGCGACGCCCTCGAACTCGGCGAAGGCCGAGGCCTTCTCGTCGGCCAACGCCTTGGCGGCCTGATCGACCTCGTTCTGGGTCCGGTAGGGAACATCGGTCGACACGTACGTCGGGTTGCCGAAGGCGTTGGCCATGTCGGTCGGCTTCACGGTGGGCAGGTCGATGGTCGACGCCTTCGCCGGCGCCGTCCCGACCAGCGCCCGCTTCTCCGCGACGTCCCAACCGCGGACCTCCACCTGCCCGACCTGTTGCGCGGAGGTGAGCACCGAACGGAAGCGGATCAGCTCCTCGCCGAACTTCAACGAGGTGGGTGATCCGGCAGAGGCTGCCGACGCCACGAACGAGAACGCGCCGTTGCGGACGGTCAGATCCGAGCCGGTGTCGCGCGCCAGCTGGGTCAAGATCTCCCAGTCGCTCTGCCCGGCCTGACTGACCACCGGGAAGACGGTGCTGGTGCTGTCCACCTTCCCCACCTTCAGACTCGCTCGCTTCGCCACCTGAGTGGCGATGTCCGAGGCGGTCATCTGCACGTAGCTGACGGTGCGCCGGTCCCGGAACAGCCGGTGCGCGGGGTCGTAGCCGCGGATGATCGTGAACGTCCCGCCGGTGTCGAACTCCAGCTCGAGCGCGGTGATCTCACCCTCGATCAACGTCTTCGGGCTCGACGATGCGGCCGTGTTGACCTTGACGGTGATCTTGCCCCCGACCTTGGCGTTGCTCTTCGTCAGCACGATCCGCTCGGGATCGCGGAACCGCAACGAGAACAGGTCGGGCAGCCGTTGGCTGTCCTCGACGAGCGCGGAGACCAGCAGCGGCACCAGGTCGGCCGGCATCGGTGAACCGTCGATCTCCACCAGGCACATGCTGCCCGTCATCCGGTCACCCCCATCTCCTCGAGGGAGGGCAGCAGGATGGTCCGTCCGGTGGGCAGCCGCAGCGGGTCGTCGACCCCGTTGTACGCCGCCAGCGGTCGCCAGTGCGCGGGGTCGCCGTACTCCGCGTACGCGATGGAGGCGAGGTTGTCGCCGACGATCGTGCGGTGGACGCGGCGGATGCTGTCGCTGCCCGAGGTCGGGTTCTGCCGGGGCGGCGAGCCCGGCATCTCCTCCATCGACACGCTGCAGATGGCCCGGATGGGGGTGCCGTCGGAGCGGAAGAGCGTGTACTTGGCGCTGACCGAGGTGATCACCGCCGGGAAGGTCGAGATGCTGCCCCACTGCAGCACCACCAGCGGTGGGGTGGGCTTCTTCTGCCCGGCACTCTGCTCGGTGGGTACGCAGCAGCCGAACAGCTTCTCCACGATCTCCAGCACCGAGCCGTCCTTGGCGCCGGTGGCGTCGAAGAACATCTCGACGGTGAGCTTGCACGGGTCGGAGCCCGTGAACTCCGGTGGTGGCGCGCTCTTCGATCCCTTGGCCGGCTTGCGTTCCCACTTCGCCGACTTCGCGATCGTGACTTCCTTCGGGTTGAACTGGAAGCCGATGGTGTCCTTGATCGCGCCGGGCTTGTAGCCGCCGGGGGCCGGGTCGGGGGTGTAGACCGTGAGCTTCGCCTTGTCCATGGTCGGCCGCCCGACCACGGCCTTGCCGCCGGAGCCGGCATCGCCGGGAACGCCGACGGGGCCGGAGCTGCCCGCCAGGGCGATCGCGGTGGTCACTGGCCGGCCCCTTCGGGGAGGAACCCGTGGTGGGCGAGCTCCAGGGTCTCCATGGCGACCTTGGGGGAGTCCAGGTTGAGGCTCGGTCCGGACCAGCGCACCGGCATCACGCCGTCGAGGTTCCAGCTCGCCACGACCTGGCGATCACCGGTCATCGCGGTGATGCAGGCGGTCTTGCGGGTCACCTCGGTGGCGAAGCCGATCAGCCACTCCGTGATCTTGTAGCTGTCCCTGCCGACGGCCCGGGACAGCTTGACGTTGGTGTACTTGATCCGGCTCGGCAGCTGCCAGACGAAGCTGTTGTTGCCGCCCTCCTCCCGCTGCTCCATCACCACCTCGGCGCCCAGTCCCTCGCAGCTGCTGAAGTAGCCGAGGTTCTCGCCGTCCACGGTCACGGTGAAGCAGACGCTGACCGCCGGGTCGGTGGCGGCGTCCAGCGGATCGGTGATGCCCTTGGCGGCGGCCATGGTGTGCTCCTCGTTCGAGATCAGGGTCGAAGATCGGTGAGTAAGCCGGATCGTTCCCGGTCCTGCCACAGCTCGGTGCGGAGGCGGGCGGACAACGGCTCGTACAGTCGGCGGGCCATCTCCTCGAGCTCCGCGCCGCTCAGCGGCGCGGCCGGACCGGCGGGTCCGGCCGGTGCCGCCGACGGAGCCGGCGGCCGAGTGCCGACCGCCGGCGGATCCGCCGCCGGCTGGACCTCGGTCTCCGCGCTGCGCTGGATGGTCGCGTCCCCGTCCGAGGACTGGGCGGCGGCCAGCGCGAACATCTCGGCCAGGCCGACCGTCCGGCTCGAGACGGCCATGGCCGGCGGGTCGGCGGACACCGGCGGGGCGACGGCGGTGCCCGAGGACGGGGCGTCGAACCGCCGTTGGATCATCGGGGCCGCATCGCCCCCCGGCATCGGCGGCGACACCATCGTCATCGGGGCCATCGGGGCCATCGGGCCATCGGTGCCGGCGGCTCGCCGCTGCGCGGGTCCGTCGTCGTGCCGACGGCCGGCAGACTCGTCCCGGCCGTCGGCGCGCTGCACCGTGGCCCGGACGTCACCGGTCGGCGCTGGACCCGGACGGGCTCGTCCCGGAAGCGAGGACCACGCCGAGCTCCCGCGCTCCAGCGGGCGGCGACGGCGCCACCGGCGACCAGGCGGCGGAGGCAGGAGCCGTGGGCATCTCCGGGGCCGAGGGGGCGTGCTCGCCGCCGGTGCCCCGCTGGTCGTCGGCTCCGGCAGGCTGATCGACGGTCAGGCTGACTCCCGCTCGGGGCGGCCACGTCCTCGTAGCGGAGTCGCTGCACCGCGGGCGTGGACGAGGGTCGGCGCACCGCTGCCCAGCGTCGCCGGGGGCGCGGGGAGGGGAGACCTGCCGGCGATCAGACTGCGCTGCACCAGGCCGGTGGGGGTGCGAGCCGCGGCGTGCCGGCGACGGCACGTTGCAGGTGCACGTCCGGTGCGGGCAGCTGCCCGGTCTGGTCCGGCGCCACACGTCGGGCCACCACGAGCGGGGGATCCTGACCCGACCCACCGGGGCCGTCCGCCGACTCCCCGGGGCGCGGCTCCGAGCGGAGGACCGAGAGGGGGATCCTGCAGCGCCGAGATCGCTGCGCTGAAGCCACTGAGGGGCGCCGTGGTGACGTCTCGGTGTGTTCGAGTCCGGCGTCGAGCCGGCGTCGGACTCGCTCGGCCGCCGGGCGCGGGGGCGCGACCCACGTCGGCGGCGCCGACGGTGCTGCGCTGCACCGACCGGGCGATGAGCGGCGGGTAACCCTGTTCGTCGAGACCGGCGGGTACGGATCCTGCCGGCGTCGGCGTCGGCGCCGGCGCCGGCGGGTTCGGGCGTGAGCCAGCCGCCAACCCGTCCCCCGACGGCACGACCGAGGACGCCGGAGTCCACCCGCCCGGCGAAGGAGCGGGGGGCCGATCACCGAACTGGCGTTGCAGTGTCGGTCCGGATCCTTGTGACGGGCTCGATCCGCTCGGCACGGTCAGGGGCGCAGCGTCGCCGGCCGCCCCGCGCGATGTCGCCCCGCGCGACTGCCCGTCGTCTGCCGCCCCGCGCGACTGCCCGTCGTCGATCAGGAGCGATTCCACGAGCGGCGGGCGATCGGCCAGCAGACCGGCCACCGCGGCATCCGCGCTGGTCGGCTCGGTCGCGGCCGGATCGGGCTCGGTTGCGCCCGGGTCCGGCTCGAGGGCTGCCGGCGTGGACCGACCGCGGTCGGCTGGTCGGGCTGCTGGGCTGCCGGCTCTGATGCCGACCGCGCCACCACCAGCTCGCCGGCGGGGATCGGACTCGGTGGGTCCGGCACGCTGGCGTCGGCCCCGAGGGGCGGCGAGGATGAGGGCCCGCCCCCGGACGTCTGGGCCGGGGGCGGCGGAGGCACGGTCGGCGGAGTCGACGGAACCGACCGCAGCGTGGGCGTGGGGTTGCCGTCACCGACCTGTCTCGCGGCTGCGGTCGGCCCGGAGCCCGAAGCGGTCGAGGTGACTGCGCGCTGGACCGGAACGGTCAACGGCGTCATCGAGGGGGTCGCGGCCGGCGCCGGCGGAGCCGCGTCCGGGGCGGATGACGAGCCACCGGCCGCTCCGATCGGCCGGCGTCGCGCTCGGCGCCGCCGAGCGTCGCCGCTCTGGCCCGGCCACGGCCTGCTCGACGGCGGAGCCGGCCACGGCCTGCTCGACGGCGGAGCTACCGGAGTCCGGCTGATGGGAGGGAAGCGGCTGGGAGGACTCCGCCGAGCGCGCCACGACCAGAGACTCCGGCTGGACGGTCGCGGATGGTGCCGGCTCACTCGGCCCGGCGCCGGCTGGGTCCGGGCCGGCGTTCTCGAGGGGCCCGGCGTCGATCGCGCGACCTCGTGATCGTGGCTGGGGGAGGTAGACGACTGCCTCCTCGTGGCGCTGCACGACCGGGGGTTCCGGTCGGAGCGTGGCGACCCGTCGCTGCACCGCGGGTGCGGGCGGGGGTGCCGGCCGCTCCGGGACGCCGGAGCTCGTCCATGCCCTCGTACGGGATCGGGCCGCCGACCGACGACGCCAGACCACCGACGACACCGGCGGGACCCTCGGGATCGACCAGGTGCCCCAACGGGGCGAGGAAGCTCGGGTTCTGGTGTGTGGTCAGGGACGAGCGGAAGGCCGCCGGCGGCGCGATCGCGGTGCTGTCCGCGACACTGCGCTGCAACGGGGGGAGGCGCGACCACGCGGCCGGCCCGGCGGCCGGTGCGGACTGGAACGCACCGGCAGAAGGATCCGCGGAGCCGGCGGACGGAGCGGCGTCCCCCGCCGCCGACTCCGACGCGTCGGCACCGCGACCCCGCCCCCTGGGCACCCACTCCCACGGCCACCGCATGGTCGACACTCCTCCGGACAGATCGATGCCCGCTGCTCAGTCGCCTGAGATGCGGGAGTTGAGGGCACCGATCTCGCGAACGAATCGCTGACGCTCCGCGTGCTCGAGGTCGAGGATCTCCTCGCGAGACCAGTGCAGGTAGTAGGCGACGTACGCGATCTCCGCATAGAGCCGGTCGGTCGCGTACGTCAGGATTCCCCCAGGCGCCCCCCGGAGACGTCGACCGCGAAGTGGTGCTCACACGACGGGCAGGTCACGGTCGCCCGCGTGTGCCCCTCGGTGTTCACCCGTCGATAGAGATCCTGCAGGAACGCCAGATCGGTGGCGAACAGGTCCTCGACGATGCCGGGATGGATGTCGTCGATGGTGCCGATCCGCTCGATCACCCGCGACAACAAGCACGACCGTGAGATAGGCCGGGTTCTCGCGCACCCGGTCGTCACGCAGCGGCACCAGCTCGTCGCGTGCCGTCGCCAGCCGCATCACGCCGTCCCGGTGGACGGTGCCGGATCGATCGACGTACCCCCGCGGCAGCAGGAAGCTGAACTCCGTGACCAACGTCTCCCGACGGGGCTGCGCCTCACCCGGACCCGCCGGCGACGCGTCCGCCGAGGTGCTCGGCTCCGGAATGATCAACGTCCCGCGTCGCATGGTCAGCCGCCCTGGACTTCGATCGACTCGCAGGTCAGGGTCAGCTTCTCCGACAGGTAGGAGGTGTCACCGGCCTTGAGGGTGCCGACCTCCAGGCTCTTCGGCCAGGCGTTGGTCAGCTTGTAGCGCTTGACCTCGGCTCCCTCGTAGTCGAAGACGATGACCGAGCCGCCCTTGCGGGAGTCCGACATCTTGCCGAACCGGCTGCTCTCGATCCACTTGTCGAAGCTGTTGTCCCCGGTCAGACCGCGGGTCAGGGTGATGTCGGGCGCCTTGGGCCGGCCCGGGAGTCGGCGGAGCTGGTACTTGCCGTCCGGTCCGTTCTCCTTGAACTCGACGACGTCCTGCTCGATCTTGAGGCCGCTGATCTCGGTGATGCTCTTGATCATCACCCCGTCGAACTCCAACCCGAACGAGTGGCCGACTGAGCTGTCGCCATCGGGAAGTGGCATCTCATTTCCTTTCTGTGGTCAAGATGATGTGGAGGGGACTACTCGCTGACGAGACTGGTGCCGCCGGAGAACTGGGCCAGACGGAAGATCACGAACTCGGCCGGCTTCACCGGCGCCACGCCGATCTCGCAGACCACCTGACCGGCGTCGATGCCCTCGGCCGGATTGGTCTCGTCGTCGCACTTGACGTAGAAGGCCTCGCCGGGGGTGGAGCCGAACAGGGCGCCGGCCCGCCACTCCATCACCAGGAAGGCGGCGATGGTGCGACGGATCTTGCGCCCACAGGGCCCGGTCGTTCGGCTCGAAGACGACCCAGTTGGTGCCGTTCAGGATCGACTTCTCGAGGTAGTTGAACAGCCGCCGGATGTTGAGGTAGCGCCAGGCCGGGTCGGAGGACAGCGTGCGGGCTCCCCAGACCCGGATGCCACGGCCCGGGAACGCCCGGATCACGTTGATCCCCTCGGGATTGAGCAGGTCGTGCTCGTTGCGGGTGATGTTGATCTCGAGGTCGATGGCCCCCCGGACGATCTCGTTGGCCGGCGCCTTGTGCACCCCCCGGGTGGCGTCGTTGCGACCCCAGATGCCGGCGATGTGGCCCGAGGGCGGCATGAAGGACAGCTGGCCGGTGGCCGGGCTCATGGTCTGCACCCAGGGCCAGTAGAGCGCCGCGTACATCGAGTCGTAGCGTGCCTTGTCGACCCGCCACTCCTTGATCTGCTGGGCGTTCATTCCGGGGGGCGCGTCCAGGATGGCCACCCGGTCGCCCATCAGCTCGCAGTGGGTGATCATGGCGCTCTGGACGGCCTGGACCTGGTCCAGGTCGATGGCGCCCTGCTGGTAGGCGCTCATCAGGTCCGGCACGCAGAGCATCGTGATGTCCTCGATCGCCTCCAGGCCGCCGAAGCCGGTCCGCTCGGCGACGTCGCCGACGTAGTCGTCGGCGCTGAGCCGGGTGGACGGAACGGCCGCGGGTGACGCGGGCGCGACCAGGGTCGTCTCACCGTTGGCGAGTCGCACCACGGCGCCGCTGCTGGTGTCCTCCAGCTGGACGACCTTGGAGACGGCGTTGACCATCGTCACCACGTTCTGCTTGCCTCGCGCGAAGTTCGCCCGGTCGAACTCCTCGACCACCTCGCCCTTGACCTTGATCACCAGACGGAACATGTCCTCGGTCACGTTGTCGCCACCGGCGTCGGTGACCTCCACGCTCACGTCTCCCGGGGCGGCGGCGGGATCCAGGGCGGTGACCTTCAACCGGCCGATCTGCGCGCTCGGGCTGGCGGCCAGCTCCTTGGCGCGGGCACTCCGCGGGGCCGGCCCGCTGGAGTCGCCCTGACCGACCCGGACGACGTAGGCGTTGCCCCCGCCGTTCTGGAAGTAGGCGTAGACGGACTGAGCCAGGTAGGACCCGGCGACGAAGCCGCCGAAGGTCGTCGTGAACTGTGTCCAGTTGCTCACGAGGGTCGGTGCGTTGAACGGCCCCTCTTCGGCAAGGCCGATGAAGGCGGCGATGGCGGTGCCTGCGCCTTCCAGGGGGCGGGCTCCCGCTGCGACCTCCTCGACATAGACACCGGGTGACTGATACGGCGGCATGCTGGGCTCCTTGGGTGTGAACGTGGCCTAATGCAGCCTCTTCCGGGCGCGCTCCCGCCGGTACGTCCCCGCGGACGCGGCGAAGGGCAGTCTCGGCTGCCCGAAAGGGAAGGGGGGGCAGCGCCATGCAGCCGGGGAGGCTGGGTGTTCAACGGCGCACCGAGTATGCGCAAGACGTCTTGCTCGACGGCGACCGGCCTTCGGCAGTCGGCTCGCTCCGTGCGCGAGGTTGGCCTAGCCGCTCGCTTGCCGGAGTTGTGGCTGACGTCCACCTGGTCAGCTCCGTGGCGTCGGGGTGTCAGCGGCGTACCGCGCGGGATGATCGGAAAGGTCTGGGTGCCTGGGCCCGGTGATGGACCAGCCCCTGAGCGATAGCGGCGTTCACTGGCACAGCAGCCTCATCTCTAGGGCCCACGCACCGAGTACCGCGTCGCGAGGGTGGAGATGTCTTCGGGCCGCGTGGGGTTCCGCCCGTTCCAACGCCTCGTCCATTGCAGGATGGCGACGCGCAAACCCTCGTGCGCAACTCTGGAACGCATACCCATCAGCACCCGGGCACAGTCGGGGCACGGGCTATGCGAGATGTTGATTTCGATCGCACGAACTCGATACCTCCAGCTCGCGTCCTTGCTGATCATCTCTATGATCTGGCTGGTCAGCCTCGCCTCAGCGTGAGTGCTAGGGGCCTCATCTCCGGTTGAGCGCGTGACGATCTCCAGTCTCTCCTTTTATGAGCTGTGCCAGGTGCGTTTTCAAAGACATAGCCACCTACCTGGCCCGTAAGGCTTCCAATCTCAATGGCGTGGGCTCGTCGCGGGCTCGGCTCCTTGGTCTTCGCCTCACGTGTCGGCACGCGGCCGACTGGGCCGCCGCCAGCGTCGCTCGGATAGGGAAGCTGCCCTGGAGCACAGTCCACCAGCATGGTGGCAACGCAGGTGACCGTGCCCTTTGCGGCCTTGCCCCCTGGTGTCGTGTACGTCGGCACGATGCCTGCTTGTGCCATCCGATGCTGATGCACGCCGACGAAGACGGGCACCAGGCTGTTCGCGAAACTGGCTTGGGCCTTGTTCAACTGACGTTCGGTCGCTCCGGGTTTGGCCAACTTGGCTTCCAGGTTAGCCAGTCGCTCTCGCGCATGCGAGACCTTGCCAAGTAGGAGCTTCTTCGCCACCTGTTCAGCCGCGTTCGGTGCCGGAAAGCCCGAGATCTGAGAGGCGAGGTGGGTGAGCAAGGTCGCGCCCTCAGTCGGGGAACTGGCGACCATGACCCGCGGCGTTGTCGTCTTCTCGATCCACACTCGATGCGATCCTCCGCTGGCGGAGAACCCGAAGGCTGCCGGAATTGAGGCCAAGAGTGTCTGGGCCCTGACCTTGGCACTGTCGATCTTGCCCTTGACCCAGGCCTTCCCGGACGCCACCTTGGCCTTCACCTTGCTCCCGATCCCCTTGAGACCTCGGATGACCGGGGCGGCGAGCTGCAGGCCCTTCTTGATCACGAAGTCGAGAGCGGCGTTGATCGGCTTCTGCAGCTTGGTGATGATCTCGCGGATCTTCTGGCCGATCCCGCCCAGACCGATCGCGCTGGCCAGGAACCCGATGATGAGGGGGATCATCTGCCCGAGCACGTCGTTGATCTTGTTCACCACGGCGCCCACGTTGCCGCGAACGATCTCGCTGACTGAGTCGAGGATGGTGTTGACGAAGGCCATGATGCGGCTGCCGTTGGTGACGAAGAACATCACCACGTCATAGATCAGCTTGCAGGCCTTGATGAATGCGGCCGCGGGGTTCAGCAGCCCGATCAACCAGGTGATGCCGGCGGTGATGATCTTGGTGATGACGAAGTCCTTCACCTGCTCCAGGATCATCTCCTTGATGTCGCCGAGCTTCTCCACCAGCATCTGCCACAGCCCGCCGATGCCCTGGGAGGCGAAGATCGAGAAGATCTCGACCCCCTTCTCCACCGCGCCCATGGCCTTCTCGCCGATCTGCTTCACGATCCGGGTCCGGACGTTGGCCCAGGTGAGACCGAAGATCGACGCCAGGAGCTTGATGATCCCCTTGGTGTCGAAGCTGTCGGGCAGCTCGATGCCGGCTTCGGCCAGGGATCCGAACAGCCAGCCCATCAGGCCCTTGCGGAGGTGACCGAGGATGTTCTCCTTGAACTTGAGAATGCCACCCTTGATGCCGGCGATCAGGTTGCCGAGGAAGCCGATCGGGTCCTTGATGATCTGGCCGACCACCCCGGCCGCTCGGGCCAGCACGTTCTTCAGCATCGAAACCAGTTCGCGGATGGTGTTGATGACCGCCTTGATGGCGCCGATCGCCTTCTCGACCATCCCCTTGTTCTCGGCCTGGAGAGCCTCGATCCGCTCATCCAGGCCCTTGCGGGCCTCCACGTACTTGGTGGCGAGGGTGTCCACCACGGACTCCTGCTTGGCATCCACCTGGCTCTCGAGGTCGGCGAACCGCTCCCCGATCTCCTGCGAAGCCTCCGATCCGACCTTCTTCAGATCGGCGGGCAGACCCTTGACGTACGCAGCGATCTCGGTCTTGCCGGCCGCGATCCGTCGCTTCGCGGCGGTGAGATTGTCGCCGACGATGTCGGCCACGCGGGAGATCACACCGTCCATCTGCTTCAGGTAGATCTCGCGTCCGGCCTCGTAGAACTCGTTGACCTTGTCGGGCATCCCGAGCAGCTTGTCCTTCGCCCAGCGCAGGCCGCCGAGCCAGCCGCCGTAACGGTCCTTCTTGTACGCCGACATCTTGGCGCTCACGTACGTCTCGAACGACTGGCGCGCCGCTGCCTCGCCGGTGGTGAACGCCGTCTCGACCAGGGGATCGATGCCGTCGAGGATCTTCTTCACGTCGGCCTCGGTGGCGGCGAAGATGGTCTGGATCTTCCCGGTCACCTCGGCGCGTCTGGCCTCGTCCTTGGTCTTCGCCTTGCCCTTGTCGGCCACCAGCTTCGCGAGGGCGGCCCCTTTGCTGCCCTGCATGCTCGCTGCGCCCTCGGCCGCCTCGGTGTTCGCCGCCGTCTTGCCCTGCTGGATGACCTGTGACTCCTGTTGCCGGTACTGAGCCGGTGCCTGGGCGGAGTGCGCGGCTGCTTCCTTCTTCTCGGTAGCCGCCTGGGTGAACTCGGGCTCGTTCGAGCGGGCCAGCTGGTCGTCGGTGACGTCGGCCTCGGCCATCTCGGCGTCGGCGGCGCGCGGACCGGCGGCGAGGTTGAGCTGATCGTTCGGCGCAGGTTTCGGGGCGGCGCCGCTGGCCGGTACGGGCGTGATGGCGCCGGGCTGTTCGGGCGCCATGGGTGACACCGGCTTGGCCACGGCTTTCGACTGGTCGGGCGGGGCTTCGGTCGCGGTCTCGACGTCCTTGGTCTGGTCCTCCTTGCCCTGGGTGACGAGACCGTGCACCTCGCCCTTCACCTCGCCGGCCCTGCCCGACTCCTGGTAGGCGTCGGCCTCCTTCAACGTCTTGGGTGACTTCGCCTCGATGGCGGTCTTGACGGCCGCGATGAAGGCCCTCTTGTCGAACGTGCCCGGCTGCTGGGCGTCCATCGAGTCGACCTTGGCTGCTTTGGCCTGGGCGCCGAGGTCGTCCACCGGGGGCACGGCGGCGTCCTGAGCCTCCGTCGCCTTGACACCGGGGGGCGGATGGGCGCGGACCGCCTTACCGACGGTTCCCACCTGGTGCTTGACCCGGCCGAACGCGGGATCGTCGTCCGGCCGGACGAGCGCGGGCGAGACCGGGGGCGCCATCGGGTCGACGGTTCCACCGACCGATGGTGCGACGAGGCCGGTCCCCGGGCCACCGGCCGTGGCAGCAGCGATCGTCGGACCACCGACCGGCTGAGTCCCGGACGGCCGGGCAGGCTTGCCGACGAAGCGAGCGAGCGGGCTCTTCGGGGGGACCGGCTTGGCCGGGGGAACGGCTTTCTTGGCCGGTACCGCTCCGGGACCGAACCCGGACCTGGTCACTGTCAGGGCCCCGGCAGGTGGCCTCGGTCCCTCCAGATCCACGGGCACACCGGCCGCCTTGGCCGCTCTGAGGCCCTTCTCGACCGGTTCGACCGCCGGCTCATCGTGCCGCAGCTCCCGGAGTGCGGTGTCGATGTCCGCGACTGCCCCTGCATGGGGCGACCTGATCTTGGCCGAGAGCAGGGCGTTCACGGCCTCGTTCCCGGCCCGCCTCTGCAGGGTGAGCAGCGCGGGCTGGCCGACGGGAGCCTGCCCGCCGGCGCGCTGCTTGCCCGCGGTCAGGGCCTCGGTGGCTTCGGCGCGATCAGCGGCGTGACGAGAACTCACCACGTTTCCAGCCTCGACGACGCCTCGGTCTCGCTGCTACGACTCGGGAGGCATCGACCGGTGAAGTGACTTCGGCCCCAAGGGGTCAGCGTCCGTGCCCTCCCGCGCAACCGGACTCAGGCCGGCATCTCCTCTTCCTCTTCCGCGACCTTCCCGCTGCACGAAGAGGCCCTGCACTTGCTCTTCCTCCTCCTCGGGTGCCTCGCCCTCCCGCTGCACGAACAGACCCTGCACAGCCTCCTCGTCGTGGTCATGGCCGGCGTGGCGCTGCACGAAGAGGCCTTGGAGCTCCTCCTCCTCGGCCTCGCGCTGGACGGCAGGGCCGGTGGTGCTCAGGGTCTGCACGGGTGCCGGGGCGGACATCACCTGCTCGGCGTTGGACGACGCCTCCCGCTCGAACCGGTCGGACGGGTCGCTGACCTTGATCCCGCCGGGGGCGGAGGTCCCGTCGACCGGCCCGCTGCGCTGCTGCACGACGTGCGTGAGCTCGTGGGCCAGGGTCGTCCGGCCCTCGTTGGAGCCGGGGTTGTAGGTGTCGCGCTGGAAGACGATGTTCGATCCGACCGTGTACGCGTGGGCGTTCACCGCCGACGCCGAAGCGGCCGCCGCCGAGTCGTCGTGCACCCGGACGTCACTGAAGTCGTGGCCCATCCGGGCCTCCATGTCGGTGCGCACCTCCGGCTCCAACGGACGCCCGCCGGAGGAGATCACGTCGTGCACGGGCGAGCGCTCCTCCTCGAGCATCGAGGACACCCCGGCGTTGCCGATGCTGCGCTGCAGACCCAGGATCTCCTCGACGCCCAGCGCATCCTTGCGACCGGTTGCCGCCGCTTTGCCGGTGTGGGCGCTCACGTCCTGGTCGATCCGGGAAGCCGCGGGTCGCAGCGTCTCGATGCGCTCGTCGTACCGATGTTCGTGCATGACCACAACCTCCGCGATGTCGGCGACCCTCCCACTGTGGCACGGGTCCGGCACCGCCGCCAGGTCTCTCGGTGGAGCCGCGGGCGCAACCTCAGATGCCCGAAAGGGCAGTCCGACCGCTCAGGCGATCATCGAGAAGTAGCGGCCGAACTCCCGCTCCAGGACGAGCCGGCCCATCTTGCGATACTCCTGCTCCACGGCGGCGACCAGGTGCAGCATGCCGACCGGTCGCGGCGTCGGCGGCCGCCAGGTAGGCGGCCGTGGTCGACGCGGAGCGGATGTTGCCGCCGGCGAAGTCGAACGACGAGGCCAGGAAGTCGTAGTCGATGTCGTTCCCGAGCGGCAGCGGCGGCGCCAGGCAGCGTTGCCACAGCGAGTGACGGAGCTCCTCGGTCGGCTCGGGGAAGTCGATGATGGCGTCCAGTCGCCGGGTGAACGCGTCGTCGATGTTGGCCCGCAGGTTCGTCGCCAGGATCGCCAGACCGTCGAAGGTCTCCAGCCGTCTGCAGCAGGTAGGCGCTCTCGATGTTGGCGTAGCGGTCGTGGGCGTCGCGGACGTCGCTGCGCTTGCCGAAGATCGCGTCCGCCTCGTCGAAGAACAGCACCGCGTTGACGCCGCCGGCCTCGGTGAAGATCCGCTCGAGGTTCTTCTCGGTCTCCCCGATGTACTTGTCGACGACGGTGGCGAGGTTGACGGTGTAGAGGTCGAGCCCGAGGTCCGAGGCGATCACCTCGGCCGACATCGTCTTCCCGGTCCCGGAGTCGCCGGCGAACAGCGCCGTCACCCCGTGCCCGCGACCCCCGCCGCGCCGCATCCGCCAGTCGGTCAGCACCGTGTCACGATGCCGGGCCCGGGCCGCGACCTCCTTCAGCCCGCGCGTCACCGTCGGCGCCAGCACGAGGTCGGCCCAGGCGACCTCAGGCACGATCCGTCGGGCCAGCCGTTCGAGCCCGGCCGCGTTCTGAGCCCGTACGCCGCGGCGCAGGTCGTCCGCCGAGACCGGTCCACCGGTCATCCGCGCGGAGGCCTCTGCGGCCCGGACGGCCTTGGCGACCTGACCGGGTCCCAGGGCCAGGTGGACGGCCAGCGAGGCCGGATCCAGGGAAGGGTCGTGAGCCCCGAGCTCCCGCTCCCACAGCGCCAACCGCTCGCGCCCGCCGAGCACCGGCGCATCGGCCAGCAGCGGGCTCTCCGTCGACCACTGCGGATCCCAGGTGGTCGAGCCGACGAGCAGCACCGGGATGTCCGCCGCCGTCAGTCGGTGCATCGGCTCGGCGCCAGCTTCCGCGAGCACCTCCACCGGGCCGGCCACCAGACCGGCCCCGAGCAGCAGTGCCTCCCGGATGGCGAGATCGGCGAGGGCGGCCGCTTCGTTCGGTGCGACGCTGCCCAAGCGGGTCAGGTCCAGGGTCAGCGCGCCCGTCGACGCCGCCGACAGCGCCGCCACCGCCACCGCCGACCCGGTGCCGACGACCCGTTCACGCAGATGGACGAGGCGCACCCCGGCCGACAGTGCGCGCCCGAGCTGGTCGGCGACGGGAGCCCAGTAGGGTCCGACCTCGTCGATCAGGGCGGCCAGCCCCGCGGCCGGAGCATCATCGCCGAGCAGGTGGGCGCCGACCCGGTCGGGCACCCGGAGACCGCGGGTGAGGAAGGGCCGCTCGGGTTCCTCGACCACGATCAGACCCTCGGCTGACCAGCGGACGGCTCAGCTCCAGCCGCGCCCGGGCGCTCGCCGCCATCGCCGACTCGCCCGCCAGCTGCAGGGCCAGCCCGACCGATGCCCGCCGCCGCGTCACGTCGTCGTTGAGATACCCGTACAGACGCTCGAAACGGCTGTCCAGGTCCGGCAGCAACGCGATCATCAGCAGCTCGACGTCCAGCGGCGTCAGACCGGCGGTCCGGGCGAGGTCGTCGCAGCCGCAAGGGAGCGTCCCGGTCGCCTCGGCCGCGTCGGCGTCGGCCTCCAGATCGACCCGGGCGTCACTGTGCAGGGGGTGGACGGCGGTCGTGTTCGCGGTGAGCAGCTGCTCGACCGTCTCCTCGCTCACGTACAAGCCTCGGAACGGGTCGTCCGGGCGACGGGTCACCGGCGCGGCGGAGCGCCACCAGCTCCCGCACCCGTCCCTCGACGAGCTGCGCCCGGCCGAGGAGGTAGGCGAGGTCCGGTGTGCTCACGAACCCCTCGCCGAGTCAGGGGACGCGGCGAGCGGTGGGCGACCCGCACGTCGGGTCATGGCTTCTTCTTGGTCTGGCGTGTCCGGGTGATCGCCACCCGGGGGCCGGGTCGGCCACCGGACTTGGTGCCGCCCGCCGCCTTCTTGGCCGGGCTGCCGAGCGGCTTGTCCGCGGTCATCCCCACCGGTCGCGGCCGCGCTCGACGTGGCTGGCCGAGCCCGGTCGCCGAGCGACCGGCAACGCGCTCCGGCAGCAGCTCGGACGACTCCGCGGAGCCCGGCGGCGCCATCGCGTTCGCCCAGCCGGTGGCCAGGTCCCAGCCGCTCGACGTCGCGGAGCCGGCGGCGCCCGGCCGAGGTGGACACGGACGCGGCCTGGTCGCCGGCCGCGCCCGACGCAGCCTTGCCCCGACTCCCGGCGCGGGTTCGGGAGGACCGCTTGCCGCCCGCGGTGCCCGGTGTGTCGGCCCCGTCGTTCTCGGACCCGTCCCCAGGCGTGGGGCCGTTGGTCCCGGTGGGCCACTTCTCGACCCCGTTGCGACTCTTGGTCTCCCGCGTGGGCCAGCCGTACGAGCCGCCGAGACTCACCCGTGGCGGCACCTCGACCGGAGGTCCCGTGTGGAAGCTCTGGCCGGTGTCCAGCGGGGTGCTCACCACGATGTCGATCGAGGGCTTGAGCTCGCCGCCCAACGCCGACCAGACGTCGGCGAACGCCCGGTCCTCCGGAGGTGGCAACGCGATCGTGATCGGTATCGGCAGCCCGAGCTCGGTCAAGCGGCCCGGTCAGCACGTCGGCCGGGCAGCGCGTCGTACTTCAGGAAGCACAGCAGCAGCGACGACAGCAACCGGTGCTCGTCCTCGGGTCGCTGTGTCCACGCCGTGACGAGGTAGGACAGCTTGAAGTGACGCGGTGGCAGCCGTCGGGACACGACGAGGTTGGATTCGTTGTAGACGTTGTGCATCCCGCGCTCGCGGCGGCGCAGGTCCTCGCGGATGTCGTACAGGTAGACGTCGATGGTGGGCGAGTTGCGCCGCCCGGCCCACTCCCGGGTCGGGGCGTCGAAGACGATCTCGACATCGCGCATACCGGCGGCCTCACGTTCGATCAACGTGCGCAGCGCGGAGTCCACCTCGTGGATCACGTCAGCAGGATGCCCTTCCCGATGCCACGGAGGGCAGAGCCAGGATGCCGATTCGAGGGCACCGGTTGGTGCCCGATCGCGCACCCGGATCTCCGTCGACAGTCGGAGCGTGGCGGGTCTACATTCCCTCCATGGGCCTGCGACGGGGCTCGGGGGACACGCGCGTACGCCGCCTGCTGACGGTGATCTTGGCGGCGGCGCTGATGGTGCTGCTCGCCCCGCCGGTGGCCGCCGACCCGCCGGGACTCGTCTGGTCGGTCAGCATCGACGACCGTGATCTCGACTCGGTCAGCCGCAACGCCCCGCTGCTGCTCGGTGCGTCGGACTCGGCGCGGGTTCGCCTGAACCTGGACAACCGCGGCCCGTCGGAGCTGCTGGTACGCAGCATCCGGATCGAGGGCCGGGTGATCGGGATGGCCTTCTTCAGCTACACGACGCGGCTCGACATCGTGCTGCCGCCGGGCGAGCGCACCGAGCGTCGCTTCGACGTCGACATCAGCGACCTCAGCGGTCAGGCGACCGGCCTGCTGCCGACCTCGGTGATCATGATCAGCCCGGAGCGCGAGACGCTGGCGAGCGCGACTTCGCCGTCGACGTGCAGGGCTCGGTGGCGTCGGTGTACGGCGCCTTCGGGTTGATCATGGCGGGGATCACCGCCGTGGTGCTGGCCGGTCTGCTGCTGTCGATCTGGCGTCGACAGCTACCGGTCAACCGCTGGCGTCGGGCGGCCAGGTTCCTGCCGGCCGGGTTGGGGATCGGGCTGGTCGTGACTTTCACCTTGTCGGCGACCCGGCTGCTGGTGCCCAGCGCTGTGTGGTGGCTTCCCCTCCTGCTGCTGTTCGGCGGTGGCGCGTTCCTGATCGGCTACCTGCTGCCGGTGGGCTCTGACGACCCACTCGACCCGCCCGACGCCGCCACGACAGAGATCGACCCCGCCGACCGAGCGGTGCGGTAGGTGGGGGATCGGCCGACTCACGGGTGCGGGGAACGGTCCTGAGACTGCCAGGCGAAGGCGAGCAGACCGACGGCGGCGCAGACGAGGACGACGATGCCGAGGACGACGGATGGATCCGGCAGGCGGTCGCCGATGACCCACGAGGCGAGCGCCGCCGCCACGCCTAGCCCCAGCCCGGAGCCGATGAGCCCGATCAGCTCTCCGGGGGTTGCGCGCCTCCGGCGACGCCGGAGCGGGGCGACGATCGATTCGACGTACGCGAACGAGAACAGCGCCGTCAGCGCCAGCGCGGCGAACGGCAGACTCAGCCACCGGGTCCAGTGCCAGCGGTCGGCCGCCCGGAGCACGATGTCCTGGCTGACCCCGTCCGCGGTGATCCTTCCGCGCACCGGGCCAGCCAGGAAGACCCGGCTGCCACTGAGGTCGAAGGAGCCGGTGGAGGTGATCGGGACCGCCGGCCGGGTGACGTCCACCCCGACCAGCGAGGCTGCCAACCGGGCGTCCGGAGGCTGCCCTGCGGCGTCGACGGCGAAGTCGGTGTCCCAGGTGAGTTGCGGATCTTTCGGCTGTGGTCCGAGCACCATCAGCAGGACGGCAGCCAGGGCGCAGATCGCGGAGATCAGACGATAGATCGGCACCCGGCGTCGGCCGCGAACGGGCGGAGCGACCGCATCACCATCCGTCGGAGTCACGGCTCCGGTGGGGCGGGCGGCCGGCGCTGCGATGGCCGCCGCGCGGCCGCCGGGCACTTCCGGCGAGGCGATGACGACTGGTCCTGCCGGGGGTGCCGACGGAACCGGTGGCGAGACCTCCGGAACCGGGTTCGGTGGTGCCGTCGGCCCGGATGGCGTGGTGTCGTGGGACGGCCCGAGCACCGCCGGGATCTGGCGGGTCGGCGGGGCCGCCGGACCGGCACCGATCAGCGCTGCGCCCATGGCGACACACATCTTGGGCTGCGGAGACAGCACCGCCGGTCGACCGAAGCGCTGCGTGATCCGCTCGCTGATCAGCGGCACGCGCGAGGAACCACCGACGAGGACGATGGCACCCAGCTCGTCGGCAGAAACTCCGGAGCGCCGGATGACCCGATCGAGGATCTCGAGGGTGTCGTCGACCAGGGGGCCGATCAGCTCGTTGAACTCGGCGCGGGTCAGCCGCACCCGGTTCAGTCGACCGCCCAGCAGAACCGGTACGACTGCCTCGGTCTCGCTGGAGAGCGACTCCTTCGCCTCCGTGCAGTCTCGACGCAGTCGGGCGAGTCCGGTCAGCGTGTCCGGGTCGTCGGGATCGATCCGGTCCCAGTCGATCCCGCGGCTGACGCGTTCGAACACCGCCTCGTCGAAGTCGATCCCGCCGAGCTGCTCCAACCCGTCAGGGGTCCCGACCACGTCGAAGCCACCGGACGGAGCGCGACGGAGCACCGCGGCGTCGAAGGTGCCGCCGCCGAGGTCGTACACGGCGATCGGTCGGTCATCGCGCCACCCGGCGGGAGGTGGCGAAGTGCAGGGCGGCCGCTTCCGGCTCGGTGCACACGGTGATCGGGTAGTCGGCGTTCAGGGTCGTGACCTGACTCATCAGCTCGCGTCGATACGGACCCCAGTTGGCCGGGCAGGTCACGATCACCCGGTCCGGTGGTTCACCCTGGCCTGTCACGACCTGCTCGATGGCCCAGCCGAGCAGGGCTTTCGAGCAGGCATGGGCTGACATCGGCGTGCCCGCGACGAAGATCGGGGTCTGGTCACCCATCCGCCGTTTGAACTCACGGGCGATCCGCTCCGGTTGAGTCGCGGCATGGCGCTCGGCTGACTCCCCGTAGCGGAAGGTGCCGTCGGATGACTTGTAGATCACTGACGGGGCCTGCGGCGACCGGTCGCCGAGCGGGACGATCTCCGCGTGCCGGCCGTCACTCACGGCGGCCGCGGTGTAGGTCGTGCCGAGATCGATTCCTAGCGAATAGGCCATTCGCGCCCCCGGGCAGGATTGATCATCTGTGGTCGCCCCCGACGCGGGGGCAAGCCTGCCATGGGCCGAAGGCCGCCAGCAACAGAGGGGTCATGGGTCAGGACGGACGACGGGGCAGGAAGGAGATGACGCCCTTGGCCAGGAGCAGGAAGAACACGAACGTCGAGGCGGTGGTGACACCGACGGCGGCGATCCCCGCCTTTGCCTTGTTCACCTGGGGCGCGGTGATGTCGACGTTGGGGTCGCCGATCGTCGTACCGCAGGTGGACTGCATGAGATAGCGACCCAACGGGAGGTCGGGGACGACCCCTCGGAGGTAGAAGGTCCCGTCGGCCGCAGCTCTGGTCCGACCCAGGGTGCTCTCCCCCAGACGCACGGTCAGGCTCTGGCCCGCCCTGCAGCCCCGGCCGGAGACCTCGATGTCGGCTCCCGGTCGACCGACCTCAGGTCCGTCGACCAGGGTGCTGGTGGCGGGCAGGTCGCTCGGCGGAGTGGTGGTGGGGGGAGGGGGTGTGTTCGTCGTCTCGGTGGGACTCGGTGTCGATGTCTCCTCAGGGGGCTCGCTCTCCTCGACGGGCGTCGGAGCGGTCGGGTCACCGGTCGGGGTCGTCGCAGGCGGCGTCGTCGGCTCCTCGGGCGACGGGGTGACGGGAGGTGGCGTCGGTCCGCCCTCCCAGATGTGCTGCGCCGTGTCCTGCTGGGGCCGGACGTCGCTCAGCTCGATCGCCGTGAGGTCGTCGACGCCGGCTTCGGTCCGGCTCCAGGTGAACCGTGCCGCACCGTCCCCGTCGGTGGTCTCGGTCCGGGTCAGCGTGTCGACCCCACGCGCTCGATGGTCGACGGTCAGCCGGATCTTCTGCCCGGCAACGCCGTTCTGGCCGTCGGTGAGGACTGCGGTCACCGACGCGGTGTCACCGGTGGTGGTGGTTGCGGTGACGGGCGTGAGCTCCAGCGTCGGGATGAACCAGCGGTGCGTGACCGACGTGGAGAGCACGACCCCACAGCCGAAAGGGGCCGACGCCGTGACGGTGGTCGAGGTCGTGCCGATGCCCTGGACGGTGAGCCGTGCCACACCCGAGGCATCGGTCGGCACCGTCCTGGTCGGACTCAGACCGAGGAAGGTGACCGGGATGCCGGCCCCCGCTCGCCCGCCCGGACGGTCGGCGTCACGGACGATCGCGGTGAAGATCACCTCGGTGCCGGCCCGACTCGTTTCCCGGTCCTGGGCGAGCGAGATCGACGACGGCGGTGGCGTCGGCCCACCCCAGGTGTGGGTGGTGGCATCCGACGCCGGCCCGACGACGCCGATCTCTCGGGCCTGGACGCTGTCGAAGCTCGGACCATCGCGTGAGAACGTCACCGCGGCGATGCCGTCGTCGTTCGTGCGGTCATCGCGGACGACGACGGGCAGCGCGCAGTTCTGGCTGGTCATGGTGAACCTGATCAGCTGGCCGGGCACCGCGACCGTGTCCTCCGACGAGGTGAAGCGGGACAGGGCGGCGGTGAAGGTGACGTCGCTCCGGGCCGGTGACGTCGTGCCCTTCGGGTTCAGCTCGAGGTCCGGCTGCCACCAGTAGTGGAAGACCTCAGCGCTCTGGGTCGTACAGCCGTCGATGGCGACAGCGGCGGTGAACAACGCGTACGACTCGATGTCGTAGCGAGGCGAGGTGATGGTGGCGACGCCGTTCGCGTTGGTGACCCGGACACCGAACGAGTCGTCGTCGGCGGCGAAGGCGACATCCCAGCCTTCCACCGCGCGGGCGCCCACGAGGACTTCGGCGTTCAGCTGCACACTGGTGCCTACTCGGCTCTCCTGGCTGGACTGCGTCAGGTTCACCGAGACGTCGACCCCGTCCGGAGCAGCCACCCAGGCGTGCGTCGTGCTCACCAGACTGTCACTGCGGCCCACCTCACGAACACCGATGTCGACGATCTGTTCGGTCGAGCGTGCGATCGACACGCTGGCACGCCCGTCCCGGTCAGTCGTCGCGGGTCCGAGATCATTCTCGAGCTCGCCCAGCAGCTCGGTGAATCTCAGCTGGATGCCGGGCAGAGGGACGCCACGGTCGGTGACGACCACCGTGGCCGAGTACGCCTGGCTGACAGGCGATCTGCTCGCAGGGCTGACGAAGGTGATGTCGGGCTGCCACCAGCGAGTCACACCACCCACGTGCAACCCCGTTGTCGAGGTGCGAGCACCGTAGTAGCCGTTGCCAGCGCTGTCCCGCCCCGCGTAGTTGTAGCGGTCCGGCGCCGTCGCAACGTTGGACGGTTGCCAGGGCGGCTGCAGGTTGGTCAAGAACTGGAGAGGCGGGTCGGGCACGATCGCCGTGCCGTTACGCAGCAGGCGACCGACCACCAGAACGCGATCATCGACTCGGACCGCGTCGTCCGATTCCAGCGACAATCGATCGCTGGCGGGATGGTTACCGGACCAGGCGTGGGTGGTCTGGGTATCGGCCTCGAACCCCTCGGCTCCTGTCGCGGTGACATCGACGCTCTCAATGGCCGGTACCGAAGAGGAAGACGTCCACGGCGCTGCGAAATCGCCGTTTCCGTCGGTGCTTGCCTCGGGAAACTGAGTAGGGCTTCCCCCGTCGAGCGCGACCACGACGACGGATACCCGAGCGTTGGCCAGCGGCTGGCCGCTCCGCAGCACCTGTCCTGTCAATGTGAAGTCGCTGTTGATGTCACTGCTGGCGTTCGGATTCGTGATCACGATCTCGCCGCGCCACCACTCGTGGATGACGGTGTTCGACGACGTTCCGGTGCAACCCGCGTTGGCGATCCGGGCGGTGATCATCTCGGTCTGGGCGACCGGACTGCTCCGGGCGTACGAGGCCTCGCCGTCCCCGGTTGATACCGGTCCGCTGGTCCACCCGCCATCCCCGGTGCCGGTGAACTCGACGGACCAACCGCCGGTCGGCTCCGTCGTCTCGCCGCCGGACCAGGTGACGGTGGCCGTCAGCGTCAGCCGGGAGCCGATCTCGCTGGTGTCGGAGCTCTGGGTCAGGGTGACCGCCAGTGCGGGTGGTGCTGCCGTGGCCGGAACCGAGCCGAGCGGCAGCAGAGCCAGAGCCAGCATCATGAGGAGGAAGGCGCTCAGCCCGCAGAGGGTCTTCCTGAGCAGCCGCCCACGCGGGTTCGGGCGCGCGACAACGCGCGCCCACCTTTCCCCCGAGACGACCGTGGTCGTCACAGGAAGAACCTAGGGGAAGGGCCTAGTCCTGTCGACGTGAAAATACCCACGACGGCCCTGAAGGGTGCCCGATCGGGCACCGGGACCGCATCGTTCGGGCCTGCCGTCCGGGAGGGCGTCGCTCTATGCTGACGGCGTGACCGATCCCATCGTCTCGCTGGACGTCGACCGGATCGCGGTCGAGCCCGGCGGTCAGGTGTCGGTCACGATCAAGATCACCAACCCGGGGACGATCGTCGAGGGTTATCGGGTCGAGGTCGTCGGCGAGGGTGTGTCGGACTGGGGCGAGGCGTTGCCCCCCGAGATCTCGATCTACCCGCAGCAGGATGCCAGCGCCGTGGTCGTGTTCAGTCCGCCCGGGGGCACCGGGGCACCCGGCGGCACCTGGCCGTTCGGCATCCGGGTGCGGTCCACCGAGGACGCCGACGCCAGCGCCGTCGTCGAGGGCGACCTCGAGATCGGCAAGGTGTTCGGCCTCCAGGCCAAGCTCCTCCCGGTCAACTCCTCGGGTCGGTGGCGGGGGCGCCACGTGGTCCAGCTCAGCAACTGGGGGAACGCTCCGGCCAAGCTCACGTTGACCGCCACCAACGCCGACGAGGCCCTCGGCTTCCTGATCAGACCGGACGTGGTCGAGCTGGCTCTCGGCGGCGAGGCGCGGGCGATGGTCTGGGTGAGGACCAAGACACCGCGGCTCCGCGGCGCGACCACCAGGATTCCGTTCACCGTCACGGGCGAGCAGGCCGGTGCACCGGTGCAGCAGGGCCCTGCGTCACCGTACGGTGGCACACCCGACCGGCCCACGGTGGACGGTGCCTTCAATCAGAAGCCGATCCTGACCACGGGTGCGGTGATGCTCCTCGCCCTGGTCCTGCTGGCGGTGGGCGGCGGTCTGGCCTGGGCGCTGACCCGACCGCCGCCGGCCCAGGCGACGTTCCAGGAGCTGGGTCCGCCCGAGACCCCGAGTGAGATCAAGGTCGAACCGGCCGGTCCGGACTCGGTCCGGGTCCAGTGGAAGGCCGTACCGAATGTCAGTGGCTACCGCGTCGTGCAGGTGCTGGACAACGCGCAGACCGGTTCCCAGGACGTCCCGATGACCGACACGGCCACGACGGTCGGTGGGCTGACGCCGGCGACGAACGTGTGCTTCGCGGTGCAGGCCGTTCGCGGTGACTTGTCGAGTCCGTTCTCGGAGAAGGTGTGCGCCGACACGGCGGCCGCCCCGTCGAGCGTCACCCCGTCACCCTCAGGTCAGCCGTCGAGCGCGGGTCCGTCGAGTGCGCCGCCCTCGACCGGAGGAGAGAGCTCGGCGGGTGGTGGTGACGGGGGTGGTGGCGCCGGTGGTGCAGGGGGTGGCCAACCCCCGCCGTCGGCCTCGGGTGATCCGACCGCGTCCTCCTCAACCGCCGGCCAGCCGTCGACGGGCGGCGACACCGTGCCGAACACCAGCTTCAAGGGCAGGTGGTTCGCGATCGGGTTCTGGCCGGTGCAGGGGACCGTCTACGACGAGGCGGACAAGCTCGCCAAGCTCAAGGCACTCGACGAGCGTGCCGGTCTGGTCAAGAGCTCGGTCTACCCGTCCATGGTTCCCCGCCTCCGGACGGAGAGCTGGATCCTCTATCTGGGGCCGTTCGACACGCAGCAGGAAGCGAGCACCGCGTGCGGGACGGTGCTCGAGGTGCACCCTGACTGTCGACCGGTCCAGCTCGATCCGTGAGGCACCTGTTCGACCCTCACCGCGTCGGCGGCCGGGAGAGCAGCGTGATCTCGGTGAAGCTCAGCACCTCCTGCCCCCCCGTCGGTTGGTCGGGCGGGAAGGCGGTCTGGACTCCGATCCGGATGGAGTCGACCGGTTGCTCGGTGTCGAGCTCCACGTTCTGCCGCTCGACGTCGGTCAGATCCCGGTCCGCGCACTGGTCGGCGTACGCGATCCAGATCTTCTGAGGCCGGAACTGCAGCAGGCGATTCGGGTTGTTGTCCAGCAGTCCCGCCCGGAGGTCGACGGCGCGGATCCGGGTCCGGGGGAACGACAGCTGGATCACCGCCGTCGTGGGCGTCACGTTGCAGGGAGTGCCTCGAGTGGCAGCGGTCCAGGGCGTCTGCCACGCCTTGGCCGAGCCGTCCACCAAGGCCTCCGGTACCGCATCCGGCACCGACGCCTCCGGCGGGATGATCGCCGCCGTGACCCCCTGGACGGGGACGAGGGTGTTCCTCACGTCGTAGTAGCGGGCCAGGACGAACGCCTTGGGTGAGCGTCCGACGACGGTGAGCCCGCCGCCGACCAAACCGAGCGCCAGCACGATGATGATCACCCGCCGCCAGCGGTACAACGGCGGGAGACTGCGTCGGTACGCCCGTCGGGCGACCCGGTCCTTGCTGTCCCACAGCCGGGACCACCACGTGCTCCGCTTGGTCGACCGGGTGACGGGGGCGTTGGTGCCCGGCCGGACGAACTGCTCGCCGCAGTGTCCGCAGAAACGCCGCGCCTCCTCGATCGCACGGCCACAGGTGGGGCAGCCGGCGGGAGCCGGTGGCGGCACCGGGACGGCCACGACCGTGACCGGGGACGGCTGCGGAGCAGGTCGGGCCGGTTCAGAGCGGGCGGAGGTCTCCGGCCGGGGTGCGGATCGCTCCGGCTGGGCCAGGGCCGGCGCAGGTGGGGGCGGGGGCTGACTCGCTCGAGCCGGCGGCGACTCCACGGAGGCCCGGGTGGGCGCTGGTGGGTGGACCGGTAGCACCTCGGTGACGTCGTTCGCGCCGGTGGGCTCCTGCTCCTGCCACCCCAGGTAGGCGCCGCAGAACATGCAGAACTCCATGCCCGGCTTGTTCGTCTCCCCACAGTCCCCGCAGATCACTCGCCGATGCCACCTTCCTCGCGTCGGCTGGTCGTCGATCGGCGCGTTGGACCAGCCTCCTCCGGCTGACGCAGCCGAGCCGTGTGCAGTCAGTGTCCAGCACGGCGGCGGCTCCCGTCGAGGGCAATCGGGTCGGTGCCGACCGAATACGGGAGCCGGCCAGGGACCTGGTCCGTGCAGCCGGTCACCGCGCCTCGAAGCCGGCCCTCCCGGCGCGATAGCCTGCGACCACCTGCCTGTCACGGGCTCCCGCTCGTATCCGTTCGATTTCCGACCTTCGGGATGGGGAAGTGATCACCTGCGTCAACTGTGGCACCGAGAACGAGGCCGACTCGGTGTTCTGCAGTGCGTGCAACCACTTCCTCCAGTGGGAAGAGCCGGTGCGCGAGACCAGGAGTCGACGGGCCCGTCGGTCGTCGGATCTGGCGGCCGCCCTGGGGGCCGCCCCGGACCCCGCCGAGGCGGAACCTGCCGGGCCGGAACCGATCCCCGCCGAGCCGGAGTCAGTGCCTGCCGAGCCCGAGCCGATCCCCGCTGACCCGGAGCCGATGCCTGCCGAGCCGACCGTTCCCGTGCCGGTTCCGCCCGCTGCTCCGCCGGAGGCGGAGCCGATCCCGCAGCCGTCGCCGGTTCCGCCACCCGCCTCGGTGCCGGCCCGGACGAGACCTTCGAGCACCCGCCAGACGCCTCCGGGAGATCCGGCGTCGGGTGTCAGCGAGATCATCGCGGCGATCGACGCGGGCCGCGAGATCGCCAGCAGCCAAGGACGAGCCGATCTCGACCGGCATCTGCACGAGACCAGGGAACGGCTCTCGACCGAGCAGATCCAGGTCGTCTTCTGTGGCCAGTTCAAGGTCGGTAAGTCGACCATGATCAACGCGCTGTTGCAGCGTGCGGTCTGCCCGGTCGACGCCGACGTGGTGACGGCCGTACCGACGATCGTGAAGTACGCCGAGCGGCCCCGCGTCACGACGTACGTACGGACCGAGGACGAGACCCGGATCGAGGAACGGGAGCGGCCGCTCGACGAGATCGACCTGCTGGTCACCGAAGAAGCCGATCCGTCCGACCCGGAGCGAGATCGGGTGGTCGAGGTCGGGCTGCCCCACCGGATGCTCCGCACCGGCCTGGCGATGGTCGACACCCCCGGGGTCGGCGGCCTCGACTCCGCCCACGGCTTCCTCACCCTGGGTGCACTGCGTTATGCGAAGGGCGTCGTCTTCGTCACCGACGCCGCCCAGGAGCTCACGGCTCCGGAGCTCGCCTTCCTCAAGACCGCGGTCGAGCGGTGCCCGACCACGGCGGTCGTGGTGACCAAGATCGATCTCTACCCGCACTGGCGTCGCATCGTCGACCTCGACCGGCAGCACCTGGCCAGGGCGGGCCTGGACCTGCCGATCATCGCGGTGTCCTCGTTCTTGCGCCTCCGCGCCGCCACCGACCCGACCCTCAACGCCGAGTCGGGGTTCTCCGAGCTGGTCACGTTCCTGGCCCGGGACGTGGTGGCCAGGACCCGGGAGCTGGCCGCCAAGAACGCAGCCGTCGAGGTCGACTTCGTCGCCAGCCAGCTGGAGCAGCAGTCCCAGGCCGAGCGTGCGGTGCTGGACGCTCCCCAGTCCACCGAGCAGGTGGTCAGGGAGCTCGATCGCGTGCAGGAGCAGGCGAAACGCCTGATCCATCCGACGGCGACCTGGCAGCAGACGCTCTCCGACGGCATCCAGGACCTCGTGGCCGACGTGGAACACGACCTGCAGGCCCGGCTCCGGACCGTGATCCACGACGTGGAGGAGGTGATCGACTCCGGCGACCCGAAGGACACCTGGACCGACACCGAGGTCTGGCTCCGACGGCAGATCGCCATCGTCACGATCGCCAACCGCGATCTGCTGACCGAGCGAGCGGAGCAGCTGGCGCAGGACGTCGCGGCCCACTTCGAGCTGCCCGAAGGCTCCGAGCTCACCCTGCCGCTGGCCGGACGGGCTGACGTGGAGTCGGTCGTGCTGGCTCCGGCGTCCTCACTCGCGATGCCGGGCGGCAAGCTGGCTCCCTTGCTGGTCGCGGCCCGCAGCAGCTACTACCTGCCGATGATGCTGGGCACCGTGGCGGCGAACGTCATGGGTGGGGGTGTGGTGATCCACCTGGCCATGGCCGGGTTCTCGCTGGTGCTGGGCACGGGGATCGGCAAGAAGATCATCGGCGACGAGAAGAAGCGGCAGCAGACCTACCGTCAGCAGCAGGCCAAGGGAGCGGTCCGACGGTTCATCGACGAGGTCGCCTTCGTGCTGAACAAGGAGACCAGGGACGTGCTGCGGACCGCGCAGCGTCATCTCCGGGACGACTTCCAGGGCCGCGCCAAGCAGCTGGAGCGGTCCGCGTACGAGGCGATGGAGGCCGCGCGTCGACTCGGTGGTCTGGACGAGACCCAGCTCGCCGCCCGCGAACGGGAGCTGGAGGCCCGGGAGGGGCAGCTGGAGTCGGTCCGGGCCACGGCCCGCGAGGTGGCGGGCGCTCTGCAGCCGGTGACCAGCCGTGGCTGACCCGCTGGTGGACAACCTCGGTGCCCTGCTGGATCGGGCGGTGTCGAGTGCGGTCAACGACGAGGCTCGGGCTCGGCTCGTCGACGCCCGTGAGCGGTTGACCGGACCGCTCCGACTGGCGATCGCCGGCAAGGTCAAGGCCGGCAAGTCGACCCTGCTGAACGCGATCCTCGGTGACGAGCTGGCGCCGACGGACGCGGGGGAGTGCACCAAGATCGTCACCTGGTACCACGAAGGCACCTCTCCGCAGGTGACGGTCTACCCGCTCGTCGGTGAGGGCGTCCCCCGTCCCTGGTCGCGTGACTCCGGCGCCCTGGACGTCGACCTCGGCAGCATCCAGGCGGCCGACGTGGACCGGATCGACGTCAGCTGGCCGACCAGCAAGCTGCGTGAGCTGACGATCCTGGACACGCCGGGGATCGCGTCCATCTCGGCCGACATCTCGGCCCGGACCCAGCGAGTGCTGGCCGCCGAGGACGGGCGCGTCCCGGTGGCCGACGCCGTCCTCTACCTGATGCGGCACACGCACGCCAGCGACGTGCGGTTCCTGGAGTCGTTCCACGACGACGAGCTGGCGCACGGCACCCCGATGAACTCGGTCGGCGTGCTGTCCCGGGCCGACGAGATCGGCTCCTGTCGGCTGGACGCGATGGAGGTGGCCGATCGGATCGCCCTGCGCTACGAGGCCGATCCGCGGCTGCGGCGGCTGTGTCCGGTGATCGTTCCGGTGAACGGTTTGCTCGCTTTCGCGGCGACCACCCTGCGCGAGGTGGAGTACGCCATGCTCGCCACCCTGGCCCGGGCCGAACGTGGCGAGGTGGAGATGCTGCTGCTGACGGCGGACCGCTTCCTGCACCGATCGACCGGGGTGATGTTGACCGAGATCGAGCGCGAGCACCTGATCGAGCGGATGGGCCTGTTCGGAGTCCGGCTGTCGGTGGAGCTGATCCGGGCCGGCTTCGTCACCTCGGCGGTGGAGCTGTCCGACGAGCTGGTGGAACGCAGTGGTCTGAACCGGTTGCGGCTGGTGCTGACCCGCCAGTTCGAGCAGCGCAGCCGGGTGCTCAAGGCCCGGTCGTCTTTGGCGGTGCTGACCGACGTGCTGCGGGGCGGAGGCTGTACGGACAGCGACGTGCTGCTCACGGCGGCCGAGCAGCTCTCGGCGAGCACGCACGAGTTCGAGGAGGTGCGACTGCTCAGCGCGCTGCGCTCGGGGTCGATCGAGGTCCGGCCGGATCGCGTGGCTGAGCTGGACCGGCTGCTCGGCGGCAACGGGCACAGCGCGGCGGCGCGGCTGGGTCTGGCCGAGGACGCAACGGCCGAGGAGATCCGGCAGACCGCGCTGGAGTCCCTGGTGACCTGGCAGCGGCTGGCGGAGCACCCGCTGTCGGGCCGACAGGTCAAGGTGGCTGCGCGGGCCGCCACCCGGACGCTCGAGGGCATGGTCGCCGCCCACCAGTCGGCGGCCACCTGAGTGTCGTACCGATCCCCTGTCCGGGTGAGGTGAGTGCCCTGACCTACGGGTGGGCCCGGGATTACTCATCGCTAAGGTCCACGTCAACTGATGCCCTCACATCGGAAAGGAGGCCATGCCCCTCGTCAGCGTGATCATCCCGGTGTACGACGCGGGACGGTACGTGGATTCTTGCCTGGAGTCCGTTCGGCGCCAGACGCATCGCGACCTCCAAGTGGTCTGCATCGACGACGGTTCGAACGACCAGAGTGCGGCAGTGCTCCAGCAGCATGCCGATGTCGACGCTCGACTCCAGACGATCCGGCAGCCGAACGCGGGACCGGGGTCCGCGCGCAACGTGGGGCTGGCGCGCGCTGTCGGCGACTTCCTCATGTTCGTCGATGCCGACGACGTCATCCCCCCGCATGCGGTGGAGAGACACCTCGACGCCCTCCGGTCCAGCACGTCAGACTTCTCGACCGGTCGAGTGGTGCGGGTGGCGGGGGCCTATCGATGGCCATCAGCAATGCACGACAGAGGCCTCTCTCGACCGGCGCCGGCAACTCACGTCTTTCGGGATGCGGGGCTCTTGTTCGACACCACGTCGTGGAACAAGTTGTTCCGCCGTGACGACTGGATGTCTCACCGGTATGCGTTCCCCGAAGGGGTGATGTTCGAAGACGTCGCGCTGATGACGGAAGCGCACTGCCGAGCAACCTCAGTCAGTGTCTTGGACGACATCGTCTACTGGTGGCGTCGGCGAGACGACGGGACCCCGTCGATCACGATGAGGAGGGACGATCCGGACCTGCTCCGGGATCGGATCAGCAGCATGCGGAGTGTCCGCCGCCTGCTGGCCGGGGTGGCCCCAGCAGCTGTGCGACAGACGGCCGAGGTCAAGTTCCTCAGACACGACCTGGGGAGCTACTTCCGCGAGCTGGAGGAGACGCCCACAGCCTTCCTGCGTGACTTCGTCAGCATCGTCGGTGCATTCGTCGACGGTTCGCCGGACAGTGCCATCGATCAGCTGCCGGCCCATCTGCGCGTCGGGTACCAGCTCGTACGTCGCGGCCATCCGGCTGAGCTCGCGGAGTATCTGGCGTTCCTGCGGGAGCACGAGTGGCGACTCCCGGTTCGGCGACGAGGCCTCACCTTCTGCGTCGACGTCGGTCCGGTGGCCCGAGTGGTCCCGCGCAAGCTGAGCAGGGCAGCCCGTCGACTTCCGATGATGATGAGCGTCGACCGCCTCAGCTGGCGGGCGGAGACCCTCGTCATCGAGGGCTACGGCTTCATCGACGGCGTCCCCTTCGGCCATCCCGCGGCAGCACTGCGACGAATCAGCCTGGTGGATCGCGGCCACGGCAGGGAACGGCAGGTGTGGGTGATGCCGAGGCGACTGCCGTCGATGGGCCGAGTCAGGATGACACCCTCCTACGAATGGTCCGGGTTCCGCACCGAGATCCCGTTGGCACTACTGGATCCGGGTCCCGGCCGTGAGGCCGCGCGCTGGCAGGTGAATCTGCAGGTGCTGGCGCTGGGCGCCGCCAGCGGCAGCGCACTCGGACCGCCGCTGCCGGGGTCCGGCTTCGACGAGGTCAGACGCACCGCGTCGGGGATGATCGTCCGAGTCCACTGGGCCGATGGCAAGCGACTGGTCATCGAGACCACCAGGGCGTCGTGTGCTCTCGTCGACGCGACCGCACAAGACGGCATGATCGCGCTCTCGCTCAGGATCTCCCGCGAACGTGTCCCCGGCCCGTACGTGCTCCGGCTGGTCTCCCCCACCGATGGCACGGCTCCTGGTGTCCCCATCCACCCGACGAGGTCCGCTACGGCCGACGATCTCGTCCACGTGGTTCTCGACCCGAGCGATCTTCTCACCGAACACATGGCCACGCGACCACGCGTCTTGCGTCTGGCGCTCACCACCGCTGCCGGCGATGTCAACGTGAGCTCGGAGCTGACCAGCGAGTGCACGCTCACCAACGATGACGGCGCCGTCACCGTCGCCGAGGACGACAGGGGCGGAGTGGAGGTCATCCTGGCGAGAGCCCGCACGGCGGTCTCCGGCCTGTCGTGGCGGGGGGATCAGCTGCTGATCACGGGGAGCTCGTCGGCGGTCGAGGACGACCTCGCCAACCTCGCCTGGTCGAACGGTGTCGACCTGATCCCTGCCACGCTGCGTCGGGGCGGCGGCGGTTCGGAAGCCGCATTCGACCTGACCGAGATTCCGGGACCAGACCTCCCGCACCCGGTGGCAGCGGGCGAGTGGACCTTGATGCAGGCACTCGAGGACGGCTCCTATCGACCGGCCGTCACGGCCGGCAACGCAGCGCTGACCAGCAGGCGGGTGCTGACGGGGGGCGCTGCGACAATTCGCACCGGCCTCGACTCACTTCGGGCCCTGGTCATGTCGGTCAGCGTGTTACCGCTTCCCGAACGGAGCGCACTCGGGCAACAGCGACTTCAGGACGGCGTCTACCGCCGATCCCGCCGCTCGCCGTTGGGGGACGTCATCCTGGTCGAGTCCTGGGGAGGCAAGAAGTTCTCCGACAACCCTCGCGCGCTGGCCGCGGTCGCATCGTCAGACGCAGGTGCGGCGCCGATCGTGGTGGTCGTCGCCGATCGAGCGGTCCCGATACCGCAGGGAATGAGCGCCGTGCTCGCCGGAAGCCGGGACCATTACGAGCAGCGCGCCCGCGCCCGCATGATCATCTCCAACGACTGCCTACCGGCGCACTTCGTCAAGAGACCGGGACAGAAGTACCTGCAGACGTGGCACGGAACTCCACTGAAGCGCATCGGGCTGGACATCGAGCGGATCAGGTTCCGGACCGCCAACTACCGCGAGGATCTGCGTGCCGAGTCCCGCAAGTGGGACTGGCTGATCTCTCAGAACGCGTACAGCTCCGAGATCTTCCGTAGCGCCTTCGCCTACGAGGGGCCGATCATCGAGTCCGGCTACCCACGGAACGATCTCCTGGCCCGAGCCGATGAGCGCACGCGCACCAGTCGGCGTGACCACGTCCGACGGTGGCTGGACATCCGCTCTGATCAGACAGTCGTCCTGTGGGCGCCGACCTGGCGCGATGACCTGTACACCCCCGGTGGAGCGTACGGGGCGTCCATGGTGGTGGACTCAGGAGTCCTGGACGCGCAGCTGCCGGACGGCATGGTCGTGCTCTTTCACGGTCACCACCTTCTGGGGTCGGTGTCGCAGTATCTGGGACCGCGCGGACGAGTGCGCAACGTCACCGGGTACCCGGAAGTCGAGGACCTGATTCTCGCTTCGGACGCGTTGGTGACCGACTACTCCTCGATCATGTTCGACTACACCCTCACGGAACGGCCGATCATCTACTTCGTGCCGGATCTCCTGCACTACGAGCAGACGCGCGGTCTCTACCTCGAGCTGCCGTCCGTCGCCGGTGGACCGGTGGTGTCCACCGTCGGCGGGCTGACCGAGGCCTTGCGGAATCTGTCCGTCGTGGAGGCGGAGTTCGAGCACGCGCGAACGGTCCTGCGGAAGCGGTTCTGCTCACTGGATGACGGCGGTGCGGGCGCACGGGTGTGGGCGACGGTGAACAGCTGACGGGGCACCCTTCCGACCGCCGATGGGCGACTCTCTGAGGGTTATCATGCTGATTCGCGCGGTTTGGGCCGAGGGGGTGGGAATGGCGTACCGGCTCGGGGTGGACCTCGGCACGACCTTCACCGCTGCGGCTGTCTCGAACGGTATGCCGCCGACGATGGTCGGGCTGGGCAACCGGGCGCTTCAGATCCCGTCCGTCGTCTTCTTGACCGCCGACGGCGACTTCGTCGTCGGCGAGTCCGCCGAACGCCGTGGTCTCGTCGAGCCCGATCGCGTGGTGCGAGAGTTCAAACGGCGCATCGGCGACTCGGTCCCCATCCTCGTGGCCGGCTCGCCCTACTCGCCGCAGAACCTCACCGCCAAGGTGCTTCGGCACGTCTGTGAGACCACGACCGAGAGGATGGGTTCGGCGCCGGAGCAGATCGTGCTCACGCACCCGGCCAACTGGGGTCCGTACAAGCTGGAGCTGCTGGACCAGATCGCGAGTCTCGCCGACCTGCGGTCGATGGTGCGCTGCCCCGAGCCGGTGGCGGCCGCCAACCAGTACGCCGCGCAGAACCGTCTCGACGTCGGCGACACGATCGCCGTGTACGACCTCGGCGGCGGCACCTTCGACACCTGCGTCCTGCGTAGGACGTCAGCCGGCTTCGAGTTGTTGGGTCAACCAGAAGGGATCGAGCACCTCGGCGGGATCGATTTCGATGAGGCGCTGTTCCAACACGCGCTCACCCTGCTGGGTGATCATCTGGCGGGACTCGACCCCGACGATCCCGAGACCACACGAGGACTGGCCCGGCTGCGGCGCGACTGCGTCGAGGTCAAGGAAGCGCTGTCGACGGACACCGATGCCATGCTGTCGGTGACCCTTCCCGGTCTGGCCACGGTGCTGCGGCTCAACCGCGCCGAGCTCGAGGGTTTGATCGGGCCTGCTCTGAACGAGACCGTGGACGCACTGCGTCGCTCCCTGCGGTCGGCGGATGTCCGCCCGGAGGCACTGTCTGCCATCGTGCTCGTCGGCGGAAGCAGCCGAATCCCGCTGGTGGGCGAGCTGCTCCACCGAAGCTTCGGCGCTCCAACGGCTCTGGACACACATCCCAAGCATGACGTGGCCCTCGGCGCGGTTCGGAATCTGGCGGCGCCGCCGACCGTTCCGACCGACCGCCAGTCGGCGGGGGTCGGTCCGGAGACGCAGAGCCCGGCGACCGCGAGCCCGCCCCCGCAGCCACGCGATGATCCGCACACCCGAGCACTCATCGAGACGGTCGCGGCTACGACAGCGCCCGTCGGCGCGGACGCCGCCGACGCGGCGTCGCCCGCGGCGCGATCCGACGGGCCCGTCGGCCGAGGCGGCAGCCGCCGGCGGCCGCTGGTGATCGGAGTCGCCGCCGCCGTCGTGATCGGCGCCGTGGTGACCGGTGTGGTGCTCGCCAGCCGCCCCGACCCTGGCGGCGAACGGCTCGGAGCCGGGGTCGCACCCGTGACGGAGCCCCCTTCCTCCACTACCGCGACCGCCCCGACGGTCGCCGAGGAGGACGGCCGTCCGGTGTCGACCGCCCTCGGGCCGAACCAGCTCGTGGTCACCATGCTGACCGGCGACAACTGGGACCTCTGGCTGGCTGACAGCGGTCAGCCGTCGGCGGGAGCGCGGCTGACTACCGACCGAGCACCCGACACGACGCCGGCCATCTCACCGGACCGGCGTTCGATCATCTACACCCACGATCTCGACTCCGACGGCAAGCGGACGTTGATGATCAAGGGCGCGGCGACGCCTGGTGACGGACGAATTCTCTTCGACCAGGTGCCGGAGGAGTGCCAGGGCACGATGTTCAGACCAGCCTGGAACCCGGTGGATCCCGGCGAGCTGGCGGTTCCGTGCACGAGCGCGGGCGGGAAGAACGCGCTCTTCCGAATCTCCCTCGAGGGCAAGGTGCTGGGTGCCGTTCCACTGCCCCCGGGAACTGGTCGAGTCGACGACCCCGCCTATTCGCCGGACGGGAAGCGCCTGGCGTACTGGGCTTCGCCACCCTCGACCTGGGACGGCGGGACGCTCTATGTGGTGTCGACGAGGGGCGGACAACCGACGGTGCTGGTCAAGAGCACCCGCCAGGGCGAGGACGCCGACCCCGTCTGGGCTCCGGATGGTGAGCACATCTCGTTCCGGCGCCGCGTCCCCGACGGCACCACCAGTGGCAACTTCGACATCTTCCGGGTCACGACCGACGGGTCGGGCGACCTCGTCCGCCTGACCGACGACCCGGCCGACGACCAGGATCCGACCTACTCTCCGACGGGCAGCTCGATCGCGTACAAGAGCGGAGCACAGGATCCCAACCGTCCTGACAACGCGATCGCGCGTACGTGGGTCATGGACGCCGACGGCAAGGACAAGCGCGTGCTCTGGTCACAGGGAGCCGACCAACCTCAGACAGCCGCGGCCTGGGGCCGTCGGTGAGGACTGAACCCCCCTCTGCCGAGGCCCAGCCGCGCTTCACCTTCATCATCGCGGTGTACGACGTAGCCGAGTATCTTCCAGAGTTCCTGGCGTCGATCGCGGCCTTGGAGGTCGCCGTCGGTGATCTCGAGCTGATCTTCGTCGACGACGGCGGAACAGACGCCTCAGCGGAGATCATCGAGACCTGGTTGAGATCCTGCCGCCATGTCAGCCGGCTCATCCGCAAGGAGAACGGCGGCCCGGGGTCGGCCCGGAACGCCGGTCTGGGACTGGCGCGCGGAGAATGGATCTCGTTTCCCGACCCAGATGACGTCCTGACCCCCACGTACCTGCAGCTGGTCAGCTCGTACCTCGCGAAGGAGGAATCGGCCAGGGCGGCGATGCTCGCCTGCCGCCCGGTGCGATTCGTCAACGACACGTCCCGTCCGGCCACGCCACATCCCCTCGACTTCAAGTACGCGGACGGCGAGCGGCTCGTCGATCTCGAGGAGAACCCGAAGTTCATCCACCTGCACACCATCGCCAGCTTCTATCGGGCCGAGCAGATCCAGTCCCACGGAACGCGTTTCGACGAGGCCGTCCGACCGGTGTTCGAGGACGCGGTGTTCAACGTGGACTACCTCTCACGGTCTCGCCGCCCGACCATCGCCTTTCTAGGAGCGGCGCGCTACTTCTACCGCAAGCGAGCCGACCAGACGTCGCTGACCGACAGTGCCTGGCGCGATCCCGCCATGCTCACCGAGCTTCCCGAACGCGGCTACCTGGCGGTCCTCGAGCGGTCGGGCGACCCCGTGCCCCGCTGGATCCAGCACACCGTGTTCTACGACCTGCAGTGGCTGTTCCGGGCCGACGCACGGTTGAGACTCGCGGCCTCCACGTTGACGACGGAATCGCTCCGGCGCGTTCACGACGTCCTGGACGGGATCGTCCGGCACCTCGATGAGGCTGCGTTGCTCGAGTTCCATGCGGTCGACATCCCGGTGCGGATCCGGCTCTGGCTCGTGGCTCGCAAGGGCGCCGGATTGCCGGCGCAGTCGGCGTACGTGACGAAACTGGACGTGTCCCAGCAGATCATGCAGCTCACCTACTTCACCGACGTGGGCCTGCCCACCGAGGACCTGCGCATCGAGGGCATGCCGATCCTGCCGACGTACGCGAAGACCACCGGCATCCGCTTCTTCGGCGAGGCTTGCCTCTATCAACGTGACGTGTGGGTCCCTTCGATGCGTCCGATCTCGGTCCGAGTCGGTGGACGGCTACTGCCCATCGTGTACGGACCACCGGCAGGGCTCCTGTTCGAAACGGCACCCCGCGAGGTGTGGACCCGTTACGCGGGCGAGCCGCCACCGATGGTCGGTTCCGTCGCAAGTGAACCCGGACCCGGACCCGAGGGCCCTTCCTCGCGTGGCCTCGGGCGGCGGGCAGAGAACCGGCGGATCGGTCGAGGGTCGTCGCGCGGTGTCCGTCTGGCTCGGCGACTGCTGAGGGCTTCGCACTGGTCGGCTCGACTGATGATGAACGACCTGGTTCCTTCGGTCTCGTTGACGTCGGCGCCGAGCCCCGCGCTGACCAGCGCGGTTCGGCGGCGAGCGCGAAGCCCCGAAGTTCGGCGTCGCTACCAGGACGGGTGGATCCTGGTCGATCGCGACGTCAGTGCGCAGGACAACGCCGAGGCCTTCTACCGGTATCTGCGCGACCGTCAGCCGGAGACCAACGCCTGGTTCGCCCTGTCGAAGGAATCCCCGGACTGGTCCCGTCTCCAGGACGACGGCTTCCGGCTGCTCGAGTTCGGTTCGGTCAACTACGCGCTCGCTCTGCGCAATGCTCGGTACCTGATCTCTTCCCAGGCGGACAACTACATCGTCCGCCCGCCACAACCCTGGTCCGGACCGCGGCGCTGGAAGTTCGTGTTCCTGCAGCACGGCGTGATCCACAACGACCTGTCGCGCTGGCTCAACGCCCAGCCCATCCGGATCATGATCACTACGACCGAAGCCGAGCACCGGTCGATCGTGGGTGACGGCTCCGGCTACCTGCTCAGCGACAAAGAAGTTGCCCGCACGGGTCTGCCCCGCCATGACCGTCTCCTGGCCATGTCACGCCGTCTCGGGACAGATGACCGACGGTCGATCCTGATCGCACCCACCTGGCGCCAGCATCTGCTGGGGCCGCAAGGGGCGGGTCACCGACGCGAACTAGCGGCCGACCTCGACAGCTCTGACTTCCTCCGGGCCTGGCGAGAAGTGCTGGACAACGCAGATCTACGACGGCTTGCCGAGCGCGAATCCCTTGAGCTGGTGTTCCTTGCGCATCCGCATCTGGAGCACCATGTCAGGAGCGATATGCTCCCACCCCAGACCCGACTCGTTACGGCCCGGAACAACGATTTGCAGAAGGTATTCACCCATACCCGCCTGTTGATCACCGACTACTCGTCGATCGCCTTCGACCTCGCCTATATCGGCACGCCGGTGATCTACTACCAGTTCGATGCCGCGGACTTCTTCGCCGGCCATCACACCGTGAGCCCTGGTGAGTTCTCTTACATTCGTGATGGATTCGGCCCTGTGGTCATGGACAGCGGCGCCGTCGTGGCCGCGGCCTACGACCTGCTCGCGCGGCGGTCGCCGAACCTCGCCGTGTATCGCCGACGGGCGGATGAGACCTTCACCTTCCGTGACGGACGTTGTTCCGAACGCGTCTACGAGGCAATCAGATTCCGCGAACGTCCCCTCACAATAGATGAGTCGTACCGCGACTAGGCGGAGGTCCTGACGGCGGCGCTCCCCGGCCGGCGCTGCCTCATCGACCGGCAATGCTGTTGCGATGGTCTCGGGCCGTCCTACACTTGTCCAACCCGCTTCGGATGTGATCCTGCAACGCGGGATGAAACACCTCGGAGACCCGGATGCCCGTACTGACGATCCGCGAGATCTTCGATGCCGCACGCGCCGCTGGGTTCAGCGAGCAGCAGGCCGTCACCTGGACCGCGATCGCCCTGGCGCAGTCCGGCGGTCGGACCGGTGAGCCGAACGCCCGGGGGGAGTCCGACGGCGGCCCCTGGCGGATCGCCTCGATCCCGGGGTCGACGCTCGGCGCTGGGGCGACCTGGACGATCCCAGGAACAGTGCCCGGGCGGCTTTCGAGATCAGTCGGCACGGCCGGGACACGGGCCCTTGGACCGCGAACGACGGCGCCGCCCAGGGCACCCAGACCGACTACCGGACCCAGCTGGGGAGGGTCGAGCAGGAGGTCGGGCATCGTCGGCACCGCGCGGCTCCGGCGAACGGGTCGGCGCCGTCCGCCACCGAACCCGGGTGCGCCATCGGCGTCGTACGACCAGATCGATCAGGGTGGTGCGTTCGGGCGCGGGAGCGACCCCCTGGACGCAGCCGGGCGCGCTCCCCACCATCGGCGGTACGGCCGGCGACTCGGATCACGACGGCTTGTCCGACGTGTTCGAGCGGTTGGTGGGAACCGACGCCGCGCGGTGGACTCGGATGGAGACGGTCTCACCGACGGCTACGAGGCGAGCACCGGGACCGATCCGTTGTCGACGGACACCGACCGGGACGGTTTCACCGACGGGCTGGAGGTCGGTCAACGGGGTGACCCGTTGACCGCGGACGCCTCGGGTGCGGTGCCGCGCTGGACCATCGAAGCGGGATCTCAACGCCGACTCGCGGCCGTCGCCGCAGCCCCGCAGCCCGCTCAGCCTGGAGCGCTCTCCCAGCAACCGGGACCGACGTCCGAGGCGCCGCCCTCGCCGGCCCCCACCCGTGACCTGAACGGCGGTCGCGTCTCCTCCGACGGCGCGGAGCCGAAGCTGGTGGTGTCACTCGACGCGGCGGGCCACGGCAACTGGCAGGGTGCGGTGAAGTCAGGCAACCACTGGTTCCTCGCCCAGGCAGGAGCAGGGGACAAGTTCCAGGTCTTCCACCGACTGGACGGCAACGGCAATGCCCTCGACCAGATGAAGGTGGTCGGGGCCGCGCACGCCACCTCCTTCGCCGTCGTCGGCAACACCGTGTACGCCACCAACGATGGGGAAGTCGTCACCTTCCCGTACCAGCCCGGAGCGACGATCGACGCCAGCGACTCGACGCCGACGGGATGGAAGGGCTACATCAGCATCGACCCCACCCAGCGGCTCGCCGTCATCCGCAAGGGCAACCACTACCGGGCGTACGACCTGGAGACCCGTGAACCGATCGGCAAGGAAGTGATCACCCCGAAGGGCCAGCGGCAGGGATTCTCGATCGTGGGTGACGCGCTCTACGTCCTGACCGGGAAGACGAACCAGCCGGGCCGGGTGGATTCCTTCTCGTTCACCACGGGTGAGCAGACGGGCACGCAGGACGTGACCGGGGTGGGTCCGGGCCGCCATCGCGAACCCGAAGGCATGTTCGGCGATCTGATGGGGGTCAAGACCGGACTCGGATCGGCGAGACGGTTGAAGATCTACCAGCTGGACACCGGGATCGCCCCGGCCACCGAGGTGCCCCCGGTCGCGGGCCAGTCCCCCGTGGCCGAGACGTCACCGACGGTCGGCCCAGCCGATGACGGCAACTCTCCTGCTCTGCCGGGGCCGGCGGGCGGATCGGATCCCGGTCCCGGCGGCGACGAGCACGCCGACGCCGGCGATGACGGCGACCACGTGACGTTCGGCGGCAAGACCGTCGACCGTCGGACGGCGGCGATGCTGGCCGAGGCCGAGCGCCTGGCCAACGTGGAGGACCCCTCCATCGGACGCTTCAACCTGACCCAGGGGTCGTTCTCGCACTCCGTCGGGCCTCGGCCGGCACCCACGACGGGCCCGGGGCCTTCGACATGTACACCCGGAGCTACAGCGCGGCCCAGAAGGAGACGATCGGGCTGGCCTTGCGGCAGGTCGGATTCGCCAGCTGGCTGCGACGGAAGAGTCAGGGGCCCTGGGACGAGCACTGGCACGGGATCGCCATCGGGACCAAGGGTCTGCCGAGCGTCGCCGCGAGCCAGGTTCAGAACTATCTCGACGGCCTGGACGGGCTGCGGGGGAACGGTAAGGACACCGATCAGCGGCCGGAGGAGATCCGGACCTGGGAGGAGTACCAGAAGGAACACGCAGCGGTCGACGCCCCGGCCGCGACCCCCACGGAGCCGAACCAGCCGGGCGCGGAGACCACCGCCAACGGGTTCGACATCACCGGCGGACAACAGCTCGATCCCGGTCAGGACTCGGACGCCGACGGGCTGACCGACGTGTTCGAACGCCTGGCCCAGACCGACTCCGGGCGGGCCGACACCGACGGCGACGGGCTCCTCGACGGCTACGAGGTGAGCACTCCGAGGACCGATCCGCTGTTGATCGACAGTGATCTCGACGGCTTCACCGATGCCGCCGAGCTGCGGTTCGGCGGCAACCCGCTGGGCCAGAACCCGCTCGGCCCACCACCTCTCGGCTCGGACCCGCTCAGCGCGGACCCGCTCGGATCCGATCCGGTCGGCGCGGGCGGCCCGCAGCACGCTCCCGGTGGTCCACTGGATCCGTGACCCGCTGTCTGGGTCCACCGGCGCGTGCCCGTGCGCCGGATCTCCAGCGAGGGCAGGGCTGGCTGCCTGATCGGGCACCTGCGTCGCGCTCCGCCCCGGGCGGCCCTAGCATTCGGTCATGGCGGACCCGCTGATCAGCCTGGACACCGAGCACGCCGCCGTGCAGCCCGGTGGTCAGGTCCGGGTCACCGTCACGGTCACCAACACCGGGAACCTGGTCGAGGGGTTCTGGCTCCAGGTGCTCGGACCGGCTGCGGCCTGGGCCGAGGTGGTGCCGCCCGAGATCTCGGTCTACCCCCAGCAGGACGCCACGGCCGCGGTGATCCTCTCGCCGCCGTCGGACGGCAGCGCGCTCAGCGGGCTGCTCCCGTTCGGGGTGCTGGCCTCCTCGACCCTCGACGCCAACACCAGCGCCGCGGCCGAGGCGGACCTCGAGATCGGCGAGCTGCACAGTCTGCAGGCGAAGATCATCCCGGTCACCTCGACGGGTCGCTGGCGCGGCCGGCACGTCATCCAGCTCAGCAACTGGGGCAACTCCCAGGCCCAGCTGCAGATGGTCGCCCGTGATCCCGATGACGCGTTGGGCTTCTACGTGAGCCCGTCGTACGTCGATCTTCCCCCCGGTGGTCAGGCGACCGTCCGGTTGTCGGCCCGCACCAAGCGACCGTTCCTGCGCGGCACCGCGGTACGCATCCCCTTCCAGGTGATCGGCGAGCCGCTGGACGGCGGCACCCAGCCGCCCCCGGCCGTTCCGTACGGGGATCCGTCCCGGCCGGTGATCGACGCCGCGCTGAACCAGAAGCCCATCCTGTCCCGCGGGCTCTTGACCCTGCTGGTCCTGCTGGTCGCCGGGGTGGTCGCCCTGGTGGCGTTCGCGCTGACTCGCACGGAGACCGCGGTGCCGGACCTGTACCCCCGGGGGGCCCCGCCCAAGGGCGTGCTCCGGGTGGTCGGCGTGACGCCGACCAGCGTGTCCCTGGCCTGGGACCCGGTCGCCCTGGCCGAGCGCTACGACCTCCAGCAGATCGATCCGGCGACCAAGAACGTGATCAAGAACAACCCCTTGGACGCCGCGCTGACCGGCACGGACGTGGTCGGTCTGCCGCCGGCGAAGGAAGTCTGCTTCCGACTCACCGTCACCAGGGCGAAGATCACCGGACCGCCGTCCGACCCCGTCTGCGCCACCACGGCCGCCGCTCCGGCGAGTCCCACGCCGGCGGCTCCCACGCCCACCGCTTCCGATCCGGCGACGACGGCCGCCCCGAGCCCCACTCCGACGCCGACCACGTCGGCCCCGACGCCCACCCCGACGTTCAGCCCGGGTGACCCGAACTCCGACCCGATCATGAAGCAGCAGTGGATCGCGGTGGCCGCCGTCCAGCCGAAGAGCGTGGCCGAGTCCGACGTGCAGCTCCATGCTCAACAACTGACCGGTGCCACTCTTCCCGCCAAGTACCTCGACAGCGTTCACTACCCGCGCCTGGTGCTCTACTCCAGCACGCCGCCACCCGTGTCCACGCCGACTCCCGAAGGGTCGTGGATGGTGTTCGTCGGACCGTTCCCCAGCCAACCGGACGCGGACGCCGAGTGCCCGGGGATCATCGCGGCCGGGGGCAGCGCGACCTGCTTCGCCGCCCAGCCCGATCCGCCCTGATCGGCCTCGGAGATCACTGGGGATACGCGCGGATGGTCACCTCGGTCAGACTGATCAACGGTCGGGCGTCGGCCGGCGGCGGGTAGCTGGAGGCGATTCCGAGGCGCAGCTGGGTGACCGGCGCGCCGCTGTCGACGGTGATCCGCTGGGCCTCGGCCTTCGGGTCCAGCTTGGCCGGGTGGCAGGAGCCGTCGGGGAACCCGATCCCGACCACCTGCGGTTGCGGCTGCAGATCGCGCTGGGGGTTGTCGGCGTCGAGCCCGGGCCAGATGATCACCTGGCGCACCCTGGTCGCCGGGAAGGTGAAGATCAGCGTGCCGGTCCCCGGAGCGGCCCCGCAGGTCGACTCTCCCGTCGGCGCCCACGCCATCGTCCACTCCTGCTTCGAGCTGTCGACCAGCGACTGGGGATTCGAGTCGGGCGCGGAGGCGGTCGTCGGATTCACCATCACCCGCACGCCGGGAACGGTCTCGTACTGCTTCGTCAGGCGGTGCCAACCGTCCTGGGCGAGCGCGACCGGACCGAGCTGGAGCAGGGCCCCGAAGCCGACGAAGAGAACGAAGACGAGCACCGCGATGATCACCCGGCGCCACCGGTAGAGCGGCGGCAGCGAACGCCGGTAGGCGCGAGCGGCTTCGCGGTCCCGGGCGGCCATCGCCTGCGGTGTCCAGGCGCTCCAGTCCACGTACGGGTCGGTGCCGTAGACGGCGACGAAGCTGTAGCCGCAGTGGGTGCAGAAGCGGCGGGTCGGTGGGTTGACCGTCCCGCAGGTCGGACAGGTGAGCTCGGTGTACACCTGCCCGGCGGTGCCCTGATCCCCGTAGCCCTGATCCCCGTAGCCCGGATCCACGTAGGCCTGCTCGACCGCGGTCTGGTCGGGGTAGCCCTGATCGACCGCGGTCTGGTCGGGGTAGCCCGCATCCACGTACGGCTGGTCGACCGGCGGGATCGACACGGTCTGCTGCTGGCTGGTCGCCACCGTCTCCGCGGTCACCGGCGTGACGGGCACCGTCGGCGCGGTGCTCGTGGTGGTGGCCGGCGGGGACTCGGTCGACGCCTTGTCCCAGGCCAGGAACTCGTTGCAGTTGCGGCAGAACTGGGTGCCGGGTGGGTTCGGCTCACCGCAGGCCTCGCAGATGAGGTCGATCGCGATCACCTCCCGCCGGCGACGTCGCCACTGTTGGATCGGTCCCCTGTCAGATCAGACCCTCTCGCACCGCGTACGCCACCGCATGGGTGCGGTTCTTCAGCTGCAGGCGAGTGGTCAGGTCGTGCAGCACATTCTTCACCGTCCGCTCGCTGTAGCACATCCGGGACGCGATCTCGCTGGTGTCGAGTCCGTCGGCGACCAGCCGGAGGACCTCGGTCTCCCGCGGCGTGAGCCCCGTGAAGGTCAGCCCGCGCGGTGCGAGCACCTGCCGCTGCAGGCGGCCGACCTGCTCCAACAGCCGGCCGAGCAGGTCGGCCGGCACCTCGCCGTCGCCGGAGGCGACCTTGACGATGGTGCGCACCATGGTGTCGGCGCTGGCGTCGCTGCGCCGCAGCAGTCCGGCGACCCCCGCCTCGGCGGCCGCCACCAGGGCTGCGTCGTCGATCGTGGTGGCGACCAGCATCAGGCGCGGGTGCCCGTCCTTGCGCAGGGACCGCAGCTCCCGGGTGGTGGACTCGTCGACCACGTCGGTGATCATCACCGCCACCGCGGACTGGGGTGCGGTCTCGACGATCTTGATCTCCGGTTGCATCCGGAGCTGGGCGACCACGCCGGCCTGGGAGATCGGGTCGCGGGCGTGGACGTAGGTGGCGACGGCGGTGGACATGACTGGACCCCCAGAGCTGCTGTCTCGTCGCCGAGGGCGACGAGAAGGGAACTTCCCGTTGCCCCAAGGGTCCGGATCGGCCTCATTGTCGGCTCAACGCACGCTCATCGAGCGCTCATCGCTTCGGGATACCGAGTACGGTCGAGGGCGTCATGGAGCGATGAGGCACCAGGAGCGGGAGCATGCGGGTCGACATCAAAGAGGGCGGCGACGGCGTCGCGTGCTGGAACGCCGAGGCCATCACCGCGTACGCGAGCGCGGTCGATGCCCGCGAGGCCGCCCTGGCGTCGGCGAACCCCGATCTGGACGTGACACCCGGCTGCGTCAAGTGCTACGGGTGCCAGGTGAACGACTTCGCCCTGGGCATCAGGTGCACGGCCGAGCTGACCCGGACGCTGTACGCGGTGGCCGGTGAGGTCGCTCCGCGCGCTGCTGACGCGAGCGGTTCGCTGGCCGACATCCCAGGTCTGCGGTCCCGGGTGGAGGAGTCAGAGGTGGCTCCGCTGGCTCCCGTCAGCACCTCCGCCGCTCCAGCCGCCAGCCGTGCGGACGAGGTGGGGTCGCCCGTACCGCCACCGGCCCCCGAGCGTCGAGGCGGACTGTCGCGGCTCCTCGGCCGACGCGGCTAGGTTCGGCCGGCTGGCCGGCCGTCGCGGTTGGCCTAGGCTGCGTCGGTGACCCGGATCGCCCTGCTCTCGACCTCTGACACCGACCTCCTCTCGGCCCGTGCCTGCGGGGCGGACTACCTCTGGGCGAATCCCAGCAAACCCGGTCACACGGATCTGGCGGTGGCCCTGGGCGACTGTGACCTCATCGTGGTCCGGCTGCTCGGCTCGCCGAAGGACCTGTGCAGCGGTTTCGAGCGCTTCCGCGCGACCGGCAAGCCGATGGTCGTGGTCGGGGGCGAACAGGCTCCCGACGCCGCCCTGATGGAGATGTCGACGGTCCCGATCGGCATCGCCGCCCAGGCTCACGTCTACCTGGCGCAGGGCGGGCCCGCGAACCTCGCCCAGCTGCACGGTTTCCTGTCCGACACGGTGCTGCTCACCGGTGTCGGGTTCGAGCCGCCGGCCCAGCAGCCGGTGTGGGGTGAGCTGCCGCGGCCGGAGCCGGTCGCGCGCGACACCGTACGCCCGCGCGTCGGCATCCTGTTCTACCGGGCCCAGCACGCCGCCGGGAACACCGCGTACGTGTCGGCGCTGGCCGACGCCGTCGACGCGGCGGGCGGGATCGGTCTGCCGATCTTCGCCACCTCGCTGCGGGAGCCACCGGCGGACCTGCTCGGCCACCTGGGCACGCTCGACGCCCTGGTCACCACCGTGCTCGCGGCGGGTGGCTCCCGACCGGCCACGGCCTCGGCGGGGGAGCAGGACGAGGGCTGGGACGTCCGCGCCCTGGCCGCGCTGGACATCCCCATCCTGCAAGGTCTCTGCCTGACCGGGGACCGAGCCTGGTGGGCCGCCTCCGACGAGGGCATGTCGCCGCTGGACGTCGCCACCCAGGTCGCCGTGCCGGAGTTCGACGGCCGGATCATCACGGTGCCGTTCTCGTTCAAGGAGCTCGACGCCGACGGGCTCCCGCACTACGTGGCCGACCCGGAACGCAGTCGGCGCGTCGCCGAGATCGCGGTGAACCACGCCCGGCTGCGACACCTGGAGCCGGCCGAGCGGAAGATCGCGATCCTGCTGTCGGCCTACCCGACCAAGCACTCCCGGATCGGCAACGCCGTCGGTCTGGACACCCCGGTCTCGTTGATCCGGTTGCTGCGGGCGATGCGCGAGCAGGGGTACGACCTCGGCGAGCCGGGGGAGATCCCGGGCACCGGCGAGCTGCCCGAGGTCGAGGGCGAGCATCCCGACACCACCGCCGGAAACGCCCTGATCCACGCACTGATCGACGCCGGCGGGCAGGACCCGGAGTGGTTGACGTCGGAGCAGCTGTCCGGACAACCGATGCGTATCCCGGCGGCGACCTACCGGCGGTGGCTGGCCGACCTGCCCGACGACCTGGTCGCCGCGGTCACGGAGGCCTGGGGCGAGGCGCCAGGCGAGCTGTTCGTGGACCGCACCCGCGATCCCGACGGCGAGATCGTGGCCGCGGCGCTGCGGGCCGGGAACCTCGTGATCGTGGTCCAGCCCCCGCGTGGCTTCGGCGAGAACCCGATCGCGATCTACCACGACCCCGACCTCGCGCCGACCCACCACTACCTGGCGACCTACCGCTGGCTGGAACGCGAGTTCGGTGCGCACGCGGTGGTGCACGTCGGCAAGCACGGCAACCTGGAGTGGCTGCCGGGCAAGAACCTCGGCATGTCGCCGTCCTGCGGCACCGACGCCGCGATCGGCTCGATGCCGTTGATCTACCCCTTCCTGGTCAACGATCCCGGCGAGGGCACCCAGGCCAAGCGCCGGGCCCACGCCACGATCATCGATCACCTGGTGCCGCCGATGGCGCGGGCGGAGAGCTACGGCGACATCGCTCGCCTCGAGCAGCTGCTGGATGAGTACGGCAACGTGTCCGTGATGGACCCGGCCAAGGCGCCGGCGCTCCAGGGGGAGATCTGGACCCTGATCCAATCGGCCCAGCTGCACCTGGATCTGGGGTTGGAGGACCGTCCCGACGACGACGCCTTCGACGAGTTCGTGATGCACGTCGACGGCTGGTTGTGCGAGATCAAGGACGTGCAGATCCGCGACGGTCTGCACGTGCTCGGCCAGGTCCCCGCCGGGGACGACCTGGTGAACCTGGTGCTGGCCATCCTGCGCTCCAACCAGGTGTTCGGCGGTCAGGTCAACGGGGTCCCCGGGCTGCGCGTGGCGCTGGGGCTCGGCCTCGACGTCACCGACACCGAACGGACCGACGCGGCGGAGGCCACCGCCCGGACCCTGGTCGAGGCGGTGGCGGCAGCGGATTGGGCGGCGGTCGCCGTCGACGACGTGATCATGGACGTGCTCGGGGAGCCGAACGCGGGCGTGTCGGCGTCGCTGGCGTTCGCCTGCACCGAGGTGGTGCCGCGGCTGCGGCGGACCGGCGACGAGATCGCCGCGGTGCTGCACGCCCTGGACGGGGGCTACATCCCGGCGGGTCCGTCCGGATCTCCCTTGCGGGGCTTGGTGAACGTGCTGCCGACCGGTCGCAACTTCTACTCCGTCGATCCCAAGGCCATCCCCTCCCGGCTGGCCCACCAGACCGGGCAGGCGATGGCGGACTCGTTGCTGCAGCGCCATCTGGACGAGACGGGCGCCTACCCGCGGTCGGTCGGACTGTCCGTGTGGGGCACCTCGGCGATGCGCACCTCCGGCGACGACATCGCCGAGGTGCTGGCGCTGCTCGGGGTGCTGCCCGTGTGGGACGAGATGTCTCGTCGGGTGGTGGACCTCGAGGTCGTGCCGCTGGCCGAGCTGGGCCGTCCCCGGATCGACGTGACCGTACGGATCTCGGGCTTCTTCCGGGACGCCTTCCCGCACGTGGTGGCCATGCTGGACGACGCCGTACGGCTGGTGGCCGCACTGGAGGAGTCGGACGAAGACAACTACGTCCGGGCCCACACCCTTGCCGACCTGGCCGAGCACGGTGATCATCGACGCGCGACCACCCGGGTGTTCGGGTCCAAGCCGGGCGCCTACGGGGCCGGCATCCTGCCCCTGATCGAGGCGGGCAACTGGCGGGACGACAGCGACATCGCCGAGGTCTACAGCACCTGGGGCGGCTTCGCGTACGGGCGCGACCTCGACGGCGTCCCGGCCCGCGACGACCTGGAGGCCAACTACCGGCGGATCAGTGTGGCGGCCAAGAACATCGACATCCGCGAGAGCGACATCCTCGATTCCGACGACTACTTCCAGTACCACGGCGGCATGGTCGCCACGGTGCGCGCGCTGACCGGGGTGGAGCCCAAGGCGTACGTGGGGGACTCCACCACCCCCGACGCCGTCCGCACTCGCACGCTGTCGGAGGAGACCGCACGGGTGTTCCGGGCCCGGGTGGTCAACCCGCGCTGGATCGCGGCCATGCAGCGGCACGGCTACAAGGGCGCGTTCGAGCTGGCGGCCACCGTGGACTACATGTTCGGCTTCGACGCCACCGCGGGGGTGGTGCACGACTGGATGTACGAGCAGCTGGCCAGTTCGTACGTGCTGGACAAGCAGAACCAGGACTTCCTGCGTCAGGCCAACCCCTGGGCGCTGACCGGGATCATCGAGAAGCTCAGCGAGGCCGCCGAGCGGGGGCTCTGGGCCGAGCCTGATCCGGAGACGATGACCGCGATGCAGCAGGTCTACCTGGACGTCGAGGGCGATCTCGAGGACCGGGGATGAGCCTCGATCTGGCGGCCCTCCCGAGTGACGTCCTCGACTTCCTGACCGAGCGTCATCTGGCCACCTTGACCACGCTCCGCCGGGACGGGTCGCCGCACGTGGTGCCGGTCGGTTTCACCTACGACGCGCGGACCCGGATCGCCCGGGTGATCACCAGCGGTGAGTCGGTCAAGGCCCGCAACGCCGGCCGCCCCGGCGCGGTGGCCGCGGTCTGCCAGGTCGACGGCGCGCGGTGGCTGACCGTCAGCGGGCCGGTGCGGGTCGACACCGATCCCGAAGCGGTGGCCGACGCCGTGGCCCGCTACGCCGTCCGCTACCGGCAACCCCGGGTGAACCCGCTGCGGGTGGTGTTGATCATCGAGGTGGACCGGATGCTGGGTTCCAGCCGGCTCGGCTGATCACCGGCGGACCGCGGTCACGAGCCGCGACGCGCGCTTCCAGGCTGTGGTCGGTCCCCCGCGGTCGGAGAGTCACCGTGGCCGCGTTCGTCGTACCGGATCGCCGTGGCGACCCGGCCATGTCAGCGATCGTAGGCCCGGGCGACCCGCAGCTCGTGCAGGTAGGTCTTGGTGATCATGCCGCCGTACTGGTCCTCGATCACCGAACGCAGGCAGGAGAGCAGTCCGGAGCGGCGTTCCGGGGAGAGAGCCCGGTGACCCGAGTACGTCTGCAGCACCGCCAGGTAGTCGTCGGCGGTGTAGGTGATGTCGCGAACGTAGCGGCGGCGGACCGCCGGGGCGAACCGCGGATCGGCGTCGATCTCGTCGGTGACCTCCGGCAGCTCCGCCGGGGACGAGAACACCTCGTCCGGATCGGTGGCGGGATCCCACCGCAGATAGCAGTTCTGGGCCTGGGCGAAGAACTCGACCGTGCCGCCACGGACGTGAGCGGTCGTGACCGTCGCCAACCGGCCGCCGGGTGCGAGGGCGGCGTGCACCCGATCCGCGCGGCTGTGCTGATCGATCCAGTGCCAGGCCGTGAAGGACGTCACGAGGTCCACCCGGTGCGGCGGTGTCCAGTCCTCGAAGGCGCTGTGCACCACCTGGACCGCGGTCCCGCGGACGTTTTCCCGCAGCACCGTGGCCAGCCGGTCACCCAGCTCGACGGCGATGACGCTGGCGCCTGTGGCCGCCAGACTCCGGGTCGCCTGCCCCGTGCCCGGGCCGATCTCGATCACCTGGGAACCGGGCCCCAGACCGGTGAGCTCGACCAGGTCGGCGAAGAGGGCGGCCGGGTAGTCCGGTCGCGCGCGGTCGTAGAGGCGAGCGTCGTCGTCGAAGATGCGACGTAGCTCGGAATCGGTCATCCGACCAGCATCGCGGATGTCGGTGGTCGCTGGAAGGGCGATGTCGTGGCTCCCGACCTCTGCGGTCCTTGTCGCGAGCATGGAGGCCGCCCTTGCTGGGCCACTGAAACCGCAGGCAGCTCAAGCCCCACGTCGAGGTGACGCTGTCGCCACGTCTGGCCGGCGCGCCACGTTGGGCCGATCACCACGCCTCCAGTCATGCAGAGAATCTAGGATCTTCCTGCCAGGTAACGGATTCGGGTCATTCCCGCTTGGTCAGGAAACTCGAATTCAGCTATAATCGTCTGTATGTTCGATCAGTGGTTGGAGGAGTCGCTCGGGGATCCGGGTGCGCTGCTCAGCCTGGCTGCGGACAATCATGGGCAGGAGCGGCGGGCGGGGTGTCGCAAGCTGGTGGTGGCGGCGGCGTGGGCGGACTGCCACGGCGAGACCGGTGATCCCGACCAGGTTGGTGCGGGGTTGTCGGTGTTGGTGGACCGGTTCGTGCGGATGGGGCCGTTGGGGACACCGTTGGTGGCGGAGACGTGTCCGTCGTCGTTGGCGTTGGCGCAGCAGTCGAGTGTGGTCGCGGCCCGGTTGCTGATCGGGGACGCGTTGAGCATCCGGCACCGGTTGCCACTCCTGTGGGCACGGGTCCAGGCCGGAGAGGTGCTGGCGTGGAAGGCCCGCGAGATCGCCCGCCGCACCTCGGAGCTGTCGCTGGTGTCGGTCCTGGTGGTGGATCGGATGGTGACCGGGCAGGTCGAGCTGTTGGCCTGGGGCCGGTTCGAGAAGCTGCTCGAGGCGACGTTGTTGCAGGTCGATGAGAAGACCTACCAGCAGCGGGCGGCCCGGGCGGCTGCGCAGCGGGATGTGCGGGCCACCCAGTCCGGTGACGGTCTGCGGACGTTGGTGGCCCGGGTCGATGCCGGTGACGCGTCCGCGTTTCTGGCGTTGGTGAACCGGGTCGCGGAGTGTCTGGCCGAGGAGGGGGATGAGGACCCGGTCGCGGTCCGCCGGTCGAAGGCGGTCGGGATCATCGCCTACCAGGCGAGGTTGCGGGACCTGCTGGCCCGCCACGCCGACCAACCGGATGTGTGCCCGACCCCGGAGGAGCAGGTCGTAGCGCACCAGGCAGACGACACCGATCCGTGGGCGGCGGATCTGCCCGCCGCGGGGTGGGAGACCGACCGGCACGGCAACGTCCACCAACCCGGCTTCGATGATCTCGACGACGACTGCTGGACCACCCAACACCCCGCCCCGCCCGACGGTGAGGATCCCGGACCGGAAGAGCCGCCGGTCGAGGAGGCGGACCTCACCTGGTACCAGCGGCACCGTGCTGATCACCCGACTGCTGATCAGTCCACAGATGATGATCATCCGGTTGCCGAGACCGAAACCGAGACCGAGCCGACGTCGGCTCCGGTCCCGGCCACCTTCACCCGCCCGCCGGCTGGTGCCCGGTTCGATCTGCGGCCGTTCCGCCCGGCTGAGCAAGCCTGTGGTCCCCGGGTGGTGATCCATGTTCATGTCGCCGATCAGACTCTGGTGCAGCAGCACGGGGTGGTCCGCACCGCCCACGGGCCGGTCACCGTGGACCAGTTCCGGCACTGGCTGACCCAGGCCGACCCGGCCATCACGATCCGACCCGTGCTGGACCCCGCGGCCACCGCGGCGGTGGACGCCTACGAGATCCCGCAACGGCTGCGGCAGGCCATGGTGGTGCGGCATCCCGGGTCGGTGTGGCCGTTCAGTCCCGCCACCACCATCAGCACCGGCGGTCGGCTCGACCTGGACCACACCATCCCGCACACCAGAGACGGGCCACCCGGGCAGACCGCCCTGGAGAATCTCGGGCCGTTGACCCGGACCGAGCACCGGGCGAAGACCCTGGGCGGTTGGCAAGCCCGACAACCCGACTGCGGCACCTACCTGTGGCGCTCACCCGAGGGACTCATCGCCCTCACCACCAACCAAGGCACCCTCCTGCTCGGCGACCGCCACTGGGCCCACCAGGTCTGGAACACCGCCGCGCCGGCCCCCGCGGGCTGACTTCAGCCAGCTTCGGTGGCGCTTGTGAGGTATCGCGCGGCGCCTGCCGTTGCTCCTCCTGGTCCACGTCACGTCCAGCGCGGACGTCGACGCAGTCAGGAGGACCTGATCATGAGTGAGACGCCGGACAACCCGCACACGCCTGTCGCTCCCGAAGAGGATGCCTCCACGGAGCAGCCGGGCGTCGAGGCGGTCGAGGGGGCATCGACCGGTGAGGGTGAGAGCGCGTACGTCGACGGCTCGGTGGAACCCGTCATCGCGGTCTCGGCCGAGGCAGCCGTGGCCGAAGCTGCCCCGGACACGTCGAATCTGCGACCGATCGGCGAGGCGACCTACGGCCGGATGAGCGAGACGGAGTCCGTGCTCGGGCCTGACACGCGGATCCAGATCGCCAACACCGGCGACTACCCGTGGCGGGTGCACTGCTCACTGCTGATCACCGCCAACGACGGCTCCCAGTGGATCGGCACCGGCTGGTTCATCGGTCCCAGGACCGTGATCACCGCCGGGCACTGCGTGTTCATCCACGCGCCCGGAACCGCCCGGCACGGCTGGGTGCAGAGCATCCGGGTGATGCCCGGCCGCAACGGCGCGACCCTGCCGTACGGGTCCGTCACGGTGCCGCGCGCCAACCTCCGCAGCGTGTCCGCCTGGGCGGGCGGTCCCAACGAGGAGTTCGACTACGGTGCCCTCGTGCTGCCCACGCCGCTGGGCAACCAGACCGGGTGGTTCGGCTTCGCCAGCTACTCCGACGACACGTTGCGGTCCCTGACGGTGAACATCTCCGGTTACCCGGGGGACAAGCCGACCGGCACCCAGTGGTACCAGTCGAGTGCGGTGGCCGCCCTCGGACCGCGCAAGGTCTACTACACGATCGACACCGCCGGCGGGCAGAGCGGCAGCGCGGCGTACGTGATCAAGGACGGTGTCCGGTACGGCGTCGCCGTGCACGCGTACGGTGGCAGCAGCAGCAACAGCGGCACCCGCATCACCAAGCCGGTGTTCGACAACTTCCAGCTCTGGAAGGCCTGACCCCGAGAGGACCGGTGGCCGCATCATGATCATCGATGGTGCGGTCACCGATCCCGCCGGTCATCCCGTCGCCGGCGCGACCGTCCTCATCGCGTCCGCGCCGGTCCCGGTGCCCGACATCGCCGGGCTGACCGGGGAGGACGGGAGGTTCTCGATCACCGTTCCGGTCCCGGGGGACTACCGGTTGGTCGTGCGGAGCGAGGTCGACCTGGTCGAGGTCACGGTGCACGTCGCGGCCGGGGAGGCGCAGGTGGCGGTCGCCCTGTCCGGCTGACGGTCAGTCCCCGGGACGTAACGCGTAGACGTCCATCACCCAACCCCGTTGCGACCGGATCGCCGCCCGCAGCTCGGTGATCTCGGTGAGCACATCGGCCAGGCGACCACGGACCAGGGCCTCGTCGGCCAGACCGAGCTGAGCACCCCACGCGATCTCCAGGTCCGGGTGACGATCGACCAGTCGGGCGCAGGCCAGGTCACCGTCCAGCATCACCACCACGGTGCCCAGCCCCGGGTCGAACTCCTCGACCAGGCGTCGCCCCGTGGTCAGGTGGATCGGACCGCCGACCGTGTTCAAGATCATCCGGTGCCGGGCCGCCAGCAGCTGGACGCTGCTGATTCCCGGGAACACCTCCACCGCGAGATCGACACCGGCGTCGCCGATCTGCTCGACGATCCTCAGGGTGCTGTCGTAGAACGCCGGATCGCCCCAGACCAGGAAGCCGAGGGTGCCACCGTCCGGCAGCTCCGCGTGGATGACCTCGGCGTACGCGGTCGCCCGCCGCGCGTGCCAGTCCGCGACGGCCTCCCGGTAGCCGGAGGCGTCGCGGTCACGGGGCGGGTCGGCGACCTCGATCACCCGGTAGTCATCCCGGGTGATCACGGCCCGGCAGAGATCGGTCCTGATCGCGGCCAGATCACGGGTGTCGGCCCGCTTGTCGGCGACCAGGAACACGTCCACGCGGTTGAGGGCGGCGACCGCCTCCGCGGTCAGGTGGGCCGGGCTGCCGCTGCCGATCCCGACGACGAGCACGGTGATCACGGCGCCATCCTGGTCCAGCTCAACAGCGTGTCGAGATCGAGGTGCTCCTCGACCGCGTCGGCCATGATCGTGATCATGGTCTCCCGGCGGTCGCCGAACGACGGCGCGTCCGGGTCGGGTCTCCAGTCGCTACCGCTCGCCGCCGCGATCTCGGCGAGCCAGGCGCGGCGGAACCCGTCGTTCTCCAGCGTGCCGTGCCACATGGTGCCCCAGACCGTCCCGACCCGCCAGCCGTCGAGGAACGTCTCGGCCTCGCCGTCGGGCGACCGTACGGCCACGCCGTGGTGGATCTCGTACGCCGCCACCCGGTGGTCGCGCCACGTGCCGACCGGGCGAGCGAGGGTCTTGGCCTCCTCGAAGCGGACGCCGACCGGCAGCAGCCCCAGTCCGTCGACCAGATCAGCCCCGCTCCGTGCACCCCCCTCGACCTCGTCGTCGATCGTCCGGGCGAGCATCTGGAACCCCCCGCAGATGCCCAGCACCGGCCGCTCGTTCGTCGCGCGCCACAGCATCGCGTCGGCCAACCCGGTCCGGCGCAGCCAGGCGAGGTCGTCGACGGTCGTGCGGGTGCCGGGGAGGACCACCAGGTCGGCGTCCTGCAGCACCCGCGGGTCGGTGGTGACCAGCACGTCGACCCCCGGTTCCGCCGCCAGTGCCTCGACGTCGGTCATGTTGGAGACCCGGGGCAGTCGCACGACCGCGACCCGCAGCCGATCATGATCACGGGCGGCGCGCGTGGACGACCGCCAGGCACCGACCTCGAGGGTGTCCTCGGCGTCGAGCCAGACCCCGGGCAGCCAGGGGAGCACGCCGAGGCAGCTCAGTCCGGTGCGCTCGGTGAGCATCGCCAACCCGGGATCCAGAACGCCCCGATCACCGCGGAACTTGTTGATCGCATATCCCCGGATCGCCGCCCGGTCATCCTTCTCCAGCAGGGCGAACGTCCCGTACAGGGACGCGAACACGCCACCCCGGTCGATGTCGCCCACCACCACCATCGGTAGATCGAAGCGACGGGCGAGTCCGAGGTTCACGTAGTCCCCGGCCCGCAGGTTGATCTCCGCCGGCGAGCCGGCGCCCTCGGCGACGATCAGGTCGTGGGCCTCGGAGAGCTCGGCGTACGCCTCGAAGGCCGCCGCGGCCAACTCCGTCCGCCCGGTCGCGTACTGCCCGGCTTCCAACGTCCCGTAGGGCCGCCCGCGCAGCACGACGAAGCTGCGCCGGTCCGAGCCGGGCTTGAGCAGCACCGGGTTCATCGCCGACGTCGGTTCGACGCGGGCGGCCTGGGCCTGCAGGTACTGCGCCCGGCCGATCTCCGCACCGTCGGCGCAGACCATCGAGTTGTTGGACATGTTCTGCGCCTTGAAGGGCGCCACGTCGACCCCCCGGCGTCGCAGCGCCCGGCACAGTCCCGTCACCACCAGCGACTTCCCGGCGTCCGAGGACGTACCGGCGATCACCACGCCGCTGGCTCGGGGTCGGTCGGGCACCGGGGGAGTCTAGTGGTCACGACCGGAGGTTCGTCGGGGCGCCCGGCGCCCAGGCACGCGCCTCGCTGCGTTCTCCTCGGTCGCGATGCGACTCGGCATCCCTCCCTCGTCGGCCTGGCGATCCACGCACCTGGACACCGGGCACCCTTGACGAACTTCCGGCCGCAACCACCAGTGCCAGCGCTCGTCGAGCCCGGGACTTGAAAAGAGTCCTTTCGAAAGATACCTTTCGACAGTGCCCAAGACGCCGAACGTCCGACCGGAGATCGTGGAGGAGCAGGGGCTGCCCGTGCGGCAGCTGCAGCGTCCCGAGCAGCTGCGTGCCCTCGCGCACCCCCGCCGCATGCAGATCCTCGATCTGCTGATCGCGGACGGGCCGCTCACCGCGAGCCAGTGCGCCGCGCGTCTGGACGACTCGGCGGCCTCGTGCTCGTACCACCTGCGGCAGCTCGCACGGTTCGGGTTCGTCGAGGAGGCCGACGGCGGCCAGGGGCGCAACCGCCCCTGGCGCTGGGTCCCGGTCGGCAACCACATCGCCGCCAGCGGTTCGCCGGCCGAGCGGTCGGCCGCGGAGGCCCTCGGCGCGGTGATCGACGCCCGCAACATCGACCGCATCCGCAGCGCCGCGGCGCACCGGGCCAGCGACCCCTGGCGGGAGTCGGCCATGTTCTCGGACTGGGCCATCCGGATGACCGAGGAGGAGCTGGACGAGCTCGGCGCGGCCCTCTCGGCGCTCCTCGTCCCCCTGCAACGCCGCACGTTCGCCGGTGAGGCTCCGCCGGGATCCCGCCTCGTCGACGTGCTCACCTACCTGATGCCGCGGCCGGACGAGCGCGGGGAGCAGCCCGATGCGTGAGCTCCTCCGGCACCGCGACTTCCGGCTCCTGCTGGCCGGCCAGACCCTGTCGATGTTCGGTGAGTGGACGCTGCTCCTGGTCTTCGGCATCTGGGCCAAGACGCTCACGGGCAGCAACGCCATCGCCGGTCTGACGGTCTTCGCGATGGTCGCTCCGGGCCTGCTCGCCCCGTTCGCCGGTGTGGTGGTCGATCGACTGCCCCGGCGGGCGGTGATGATCGGGCTCAATTTGATCAGCGCGGCCGTGGTGTGCACGCTCTGGTTCGTCGAGGACCGCGGGCAGCTGTGGCTGCTGTTCGCCGTGGCCGTCTGGTACGGGTTCAGCAGCGTCATGTTCAACGCGGCCATCTCCGGTCTGGTGCAGGCCATGCTGCCGATGGACCTGGTGGGCCCGGCGAACGGTCTGCTGGCCACCGTGCGACAGGGCCTGCGGCTGATCGGCCCGCTGGCCGGGGCCGGGCTGTTCGCCGTGGTGGGTGGGCGCTGGGTGGCCACCCTGGACGCGGCCACCCTGGTGCTGGCCTCCGTCATCTTGATGTTCCTCCGCCATCGCGAGGTCCGGGTTGCTCGGGAGGTGGTGCCGTTCGGTGTCGAGCTGACCGCGGGACTGCGGCACCTGTGGCGATCGCCGCTGCTGCGTCGGCTCGCCCTGACCACGGTCCTGTTCTCCGTGGCGATCGGCATGGTCGAGCCGACGGTGTACGCGCTGGTCGGCGACGGCCTCCACCGGCCGCCGGAGTTCGTCGGGGTGCTGGTCAGCGTGCAGGGAGCCGGCGCGATCCTGGGTGGTGTCGTCGTCAGCGGCGCCATCCGCCGGATCAGCGAACCGTCCCTGATCGTCGTCGGGCTGCTGGTGATCGCCGTCGGCGCCGGACTCTGCGCCATCCCCGCACTGCCGGCCGCCGTGGTCGGCTTCGGGCTCGTCGGCATCGGCATCCCGATCCTCGGCGTCGCCGTCGCCACCCTGCTCCAGCGGTGCACCCCGAACGAGGTGATGGGTCGGGTGGCCGCGGGCTACGACATGATCAGCACCGTGCCGACCACGGCTTCGATCGCCGTGGGGGCGATGCTGGTCGGCCTCTGGCCCTACCAGATCATCCTCGCGCTGACCGCTGTCGGGTGCGTGGCCGCGGCGCTGTCGATGCTCCCCGCTCGGCGGATCCTCACCGACGCTGCCGAACCAGCCGCCACGTCCCCGGCTGTGCCTGCACCGTAGCGATGCCCGCCAGGATCAGCACCCCGCCGATCGCCTGGATGGGCGTCGGGATCTGGCCCAGCAGCAGGGCCGCGAAGACCACCGCCAGGATCACTTCCGACAGGGCGACGAACGAGGCGATCGAGCTGCCGAGCCGTCGGACCGCCTCGATACCGGTCACGTACGCCAGGGCGGCCGAGACCAGCGCGAGGGCCACGATCGGCACCCACCACGGCATGGTCCGGGCGGCGATGGTGACCGGTGCGGCCGCGACCGTGAGGGGCACGATCCCGATCAGGCCGGCCAGCACCAGCACCGCGGCGCCGACGCCGGTGCCCACCGTGGTCAGCAACAGGGCCGGGGAGGACGAGCCACTGCTCTCGGACAGGACGAAGTAGACGCACAGGCACAGGGCGGCGCCCAGGCCCCAGGCGACCCCGACCAGGCTGATCCGGACGTCGCCGGTCAGGTCCAGCACCAGGACCAGGCCGGCCATGGCCAGGGCGGCGCCGACCAGCTTGGCGGCGCTCGGCCGCTGGCCGCGACGCCACCAGAAGAAGCCGATCAGCAGCACGGGAGCGAGGTACTCCAGCAGCAGGGCCACGCCGACCGACAGATGCTGAACGGCGCTGAAGTAGCACAGCTGGGCACCCGCGACCGCGACGACCCCGTACGCCACCATCCGGCCGGTGGCCCGCCCCGTCGGCAGCCCGGTGCGGCGGAGGAGCAGCAGGCACGGGATCAGCAGGGCCAGGAACGCGCCGCCGACCCGGGCCGCGACCACCGCCGCGGGGGACCACCCGGTGACGAGCAGGCTGCTGGCCAACGAGCCCGATAGGGCGAACGCCGCGGCGGAGCAGAGGGCGATCGGGAGTCCGGTCCGGACGTCTACGGTGGTGCTGCCGACGACGGCGGGGGTCGCTGGCGCGGTGGCGGTCACGAGGCGGGTCCTGTCATTAGCTAACTGCGATTATGCTGATGACACTAGGGGAGGAGGTGTCACGAGTCAAGATGATTTTCACTCATGACACGGAGGTGTCCTTGGCCGAGGCCGCTGCCCTGGTCAACACCGTGGACAGCGACGGCGTCGACGGTCTGGCGCAGCCGGCCGGCCTGCGCAGCTTCCTGGACCGGCATCCCTTCACCGGCGTGATCCTCGGCACCGAGGCGGAGGTGGCCGAGGTCCGGGACGTCCGCAGCCAGCTCGGCCGACTCTGGCAGGTGGCCGACCGTGACGCGGCCGTACCGATCATCAACGAGATCCTGGCGGCTTGTGACGCCCGGCCGTTCCTGACCCGGCACGACGAGTGGGACTGGCACCTGCACGTCACCCCGCCGGAAGCGCCGCTGGCGCAGCGGATGGCGGCCGAGGCCGCCATGGCCTTCCTGGAGCTGATCCGGGCCGACGACTGGGCGCGGCTGAAGACCTGTGCCGCCGACGACTGCCACGACGTGCTCGTCGACCTGTCCAAGAACCGGTCCAAGCGCTTCTGTGACGACGGCAACTGCGGCAACCGGGCCGCGGTCGCGGCGTACCGCGCGCGCAAGCGGGCCCGATGAGCGGACCGATCGGCGCCTCGCGGCGGTCCGCCGTGCCCCCGTTCGCGGTGATGACGGTGCTGCAGCGCGTTGCGGAGGCCCGCGCCGCCGGTCGCGAGGTCATCTCCCTCTGTGCCGGCGAACCGTCCCAGGGGGCTCCATCGGACGTGCGCCGTCGGCTTGCCGAGCTGATGACCGACCGGACCCCGCTCGGCTACAGCGAGACCTTCGGCCTGACGAGCCTGCGGCAGGCCATCGCCGGCCACTACCGCCGCTGGTACGACCTCGACGTCCCGGTCGCCCAGATCGCCGTCACCACGGGATCGTCCGGCGCCTTCCTGGTCAGCTTCCTGGCCGCGTTCGACGCCGGCGACCGGGTGCTGCTCGCCCGGCCCGGCTACCCGGCGTACCGCAACATCTTGAGCAGTCTCGGCTGCGAGGTGGTGGAGCTCCCGTGCGGCCCCGCCGAACGGTTCCAGCCGACCCGGGAGCTGCTCGACGCCGCCCTGCGCGATGGTCCGGTCGCAGGGCTGGTGCTGGCCTCGCCCGCCAACCCGACCGGCACGATGGTCGACCATGATCAGCTCGCCGACCTGGCCGGCTGGTGTCGTGATCATGGTGTCCGGCTGATCAGCGACGAGATCTACCACGGCATCGTCGACGCCTCGGTGGCCGAACGGGTCGGGGTCGGCTGCTGCGCCTGGCAGCACGACCGCTCCGCGGTGATCATCTCCTCGTTCTCCAAGTACGCCGGGATGACGGGCTGGCGGCTCGGCTGGGCGTTGGTGCCCGACGACCTCGTCGCGGCCGTCGACGCCCTGGCCGGCAACTACGCCCTGTGCGCGCCGGTGCCCGCGCAGCACGCGGCGATCGCGGCCTTCACCGAGAGCTCGTACGCCGAAGCCGAGAGCGCCGTCCGGGAGTTCGCGGCGGCGCGGTCGCTGGTGCTCGACGCGGTGGATGATCTCGGGTGGACCAAGGTCGCTCCGGCCGACGGCGCCTTCTACGTGTGGGCCGACATCGCGGACCGGTTGGGCCCCTACCCGGACTCGGTCGCGTGGTGCGCGGCGCTGCTGGACGCCGAGGACGTGGCCGTCACGCCGGGACCGGACTTCGACACCGTCGACGGAGGCACGGCGATCCGGCTGTCCCTGGCCGCCGGTCCCGAGGCCATCGCCGCCGCGCTGCTGCGGATCAGGCGTTTCCAGCAAGCGATCGGACGATCTGGCCCGACTCGATCCCGGCCTCCCGCAGCACCCCGGTCAGCTCGACCTTGATGGCAACGAAGTACAGCCGAGGGGCCTGCGGCAGCGTGCGGCCCCCCGACACCAGGGGCATGCCGCGCTCGTCCAGCACGCCCAGGTGTCCGACCAGGTCCGGCAGCCCCGTGTGGTAGCCGGTCGCGGCCAGCACGGCGTCGACCTCGACCCGGCTGCCGTCGGCCAACCGGACCGCACCGTCGACGAAGCCGGTGACCGCCGGCACGACCCGGACCCGGCCGGAGGTGACGGCGTCGACGAAGCCGTGGTCGAGGATGGGCACGGTCCGGGACCGCTGGAACTGGCTGAAGCCGTCCCGGTCGGGGGCCGGTAGCCCGTAGCCGCTGAGGTCCGGGATCGTCAGCCTGCGCAGCAGACCGGACATCGGGTTCTTGAGGGCCGTCGGGAGCGGGTCCGACGCGATGCCGATCAGCTGGCTCGGGACGCCGCGGGTGTCGCGCCGGACGATGTTCGGCGGGGTCCGGACGGCCATGATCACCTCGCCGGCCACGCCGGCGAGCTCGGTGACCAGATCACCGGCGGAGTTGCCGGAGCCGACGACCAGGACCCGCTGCCCGGCGTACGGCGACGGCTCGCGGTAGGCCGACGAGTGCAGGACCGGCCCGGCGAACGTGTCCCGGCCCGGCCAGTCGGGGACGTACGGCGTGTGGCTGTAGCCGCTGGCCACGACCACCGCGTCGGCGGCCAGGGGACCGGCCGAGGTCTCCACCCGCCACCCGGCTCGGTCGGCGTCGACCCGAGTGGCCCGGACCCCGAGCTCGGGGCGGAGGTCGTGCTGGTCGGAGTAGTCCTGCAGGTAGCGCACCAGGTCGTCGCGGCGCACCCACGGCCCGTACGCCTTCGGGATCGGCGTGCCGGGCAGCGCCGAGAGCCAGCGGACCGTGTGCAGCTGCAGGCTGTCGTAGCGGTCCCGCCAGGACGCGCCCACGGCGTCACCCGCATCGATCAGCCGGTACGGCAACCCGCGCCGCTGGAGCCGGGCCGCCGTCGCCAGCCCGGCCGCGCCGGCGCCGATGATGATCGTCATCAGGTCAGGTGGTCGAAGTCGCCCCGCACCCAGGCGGCGTGCCGGTCGGCGGAGAAGCGGACCACGGCCCGGGCGTCGGCGTCGATGATCGCGCCGAAGTTGTTGTAGAGCCGGTCGAACTCCAGCCGGTCGGTGGCGTCGGCCAGGCGTTGCACGACCGCTGCGGACAGCGGGATCCGGTTGGGGTAGCTGCGCATGAACGACGCCGTGCCGTCGGGGTTGGCGAAGATCGTGTCGCCGGCCAGCAGCACCCCCCGGCCGGCCGCTCCGGTGCTCCACAACGCCACGCAGCTGCCGGGGAAGTGCCCGCCCAGCTCGTACAGGGTGATCGTCGACGTCACGCGACGCTCACCGGACCACAGCTCGATCGCGTCACCGCGCCGCTGCAGCCACTCCGCGTCCTTGGCGGAGACCAGCACGGGGGCGTTCAGCACCTCGGCCCAGGCCAGCTGGACGCCGTACATGTGCGGGTGGCTGGCCGCGATCGCGACGACCGGGCCGAGCCGACGGACGTGGTCGATCGCCTCGTCGGTGATCAGACCCGGCGGGTCCCAGAGCAGGTTGCCCTCGTCGGTGCGGACGAGCATGGTCTGCTGCCCGATACCCACCCCGGGCGTGCTGACCAGCCCGACGAGATCCGGTTCGACCTCGAACCACTCGAGGACGTGACCGCCGGCGATCAGCGTCTCGACGGTGGTCCAGCGCTGTCCGCCCTTCGGCAGGTACTGGCGCTCGTCGGCACAGATCGGGCAGATCCGGTCGGGGGAGTGCGACCCCTCGGTCTCGACCGCGCAGGTCGCGCACAGGTGGATGGTCATCGGCTACGCCTCCTCGAGGTCATGCTGCCATCGACTCACCGCGACTGTCCCCTCCGGCGGTGGCCGGAGTGATCACCACGGTCGCCATCATGCCCCTCGCCGCGAAGACCGCCGTCGTCGCTATCGTCGGCGAGGTGACGAACTCGCTGCTCGTGGTGCACGTCGACATCGCCGTCGTGCCGGAACACCTGGACGCCTTCCTCGCGGCGACGGAGGCCAACGCCGGCGCCAGCCGCCAGGAGCCGGGCATCCTCCGCTTCGACGTCCTCACCGACCGCACCGATCCCGCCCACGTCGTCCTGGTGGAGGTCTACGTCGACGAGGCGGCCGCCGCGGCGCACAAGGAGACGGCGCACTACGCCACCTGGCGGGACACCGTGTCGCCGATGATGGCCCGGCCGCGGGTCGGCACCCGGTACGTCAACACCTCACCCGACGACGCCGCCTGGTGAGCGCCGCGTCGTTCGACCTGACCCTGCCGATCGACATCCGGGTCGGCGCGGGCCGTGCCGCGGAGGCGCCGGACGTGGTGGCCGGCTGGGGAGCGCGACGTGTCCTGCTGGTCACCGGACGCTCCACCGAGCGAGCCGGGTTCCTGGTGGACGCGCTGAACGGGCGGGGCATTGCGACGTCGACGTACGCCGTCGCCGGTGAGCCCACCCTCCAGGTCGTCCGCGACGGGGTGGCGGCGGCGGCCGGCTGCGACGCGGTGATCGGCGTCGGGGGTGGCAGCGCCCTCGACGTGGCCAAGGCCGTGGCCGTGCTGGCCGTCAGCGGGGCGGATCCGCTGGAGCACCTCGAGGTGATCGGGCAGGCCGACCGATCACCCGGCCCGGACTGCCGTGCCTGGCCATCCCCACCACCGCCGGCACCGGATCGGAGGTGACCCGGAACGCGGTGCTGTCCGGGGACGGGGTGAAGGCCAGCCTGCGCAGCCCGCTGATGCTGCCCCGGGTGGCGATCGTCGACCCCGACCTGCTGGCGGGGGTGCCGACCGCCACGATCGCCGCCAGCGGGATGGACGCCCTGGCTCAGGTGATCGAGCCCTTCCTGTCCCGCAAGGCCAACCCGTTCACCGACGCGCTGGCCCGCGACGGCATCGTCCGTTCGGCGCGGTCGCTGCGGCGCGCGTGCACCGACGGCATGGTCGACCCCGGTGTCCGGTCCGACCTCGCGATCACCAGCCTGTTCGGCGGGTTGTGCCTGGCCAACGCCGGCCTCGGTGCGGTGCACGGGTTCGCCGCCGCCCTCGGTGCGCGGCTGGGCGCACCACACGGCGCGGTGTGCGCCGCCGTGCTGGCGCCGGCCGTGAGGGTGAACCTCCGCGCCGTGCGGGAACGTGGCGGCGAGGACACGGTCCTGCGGATGACCGAGCTGGCGGTGCTGCTGACCGGCGCGGTCGACGCGGAGCCCGAGGACGTGGCGCTCTGGCTCGGCGACCTGACGCGGGCGCTCGGGGTTCCCGGGCTCGGGAGCTACGGACTGGGGCCCGCCGACACGGCCGAGGTCGTCACCGCGACACAGCGGGCCAGCAGCATGCGCGGCAACCCGATCGAGCTGACCGACGCCGAGGTCGCCGAGATCCTCGACCTGGCGCGGTGACGGAAGACCGCCTCACCAGGCGGTCGACGCCCAGAGCTGGAACACGGCGTAGGAGCGCTCGGGCCGCCAGCGTCCCATCGCCGCGGGCACGTCACGGTCCTTCGCCACCCCGAGAGCCCGGCGCAGCACCAGATCCCCGACCGGCACCGCGTCGGGGTCACCGAACAGTCGCATCCGCAGGTAGGCGACGGTCCACGGTCCGATCCCCGGCACGGCCAGCAGGCTCGCCGCTCGCTCCTCCCACTGATCCCGCGGCAGCGGCACCGGCCAGCTGCCGGTGCGAGCGAAGAGCTCGGAGACGGCCAGCAGCGTGCGAGCGCGCGAACCGGTGATCCCGACGGCCCCGCGCAGCTCCTCGAGATCGATCGCGGCCACCAGCTCCGGCGTGGGGAACGACCGTCAGTCCGCCGGGCCCCGACGCTCCGTACGCCGCCACCAGCCGACCGGCGAAGGTGCGCGCCGCGGCCAGGGACACCTGCTGGCCCAGCACCGTGGAGATCGCGGCCTCGTACGACTCCGGGTAGCGGATCCGCCGCAGGCCCGGCCGCTCGCGGACCAGCGGACCCAGCGTCGAGTCGTCACCGAAGCGAAGCACCTGCGACGCCGGATCCAGGTCGAGATCGAGCCAGTGCCGCAGCCGACCGGTGAGGTCGGCGACGTCCGCCGCACTGATCGCACCGTCGACGTGCACGATGATCGCGGTGTCGCCCGGGCTCACCGTGACGGCCAGCGGGCCGACCGAGCTCGGCAGCAGCCGGCGATGCGTCCCCACCGCCGGGTCGGTGAGCTCGCCACCGGGCACTGCGTGCGCGCCGATCATCCGCAGGGCGAGCGGCCAGTCGTACGCGCCGACGAACGGCAACTCCAGGAGCACGCCGTCTTCCTACCAGGGCGCTCCTCCGTGGCCGGCTACCAGGCGTACGCGATCACCTCACCGAACAGCGTCTCCGCATCCACCTCCCGGCCGCGGGCGGTGAACCAGGTGGCGACGTTGCGGCAGTCCCGGGCCAGGAACTCGGTGCCCTGCGGGTTGCCGACGATGTTCACCGCCTGGGGGACGTCGATGATCACGACGCGGTCCTCGGTGGCCAGGACGTTGAACGCAGACAGGTCCCCGTGGGTGAGTCCCATCCCGGCCATCGTGCACATCGCCGTCCGGAGCTGGTCGAAGTAGGCCTCCAGCAGCTCCGCGTCGGGTCGGGTCTGCGCCAGCCGCGGGGCGCCCGAACCGTCGGCCAGGGTGATGAACTCCATCAGCAGCTCGGTGCCGTCGAGCTGCACCGGATAGGGGACCGGGAGGCCGGCGTCCCACAGCGTGCACAGGTAGCCGAACTCGGCCATCGCCCACTCGCCGGCCTCGATCTGACGACCCCAGCGACTGCCCTTGGCCACGGCGCGGCGGTCCCGGCTGCGGCGGATCTTGCGGCCCTCGGTGTAGCCGCTGTCGCGGTGGAACAACCGGTGGTCGACGCCCCGGTAGCGCTTGGCGGCCATGATCACCGAGTCCTCGTCCGTGGCCCGCTCCAGCAGGACGACGTCGGCTTCCTTGCCGGTCTTGAGGATGCCGAGATCGGTGTCGATCGCGGCATCGGCGGTGATCAGCCAGTCGGGCCAGGGCTCGGGGCCCGCGACGATGCCGATCTCGTCCCAGGTGGACCAGCGCTGCCCCGGCGGCAGCTCATCGGGGAGGGGTGTGTAGTCGAAGGGTTCAGGAAAGCGGATGGGCTCGGCGCCGTCCGACGCCGCGGGTGAGACAGACATGAGGGGTGATGACTCCAGGAGAGAGAACGGATGTGGGCGCACTGAACGCCCGGACGTTGATGGACATCTCGACGCCTCCTCTGCTCTCGTCGCGCCGGCTGGGCCGACCCGGATCGTCATACCGCGATCGGGACAACTGTGGACACGACAACTAGGACATGCAAGTTGTTTTCCACAGACGACAACGGGGGCGGTACGTTGACTTCACCTTCGTTCCCGCACGACCCGACACGCGGCGATCCCGCGCCCGGGGCCGGCGGTGCACCCGCCGGGACACAGTCGGACGCAACCCGTGCGTCCCACGACGAGAGGATGCCTGAGTGAGCAATGGCGACCCCGAACTCGTTCAGCTCCTGACTCCTGAAGGCATTCGGGTCGATCACCCGGACTACGCCTTCAGCGGGGACGACGAGCAGGTCAAGGGTTTCTACCGCGACATGATGATGACGCGTCGCCTGGACTCCGAGGCGACCTCCCTGCAGCGGCAGGGTGAGCTCGGCCTGTGGGCGTCCTGCCTCGGTCAGGAGGGCGCGCAGATCGGTTCCGGTCGCGCGATGAGTGATCAGGACGTCGTCTTCCCGACCTACCGTGAGCACGGGGTCGCCTGGACGCTGGGTGTGGATCCGCTGCAGCTCCTCGGCCTGTTCCGCGGTGTCGACCTGGGCGGCTGGGACGCGGCGAAGACGCGGTTCCACCTCTACACGATCGTCATCGGCGCGCAGGCGTTGCACGCCACCGGCTACGCGATGGGCATCGAGCGGGACGGCCTGGTCGGCACCGGCGATCCGGCCCGGGACGCGGCGGTGATCGGCTACTTCGGCGACGGGGCGACGAGCCAGGGCGACGTCAACGAGGCCTTCATCTTCGCCAGCTCCTACAACGCCCCCATCGTCTTCTTCTGCCAGAACAACCAGTGGGCGATCTCCGAGCCGATCGAGCGCCAGTCGCGGATCCCGCTCTACCGTCGCGCGTCCGGCTTCGGCTTCCCCGGGGTCCGCGTGGACGGCAACGACGTGCTGGCGGTGCACGCCGTCACCTCCCAGGCCCTGGAGCGCGCCCGCTCCGGCAACGGACCCACGTTCATCGAGGCGTACACGTACCGGATGGGCGCGCACACCACGTCGGACGACCCGACCAAGTACCGGCTGGCCGACGAGCTGGAGCACTGGCGGCTGAAGGACCCGATCGAGCGGGTGCGGGCCTATCTGACCCGCGGCGGCCTGGCCGACGACGCCTTCTTCGCCGGCGTGGATGCCGGTGCCGACGAGCTCGCCGCCCGGATCCGATCGGGTCTGCTGTCCCTGCCCGACCCGGACCTGGTGCAGCTGTTCGACAACGTGTACGAGGAGCAGACCCCGCACCTGGTCGACCAGCAGCGGTGGTATGCCGACTACTCGGCCAGCTTCGAGGCCGGCGACGACGCCGTCGCAGGGAGGCAGTGATGACAGTCGATTCCAGCAAGCCGGGTGACCCCAGCAAGACCAGCAAGATCACCCTGGCCAAGGCGCTCAACGCCGGGCTGCGGCGGGCGCTCGAGGCCGACCCGAAGGTGCTGCTGGCCGGGGAGGACATCGGCAAGCTGGGCGGCGTCTTCCGAGTCACCGAGGGACTGCAGAAGGACTTCGGCGAGCACCGGGTGATCGACTCGCCGCTGGCCGAGTCCGGCATCGTGGGGACGGCTGTGGGATTGGCCCTGCGCGGTTACCGACCGGTGTGTGAGATCCAGTTCGACGGCTTCGTCTACCCGGCCTTCGACCAGATCGTCAGCCAGGTCGCGAAGTTCCACAACCGGTCCGCCGGTCGACAGAAGATGCCGATCGTGATCAGGATCCCCTCGGGCGGCGGCATCGGTGCGGTCGAGCACCACAGCGAGTCCCCGGAGACGTACTTCGCGCACACCCCCGGCCTCAAGGTCGTCACCTGCTCCAACCCGGTCGACGCCTACTGGATGATCCAGCAGGCGGTCGCCTCCGACGATCCGGTGATCTTCTTCGAACCCAAGCGGCGGTATCACGAGAAGGCCGAGCTGGACACGTCGATACCGCCGATTCCCTTGCACAGTGCGAGAGTCGTCCGGCCGGGCACCGACGTCACGGTGCTCTGCTACGGCCCCATGGTGAAGACCTGCCTGGACGCCGCTGGTGCGGCTGCGGACGAGGGACGGTCGCTGGAGGTCATCGATCTGCGCACCCTCTCGCCGATCGACATGGCCACCGTCGTCACCTCGGTCCGCAAGACCGGGCACGCCGTCGTGGTGCACGAAGCGGTGATCAACCTCGGCCTGGGCGCCGAGCTCTCGGCCCGGATCACCGAGCAGTGCTTCTACTCGTTGGAGGCGCCGGTGCTGCGGGTCGGCGGGTTCGACATCCCCTACCCGCCGAGCCGGGTCGAGGACGAGTACCTGCCGGATCTGGACCGGGTGCTCGACGCCGTCGACCGGTCCCTGGCCTACTGATTCTCGAAGAGGAGAGCAACGCGTGGCGATCAAGGAGTTCCGGCTGCCCGACCCCGGTGAGGGGCTCGTCGAGGCCGACATCGTCACCTGGCGGGTGGCCGTCGGTGACGAGATCAAGGTCAACGACATCCTGGTGGAGATCGAGACCAGCAAGTCACTGGTCGAGCTGCCCAGCCCGTACCAGGGCACGGTGACCGGGCTGCTGGTCTCCGAGGGTGACACGGTCGACGTCGGCGTACCGATCATCGCCATCGACGACGGCACCGAGCAGGCGGTCGCCACTCCGGACGCGGCCCCCGCCGCCGGCGTCGAGGAGAACGGCGAACGGGTCGCCAACCTGGTCGGCTACGGCGCGAAGCCGGGCGACACCCGCCGGCGCCCCCGCAAGAACCCCGCCGGCGAGGCCGCGCTGGTCGAGGCCCACGAGCAGGTGAACAGCACCTTCGCCACCGACGGCCCGGTGTCGCGACGCGCTGATCATCGCGAGCCCCTGCAGCCGGCGCCGGCGCGACCGCAGGGTGGCCCGTTGCCCGGACCCGGGCCGGCGGCGCCGGAGACGGTGCCACCATCGTCCGGCGCCGTGCTGGCCAAGCCACCCGTCCGCAAGCTGGCCCGCGATCTCGGTGTCGACCTCGGCTCCCTGACGGGCACCGGCACCGGCGGCGTGATCACCCGAACGGACGTCGAGTCGGCGGCGCAGCGGGCGGCGGCACCGGCGGATGGGCCGTCGCAGGCAGCGCCGGAAGGACCGGCCGGCGACCGACGGATCCCGATCAAGGGGGTCCGCAAGGCCACCGCGGCAGCGATGGTGCAGTCGGCGTTCACTGCTCCGCACGTGACCGTGTGGGTGGAGGCCGACGTGACCGCCACCATGGACCTGGTGCAGACGATCAGGCAGCGTCGCGACTTCGCCGACGTCAAGGTGTCCCCGCTGCTGATCGTGGCCAAGGCGGTGCTGATCGCGCTGAGACGCAACCCGGAGCTCAACTCGTCCTGGGACGAGGCCGCCCAGGAGATCGTGCTGAAGGGCGGGGTGAACCTCGGCATCGCAGCGGCCACGCCGCGGGGACTCATCGTGCCCAACATCAAGAACGCGGACCGGCAGTCGCTGCTGGAGCTGGCGCAGTCGTTCGGCACCCTGGTCTCGTTGGCCCGGTCGGGCAAGACCCCGCCGGCCGACCTGGCGCGCGGCAGCTTCACGATCACCAACATCGGTGTCTTCGGGGTCGACGGTGGTCTGCCCATCCTGAACCCGGGAGAGGCGGGCATCCTGGCGATCGGTCGGATCGCCCGCAAGCCGTGGGTGGTCGGCACCGGAGCGGACGAGCGGATCGAGCCACGCTGGGTGACGACCGTGGCGGTGTCCTTCGACCACCGCCTGGCCGACGGCCAGCAGGGCTCGACCTTCCTCGCCGACGTCGCGCAGATCCTGTCCGATCCGGGGCTGGCCCTGGTCCTCTCCTGACAGCTGGGTCCTGTCCTGACAGCTGGGTCCTGTCCTGACAGCTGGGTCCTGTCCTGACGGCTGGTCCTGTCCTGACGGCTAGGTCAGGCGGGCCAGGCAGAGCCCGCCCACCTCGGCGATCAGCTCGTTGTCGTACGAGGCCCCCACGTCGTCGGAGCGGGTGAGCACCGAGAGCAGGATCGGCGTCCCGTCCGGGGCCCAGGCGATGCCGGCGTCGTTGACGACCCCGTACGCGCCCGCGCCGGTCTTGTCGGCGAGTCGCCACCCGGGTGGCATCGCCTTGCCGAGCCGCGCTCCGCTGGTGGTGTTGCCCAGCATCCAGCCCCGCAGCCGCTGTCGGGCGGGGGTGCGGAGCGCCTGCCCGACGACCAGCGCGGTGTAGGTCTGCCCGATGGCTCGGGCGGAGCTGGTGTCGGCCCGGCGATCGGGTTCCGCCGAGTTCAGCTCCGGCTCCCAACGATCGAGCCGGGTGACGCCGTCGCCGAGGCCGCGGGCCACTCGGGTCAGCCCGGCCGGGCCGCCGATCAGCGACAGCAGCGCGTTGCCGGCGGTGTTGTCGCTGCGCTGCAGGGCCGCCCGGCACAGCTCGGCCACCGTCGGCACCCGACCGGTGTCGAAGCACTCCGCCAGGAACGGGGAGTTCTCGACCAGCGCCGCCGGGGGCAGGTGGACCGGACGTTCCAGCACCCGGTGGTCCGGCACCACCAGCTCACCTCGGAGCACGGCGGCGACCGCGATCACCTTGAACAGCGAGCACATCGGCATCGCCCGGTCGGGCCGGTGGGCGAGCGTGCGACCGGACCGCAGGTTGCGGGCATAGACCGCCACGGTGCGGTCGTGGCGTCGTTCCAGGGCGGCGACGTCGCTGTCGGCCGGACCGGCGGCGCGGGCCGGGGTCGGGTCGAGGCTGGGCAGCGCGGCGCCGACGAGGACCGCGCTGGAGGCGGCGAGCAGGGTGCGCCGGGTCAGCGGTCCGGCCGCGGCCGACGTGAGGGTGGGGGAGTCGGTGGAGTCGGTGGAGTTCATCGCCCCACCGTGACGGTTCGGGGGCGGCGCCGGCCAAGACGATCCCGGGCGGATTCATGCGCGGACGACATGAGGGCAGGTCAGGGCGTCCTGGCTAGGGTCGGACGATGGACCTGATCGAAGCGCTGCAGGCGTTCCGGATGGTCGCCGAGGAGTCCAGCTTCACCCGGGGCGCGGACCGGTGCGGCGTACCGCAGCCGGTGGTCAGCCGACGGGTCGCCGCCCTGGAGCGACGGCTGGGCGGGGCTCTGCTGGAGCGGTCCACCCGGTCGGTGACCCTGACTGAGCTGGGGCAGCGGGTGCTGCCGCACGCCGACGAGCTGTTGGCCCGCTGGGACCTGCTGGAGGAGGCGACCCGGGAGACCGAACCCGAGCTGGTGATGGCCGTGCCGCGACACCTCGACCCACGCGTCCTGGCCGGCATCCGTCGTGGCCTGGCCCCGGCCCGGATCCGGCTCTGGGAGGAGGATCCCGAGGAGCGGTCGCAGCTCTGGCTCAGTGGCCGGGCCGCCATCGCCGTCCTGGTGGCGCCCCAGGGGTCCGGTGCCGTCGCGTCGACCCTGGGGCTCGGGGTGGCCGAGGTGACGGCTGACGACCGGTCGCTGTGTCTGTCCCAGCTGCGTCGTCTGGTCCGTGACCGCGGTGATCGACCACGACGGATCCACCTGCAACCCGAGGACGACGTGCCCGCGGTCCGTGACCCGCTGACCCGGCTCGCTCGGGGCCACGGGCTCGGCGCCGATCAGGTGCACAAGGCCACGGATCAGACCGAGGCGCTCACCCAGCTCCACGAGTACGACGACGTCCTCGTCTGCACCGCGAACGAGGCCACGTCGTTCGGTCTCGGCTGGCGAGGAATCCGCGGGCTGGCGCTGGTGCGCCGCCAGGACGTGGTGGCCCGGCCCGGCGTGCTGACCGGGGAGCAGCTGGCCAGGATCGCGGGCCGGCTGGGGCCGGGCGGGGGTCGGCGATGACCGACGCCGAGGTGGTCGGTCCGTCGGCCGAACTGCTCCGGGTGGCCACCGACATCCGCCGCGACTGGGCCCACAGCGGGCTGTCCGGCGGGTTCGTGGCCCGGCACCTCGACCGCGGCGACGAGCTGGGCTTCGACCTGCACCGCGTCCTGCCGCTCGCCTCGCTGGTCAAGGTGCCGATCGCCCTCGTCGTCCTCGACCGGATCGCCCGTGGGGAGCTGGATCCCGGCCAACCGGTGGAGCTCGACCCGACCCGTCGCACCCCGGGCCCCAGCGGGGTCTCGCTGTTCCTTCATCCGGCCACCGTCGCCGTCCGGGACCTGGTCACCCTCGCCCTGTCGGTCAGCGACAACGCGGCGACCGACGCCCTGCTCGGGCTGGTGCCGCCGGCCGAGGTGACCGAGCAGCTGTCCGCGTGGGGCCATCGCGGGCTGGTGGTGCGCCACCCCATCAAGGAGCTGCACGACACGGTGGCGAGTCTGCCGAGCAGCACCTCGGCGTACCTGATGGAGCTCGCCATCCGCGGGGCCACCCCGGGCGGCGGGCACCCGATCGAGCAGCTCGACCCCGCCCGGGCGAACGCCGGCGACGCGGCCGGTCTGGCCAGTCTGCTCGGCGACGTCTGGGCCGACCGGGTCGGCGACCCCTGGGCGACCGCGGAGCTGCGTACGGCACTGGGTCACCAGCTCACCCGGCACCGTTTCGCGGGCGAGCTGGTCAGTGACCTGACCACGCTGCGCAGCAAGACCGGCACCTTCCTCCACCTCCGCCACGAGGCCGGCGTGTGCGAGACGGCGTACGGAGATCGGGTGGTCGTCGTCGCACTCACCCAGTCGGCGGTGAACGCGTTCGAGCAGCCGGAGGCCGACGCCGCCATCGGCGCGGCCGCGCGCGCCGCGGTCGAGGCGCTCACCGCCGAACCGTTGGTTGTCAAGACAAACTGACAAGCGCTAGCGTGAGGCCTCTGACCATCTCCTCGTCCACTTCCGAGAGGCTTTCGTTCATGACCGTGCGCATCGGCGTCATCGGCACCGGCAACATGGGTGCGGACCACATCCGCAATCTGCAGCGTTTCGTGGCCGGGTCCGAGGTGACCGTGGTCGCCGACGACAACCGGGCCACGGCGGACGCCGTGTCGGCCGAGTCGGGTGCCCGGGTCGCCGACGACGGCGACGCCCTGATCGCCGACGCCGAGGTCGACGCGGTGATCATCGCCTCGCACGACTCCACCCACTACGCGTACGCGCTGGCCGCCGTCGCTGCGGGCAAGCCGACGCTGTGCGAGAAGCCGCTGGCGCCGACGCTGGCCGAGTGCGAGGAGATCGTCGCGGCCGAGGCCGCCGCCGGCGGGAACCTCCTGTCGCTGGGCTTCATGCGGCGCTTCGACCCGGCCCACACCGAGCTGAAGTCGGCCATCGACGCCGGCGTCATCGGACCCGTGCTCCGCGTCACCGGGGCGAGCCGCAATGTGGCCAGCTACCCCGACACCACGTCGGAGTCGATCATCACGAACTCGGTCATCCACGAGCTCGACTCGATCCCGTGGCTGCTGGGCTCCCCGGTCACCTCGGTGGCCTGGCTGGCCGGCCGTGCCACCAGCAAGGTCCCCGCGGGCGTGGCCGACCCGTCGTTGACCCTGCTGCGGACCGCCGACGGTGTGCTCACCTCGGTCGACATGTACGTCAACGCCGAGTACGGCTACGACCTGCGCACCGAGGTGCTGGGGGAGAAGGGCGCGCTGTCGCTCACCGATCCGGCCCTGGTGGCGGTCGATCTCGGTCGGAACCGGTCCACGGGCTACCCGCTGGACTGGCGGCCCCGGTTCGCCGACGCGTACCGGCTCGAGCTGGGCGCCTGGGTGGCGTCCGTGGCTGCCGGGACGCCGAGTCCGCTGGCCACCGCGGCCGACGGGTTGGCCGCGAGCCGGGTGGCTTCCGCCGTGATCACCTCCATGCACGAGGCCGGCCGCTGGGTCGACGTCGTCCGATGACTCCCACCTCGTTGCCTTCGGCGCGGATGCCGGACCCGTTCTACCGGCCAGGTGGCCTCATCCTGACGCCTAGCGACGGATCAGCGCCGCCGAGATGGCTCTCCACTCCTTGACGACGTCGACTGGAAATCGACCCAGATCATCCGGGGCCTCCCGATAGGCAGTAGCCTGCAAGATTCTCGAGGTAGATTTCCAGTGTGCACCCCGCTTTGGAGGTCATGTTCGGCCAGGTCGATGTGATCGCTCGTCGGGCGCACCCAGATCTGGTCACGATTCTCGATCGGTCGATCCGCCTCGGCGAGATCGAGGCCGTGCTACCGGGCGTCTACGCTCGGACCCACCACAAGAACTTTTCAGCCGTCCGGGTGCAGGCGCTTCGGCTGTACGAGCCGAAGGCCGTGCTGATCGAGCACACGGCCGCGCAGTTGTCCTTCTGGCCCAACGTCGAGGTGGACGCGGTCACGGCGGCGGTGTCGCGCAAGCTCACGCCGCAACCTGGCTTCCGCTTCCAGCGTCGCACGATCCCGAACCACCTGGTGCAGGAGATCGATGGCGTGCGGCTGACCAAAGCCGCGCTGACGGCGATCGACATCGGGGCGGACGCGATCGACGTCGCCCTACGGACGGGGGCAGCAAACCTGGAGGAGATGCGCGAGGCGCTGGCGGCCATCCGTTGGCAGCCGGGGAATGCCGCACGCCGCCTCGTCCTCCAGGAGTCGAGCGACGATCCGTGGTCGACCGCCGAACGCCGCTTCCACGGGCTGCTCCGGCGTGCCGGTATCGAGGGCTGGCGCGGGAACGTCAAAGCCACGGGCACCGGCTACACCGTCGACGTCCTGTTCCGCTCCGAGCGGCTGGTGATCGAGATCGACGGTCACGCCTACCACGCTGACGCCAACTTCGAACACGACCGATGGCGTCAGAATGCGATCGTCCTGGCGGGTTGGCGAGTACTGCGCTTCACCTGGACCATGATCGAGGAGTACCCCGAGCGGGTGATCGAGACCGTCCGGGCGGCTCTCGCTCAGCGCCGGCGAAACCCGACCACCACCGGGTCGTGATCGGAGGACCGCTTGGGGTCGGGTGCGTAGAGGTCGGTGGCCGTGGTCTTGTACGTCGAGTACTCCAGGGCCGGTGACTCCCCGGCGTTGACGTTCCAGAGGTCGGCGCGGGTCAGCCGGGCCCGGGCGGGGCCGTTGAGCAGCACGTGGTCCAGGGACCCGGCGAGCCCAGCATCGCCGACCCCACCGACACGAGGGAAGGCCTCAGGTGAAGAGCGGCTGAAGCCCGAACGAATCTTCCAGCGCGCGCATCTCGGCCGCCTCGGGTCGTCCGGTCACCTTGGCCGCGGCCGCCAGCACCGAGGGCAGGATGGTGATGTCGCCGACGGTGTTCAGGAACAGCCCCTCGCGGCCGAGCACCCAGGCGACCGCGGTGTCGATGGCGCCCTGGTCGGTGAGCGGTTCGTACCAGGTGCTGGCGGTCTGCTCGCGGTCGCCCCACGGCGCCCGGGTGATCGACTTGATCGTCTGGACGGCGACACCGCGCTCGGCGCAGACCGCGACCAGCGCCTCGAAGTCGTCGAGGTAGGCGGTGTTGTTGGACATCGCGAAGTTGTACGGCAGCAGCACCGAGTCGAACGGGTAGCGCTCCAGCGACCGGAGGTGCTGAGCCGCCACCGTCACCCCGTGCCCGGTGACGCCGATGTGGCTGACCAGACCCTGCTCCTTGGCCTCGATCACGGCCTCCAGGGCACCACCGGGAGCGAAGGCGGTCTCCCACTCCTCGGGCTCGACCAGGTTGTGCAGCTGGATCAGGTCGAGGTGGTCGGTCCGCAGCCGCTCCAGCGACTCCCCGATCTCCCGCTTCGCTTCCTCCCGGGTCCGCTCACCGGTCTTGGTGGCGAGGAAGAAGGTGTCGCGGTGGGTCTCCATCCAGGGGCCCAGCCGGAGCTCGGCGTCGCCGTACGAGCGCGCGGTGTCGATGTGGTTGATGCCGTAGGAGAGGACCAGCTCCATCGTCTGGTCGGCCTGCTCCTGGGTGACGTCGCCCAGGGCGGCCGCGCCGAACAGGACGCGGGTGCTGTCGTGGCCGGTGCGGCCGAAGGGCAGGGTGGGAATCGCGGCGGAGGTCATGCCGCCATTGTGCTCCTCCCCGGACGGCGGACGATCAGAAGGCGGCTTCCGCCAGATCCATCACGGCCAGATCCGTGGCCTCGGCGATCTGCACCTCGGCGGCCAGCTTCGGCAGCACGGTCCGCGCGAACCAGCGGGCCGAGGCCACCTTGCCCTCGTAGAACGCCTGGTCCGCGGCCGACAGCTCGCCGCCCAACCGACGCAACGCCACCTCGGCGCCACGCAGCAGCAGCCAGGCGCACAGGACGTCGCCCAGGGCCATCAGCAGTCGGGTCGTGTTCAACCCGACCTTGTAGACGTTGCGCACATCGCCCTCGGGGGCGTTGGGGGCCGCCGTCCGCAGGGTCGCGATCATGGTGGCGACGATCTCGCCGACGTTCTCCAGACCCCGTTCCAGCAGGTCGCGCTCCTCCTTCAGCTGGCCGTTGCCTGCCTCGGACGCGATCAGGCTGCCGATCTGGGAGGACAGGTCGGTCAGCGCACGACCCTGGTCACGCACGATCTTGCGGAAGAACAGGTCCTGCCCCTGGATCGCGGTGGTGCCCTCGTACAGGGTGTCGATCTTGGCGTCGCGGACGTACTGCTCCAACGGGTAGTCGGCCAGGAAGCCCGACCCGCCGAAGGTCTGCAGCGACTCGGTGCCCAGCAGCACCCAGGACCGCTCGGACCCATAGCCCTTGACGATCGGCAGGAGCAGGTCGTTCAACCGTACGGCCGCTTCGTCGGTGCGCCCCTCGGCCGCGGCCACCGCCACCCGGTCCTGCACGCTCGCGGTGAACAGGACCAGCGAGCGCAGGCCCTCCGCGTACGCCTTCTGGTTCATCAACGAGCGCCGCACGTCGGGGTGGTGGGTGATGGTCACCCGCGGCGCGGTCCGGTCGCCGGCGGAGGCGAGATCGGCACCCTGCACCCGGGTCTTCGCGTACTCCAGCGCGTTCAGGTAACCGGTGGACAGCGTCGCGATGGCCTTGGTGCCGACCAGCATCCGGGCGTGCTCGATCACCTGGAACATCTGGGCGATGCCGTCGTGCACCTCACCCAGCAGCCAGCCCTGGGCCGGGGTGCCCCCTGAAGCGCTGGAGACGGGGCCGAAGGTGAGCTCGCAGGTGGTGGAGGCCTTGATGCCCATCTTCGTCTCCACGTTGGTGGCGTACACGCCGTTGCGCTCCCCGGTCAGCTCGCCCGTGGCGTGATCGAAGTGGAACTTCGGCACGATGAACAGCGAGAGGCCCTTGGTGCCGGGCCCACCCGCGCCCTCGACGCCGACCGGCCGGGCGAGCACCAGGTGCACGATGTTCTCGGTCATGTCCTGCTCACCGGAGGTGATGAACCGCTTGACCCCCTCGAGGTGCCAGGAGCCGTCGGGCTGCGGAACGGCCCGGGTCCGTCCGGCCCCCACGTCGGAGCCCGCGTCCGGCTCGGTCAGCACCATGGTGGCGCCCCACCGGCGGTCGATCATGATCTGGGCGATCCGCCGGTCCCGCGCGGTGCCGTTGTGCCACAGCACGGTGGCGAACTTCGGGCCGGCGGCGTACATCAGCAGCGCCGGGTTGGCTCCCAGGTTCAGCTCGTTGGCGGCCCACTGCAACGACGGCGGGCTCGGCTGACCGCCGAGCTCGGCGGGCAGCTCGAGGTTGTAGAAGCCGGAGTCCAGCAGGGTCGCGTACGACGCCTTGAACGCCTCCGGCAAGGCGACGGTCCGGGTCTGCGGATCGTAGACGGGCGGGTGCCGGTCGCTGTCGACGTAGGAGGAGGCCAGCTTGGTGGTCGCCAGGTGCTCGATCTCGGTCAGCACGGCCACCGCGGTGTCGTGGTCCATGTCCTCGTAGGGTCCGTGGCCCAGCACCTCGTCGCGGCCGAGAACCTCGAACAGGTTGAAGAAGATGTCCCGCAGGTTCGACCTGTAGTGGCTCATGACTGGCTCCCCTCACTCAAGTTACCGCCCAGTAACATCCATGATGCTACTGGCCGGTAACTTAGGCAAGCTCCGGTACGGGTGTGACGGATGTGCAAATCGTGACCTGAAAGACTTGTGGGCAAATCCTCAGGAGCGCATAATCCGGCGTGGACGGCCGCTTCCCCGATCGCCGTCCCAGGAGGCTCCGATGACGCAGCTCGACGTCAACCTGTTCGACTACGCCATGTTGTTCGTCTACTTCGGGCTGGTGGTGACGATCGGTGTCCTGGCCCGGCGTGCCATCGCCACCTCGGAGGACTTCCTCCTGTCGGGACGATCGCTCCCGGCCTGGGTGACGGGCATCGCCTTCATCTCGGCCAACCTGGGCGCCATCGAGATCCTGGGCATGGCGGCCAACGGTGCGCAGTACGGCCTCTCGACGGTGCACTTCTACTGGATCGGCGCCGTGCCGGCCATGGTCTTCCTCGGCCTGGTGATGATGCCGTTCTACTACGGCTCGCGGGTCCGCAGCGTTCCCGAGTACCTGCGGCGCCGGTACAACCGCCCCACCCACCTGTGGAACGCGCTGAGCTTCGCCGCGGCCAGCGTGCTCACGGCGGGCGTCAACCTGTACGCCCTCTCGCTGGTCATCCAGGCCCTGCTCGGCTGGCCCCAGTGGCTGTCGATCCTGCTGTCGGCGGTCTTCGTGCTCGCCTACATCACCCTGGGCGGACTGTCCGGCGCCATCTACAACGAGGTGCTGCAGTTCTTCGTGATCATCGCCGGCCTGGTCCCGCTGGTGATCATCGGTCTCAAGGACGTCGGCGGGTGGTCCGGGCTGGAGGCCAAGGTCTCGCGCCCAAGCCGGGACGGAGAACTTCTTCTCACCCTGGGGTGGGACCCAGGTCGGTAGCTGGACCAACCCGCTGGGTGACTGGATCGGCATCGTGATGGGCCTGGGGTTCGTGCTGTCCTTCGGCTACTGGACCACCAACTTCACCGAGGTCCAGCGCGCGCTGTCGGCCAAGAACCTGTCGGCCGCCGAGCGGACGCCACTGATCGGTGCCTTCCCGAAGATCTTCATCCCGGCCCTGACCATCATCCCGGGCCTGATCGTGATCGCCATCTTCCCGGGCTTCGGCCAGGAGGGTTCGGGCACCACCTACAACGACGCCATCCCGGCGCTGATGAACCACTACCTGCCGAACGGCACCCTGGGCATCGCGGTGGCCGGCCTGCTGGCGGCGTTCATGGCCGGCATGGCGGCGAACGTCAGCTCGTTCAACACGGTGTTCACCTACGACATCTGGCAGACCTACATCAAGAAGAACAAGCCGGACCACTACTACCTGAACGTCGGTCGGATCGTCACCATCGTCGGCATCGTGGTGGGTATCGGCACCGCGTTCATCGCGTCCCAGTTCAGCAACATCATGAACTACATCCAGACGCTGTTCTCCTTCTTCAACGCACCGGTGTTCGCGACGTTCATCATCGGCATGTTCTGGAAGCGGACGACTCCCTGGGCCGGCTTCTTCGGCCTCGTCTCCGGCTTCGTGGCCGCGGTCAGCTTCCAGTACCTGATCGGTCCGAAGATCGCCTACTTCTACGCCGGTCAGTCCTTCGACGGCGAGATCAACGCCCAGATGCTCAACTTCTACGGCGCCATGGTCGCCTTCGCGGTGGATGCGGTGGTGACCGTGGTGGTCACCCTCTTCACCACGTCCAAGCCGTTGGGTGAGCTCAAGGGTCTGGTCTGGGGCGTGCCCGATCCGGACGCCGGTGACCCGCACGAAGGCTACGTACGCAAGTGGTACGAGTCGCCCAAGCTCCTGGGCTTCACCGCTCTGGGTATCGTCCTCGTCCTGTCGATCATCTTCATCTGAGGGAGGGAAAGCACATGTCTCAGCACGAACCGACCTCCGACGAGCTCCAGCCGAAGGACGCGCCGAAGTCAGCGGCTTCCAAGCTGTTCGACCTGCGGATCCTGATCGGCGCGCTGTTCACCTTCTACGGCATCGCGCTGTCCATCTACGGCCTGTTTCACCTCGCCCGAGCAGATCGCCAAGTCCGCCGGCATCCACATCAACCTGTTGCTCGGCATCGGCATGCTGGTGCTCGGGCTGCTGTTCCTGCTCTGGGCCAAGCTGGCGCCGGTGGTGCACGACGACACCGCCGTCGCCTCCGACCGCCCACCCATGCACTGACGCCTCGGGGTTCCTTTCGCGGACCGTACGCCGGCCGCGGCGTCAGTCGAAGCTCGGACGCAGCAGCTCGCGCATCTCCCGGAAGTTGCGAGGCCGCGTCTTCCAGCGTTCCTCGTCCGTGTCCTCGAACGTCACCCGGTACCGGCCCGTGGTGCGCTCGAACTGCACGAGGATCGTGACCGGCAGCAGATCGCCGGGCTCGTAGTAGCTACGGAGGTAGGCGTGCACCTCTGCTTCGATGCTCGCCCAGTCACAGGCCACCGGCACGACGGTGCCGTCGGCCGGGTACACGTAGCCGGACGCACTGCGGTAGCCGTCACCGAATTCCAGCACGATCGCACACGACTCCCAATCACCCACCGGTCCAGTCATCTCCGTGATCAGGGACGGCTCGTTGATCGCCTGCACCAGCGACCGGACGAGATCGACCGTGACGTCGTCGGCATCAACCACTGGTGATCACTCCTTCTCGGCGCGGCCAGCATCGCCGCGCCGGCCTCGGTCGCCTCCGCGACCTCGGACATGGCCGCGAACCTACTGGGGTGCCACCGAGATCCGCAGGTGCGCGGCCAGGGCTCCGGACAGGTCGTACAGCTGCTCGGGGCTGATCGTGCAGCCACCCAGCCCCGCGAGGCCACTGATCTCGCGGAGCTCGGCGGACCGCAGGTCCACGTCCCGGCAGGTCGCGCCGGTGAGCTCCACCGAGCGGATCTGGCAGTTCTCGAAGCTGACCCGGGTGAGCTTGGCGCCCACCAGATCGAGCTCGTCGATGACGCAGCGCTGCAGCAGCACGTCCTTCCAGGTGCTCGACCGGGCGTTCAGGAACGAGATCTTCGTGTCGGCGACGACCAGCCCGTCGAAACTCGCCCTCGTACGCGACCACCGCTCCGAGTCGGGAGCGGCCCAGGGTGCTGTGCCGCCACAGGCTCCGGGGCGCGGTCAGGCTGGCGGCCTCCACCTCGGTCAGGTCGGACTCGACCAGGTGCGCCCCGGTCAGGTCGGCGCCGGTGAGCGTGGTGCCGGCGAAGGTGCACTCGGAGAAGGTGGAGTGCCGCAGGTCGCGGTCGCTCAGGTCGGCCCGGTCGTACCGTTCGGCCGCGTAGCTGTCACCGTCCAGCAGCGCCCGCCCGTCGGTGGGCGTCTGGGCGGCGCGCCTCCGGGTCGGGATCTTCGGCGGGCGGGGGTCGGTGGGGCTCGGCACGTCGACGAGAGTAGACGTACGGTGAACGAGTCGCCGTCGATGAAGGAGTCAGCCGTGACCAAGCGTGACCGCCGGGCCATCGAGGCCGACGAGGACCTGCGGGTGCGTCCCCAGGACGACCACGCCGCGGGGGTGAAAGCGGTCGCCATCTCGATGAAGCGGTCCCTGGCGGAGATGGGACCCCGCCGGACGACCAGGACCCTGCTGCGACTCAACCAGGCCGAGGGTTTCGACTGCCCGAGCTGCGCCTGGCCCGATCCCGAGGTCGGGCACCGGCACACCGCCGAGTTCTGCGAGAACGGGGCCAAGGCTGTCTCGGAGGAGGCGACCAGGACCCGCGCCACCCCGGAGTTCTTCGCCCGCCACAGCATCGCCGAGCTCGACGCCCAGTCCGAGCACTGGCTGGGTCAGCAGGGTCGGATCACCGAGCCGATGATCAAGCGGCCGGGCGCCGAGCACTACGCCCCGGTGTCCTGGGACGCGGCCTTCGGCATCATCGCCGACCACCTCAACGCGCTGACCAGCCCGGACGAGGCGATCTTCTACACGTCCGGCCGGACGTCGAACGAGGCGGCGTTCGCCTACCAGCTGTTCATCCGGGCGTACGGCACCAACAACCTGCCCGACTGCTCGAACATGTGCCACGAGTCGACGTCGGTCGCGCTGGCCGAGACGATCGGCATCGGCAAGGCCAGCGTGAGCCTGGAGGACGTGCACGCGGCGTCCCTGGTGGTGCTGGCCGGGCAGAACCCGGGCACCAACCACCCGCGGATGCTGTCCGCGCTGGAGGAGGCCAAGGACCGCGGGGCCAAGATCATCTCCATCAACCCGCTGCGGGAGGCCGGGCTGGTCAACTTCCGCAACCCCCAGCGCCCCCGCGGGATCGTCGGCAAGGGCACGGCCCTGGCCGACCTCCACCTGCCGGTCAAGATCAACGGCGACCTCGCGCTGTTCCAGGCGATCGGCTCGCTGCTGGTCGAGTGGGACGCGATCGACCACGACTTCGTCGACACCTACGCCCACGGCTTCGAGGCGTGGCGTGATCACGTGCGCGCCGTCGACTGGCGCCAGGTCGAGACCGCCACCGGGCTGTCCCGCGAGCAGATCACCCGGGCGGCGCGGATGATCGCCGACTCCCCGGCGACCGTCTACTGCTGGGCGATGGGGCTCACCCAGCACCGCAACTCGGTGGCCACCATCAAGGAGATCGCCAACCTCGCCTTCGCCCGCGGCGACATCGGCAAGCCGGGAGCCGGGCTGCTGCCGGTCCGTGGTCACTCCAACGTGCAGGGCGATCGGACGATGGGGATCTGGGAACGGCCACCGCAGCACTTCCTCGACCGCCTGCAGGCCGAGTTCGGCTTCGACCCGCCGCGGGAGCACGGCTTCGACACCGTCGACTCGATCCGGGCCCTGCGCGACGGCAAGGCCCACGTCTTCCTCGGCCTGGGCGGGAACTTCGTGCAGGCGGCCCCGGACACCGACGTCACGACCGAAGCCCTGCGTCGCGCCCGGCTGACGGTCCACGTCTCGACCAAGATCAACCGCTCGCACCTCGTCTGCGGCGAGACCGCGCTGATCCTGCCGACCCTGGGGCGGACCGAGAAGGACATCCAGGCCAGTGGCGAGCAGTTCGTCTCGGTCGAGGACTCGACCTGCTCGGTGCACGCCTCGCGCGGGCCGCTGGAGCCGGCGAGTCCCCAGCTGCGGTCCGAGGTGGCGATCGTCACCGGGATCGCGGAACGAACGCTGGGGGACCGCTACGGTCTCGACTGGCGGGGGATGCGGGACGACTACCGGAGGATCCGCACCCACATCTCGCGCGTGGTGCCGGGCTGCGAGACGTACGAGGTGTCGGTCGACCGACCCGGCGGCTTCGTGCTGCCGCACCCACCGCGGGACAGTCGCACCTTCCCCACAGCGTCGGGACGGGCCGAGTTCACCGCCTCCCCGATCGAGCTGCTGCAGGTCACCGACCGGCAGCTGGTGCTGCAGACCCTGCGCAGTCACGACCAGTTCAACACCACCATCTACGGGCTGGACGACCGTTACCGCGGCATCCTGGGCGGTCGTCGCGTGGTCTTCGTGAACGCCGACGACCTGGCCGCCCTGGGACTGGCCAACAACCAGCAGGTCGACCTGATCGGGCACTGGGCCGACGACGACGTGGAGCGCCGGGCGAACGGCTTCCGGATCGTCGCGTACGACACCCCCCGCGGCTGCGCGGCGGCGTACTACCCGGAGACGAATCCCCTGGTGCCGCTGGACTCCACGGCCGAGGGCAGCAACACCCCCACCTCGAAGTCGGTGATCATCTCGCTGGTGCCCGCCGGCACCGGCGAGCGAGAGGACACCTCGGTCACCGACGTGGACGCGATGGACGCGATGGACGCGATGGACGCGACCGGCGCCGACGACGCGCACAAGAGCCGCCCGGAGCCGACGCACCTGTCGTAGCGGCGGGCCCGAATTGAGGTGTCGGTGAGGTCGATCGCGGCGCCGAGTAGCCTCTCGACAGTGAGCGACATCGACACGGCGAAGGGCCTCCTGGTCGACGGATTCGGGCGGGTCCGCGAGGGCGTCGCCGAGCTGACCACCGGGTTGACCGACGAGACCTCGTGGTGGCGGCCCGACGACGAGGCCAACTCCATCGCCTGGCTGCTGTGGCACCTGATCCGGGTCCAGGACGACCACGTCGCCGGGGTGGCCGGCGTCGCCCAGGTCTGGCCGCGCTATCGCGACGAGGCCGCGCTGCCCCTGGAGCCCGACGACACCGGGTACGGGCACACCCCCGACCAGGTGGGGTCGGTCCGCGTCTCGGCCGACCTGTTGAACCGCTACCAGAGCGACGTGCACGCGGCGACGCTGGCCTATCTGGACGGACTGACCGAGGCCGAGCTCGCCCGGATCGTGGATGACCGCTGGGACCCGCCGGTCACCGCCGCCGTACGGTTGGTCAGCGTGATCGACGACTGCGCGAAGCACCTCGGCCAGGCCGACTACGTCCGTGGTCTGGCCGACCGGCGCAACGCTGCCTGGACCCACCCGGAGGTGGCCAACCGATGAGCAGTCCGCTCCAGCCCACCGAGTCCCGCGTCGAGCACCGCTTCTACGGTGACCTGGCGCCCTGGTGGCCGCTGATCTCCCCGCCCGCGGAGTACGCCGAGGAGGCGGCCTTCGCCGCCGACCTGCTGGCCGCCGACGGCGCCACCACGTCGGTGCTGGAGCTCGGCAGCGGCGGCGGGCACGTGGCCAGCCATCTGGCGGCCCGGTTCCGGCTGACCCTGGTCGACCTGTCCGACGCGATGCTGGAGGTCTCCCGCGCGCTCAACCCCACCGCCCGCCACCACCAGGGCGACATGCGGACGGTCCGGCTGGGCGAGCAGTTCGACGCGGTGCTGATCCACGACGCGATCGACTACATGACCACCGAGGACGATCTGCGGCAGGCGATCGAGACCGCGTACGCCCACGTCCGACCCGGCGGCATCGCCGTGCTGGTGCCCGACGACGTGGCGGAGAGCTTCGAGCAGCGCACCGACCACGGTGGCTCCGACGACGCCGACGGTCGAGCGGCCCGCTACCTGGAGTGGTCCTGGGACCCGGACCCCGCCGACACCTGGACCATCACGAACTACACCTTCGTGCTCCGTGAGGCGAACGGGTCTGTCGAGACAGCGCACGAGACCCACCGGCTCGGGCTGTTCCCGCGGGACACCTGGCTGCGGCTGCTGACCGACGCCGGCTTCACCGCCAGCGCCCACAACGAGCTGGCCACCGGCGACGACCACCCGCGGACCTGGTTCGTGGGGCGGCGGGCCGCCGGCCTAGGGCGCGTACGGCTGGTAGCGGAACCGCACCTTCACCAGGCCGTGGTCGGTGGTGCCGGTCGTCTCGGTGGTCCTCGTCGTCCAAGTGGTCGTTGGCGATCGTCAGCCCGTCGAACAGCCACACCCGGCGCAGGCTGTTGTCGTAGAGCTGCTCGCTGACCAGCACGTGGTCCAGCGACTCCCTGAGGTCGTTGTGCACGTGGGTGTAGTAGACGTCGCGGCTGTCGCGGTACTCCTGCAGGGTCTGCGCGGTGTAGAGGCCGTTGTCCGCCCCGCCGCGTGACTCACCGACCAGATAGCGCGGCTGCTCGGTGAGGATGTTGACGGTGTTGCTGCTCTGCCCGTCGTTGACGTCGCCGAGCACGATGACGGGTGTGTCGGTGTCCTTCATGACCGTCGTGAGCAGGACGCGCAGAGCCGTGGCCTCCGCGGTGCGCCGGATCGTGGACAGCGCTGCCCCGATCGCGGTGGAGTGGGGCTGGTAGAGATCGGGGTCGCGGCGGTACCAGCCCTCGTTGTAGATCGCGGTGGGCAGCTTGGACTTCAGGTGGGTGACGAACACCTCGGTGACCGGTCGGTCCTCCCGCGGCTCGATCTGGAAGTTCAGCACGGGCCGGGAGAACCCGGGGATCGTGATGGCGATGGCCGGGGCCTGCGGGTCCTCACCGCCGGTCGACTCCAGGTGCACGCCGTCGGGGAACCGGTCCAGCCACGTCGGCGTGCCGTGCAGGAGGCCACGGCGCACCAGGGCCGCGCAGACGATCCGCTCGCCGGTGGCCGGGTCGGCCAGCAGGTCGTAGCGGTCACTGAGGCCCGCGGCCTGCAGCACTGCGACCATGGCGTCGCGGTGCCACAGCTCCTGGAGCCCGACGACATCGGCGTCCAGGGCGATCAGCCGGCCCGCCAGCCAGGCGACCTTGGCGTCGAACTCCGTCGTCGTCCAGGGCCGCTGGTTCGGGTTCATGGCGGCACCGGGGAGCTGCAGGTTGTACAGGTTGACGGTCGCGACGCTGAACTGCCTGAGTTTCACATCGACCTCCGGGTCAGCTCGACAGTACGTCTTCGAGATCGCGAACGGACAGCACCGCGTGGTTCTCGGGCCCGCTGACCAGGTACAGCCGGGTGCCGACCAGCGTGGCGGCCCGGACGACGCCGTCGGGGGCGGTGAACAGCCGCCAGTCGCCGTCGTGACCGACCAGCAGGCGCCCCTGTCCGTTCGTGCTGATCGCGGCGACGACCCGACCGCCGTGCCGGGCGATGACACCCGTGTCGTCGTCGTCGACGGGCAGCTCCGGCGGGCTCGCCCGGGCGCCGTCGCTCCACACCGCTGTCGCGTCGTCCCGCGAACCGACCGTCCAGCAGTCCGATCCGGCTCCGGCGCAGGTCGTCGACCACGCCTCGCTCCGCTGCCCCGGGTCCGGCAGCACCGACAGGCGCCAGGTGCCGCCCGACCCCCGCCACACCGCCGCCGACTGCCGTACGCCGTCACTCAGGTCGACCACCGAGCCGTCGATCGTCACGGTCCCGTCGGGCTGACCCGAGGCGGTGCTCGGGGCCACCTGCCGGTCGACGGTGTTGGCCAGCGCGGCGGGAGTCGGCTGTCGGATCCAGCGCCGACCGTCGCTGCGCCAGAGGGCGCCGTCCAGCCCGTGCGCCCCTTGCCACGTCCCCACGATCAACGGACCGGCCCCGTCCCGGATCACCGCGAGCAGACTGCCGGCCTCCTGACCACCGAAGGTCTCGAACGTCTGCGGTCGGTCGACCAGTCCGGCCGGCGTCCCGGTCCACACCGTCCAGCGGAAGTTCGCGTGCGCACCACCGTGGGCCGCGCCGAGAGCGGTGACCGACCGGCCGTCACCGACCAGCGAGACGAGGGACGCGACCTTCCCGTACGGGGTGGACGGTTGCAGGGGGACCGGCTGCCAGTCGGGGGCGCTGCCATCGGCCGACCCGCGGACCAGGGCCGGCGCACGCTCAGCACCGGCGCCGACGGAGCCGCCGACCAGCACGTCACCGCCGACCGCCGCCACCGTCGCCGGAGTCAGGCCGCCCGGCAGGTCGACGGTCTCCCAGCCCGTCAGCACGACCGGCGTGGCGGGCCGCCCCGCGGGTTGCTGAGCGGGCTGCTCGGGAGAAGGCGTGCACGCCGGCAACGCCAGGGCGAGGGCGATGGCCACCGGGGCCCGACGGCGGTTCATCGACCTGGGTCCGGACCGTCGTGCGCAGCGGAGGGGCGTGCCCTCGCTGCGATGACCGTGCCGCTGCAGATCACCCCGCCACGGTAGTCCCGGTTCGTACGCCACTGCGGAGACCGCATCCGGGCGGGCGGCGAACGATTGCCCGCCGGGGCGGGCTCAGGGGCGAGCCACTAGCGTTGAGCGGGTGAATGAGCGAGTCGAGAAGCCCGAGCCGTCGGTCGACACCGAGGAGTCGGCGACCCACGAACCGAGTGAGGTCAGCTACGACGAGCAGTTCTATCCGGCGCGCCCGCGCCGGCTGCGACCGCGGGCCCGGCTGCGGCTGTTCGCCCGCCGGCCCAAGGAGCAGATCGGCAAGCCGTCCGGCGACAACGAGCACTACGTCTCCTGGCTGGTCGACCAGTCGATGCTGGCCGACGCGACCGAGTTCGCCCGCAAGCTGTCCGGCCAGGGCAGCATGTGGCAGAACCCGTTCGCCAACCCGGACGCGCGGGCGGCGATCGAGAAGACGTCGGTCTGGTTCACCGCCTACCCGATCTCCATGATCACCAAGCCGGGGTCCTCGTTCCTCGGGTCGCTGGGTGATCCCGATCTGTGGAAGGCTTTCCAGGCCATCGGCATCGACGGACTGCACACCGGCCCGGTGAAGAAGGCCGGTGGCCTGGACGGGTGGGACGCCACCCCGAGCGTGGACGGGCACTTCGACCGGATCAGCACCCAGATCGACGAGGAGTTCGGCACGGAGGAGGAGTTCCGGGCCATGTGCGAGGTCGCCTCGGCCCACGACGGCACGGTGATCGACGACATCGTCCCCGGCCACACCGGCAAGGGGGCCGACTTCCGGCTGGCCGAGATGAAGGTCGGCGACTACCCCGGGATCTTCCACATGGTCGAGATCCCCGAGTCGGACTGGCACCTGCTGCCCCGCGTCGCCCGCGGTCGCGACTCGGTCAACCTCGACCTCGAGGCCGAGAACCAGCTGCAGAAGGCCGGCTACATCATCGGCCGGCTGCAGCGGGTGATCTTCTTCGAGCCCGGCATCAAGGACACCAACTGGAGTGCCACCGCGCCGGTGCTCGGGCCGGACGGGGTCGAGCGGCGCTGGGTCTACCTGCACTACTTCAAGGAGGGCCAGCCCTCGATCAACTGGCTGGATCCGTCGTTCGCCGGCATGCGGCTGGTGATCGGTGACGCCCTGCACTCGCTGGGCGACCTGGGCAGTGGGGCGCTGCGGCTGGACGCCAACGGGTTCCTCGGCGTGGAGCGCAACACCGACGACTCGCCGGCCTGGTCGGAGGGCCACCCGCTGTCGGAGGCGTCCAACCAGTTCATCTCCAGCATGGTGCGCAAGGTCGGTGGCTTCACCTTCCAGGAGCTGAACCTGTCGATCGACGACATCGCCCGCAGCTCCGCCCGCGGTGCGGACCTGTCGTACGACTTCGTCACCCGGCCCGCCTACCACCACGCCATGGCCACCGGGGACACCGAGTTCCTGCGCCTCACCCTGCACCTGGCCGCCGACCTCGGCGTCGAACCGGTGTCGTTGGTGCACGCCCTGCAGAACCACGACGAGATGACGTACGAGCTGGTGCACTTCGCCACCGTGCACGGTGACGAGACGTTCACCTTCCGCGGCGAGGAGATCCCCGGCAGCGAGCTCGCCGTGCTGATCCGCGCCGAGCTCACCGACCGGCTCACCGGCGAGGCCGGGCCCTACAACGCGACCTTCACCCAGAACGGCATCGCCTCGACCTGCGCGACGATCATCGCCGCGTCGCTCGGGATGACCGAGATCGACAACCTGTCGGTCGACCAGGTGGAGTCGATCAAGGACGCCCACCTGCTGCTGGCCATGTTCAACGCGTGGCAGCCCGGCGTCTTCGCCCTGTCCGGCTGGGATCTGGTCGGTGCGCTGACCCTCGACCGCAAGCAGGTCTCCGCGCTGCTGGCCTCGGGGGACACCCGGTGGATCCACCGGTCGGCGTACGACCTGATGGACTACCGGCCGGACGCGACGGAGTCGACGTCGAAGATGCCCCGGGGCAGGAGCCTGTACGGCACGTTGCCCGACCAGCTGTCCGACCCGCGGTCGTTCGCCTCCCGGCTGGCCGCGATCCTGCGGGTCCGCAACCAGTTCGGCCTGGCCACCGGCACCCAGCTGGACGTGCCGCAGGTGTCCAACCGGGCGATGCTGGTGATGGTCCACCAGCTCGACATCGGTCGCCAGATCACCGTGCTCAACTTCGCCGCCCAGCCGATCTCCGGCACCGTGCGGTCGGAGCACCTGCCGCCCCGGTCTGTGGTGGTCGACATGACCACGGGGATCCAGGTGGGCGAGGTCGACGACCTGCACAGCTTCGCGATCTCGCTGGAGCCGCACGAGGGGCTGACCCTGCTGGTCGGTGAGCCTCAGGACGACTGACCACGTCGTCGATGGATGATTGCGAGCAGGGCGCTAGCATTGTGCGACATGAAGACCCTCTACCTGCGGAACGTGCCTGACGATGTCGTCGGCAGACTCGAGCTGCTGGCCGCCCGGGACGGGACCTCGGTCAGTGCGGTCGCGGTGCGCGAGCTGTCGGACGTCTCGCGCCGCGCTGACAACCCCGGTCTGATCGGTGATCTTCCCGACCTGGGCGTCGACGCGCTCGAGATCGTCGAGGCCGTCGAGGCCGAGCGCGCCGGCCGATGATCGTGCTCGATGCCTCGGCTGCACTGTCCGGACTGCTCAATGCCGGTCCGGCCCGCGAGTCTCTCGCGCGTGAGCAGCTGCACGCACCGCACCTGATCGACTCCGAGGTGGCCAGTGGGCTTCGCCGGCACGTGGCGTCAGGATCCTTCTCCGCCCAGACCGGATGGAGGGCGCTGGACACCTGGCGTCGTCTGGGCCTCACGCGGTACGCGACCCGCGGTCTCCTGGAACGGGTCTGGGAGCTGCGCGACAACCTCTCCGCCTACGACGCGGGCTATGTCGCGCTCGCTGAGTCTCTGGACTGCGCCCTGGTGACTGCTGATGCACGCATCAGCCGGGCCCCCGGTCTGCGATGCTCGGTGACGGTGGTGCCCCGCTGACCAGAACTCGTGGCGTCAGCGCACCAGACAGGGCCGCTCAGGATCGAACGTCCAGCCGGGCACCAGGAACTGCATCGCGGCGGCATCGTCGCGACCACCCAGGGCCAACTCCTGGTAGAGCCGGTGAGAGGCCTCGACCCGGTCGAGGTCGAGCTCGATGCCCAGGCCGGGCCGGTCCGGCACCCTGACCTCACCACCGACGATCCGCAGCGGCTCGGTGGTCAGGCGGTCGCTGCCCTCCTGCCAGATCCAGTGCGTGTCGAGCGGGGTGTACTGGCCGACCGCGGCCGCGCCCACGTGGGTGAGCATGGCCAGCGAGACGTCGAAGTGGTTGTTCGAGTGCGAGCCCCAGACGAGGCCGTGGTCCGCGCACACCTGGGACACCCGGACCGAGCCCTGCATCGTCCAGAAGTGCGGGTCGGCCAGGGGGATGTCCACGCTGCGCAGCGCGAGGGCGTGACCCAGCTGCCGCCAGTCGGTGGCGATCATGTTCGTGGCCGTCGGCATGCCGGTCGCCCGCCGGAACTCGGCCAGGATCTCCCGTCCGGAGAACCCGTCCTCGGCCCCGCACGGATCCTCGGCGTAGGCCAGCACGTCCCGCAGACCGGCGGCCAGCTCGATCGCCTCGGCCAGGGACCAGGCGCCGTTGGGGTCCAGGGTGATCCGCGCCGCCGGGAACCGCTGCTTCAGCGCGGTGACCGCGCGGGCTTCCTCGGCGCCGGGGAACACCCCGCCCTTCAGCTTGAAGTCCTGGAAGCCGTACCGGCGCTGGGCCGCCTCGGCCAGAGCCACGATCGACTCCGGCGTCAGGGCCTCCTCGTCCCTGAGCCGGTGCCAGGCGTCGGCGGCGTCCGGTTCGCTCCGGTACGGCAGGTCGGTCCGGGTCCGGTCCCCGACGTAGAACAGGTAGCCGAGCATCCGCACCGCGTCGCGCTGCTGGCCCGCCGGTCCGAGGAGCGCGGCGACCGGCAGGTCGAGGTGCTGACCCAGCAGGTCGAGGAGGGCGGACTCGATCGCGGTGACCGCGTGGATCGTGGTGCGCTGGTCGTACGTCTGCAGGCCGCGACCGCCGGCGTCCCGGTCCGCGAACGTGGACGAGACCCGGTGCAGCGTGGCGCGGTAGTCCGGGACCCGGGAGCCCACGAGCAGCCCCTCGCTCTCGGTCAGGGTCCGGGTGATCTGTTCCCCGCCCGGCACCTCGCCGACCCCGATCCGGCCGGCCGAGTCCTCGAGCACGAGCAGGTTGCGGGTGAAGTACGGCGCGTGCGCGCCGCTCAGGTTGAGCTCCATGCTGTCGCGCCCGGCCACCGGGTAGACGGCCATCCTCACCACGCGGGGAACGGTCATGACCGGGTCAGGGCCGCCGGCCGAACTCCGCGGTGCCCACGGTCCAGGCGGCGGCCTGCTCGCTGAGGGTGAAGCCGAGCCCGGGGCGGTCGGACACCCACATCCGACCGTCGCGGGTCTCCAGGTGCTCGTTGAACAGCGGATCGAGCCAGTCGAAGTGCTCGACCCAGGGCTCGATCGGGTACGCGGCCGCGAGGTGGCAGTGGATCTCCATGGCGAAGTGCGGGGCGATCTCCAGCTGCTTGGACTCCGCCAGGGCGGCCAGCTTCAGGAACTGGGTGATGCCGCCGATCCGCGGTGCGTCGGGCTGCACGATGTCGGCCGCCCCCACCTCGATCAGCCGGGCGTGCTCGGCGAGACTGGCCAGCATCTCGCCGGTGGCGATGGAGGTGTCCAGCGAGCGCGCCAGCTGGGCGTGGCCCTCCGCGTCGTACGCGTCCAGGGGTTCCTCGATCCAGACCAGGCCGAACTCCTCGAAGATCCGACCCATCCTCATCGCCGACGCCCGGTCCCACTGCTGGTTGGCGTCCACCATCAGCGGCACGTCGTCGTCGAGGTACTCCCGCACGGCGGTCACCCGGGCCACGTCCGTGCGCCAGTCCGGCTGCCCGACCTTCAGCTTGATGCCACCGATGCCGGACTCCAGCGCGGCCGCCGCGTTCTCCTTGACCTGCTCGATCGGGGTGTGCAGGAACCCGCCGGAGGTGTTGTACGTCCGGACCGAGTCGCGGTAGCTGCCGAGCAGCTTGCTCAGCGGCAGGGCGGCCCGCTTGGCCTTGAGGTCCCACAGGGCCACGTCGAAGGCGGCGATGGCCTGGGTGGCCAGGCCGCTGCGACCCACCGAGGCGCCGGCCCAGCACAGCTTCACCCACAGCTTGCCGATGTCGCTCGGATCCTCGCCGATCAGCACGTCGGCGATCTCCTGGGCGTGGGCGAACTGCCCCGGACCGCCGGCGCGCTTGGAGTAGGAGAAGCCGATCCCGGTGTGCCCGTTCTGGGTGGTCACCTCCACGAACAGGAAGGCGACCTCGGTCATCGGCTTCTGCCGACCGGTCAGCACCTTGGCGTCGCTGATCGGGGTGGCCAACGGCAGGGTGATCGAGGACAGCTTCAGGTGCGCGATCCGGTCCACGGTGGAGACCCCGGGCGCGGCGGCCAGCAGCGTCGCGTTCTTCGCTGACAGGGCGCTGGTCGGGGCGGGAGCGGCGGTCGTGGTGGCGGTCATCGGTGGATGGTTCCTCTCGAGACGTTCGGTGGGGGCAGATCAGGGCCGGCGGACGCCGTCGACGAGCCGGGGCACGTCCTCGGTGCTGCGGAGCTCCGGGGGCAGCAGGGCCTCCGGCACGTCCTGGTAGACGACCGGGCGGAGGAACCGCTCCATCGCCCGGGCCCCGACCGAGGTGCTGGCCGGGGCGGAGGTGGCCGGGAACGGCCCGCCGTGCACCATGGCGTACCCGACCTCGACCCCGGTGGGCCAGCCGTTGACGACTACCCGACCGGCCTTCAGCTCGAGCTCGTCGATCAGCTCGGCGGCCAGTTCGTGGTCGGCCTCGGTCAGGTGCACGGTGGCGGTCAGCTGCCCCTCGAGTCCGGCGACGATCTCCCGGAGCTGGTCGAGGTCGCGGACCCGGACCACCAGGGAGGTGGGTCCGAACACCTCACCGGCCAGCCCCGGGGAGCCGAGGAAGGTGTCGCCGTCGGTGACGAAGAGCCGGGGCAGCCCCGGGAAGGCCAGCGACTCCTCGGTCACGCCCTGTCCGGCGGTGGCCACGCCGTCGGTGGTCGCCATCGCCTCGGCGCCCCGGTCGAGGGCGCCGGCGATTCCCGGGGTCAGCATCGGCGTGGCGGTGGTGCCGGCGATCGCCTCGCCGGCCGCGGTGACGAACGCGTCGGTGTCGGGCCCGTCGAGAGCGAAGACCAGACCGGGTTGGGTGCACAGCTGCCCCGCGGAGCCGGTCACCGAGGTGACGTACGCGGCCGCCGTCTCCGGTCCTCGGGTGGCGAGGGCACCGGGCAGCAGGAAGACCGGGTTGACCGAGGACATCTCCGCGTAGACGGGGATGGGTTCGGGACGGCGCTGCGCGGCCGCGACCAGGGCGAGCCCGCCACCACGCGAGCCGGTGAACCCGACCGCCTGGATCCGCGGGTCGCCGACCAGGGCGGTGCCCAGCTCGTGCGTGGTGCCGTGCAGCAACGAGAACGTGCCCTCCGGCAGGCCGTGCTCGACCACGGCCGCCCGGATGGCCCGTCCGACCAGCTCGGACGTCCCCGGGTGCGCCGGGTGACCCTTGACCACCACCGGGCAGCCGGCGGCCAGCGCGGAGGCGGTGTCGCCACCGGCCACCGAGAACGCGAGCGGGAAGTTGCTGGCCCCGAACACCGCGACCGGTCCCACCGGCACGGACCGCTGACGCAGATCCGGTCGGGGGAGCGGGCTGCGGTCGGGCAGCGGCGTGTCGAAGCGGACCCCGTGCCAGCCGCCGTCGCGGACGATCGTGGCGAACAGCCGGAGCTGGCCGACGGTGCGGGCGGTCTCGCCGGTCACCCGACCGGGCGGCAGGCCGGTCTCGGCGACGACCCGGTCGGTGAGGACCGCGCCGAGGGCCTCGAGGCGGGTGGCGATGCTGTCCAGGAAGGCGGCCCGCCGCTCGGCGGTGGTGCGTCGGTAGCCGGGGAACGCCGCCGCCGCCAGCGTGGTGGCTCGCGCCACCTCGACCGGTCCAGCCTCGCCGTACGCCGGCTCGAGCTCGGCCCCGGTCGCGGGGTTCACGGCGCGGAAGCCGGTTCCGGCGGGCCGGACGTCGGCCGCTCCGATCAGCGAGCTGCCGGTCAGCCCTTCGGCGTCAGCCGTGCGACCGGGCACAGTCAGGAGGCCTTGGCCACGAGGGCGGCGAGCTCGGCCACCTCGGCCTCGGTCAGGTCGGTGAGCGGTGCGCGGACGGGTCCGGCCGGGCGGCCGATCACCTGCATGCCGGCCTTGACGATGCTCACCGCGTACCCGGCGGTCCGGTTGCGCAGGTCGCAGTAGGGGATGACGAAGTCGTTGAGGGCGGCGAAGACGTGGGCGTCATCACCACCGCGGACCGCGGCGTAGAAGTCCAGCGCCCAAGCGGGGAGGAAGTTGAAGATCGCCGAGGAGTAGGTGGTGAGACCGAGCTTCAGGTACGGCAGCGCGTACAGCTCGGCCGTGGGCAGACCGCCGACGTAGAGCAGCCGGTCACCCAGGCGGGAGTAGATCCGGGTCATCTGCTCGATGTCGCCGACGCCGTCCTTGAAGCCGATCAGGTTCGGGCAGTCGGCGGCGAGCCGCTCGACGGTGTCGGCGGTGTAGCGGGCGTTCGCGCGGTTGTAGATGATGACGCCCAGCTCGGTGGAGCGGCAGACCGCCCGGACGTGGTCCTCCAGACCCTGCTGGCCGGCCTCGGACAGGTAGTGCGGCAGCAGCAGGATGCCGTCGGCGCCGGAGCGCTCGGCGGACCGCGCCAGCTCGACGGCCATCGCCGTGCCGTAACCGGCCGGAGCGATGACCGGCAGCTCGGCCGGGGTCTCCTTGACGGCGGCCGACACGACCTGCTCGACCTCGGCCAGGGTGAGGGAGAAGAACTCACCGGTGCCGCCGGCGGCGAACAGGCCCGAGGCGTCGTAGCCGGACAGCCAGCCGATGTTCTCCCGGTACGCCGTCTCGTCGAACGAGTGGTCGGCGGCGAAGTGGGTGACCGGGAACGAGAGCAGGCCGGAGCCGAGCTGCTGGGCGACGTCGGTGGGGCTGAAGGCGGTCACGGTGCTCAGGTCTCCTGGTGTTCGGGGGCTGAGACCAGCGTACGAAGAGAGCGTGATTCACGTCCAACACCAATTGTGGATCAACTGATACCTTCAGTGCATTGACGGGCTCTTGGGGGCATCATGTTCACGCTCGACCAGCTGCGCGGCTTCGTGGCCGTCGCGGAGGAGCTGCACTTCGGTCGCGCCGCCGACCGCCTCCGGATGACCCAGCCCCCGTTGAGCCGGCAGATCCAGAACCTGGAGCGTTCGGTCGGGGTGCGGCTGCTGGACCGGGACAACCGCAACGTGGAGCTGACCACGGCGGGCGCGGCGTTCCTGACCGAGGCCCGCCGGCTGCTGGGACTCGCCGACGGTGCCCTCGACCACGTCCGCCGGATCCACGCCGGCTCGGCCGGCACCGTTCGGATCGGCTTCACCGCCACCGCCGCGTTCGGTGTCCTCCCGTCGCTGCTCAACCGGGTCGGGGCGGCGTACCCCGAGATCGACCTCGACCTGTACGAGATGGTGACCCGCGAGCAGATCGACGGGCTCCTCGCCGGCGACCTGGACCTCGGTCTGGCGCGGCCGCCGTTCGACACCTCGACGTTCGCGTCCCGGCTGCTGCATCGGGAGGCGTTGCTGCTGGCCCTGCCGTCGCAGCACCGCCTCGCGCGGGCGGACCGTCCGATCGCTGCCGCGGACCTGGCGAACGAGCCGCTGATCATGCATGCGCCCACCCGGGCCCGTTACTTCTACGACCTGGTCGTCCGGCTCCTCCCGATCGACGACCAGTTCGTCGTGCACACGGTGAGTCAGGTGTTGACCATGCTCTGGCTGGTGGCCGCGGAGCGCGGCATCGCGTTCGTCCCGGCGTCGGCCGCCAGGGTGGGGATCGAGGGCGTGACCTACCGAGAGATCGAGGGCCTGCCGGCCGCCCCGGTCGAACTGCACCTGCTCTGGTTGCGCGACGCCGGCAATCCGGCACTGCAGATGCTGCTGGAGGCCATGCAGATCGCCGAGCGCTGACTCGCCATGGCAGGGTTGTCCGCATGCACACCTCCTGGGGGCTGACCATCGACGCCGAGGACCCAGCCAGACTCGCGGCGTTCTGGGCCGATGCCCTCGGCTACGTCCAGGCGGAGCCGCCGGACGGCTTCGAGACCTGGAACGCCTGGCTGAAGCACACCGGTGTCCCCAAGAAGGAGTGGAACGACGCGGCCTACCTGGAAGATCCCGCCGGACAGGGCCCGACGCTGTCCTTCCTGAAGGTGCCGGAACGCAAGACCGTGAAGAACCGCGTGCACCTCGACCTGAAGGTGGGTGGCGGCCGTCACCAGTCGCCGAAGAAGCGGCGCTCGAGGATCGACAAGGCGGTCGAGCGGCTCACCGCCGCCGGCGCCCAGGCGCAGCGGGAGATCGAGCAGGATGGCAACCTCGATCACGTGATCATGGTCGACCCGGAGGGCAACGAGTTCTGCGTGGTCTAGCGGTGGTCCGCGCGTCCTCACCGGTGACCGCGGCGAGCAGCCGGACGGCGTCCGCCCGGGTGAACGGGTCGTCGGTGAACTCGGTGACCCGATCGGCGGCACGCCGGCGGGCCACGTCGCCGGAGGCGGCGAGCCACTGGTGTGCTCCGATCTCGACGATGTGGTGCAGCACCGCAATGGGCATGGTGAAGTCGCTCGGAGCGGTGATCCTGGCCGGTCCGCCGGTGTCCACGTACGCGGTGTAGAGCTGTCGGGCCCGCGCCGGCGTGGTGCCGAACTCGACCAGCACCATGGCCAGCTCGCCGGCCATCGGGGCAGGTCCGCAGTTGTCCCAGTCGATCACCACCAGGGATCCGTCGGCACCGGCGCGCAGGTTGTCGGCCCAGAGGTCGCGGTGGCAGATGGCCAGGTCCCGCGGCTCCTCCATGATCGACTCGCTGGTGCCCAGCTCGTCGACGAGAGCGTCGAGGGTGGTGGCGAACGGAGCGCCGGCGAGCCGCAGCTCGGCCACCAGCTCGACCCAGCGATCCCGACCGACCGGCTCGACGAACCAGGGATCGACCTCAGCCGTGGCCGGACCACCGGCGGTGTGCAGCCGGGCGAGCAATCGCCCGAGCCCGCTCGCATCCAGGTCACGATCGGGCGGAGCGAGCTCCTGCCACTCGAACACACGCAGCGTCTCACCATCGACGTAGACGGCGGGATCGCCGCTCACGGTCAGCAGCTGCCGTGGGGCGGCCACACCGGCAGCCTCGGCCCGCTGCTGCAGCGCGAGCGCCGCCACGACCTGATCGGGGTCGAGAGGGGCGAGCGCCTCCTTCACCGCGTACGCCCGCGACCCGCAGGTCAGCCGCCACACCTGACCCTGGTAGCCGCGGTCGACCGGCCCGTCCACGTTGGCCGGACCGCTCAGGCCGAAGCGCTCCGCGAGCCATTCGGCCGATCTCACCGATCCGCCCCCGCCGCCGTCAGCATCGCCCACAGCTCGGCCTTGGCCTCGAACGTGTCCAGGTCCAGCCGGACCAGGTTGCCGGCCCGCCGGACCTGGGTCTTCAGGGTGTGCCGGTGCATCCCGAGCTCACGGGCGGCGGGGTCCCAGGCCGCGTTGTGGCGCAGCCAGGTCTCCAGCACCCGGCGCAGATCGGCACCGTCGGGGGAGGCCAGCAGGGGAGTCAGGCGTTCCCTGGCGAGGGTCTCGATCTCGTCCCGCGACAGCAGCCCGAGGATCGCGCTCCTCTCCAGCTCGATCACCCCGGCAGCGACCGGCGCCACGTCCAAGGCGTCCCGCGTCTCGTGCAGGGCGGCGACCAGATCCGCCCAGCCGACCGGCCGCGACATCACCACCCGATTCTGGCGGGTGACGATCACGTCCGCGGCGGCCCGGGCCGCTCCGGTCCCCACCACCGCGACGAACCGGCCCTGCCAGCGGGTGGCCAGCACGCAGTGCTGGGACCGGGCCGTCCGCACGGTGAGCGCGTGCTCCAGCTCGCCCGCCTCGCTGTCGCCGGGCAGCGAGGTCAGCAGCAGCCGCAGCGGTGCCTCGGGCAGCGGCCGTCCCGCGGCCGCCAGGACGTCTCGGGCGGCATCGACGTGGCCGACCAGGGCCAGCTGGAACAGCTGGGCGTTCATCGCCAGGGTGGACTCCTCGCGTCGGGCGGCGTCCTCGACGGCGAACTCGGCCAGCGCGATCGCGCTGGTGATCACCGCAGTCGCCGCGGCGTCGGGCCGCTCGACCAGCGCCACCGCCAGCACGCCCCGGAGCTCGTCGCGGCGACCGAGGGTCTGCATGGTGACCAGCCGTCCGGGCCCGCCCGGCCGAGGCAGGTCCAGGGCCGAGCCGGACCGCAACCGCCGGTGCAGCAGCCGCCGCGCCTCGGTCTGCACCGCGTCGACGTCGGTGTCGTCGAAGCGCGGCCGGCCGTGCTCGGACAGCACCTCACCGCGGGCATCGAGCAACAGCACGACGGCGGTGAGTCGGCGGCTGAGCTCCTCCAGCACGCCGACGAGCCGCTCGGCGGAGAGAGCGGCCAGGGACAGGGCCCGCTGGGCGTCCAGGGCCCACAGGTCGCGGGCGTGGTCCTGCTCGGCCCGGGCGTCGGCGATCCGGCGGGCCAGCGCGAGGAACGGTGTCCGGTACGGCACCTCCAGCAGCGGCAGGTCCTGCGCGGCGCAGGCCGCAACCAGCGGTTCGGGGGTGACCCGGACCACCTCGGTGCCGAAGCCGAGGGCGGCCACGCCCACCGCTCGGAGCCGCCTCACGTAGTCGTCGTACGCGCCGGCCGGGGCGTCGGCGGCGAACTGGGTGCCGGTGGTGAGCAGCAGGTTGTCGGCCTCGAGGAAGGGCGTCGGGTCGAGCAGGTCCGAGCTGTGTGCCCACCCGACCTCGGTGCCCTCGCGGCCGGCGAGCAGCCGCAGCCCGAGCGGGCGATCCGCCAGGAGGGTGGTGAGACGGGTGGTCACGCCGGCAGCCTAGCCGCTCGAGCGTGCCAAACTGGCAGGAAGTTGACCTATCTGGCAATGCCTCGCGGGCATACCTTCTGCAGCGAACGCCAATCCGAAGGAGCACTTGTCATGACAGTCGTACCCGAGACCCTCACCGGTGGACCCACCCTGCCCCAGGAGCGTCGTCTGGTGACCGCCCTGCCGGGTCCGCGGACGGCCGAGCTCCAGGCGCGCAAGTCCGCCGCCGTCGCGACCGGGGTCGGCGTGACGATGCCGGTGTACGCGGCCGCCGCCGGCGGCGGTGTGGTGGTCGACGTCGACGGCAACTCGCTGATCGACCTCGGCTCCGGCATCGCGGTCACCACGATCGGCAACGCCGATCCCGCCGTCGCCGCCGCGGTGGCCGACCAGGTCTCCCGCTTCACCCACACCTGCTTCATGATCACCGGCTACGAGGCGTACGTCGAGGTCGCCGAGCGGTTGAACAGGCTCACCCCCGGTGATCACGAGAAGCGCACCGCGCTGTTCAACTCCGGGGCGGAGGCCGTGGAGAACGCCATCAAGATCGCCCGGGTGGCCACCAAGAAGTCGGCGGTGGTGGCCTTCGACCACGCGTACCACGGTCGCACCAACCTGACCATGGGTCTGACCGCCAAGTCCATGCCGTACAAGAGCGGCTTCGGCCCGTTCGCCGGCGAGATCTACCGCGCCCCGATGTCCTATCCCTACCGTGACGGGCTGTCCGGCCCGGACGCCGCCAAGGCCGCCCTGCTGCAGATCGAGAAGCAGGTCGGTGCCGACAACCTGGCGGCGATCATCATCGAGCCGATCCAGGGCGAGGGCGGCTTCATCGTGCCCGCCCCGGGTTTCCTGGCCGAGCTGAGTGCCTGGTGCACGGCCAACGACGTCGTCTTCATCGCCGACGAGATCCAGACCGGGTTCGCCCGGACCGGCGCCATGTTCGCCTGCCAGCACGACGGCGTGGTGCCCGACCTGATCACCACCGCCAAGGGGATCGCCGGCGGCCTGCCGCTCGCCGCCGTCACCGGCCGGGCCGCGATCATGGACGCCACCCACGTGGGCGGACTCGGCGGCACCTACGGCGGCAACCCGGTCGCCTGCGCCGCGGCCCTCGCCGCCCTGGACGCGTTCGAGCACGGCGGTCTGATCGAGCGCGCCCAGCAGATCGAGGCGATCGCCGTCGAGCGACTGACCGCGGCCAAGGCGTCCGATCCCCGGATCGGAGACGTCCGCGGTCGGGGCGCCATGATCGCGATCGAGCTCGTCGACCCGACCACCGGGGACCCGGATCCGCAGCTGACCGGCGCGGTGGCCAAGGCCGCGCACGCCGAGGGTGTGATCATCCTGACCTGTGGCACCTACGGCAACGTCATCCGACTGCTGCCGCCGCTGTCCATTCCCGACCACCTGCTGATCGAGGGTCTCGACGTGCTGCTCGCCGGCCTCGCGAAGAACTGAGGACTGTCCCATGACCGACACCAGACTCCCGAAGGACCTGCCGACCGGTCTGCTCATCAACGGTGAGTGGACCAACGCGGCGGACGGGCGGACCGTCGCCGTGATCGACCCGGCGACCGGCGAGGAGCTGACCGGCATCGCCGACGCCGCGCCGGCCGACGCCGAGGCCGCCCTCGATGCGGCGTCGGCCGCCGGCCCGGGCTGGGCGGCGACTCCGCCGCGGCAGCGAGCCGAGATCCTGCGCAAGGCGTTCGACGAGGTGACCCGCCGCAAGGACGAGTTCGCCCGGCTGATGACGTTGGAGATGGGCAAGCCGCTCGCCGAGGCCTACGGCGAGGTGACCTACGGCTCGGAGTTCCTGCGCTGGTTCAGCGAGGAGGCGGTCCGGATCGGTGGCCGGTACGGGATCAACCCCGAGGGCACGGGTCGGATGGTGGTCTCCCAGCGCCCGGTCGGACCGGCGTACCTGATCACCCCCTGGAACTTCCCGCTCGCCATGGCCACCCGCAAGATCGCCCCGGCGCTGGCCGCGGGTTGCCCGGTGATCATCAAACCGGCCGCCAACACGCCGCTGACCACGCTGCTGTTCGCTCAGCTGCTGACCGAGGTCGGTGTGCCCGCAGGGGTCGTGAACGTGATCGCCTCGTCCCGGCCGGCCGACATCACCGAGCCGCTGCTCGCTGATCCGCGGCTGCGCAAGCTGTCCTTCACCGGCTCGACCCAGGTGGGTCGCACCCTGCTGGCCCAGGCGGCGCAGAACGTGCTCCGGACCTCGATGGAGCTGGGGGGCAACGCACCGTTCCTGATCTTCGACGACGCCGATCTGGACGCCGCCGTGGACGGCGCGATGATCGCCAAGTTCCGCAACATCGGTCAGGCCTGCACCGCGGCCAACCGGTTCATCGTGCACGCCTCGGTGGCCGAGGAGTTCACCGCACGGGTGACCGCCCGGGTGGAGAAGATGACGGTCGGCTCGGGGCTGACCGAGGGCGTCACCATCGGGCCGCTGATCGACGCGAAGGCCGTGGACAGCACCGAGGCCATGGTGGCCGACGCTCTCGATCATGGTGCTCGTCTCACCACCGGCGGTGAGCGGATCGACGGTCGGGGCTACTTCTACGCCCCGACGGTGCTGCGCGACGTGCAGCCCGGCTCGCGGCTGCTGCGCGAGGAGATCTTCGGGCCGGTGCTCGGGGTGACCACCTTCGAGACCGACGCCGAGGCGGTGGCCGCTGCCAACGACACCGAGTACGGCCTGGTCTCCTACGCCTACACCCGCGACCTCGCTCGGGCTCATCGGCTGATCGACGAGCTGGAGACGGGGATGATGGGGCTGAACACCGGTCTGGTGTCCAACGCCGCCGCTCCGTTCGGTGGCGTCAAGGCCTCGGGCCTGGGTCGCGAAGGCGCGCAGGAGGGGATCGCGGAGTACCTGGAGACCAAGTACACGCTGATCCCGGCCACGTGATCGGCCCCGAGACGACGGTGGAGCTGCGCACGTTCCGCTACTTCGTCGCCGTGGCCGACGCCGGCTCGGTCAACGCGGCCGCCCACGCCCTGCACCTGACCCAGCCGTCCCTGGCCCGGCAGCTGCGCCGGCTGGAACGGCGGCTGGCCCTCCCGCTGCTCGAGCTGCAGGGCGGTCGGACGGTGCTCACCGTCACCGGTCACCAGTTCCTGCCGTACGCCCGCGAGCTGCTGGCCGCCGCGACCGCGACCATGGTGGCCGCGAACACCCTCGCCGAGGATCTGCTCGCCGAGGACCTGACGCCGGAGGACGAGACCGCCGCCTGACTACTTGATCGTGCTGTTCGACGTCAGCGCCGGCGGCTTGACGTCGCGCAGCGGGATCCCCGTGTACTGGTCGCGGATGGCCGTGATCAGGTGCTTGGCCCGGATGGTCAGCGAGAAGGGGCCGTCGCCGACGGCGTGCTGCATCCGTCCCTTGGTCACGATCACCCCGAGGTCGGCGCCCTTCCACCGGTAGTCCCCGGCACCGTAGATCCGCAGGAAGAACGCCTCGTTCTCGTTCTGCAGCTGGTGCCAGTCCAGCGCCGCCCGCTTGAACACCAGCGATCCGGAGCGGTCGACGGTGTACTGACCGGTCGGGGCGGACCCGGTGATCAGTTCCACGACCGGCGAGGTCTCCTTGACGATCATGTGACTCCACAGGTCGACGGCCGCCAGCTCACGCCAGCGCTCGTTGATCTCGTCGATGTCGAGATCGAACTCGACGTCGGAGAACTCCAGCAGGTGGAAGGCGAACAGCGGCACGTCTGCGTACGCGCCGGCCGTCACGTTGGTGATGGCCGAGGCGCCGCTGATCCGGGGGTTCAGCTCGCCCAGGTAGCACTCGTTGTCATCCACGTCGACCAGCACGTCGACCTCGAAGAACCCGCGGTAGCCCTCCTGCCCCAGCCGGTCACCCAGCCGGCGGACCAGGTCGGCGGCGCGCCGGCGGAGGTCGTCGTCGAGGACGTCGGGGAACATCTCGTTCCCGCACCAGCCACCCCGGTAGGGCGTCAGCTCGGGGTGCCCGGTCAGCTCGGTCATGAACGGGCCGACGATCGTGCCGTTGCGGGTCAGCACCGCCTCGACGGCGATGGGGCGGTTGTTGATCCGCTTCATCACCTTGACCTCCTGGCCGACGATGTCCTTGGCGTTCTTCTTCCAGCCGGCCTCGTCGTCGATGAAGAAGGTGGTCTTGCCGGAGTCGCCGTACGCCGACTGCACCACCAGGTCCGAGCCCAGACCGGCCGCGGTCGACTGGGCGACCAGGTCCTCGTAGTCCTCCACGGTGGTGAGGATGTTGGGCACGCTGGGCGCACCGACGTCGTTGCCGAGCCGGGTGGTGACCAGCTTCGAGTCCAGGTGCTCGCGGAGCTCCGCCGACGGCAGGATCAGGTCGTAGCCGAGCTCGGCGCAGATCCGCTCGGTCTCGGCGTCGAAGAACACCATCACGATCTTGGGCCGGACGCCCGGCGGCCGGCGACTGGCGATGAAGGCCAGCACCTCCGCGTTGGAGAGCAGCCAGTTGTTGATCTCCTCGCCCGACTCGAACTCGATGTAGGGCTTGCGCTTCGGGGTGAACACCCGCGGGTGGCCGCCGTCCCACCCGTCGTAGTAGGCGATGTAGGTGAAGTTGCGCACCCAGCGGTCCAGCCCGAGCAGGTTGAACGGGGTGGCGCCCACGAAGTAGATCGGCACCTCGTTGGTGCGGAAGTAGTGCCGCACCTCGGACATGTTGCGCAGCGGCCGCCGCTGAGGGCTGTCGCCGGGCCCGTACGCCGCGTCGTTGCTGAGCGGGACCTCGACGGTCGCCGCCTCGATCTCGGGATCGCTGGTCATGAGTTCTCTTCCTGGTCGGAGTGGTGAGACAGGTGCGTGGCGTGGTGGTGGCCGTGGATCTCGCCCTCGGGGATCGGGGCGTTCCGTTCGCTGAGCAGGGGCAGGGACGGATCCCACCGGGTCCCGTCCCGCTCGTCGCGGCGCTTGCGGGCGATGGCCGACAACGCCTCCAGCACGACCCGGTTGGCCAGGGCAGCGGTGATGTCGGCGTGGTCGT
>CAVXBJ010000030.1:0-113595 GCA_963759915.1 uncultured Actinomycetota bacterium | reverse complement strand
CCCGCCGCCTCCGCCTTGGCCAGGTCGGCGTCGAGGGTCCGGGGATACCGGGCGTAGTCCTCGTTGGGGCCGAACTGGAGCGGGTTCACGAAGATGCTCATGATCACCACGTCGGCCACGCCGCGAGCGAGCTTGACCAGGGACAGGTGTCCCTCGTGCAGGGCCCCCATGGTGGGGACGAAGGCGACGTTGGGCGGGGTGATCCCTCCCGTCAGCTCGGCCCGACGCAGCTCCAGCTCGGCGACGCTCGCCGCGACCCTCACGACCAGCCTCCGCGGAAGGTGTGCTCCTCCGCCGGGAAGGCACCGGTGCGCACGTCGTCGACGTAGCGGCCGACCGCCTCGCTCATCACCGCATCGAGGTCGGCGTACTGGCGGACGAAGCGCGGCAGCTTGCCGGTCCGCAACCCCAGCATGTCCTGCCAGACCAGCACCTGGGCGTCGCAGTCCGAGCCCGCGCCGATGCCGACCGTGGGCACGTCGAGCTCGGCGGTGATCCGCTTGGCCACCTCGACCGGCACCATCTCCAGCACCACCGCGAAGGCGCCGGCCTCGGCCACGGCGTGGGCATCGGCCAGCACCTGGTCGGCGGAGTCCCCACGGCCCTGGACCCGGTAGCCGCCGAGGGCGTGCTCGCTCTGCGGGGTGAAACCGATGTGACCCATCACCGGGATGCCGGCGGACACGAGCTTGCGGATCTGGTCGACGACCCGCACGCCGCCCTCCAGCTTGACCGCGTGGCTCCCGGCCTCCTTCATGAACCGGGTGGCGGTCGCCAGCGCCTGGTTGGGGCCCTCCTCGTACGAGCCGAACGGCAGATCGGCGATCACCAGGGCGCGCCGGGTGCTGCGCACCACGGCGCGCGCCAGCGGGATCAGCTCGTCGACGGTGATCGGCAGCGTGGAGTCGTAGCCGTAGACGGTGTTTGCCGCCGAGTCGCCCACCAGCAACGCCCAGACGCCCGCCCGCTCGAACAGAGCGGCGGTGTAGGTGTCGTAGCTGGTCAACATCGCCCAGCGCTCGCCGCGGTCCTTGGCCTGCTGGAGGTCGGGGATCCTGATCCGGCGCTGGGGGATCGTCTCCCGGTACGGTGCCGGGGTCTCGGTCATCGGTGCGGTGTACGCCCTCCGTCGGGGGCCCGCAGCGGTTGCGGGCCCGGAATGCCAACGACGAACTTAACGCATCCGCCTCTCGGGTGCGTCCGTCACGGTCGCGGATGGCGGGCGTCGTAGGCCCAGAAACCGGGCTGGGTGGCGGCGACCGCGAGCACGAGCACCACGCAGAGCAGGCCACCGCCGAGCGCGGCCCAGCTCTCCGCCGTCCAGGTCGCCGCCGTGCCGAGGACCAGGTCGCCGAGTCGGGGCCCACCGGCCACGACGACGATGAAGATGCCCTGCAGGCGTCCGCGCATGTCGTCCGGGGTCGCCGACTGCAGGATCGTCTGGCGGAACACCGAGCTGACCGAGTCCGAGCCGCCGGCGAGGGCCAGGAACAACCCGGCCAGGACGAGTGGGACCCAGAGCACGCCCGCGGGTTGACCGGCACCCGTGGTGAGCAGCACCACACCGAAGCCGGCCACCGCGAGCCCGAACACCGCGATCGCGGCGACGATCACCCGGCCCTGGTGGACGACCCGGACCAGACCTCCGGAGAAGAGCCCGGCGAGCACCGCACCGGCGGCGAACGCCGCGCTGAGCACACCCGTGGTGAAGGCCCCGCCGCCCAGGAAGAGCACGCCGACCGCCGGGAACAGCACCCGCGGCATCGCCACGATCATGGCGATCAGATCCACCACGAAGGTCATCCGGACGTTCGGCCGGGTGGCGAGATAGCGGAAGCCGTCGACGACCGCGGCCAGGCCCAGACGCAGCGGCTTGTCGTCCGGCCCGATGATCGGGGGCAGGCCGGGCAGCCGCCACAGCGCCCACAGCGCGGCGGTGAACAGGACGGCGTCCACGGCGTACGCCGCCGCGAAGCCGGGCCCGGCGACCAGGAACGCCGCGATCAGCGGCCCGACCGTGAGGGCGATGTTCCAGGCGACGGTCTGCAGCACGTTGGCCGAGGGGAGCAGCCGCGGCTCGACCAGCCGCGGGATGATCGCGGTCCGGGCGGGGTTGTTGATCGCGAAACCGGCGGACTGCAGGGCCACCAGGCCGTACAGCAGCTCGACCGACTCCATCCCCAGCAGGGCCTGGGTGACCAGACCGAGCACCACGACCCACAGGCCGAGGGCGGAGAACAACGCGACCCGGCGGCGGTCGTACGCGTCGACCAGAGCCCCTCCGTACAGGCCGAGCAGCACGAGGGGGACCAGCGCGAAGATGCCCAGCAGCCCGACCGAGAAGGTGGATCGGGTGATGTCGTAGATCTGCAGCCCGACCGCCACCACGCTGAGCTGGGTGCCGAGATTGGAGAGGCTGAGACCCGCCCACAGGCGGCGGAAAGCGGGACTGACCTGGAGCGGGGTCAGGTCCAGCAGGACGGCCAGGTCAGGCTCCCGCGGACGGCCGGGTGGTGACGATGTGCTCGATGATGGCCGTCGTCGACACCGACGGCGTACGGGGCAGGTAGACGACCTCACAGACGTCGGACACCCAGTCGAACTTGCCCGTCCAGTCGTCGCCCATCACCAGGACGTCCGCACCGTGCGCGGTGATGTAGTCCCGCTTGAGGTCCAGACTCTCCTCCACGAAGACCTCGTCGACGACCTTCATGTTCGAGACCAGCTCGACCCGCTCGTCCTGGGAGAAGACGGGGTTCCGGCCCTTCTTCGAGAAGTTCAGGGCGTCCGAGGAGACCCCGACCACGAGGCGGTCCCCGAACTCGGCCGCCCGGTTGAGCACCCGGACGTGGCCCACGTGCAACACGTCGAAGGTGCCGAACGTGATCACGGTCTTCGCCATCGTGCGTTTCCTCCACCAGGTCGTCGCTGCCGGTGCCGTCCACCGCTGCTCGGCTCAGCCTATCCGCGGGAGCCGGCGATTCTCCGCACCCGGACATGGTGCGGCCCACCTGACCGGCGGGAACAGGTGGGCCACGTTGGGGGAGTGACGCGCGGCGCCACTCGGTTGGGGGGCGGGACTAGCGGGTGATGTCCTCGCCGGCCTGCTTGATGTCGGCAGCGGCCTGCTTGGCCTTGCCGGAGGCCTGATCTGCGAGTCCCTCGCCCTGGAGGCTCTGGTTGTCGGTCGCGTCTCCGGCCTTCTCCTTGACGTCGCCCTTGAGCTCTTCAGCCTTGCCCTTGGCCTTGTCGAAACCACTCATGTCGAGCACCCTCTCCTCCGGTCCGTCCGTTCTCACTACGATGCGTAGGAGAAGAAATGCGGACCATGGACTTCCATAGCGTAGTCGTTGGCGTTTACATTGTAAATACCCGAGCGGCGGGCCGGGGTCCTCACACCGATCGTCGGTGCGTTCTCGCAGTCGAGACGCACCCGAGGGCGCCACATCAGCCGAGCGCAAGGGAAGAGGAATGGACGAGACCGAGCATCCTGCCAGGGCGGATGAGTCCGGAGTGTCGGTCGACGTGGCCCCGCCCGGCGTGCCGCGGCGGCCACTGGATCAGATGCGCATCCTGCGCGCCGCCGTCGAGTTCATCGACGTCAACGGGCTGGGCAAGCTCACGATGCGCCGGCTCGGTGCCCACCTGGGCGTCGAGGCGATGGCCCTCTACCGCTACGTGCCCGGACGCGAGCAGCTGCTGGACGGCGTCGTGGAGGTGGTGATGGACGAGCTGTACGAGTCCACCCACGCCGGCGGACTGTCCACCAGCTGGCAGGAGTACCTGCAGATGCAGGCCCATGCCGTCCGCACCCTCGCCGTCACCCACCCGCGGATCTTCCCGCTGGTGGCCACCCGGCCGCCGTCCGCTCCCTGGCTGCGACCTCCCCTGCGCAGTCTGCGGTGGGTCGAGTCGTTCCTCCAGGGACTGCGGGAGTACGGCTTCTCCCCACGCGTCAGCGTCGCGGTCTACCGCTCGTTCGCGACCTTCCTCCTCGGCGCCCTGCTGCTCGAGGCGGGGACCCTGGAGGACCTGACCATCACCGAGAAGGTCAACCTCGCGTTCATCGAGACCGACGACCTCTCGTCCTACCCGATCATCTCGGAGATGGCCGAGGAGCTGAAGGACGGTGGCTTCGAGGTCGAGTTCGAGGCCGCGCTGGAGGACCTGATCGAGCGGGTCGCGGTGATGCGCACCTAGGGTGACGCGTCGGCGTCGGGCTCGGCGTCGGCGAGGACGACCCGCAGTGCCCCGGGCACGATCTCGGCGACCAGCCGGGTGAACTCGCCCTCCACGTCACCGTCCAGCTGGTAGGTCTCCGGCTTCCTCAGCACCATCTCCACCCGCTTGCCCCGGAGCAGCTCGAGGGCGTCGTCCCGGCGCTGGCGCCGGATGATCATCCGGCCGATGATCTTGAGCCAGTCCCGGATCCGGCGGGGCGAGGCCACCATCACGTCGAGCAGACCGTCGTCGTAGACCGCACCGGGGATCAGGTCGATGTTCGGCGGGATGCCACCGACGTTGCCGATCAGCACCATCATCGCCTTGTGGTGCTTGATCGGCTGGTTGTCGACCTTGACCCGCACCGACATCGGCAGCCGGCCCAGGGCCTTGCCGGCGGCCAGGAAGTAGGCCGCGGTGCCGATCGACTTCTTCAGGTCGCTGCTGACCTCGTCCATGATCATCGCGTCCAGGCCGGCCCCGGCCATCACGGCGAAGTGCTGGGTCCGGTCGCCGTCCACGGTGATCTTCACCAGGTCGATGTCGCGGATGGTGCCGTTGGCGGCGACCTCGATGGCCGGCTCCTCGGTGCGGGGCAGGCCCAGGTTGTAGTCGAGCAGGTTGGCCGTCCCGGCCGGCACGATGCCGAGCGGCGTCCCGGACCCGGACAGCCCCTCGGCCACGGCCCGGACCGTTCCGTCACCACCGGCGACGATGACCCGGTCGACGCCCGCCTCCAGCGCCTCGGCGGTGCGGCCCTGACCGGGGTCGTCCTCACTGGTCTCGAGCCAGAGCACGTCGGTCCAACCCGCCGCGTCCAGGCCGGAGGTCGCCGTCTCGCGGAACTGTGGGCTGACTTTGACGGGGTTGAAGATCACGGCACAGCGACGCGGGTCTGGAGGCACGTGCGCCAGTGTCGCAGACTGGCGGGCGTGGACAACCCGTTCGAGCGATTCACGCTGGCCGACCTCGTCGGGCGTCAGAGCCTGAAGTGGCAGGCGTACCCGCCGGACGTGCTGCCGCTCTGGGTCGCCGAGATGGACACGGACCTGGCCGAGCCGGTCCGGGACGCGATCGTCACCGCGGTCCGGCGGGGTGAGGTCGGCTACCCGTGGGGTCGCGCCTATCCGGAGGCCCTGGCGTCGTTCGCCCTCGACGCCTGGGACTGGTCGCTGGACCCGGACACGGTGCGGCACACCGCCGACGTGATGACCGGGATGGCCCACGCCGTGCGCCTGGTCACCCCGCCGGACGGCGTGCTGGTGCTGACCACGCCGGTCTACCCGCCCTTCCTGGATCTTCCGGAGATCATCGGTTGCCCGGTCCGGCACGTCCGGCTGGCTGCGGACGGGCGACTCGATCTCGATGCCCTGGCGAACGCGTTCACCACGATCCGGGCGGAGGGTCGGGCCCCGACCCTGGCGCTGTGCAACCCCCACAACCCCACCGGGGTGGCGCACACCCGCTCCGAGCTCGAGCGGCTCGCCGTGATCGCCGGGGAGCTCGGGGTGCGGGTCGTCGTCGACGAGATCCACGCGCCGCTGGTCCACCCGGGGTCCGTCTTCACCCCGTACCTGACGGTCGCCGGGGCCGAGCGGGCGTACGCGGTGCACTCGGCCTCGAAGGCCTTCAACCTGCCCGGCCTGAAGGCGGCTCTGATCGTGCCCGGCTCCGCGGTCGTCGACGAGGTCACCGCCGGGCTGCCCGCGACCCTCGACCACAGCGCCAGCTCGATCGGCGTGCTGGCTCACGTGGTCGCGCTGACCGACGGGCGCGAGTGGCTCGCCGCGCACCTCGCCGGCCTCACCGAGAACCGTGCCCAGCTCGGTGCGCTGCTGGCCACCGAGTTGCCCCAGATCCGCTGGCAGCCGCCCGAGGCGACCTACCTCGCGTGGTTGGACTGTCGCGACCTCGGGCTGGGGGACGACCCGGCCGAGGTGTTCCTGACGCGCGGCAAGGTCGCGCTGAACAACGGTCCGGCCTTCGGACCGGGCGGGGCGGGACACGTCCGACTCAACTTCGCCACCGCACCGCAGGTGCTGACCGAGGCGGTCACGCGCATCCGTCGTGCCCTGCCGGTGGTGCGGTCCGCCCCGCCGGAGGGTCTCGTCCACTAGCGTTGCCGGGGAGCCGATCCCTGGGAGCCCGGAATGAACCAGACACCGCCCGTCCCCACCTGTCCCGGACGCCCTCGATGATCGCGACGGTGGTGGTGTACGTGGGGTTGTTCGTGATCAACGTGGTGGCGTTGGGGTTGGTGCCGGAGCGGCGGCGGCCGTCGTCGGCGATGGCGTGGTTGTTGTTGATCTTCTTCTTGCCGGGGATCGGGTTGTTGTTGTTCTTGTTGATCGGTAGCCCGTACGTGCCGAGGAAGCGGCGGGAGGAGCAGCGGGTGGCCGGCGAGCTGATCCGGTCGGGTCTGGCCACGGTGCCGGCGTTGCCGGCGTCACCGGAGCGGCCGGAGTTCCTGGACTCGGCGATGGCGCTGAACCGGCGGCTGGGGTGGTTGCCGAGCACGCAGAACAACACGGCGGTGTTGTTCGGTGACTACCAGGAGTCGATCCGGGCGAAGGCGGCGCTGGTCGCGACGGCGGAGCGGTTCGTGCACGTGGAGTACTTCATGATGTGTCGGGACTCGACCTCGGAGCCGTTCTTCGCCGCGTTGTTGGAGGTGGCGGGGCGGGGGGTGAAGGTGCGGGTGCTGTTCGATCACATGTCGACGTTCGGGTTGCCGGGGCACAAGGAGCTGTTGGCCACCTTCGACCGGGCGGGGATCGAGTGGCGGCCGATGTTGCCGATCCAGCCGTTGAAGGGGGAGTGGCGGCGGCCGGATCTGCGGAACCACCGCAAGATCGTGGTGGTCGATGGTCGGGCCGGGTTCGTGGGGTCGCAGAACATGATCGATTCCAGCTACCACAACAAGAAGCACGAGGCGGCGGGTCGGCACTGGCACGAGCTGACGACGCGGGTGGAGGGTCCGGTGGTGCAGACCCTGAACCTGGTGTTCGCCTCGGACTGGTTCATCGAGACGAACGAACGGCTCGTCGACTACGTCCAGCCGGTGCCCTTTCCCGAGGGTCAGGGGGATCTGACCTGTCAGATCGTGCCGAGTGGTCCGGGGTTCCCGGATGAGAACAACCTGCGGTTGTTCAACACGTTGATCTACGGGGCGCAGCGGCGGTTGTCGATCACGAGTCCGTACTTCGTGCCGGACGACTCGTTGTTGTACGCGATCACGACCGCGGCGCAGCGGGGGGTGGCGGTGGAGCTGTTCGTGAGTGAGCGGGGTGAGCAGTTCATGGTGAGCCACGCCCAGAACTCGTACTACCGGTTCCTGTTGGAGGCGGGGGTGCGGATCTTCCAGTACCCGTATCCGGCGGTGTTGCACGCGAAGCACTTCACCGTCGATGACCACACGGCGGTGATCGGGTCGTCGAACATGGACATCCGTTCGTTCAACCTGGATTTCGAGGTGTCGATGATGTGCACGGGGGCGTCGTTCGTGGCGGCGATGCGGGAGGTCGAGGACGGTTACCGGGCGGTGTCGAAGGAGCTGACGTTGGCGGAGTGGAACAAGCGGTCGTTGACGCAGCGCTGGCTGGACAACGTGATGCGACTCACCTCCGCCGTCCAGTGAGCCGGCCGCCAGCCAGAATGCCGGTATGAGTGGACCCCAGCTCCCCGAGTACCCCGGCCGTGAGCCGTCCGCCGCCGAGCTGGCGACCGGCACCGATCCCCGGCTGGGCATCGCGTACGCGGTCAACGTGCGGAACGAGGGCGGCGGCGAGAACAACGTGACGCAGGTGATCCTGTCCTACCGGCTGCACCGCCGCGGACCGGACGGCAGCACCCTGCCGGCCCTGCAGGTGGAGATGCGTGGCCGGCAGCTCCAGGGGATGGTGGCCGAAGGTGATCTGATCCAGGCTCCCGCGCCGCTGCCGCTCTCCGGCGTGATCCAGCTCGAGTCCGTGACCAACCTGACCACCGGGGGTCCGGTCGTCCTGGTGCGGGCGCGCACCTCGGGCTGCATGGTGGCCAGTCTGGTCGTCGTCCTGACGTTCACGGTGCTGTTCGTGCTGGCCATCGTCATCACGCTGCTCACCGGGTCCTGAGCCGGCCGGAGCCGGGTCCGACCCCTCGACGCTCGGCCATAGGGTGAAGCCCATGGCGAGCGCGGACAGCGGGTTCGGGGTCACTGTGGAGGGACGAGCATGACCGTGACGGTGCACACGAGCTACGTCCACCCGCTCAGCCGGCCGGGCGGGGAGGTGGCCCTGCTGGGGGGCAAGGGTGCGTCCCTGGTCCGGCTCACCGAGGCCGGCTTCAACGTGCCGGACGGGTTCTGCCTGACCACCGACGCGTACGGGGCCTTCGTGGCGGCCAACGGACTGGGACCGGTGATCACCCAGCTGACGCGACGGCTCGACCACCGCGACACCGCCGCCGCGGAACGGGTCTCGGGCATCATCACCACCGGTTTCGAGGCCGGCGATCTGCCCTCCAGCGTCGTCAACCAGATCCGCGAGGAATACGCGGCGCTGGGCTACGGCCGGGTCGCGGTCAGGTCCTCGGCCACCGCGGAGGACCTGCCGACCGGATCCTTCGCCGGGCAGCACGAGAGCTTCCTCGACATCGGTGACACCGCCTCGCTGGTGGACGCCGTCCGGCGGTGCTGGGCCTCGGCCTGGTCCGCACGGGCCCTGGTCTACCGCGCCCGGCAGGGCTTCGCCGCGGCGGACGTCACCGTCGCGGTCGTCGTCCAGCGGATGGTGAACGCGCAGGCGTCCGGTGTGATGTTCACCGTCGACCCGGTGAGCGGACTGGACAGCGCCCTCACCATCAACTCGGCCTGGGGACTGGGGGAGGCGGTGGTGGGGGGCGACGTCACCCCCGACACGGTGGTGATCGATCGACGCACCGGCCGGGTGACCAAGCAGCGCACCGGGACCAAGACCGTGATGACCGTTCGCTCGACCGGCGGCACCGCCCTGGCCGCGGTACCGGAGAGCCTGCGGCATCGGCCCAGTCTGCCCAAGGCACAGGCCCTCCGGCTGGCGCGGCTCGGGCGTCGGATCGAGGCCCTGTTCCAGCAGCCGGTGGACATCGAGTGGTGCCGGACCGACGACGAGCTGTTCATCCTGCAGGCGCGTCCGGTGACCACCGGTCGCCGAGCAGATCCGTGGAACGACAGCTACCGCGGCGACTTCCTGTGGACCAACACCAACGTCGGCGAGGCGATCCCCGACGTGATGACCCCGGCCACCTGGTCGATGGTCCAGGTCTTCCTCAACGACGCGATGGCCACGGCCTCGATCCCGCCCTACGTCGGGTACGGCCGGATCGGCGGGCACATCTACCTGAACGTCAGCGTGATGAAGACCCTGAGCGGGATCGTCGGGGTCAACGAGCGCAGCTTCCGCGCCCTGACCGAGGAGGTCTTCGGCCACCTGCCCGACGACGTCGAGATCCCGCCCGTGCCGGCGAGCTGGGCCAAGGTGATGCGGTCGGTCGTCCCGGTCGCGCTGCACGTCCTGTCGGAGGCGCAGCGGGACGTGCGCAAGCTCGACGGCTACCTGGCGGGCCACCCGGCTCTCTGCGTCCGCCGGCGGCAGGCGATCGGCGAGGTCGACGATCCCGAGGCGCTCGCGCGGCTGTGGTCCTCGACCCTGGAGCCCGAGTTCCACCGCGTGAGCAAGATGCTGTCCGCGGCCACCCGCAGCAGCGGGGCGTCGTTCGTCACCACTCGGAAGCGGCTGCAGGAGATGGTCGGACCGGCCGGGGCCAACGCGGTCACCGCCGACCTGGGCAGCGGCGCCGACCGGCTGGCCAGCATGGACCTGCTCAAGGGTCTCGACCAGCTCGATGCGGGCTCGATCGACGAGGCCGAGTTCAACGAGCGGTACGGGCACCGTGGGCCGCACGAGTTCGAGATCTCCCTCCCCCGGTCCGGTGAGGACCCGGGCTGGTTGGCGAGTCAGCGGGCCCAACGCAGCCCGGAGATCGCCGCTGAGCTCGCGGTGAAGCAGCAGAAGCAGGCACAGATCCGAGAGCTGGCCTGGATCAGACTCGGCCACCGGTTCCCGCTGCAGGCGTGGTTGGTGCGTCGACAGGTCCAGCAGTGGGGGCGGATCGCTCGCCGCCGCGAGCTCGCCCGCAGCGAGGTGATCCGCTACTTCTGGGTGCTGCGAACCTTCGTGCTCCGGGCGGGTGAGCTGACCGGGCTGGGCGACGACATCTTCTTCCTCGACCTCGACGAGATCCTGGAGGCGCTCGCCGGGGACGTGCTCGACCCCGACGAGATCGACCGCCGCCGGCGGGTGCACGCCGGCTACGCCGCCCTGCCGCCCCTGCCCGGGTTGATCCGGGGTCGGTTCGACCCGGTCGCGTGGGCGGCGGATCCCGACGACCGCATCGATCCGCACGGCTCGACCGCGAGCACCTCGGTCGGGGGATCCGGAGCCGACGACGTCACGGCCCCACGGCCCTCGGCCGGCTCAGTCGAGACCGAGACGGTGACCGGGTTCCCGGGCTCGGCCGGGGTGGTGGAAGGCACCGCACGGGTGATCCTGGCCGCCGCCGACGGGGCGCGGCTGCGGCCCGGTGAGGTGCTCGTCACCAACGTCACCAACGTGGGCTGGACGCCGCTGTTCCCGCGGGCGGCGGCGGTGGTCACGAACGTCGGCGCACCGTTGTCCCACGCCGCGATCGTGGCGCGCGAGCTCGGCATCCCCGCCGTGGTCGGCTGCGGCACCGCGACCGAGGTGATCCGCGACGGCGACCGGGTCCGGGTGGACGGCTCGGCCGGCGTGGTGCAGGTGCTGCGGCCCTGACTGATCCGTCCCGCACGCCGGCGGAGGAGCGGCTGGCCGGCGTGGTCGAGCAGGTCGCCCCGTCGCTCCTCGGTGCGACCCTGAGCCACGACGGCGTGACGGTCCGGATCACCGAGGTGGAAGCGTACGCGGGCGAGCGGGACCCGGCCTCGCACGCCTTCCGGGGACGGACGCCGCGGACCGCGGTCATGTTCGGTCCGCCGGGACGTCTCTACGTCTACTTCTCCTACGGCATGCACCACGCCGCGAACATCGTCTGCGGGCCGGACGGGACGGCGTCCGGGGTGCTGCTGCGCGCCGGCGAGGTGGTCGACGGACGGGAGCTCGCCCGGCTGCGGCGCGGTCCGCGCGTCCGTGATCGCGACCTGGCCCGCGGGCCCGGTCGCCTGGCGCAGGCGCTCGGTCTCACGCTGGCCGACGGCGGTGCGGAGGTGTTCGGCGACGGTCCCGTCCGGCTGGTGCTGGACGCGTACCCGGTCGCGCGGTGGGTGACCGGCCCGCGGGTGGGGGTCAGCGTGGCTGCGGACGTGCCGTGGCGCTTCTGGGTGCCGGACGACCCGTACGTGTCGAGCTACCAGCGGAGCCCGCGCGCGCCGGCGGTCCGCTCCGGATCGTGAGGGTCTCGAGCGCGCACCGGTCACTCTCACCTTCGACGAGGATGACGGTGCGCGGGCTCACCGTTCGGCCGCCGCCCGCCAGTGGGACTGGCTGGCCAGGGCGATCCCGGCGGCGAGGGCGGCACCGGCGGCCGCGCCGGCGAAGGCGGCGGTGAGGCCCCAGCCGTCGATGACGAAGCCCGCGATCGCCGTGCCCGCCGCGCCGCCGGTGGTGGTGGCCGCGGACAGGAACGCCTGGGCCTCGTTGAGTCGGTGTGCCGGCGCGAGCTGGTCGAGCAGCGACTGCTGCATGATCAGTGTCGGGGCGATCGTGCAGCCGGTGAGGAAGAGCAGCGGGAACATCAACCACAGCGGTGAGGCCGGGAACCAGACCAGGGTCGCCATGGCGGCGAGGAACGCGGCGAAGAGGCCGAGCAGGACCACCACCGCCCGCCGTTCGTCGAAGGGCCAGCGGCGGGTGCCGAACGCGAGCCCACCGATCGTGCTCCCACCCGCGATGGCGGCGAACAGCAGCCCCACCCGGTCGGTGCCGCCGAGCCGCTCGCCGGCGGTGGCGGCCATCGACGTGTCCAGCTGTCCGAAGCCGATGCTCAGCGTCAGCATCACGGCCAGCACGGCCGCGACCCCGGGGGCGGTCAGGGCGGAGCGTCGCCCGACGTGCCGGTGGTCCGGCCGGCCGAGATCCGCCGAGCCGGGTCGCCACCGGCGGGCGGCGTCGGTGCGGCAGTAGGCCACGCCGCCCCCGGCCATGAACCCGGCGGTGACCAGCAGCGGCGCCACCGGCGGGGTGAGGACCAGCAGCACCGACAGCAGCAGCGGACCGCCGACGAACAGCAGCTCCACCGAGGTCGCGTCCAGGGCGAAGGCGACCCGACGCGCGGCCGGATCGGGGAGGATGATCCGGTAGGCCGAGCGGATCGCCGGACTGATCGGCGGATAGGTCAACCCGGCCGCCGCCGAGCAGACCAGCAGGACGGCCGTGGGCGCGCCCGCGACGGTGGAGACCGCCAGCGCCGCCAGCAGCGCGGCGCTGCCGAGCGAGGTGGGCAGCAGCACCGGAACCTGCCCGAAGCGGTCCATCAAGCGACCCCACAACGGCGTACCCGCGGCCGACCCGAGGGCGTACGCGCCGGTGACCAGGCCCGCGATCGCGTAGGCCCCCCGGTTGTGCTCGATCAGCAGCAGGATGCCGAGCGGGGCCATGGAGATCGGCAGCCGAGCGATGAAGGCCGCGATGAACGGCCGGCCGGCGGGGCCGTGGCGCAGGAGCCGGAGGTACGCACGCATCCCGTCCCCCAGGTGGGGTCCGGTGGTGACGGTTTCCTGCTCCCTCGACTGCACCCGCCGAGGTTAGTCGCTCGGGTGCCTCACCCGCGTGGCCATGCCCACCCGCTCGTTCACTCCAGGGGGGTCAGGGAACCCAGGATCGAGGGCAGGAACTCCGCGACGGTCGGGTGGATCGGCAGCACGTCGCGCAGCGTCGGGTAGCTGATGCCCGCCTGGATGGCCAGCCCCACGATCTGCACCACGTCATCGGCCTGCAGCCCGAGGATGGTGGCCCCCAGGATCTCCTCGGTGTCGCCGTCGACCAGCACCCGCATGAGACCGGCGGTCTCGCCCTCCAGCTGGGCGCGGCTGACCGACGACATGGGCACCTCCGCCTTGAGCACCCGGCGGCCCGATCTCCGGGCCTCGGCCAGGCCCATGCCGACCCGGCCGAGTGGTGGGTCGGTGAACATGGCGTACGTGGTCACCCGGTCCGTGACCGTACGCGGCGGGCTGAGCAGGATCTGGCTGTCCTGGTACGCGGTGTGGGTGAAGGCGCCGTGGCCGTTCACGTCGCCGAGCGCCCAGACGCCCGGCAACGAGGTCTCGAACCGTGGCCCGATGGTGACGAAGCCGCGGCCGTCGGTCTCCAGGCCGTGGTCGGGACCCAGCAGGTCGAGGTTGGAGTGCCGCCCCGCGGCGACCAGCAGGTGCGAACCGGTCACCGGGTCGCTGCCGTCGGCCAGCTCGACGCGGATGCCGTCGTCCGTGCGCGCCACCCGCTGCGGGCGAGTGTGGCGGATCGCCACGCCCTCCCCGGTCAGGATCTCGGTCAGGGCGTCGACCACGTCGTCATCCTCGCGGGCGGCGATGCCGCCACCGGCGAGGATCGTCACCGCCGCGCCGAACCGGCGGAACATCTGACCGAACTCCAACCCGATGTAGCCGCCGCCGACCACGACGAGGTGGCGCGGCAGCTCCGTCAGCTGCAGCAGCTCGACCTCGGTCAGGTGCTCGACGGTGTCCAGTCCCTCGATCGGTGGCACGGCCGCCCGCCCCCCGACGTCGAGGTAGACCTTGCCGGTCCGGTGGGTCTCGCCGTCGACGGTGACCTGGTGCGCCCGGCCCTCCGGATCGCCGACCAGGGTCGCGGTGCCGGTCACCAGGTCGAGTCCCTGGACGGCGACGAGCCAGTCGCGCAGGCCCGCCCGCATCCCGTCGATCAGCGTGTGCACCCGCTGGATCGCGACCGGGAAGTCGACGGACACCTCGCCGGTGTTCACCCCGTACGGGGCCGCCCGGCGGGCCTGGTGGGCGATGACGGCACTGGCGCGCAGCGCCTTGGTCGGTCGGCAGCCGTGGTTCAGGCAGGTGCCACCCACCTGCTCCATCTCCACCAGGAGGGTGCGCTGGCCATCGCCCGCGAGGGCCGCGGCCACCCCCGGTCCGGCCTGACCGGCCCCGATGACGATGGCGTCGTACTCACTCATTACTGCTCCCGGGGATACGAAATCGAGGCCACGAAGGGCTCCCACGGTAGCGCTGTGACGTACATCTCTCGATTTGAGTCCTCGCGGTGACGTGTGTTTCCCTTGCTCGTCTTTGGTAACGAATTGATCTCGGAGGACTCCCCGTGCGCGTACGACCCCGTCGGGCCTTGCCGGCGCCGATCGCCGTCCGCGTGGCTCGGATGGCCGGCCCCGCCGTCGCCGCCGGTGCGCTGATCACCACGGTCGCCGTCACCGCCTGGCCCAGCAGCACGGGCGCGCTGCAGGCCGTACCGATCGACTCGTCCGCGTCGGTGGTGCCGTCGATCATGGCTCCGTCGTCGTCCGCGGCCGAGGCCGCCCGCGCGGCCAAGGTCGAGCGCGGCACCCGGAGCGAGACCCGCCCCTCCTTGACCGCGGGGGAGGAGAAGGCCGCGATGGTGGAGTCGGCGCAGCAGCAGGCCGCCAAGGCCGAAGCCGCCGACGCGAAAGCCGCGAAGAAGGCGGCCGCGAAGAAGGCGGCCGAGAAGAAGGCCGCGGCGCTCGACCTGACGGTGATCGGCTCGCGCTACACGACGGCCGCCGTGAAGCTGCGGAAGACCGCCAGCAAGGACGCCAAGTCCGTCGACATCGTCGACGAGGCCAAGAAGATCAAGGTCACCAAGACCGTCCGCAAGGGCTACCGGCTGGTCGTCGTGGACGGCAAGGGTCGCTGGGTCACCGACGACTACCTGAGCAGGAAGAAGCCGTCCGGCTCCGCCGGGATCTCCAACGCCCCCTGCAGCAAGAGCAGCGGCATCGAGTCCGGACTGGTGTCCAACGGGGTCAAGGTCTACCGCGCCATCTGCGCCGCGTTCCCGGAGGTGACCTCGTTCGGTGGTCGTCGGGGCAGCAACGACTTCCACGGCAGCGGTCAGGCCGTCGACAACATGATCTCCGACTCCGCCGCCGGCTGGCGACTGGCGAACTGGCTGCGGGCGAACGCCTCCAAGCTCGGGGTCAGCGAGGTCATCTACTCGCAGAAGATCTGGACCGTGCAGCGCTCCGGTGAGGGCTGGCGGGGCATGTCCGACCGCGGCTCGTCGACCGCCAACCACTACGACCACGTGCACGTCTCCGTCTACTGACCGACACCGCGGACGCCCGGCGCTGATCCCGGCGGCGACGCGCCCTTGTGAAGGCTTTGACCCCCACCTAGTGTGCTGGTATGGCGGATGCGTACCAGGTGGTCCTCGGCATGATCGCCGTGTCGATCATCGTGCTCGTCCCCATCGGCTTCGTGGTCGCGTACGACGCACTGGCCGGGCGTTGGGACGAGCAGCTGCAGAACGTCAGAACCTGGCTGGGTGACGGGGCCGAGCGCCGCCAGAACCTGCGTGCCCTGCGTCGCCAGCAGGGCGCACCGCTGGAGCGTCTGGTCACCGACCTGCGGCGGCTCCGGCTGGCCGTGAGCACCGACGAGCACCGTTCGGCGGCCCACCAGCTCGGCAACCGCCTGGCCTACGACCGGGTCCTGATCCAGATCTGCGCCATGCTCGACATCGAGCACGAGCTGGACACCGAGCTGTCGGGGATGGATCGCGACATCGAGCGCTTCCGGGTCGAGGCCGATCTCGAGCGGGCGGGTGTGACGCTCACCGATCGCCGCTACGGTCAGGCCGCCTGAGTCCTGCCGCCCGGATCTGGCTTCGCGGCGGCTTCCGTTGCGGGGTCGCGCGCGCCGCTGGACCGCCCGTGACTTCCCGGCGGCATCCGGTGAGCGGCCCCAGCAGACCCGCTGCCCGTCTCTGGCTCCCCGGTGGCATCCGGCCGTAGCGAGTGCGTGCGGGCATGTGGCGGAGATCTCTGCGCCCGGAATAGATGCCGCGGCGGCGCGGTTACTACCATTGATTCGAAACCGAAGGTTTCGAACAAGAAGTAATTCACCACACCCAAAGGAATGATTCACATGTCGTTCGTGTCCTCGCTCCGCTCGCGCAGCAAGGTCCGTCGCAACCGTCGGGCTCTCGAGCGGGCCATCGCCGATGCTCCCACCAACTCGATGCGGGACGAGATCCTCCTGGCCGCCCAGCGGTCCGGTATCAGCCCGCACCTGTGAGGGGAACCGGCTGATCCAGCCGGCGCATCACGCACCTTCGAGCTCCCGTCAACGACGACGGGGGCTCTTGTCGTCTCCGGGGCCCTGGTCCGGTCCGTCGATCCGGGTTCAGGCCAGGGCGGCGGTCCCCGACACGAGGACGTCGGCCCGGTCGCGAGTCGACTCGATCAACCGGGCATTGGCCTCGTCCACCTCGGTCGCCCAGGCCGTCGCCGCTTCGCGCGTTCGCCCGTGCTCGGTGTGGCGGTCCACCAGGCGCAGCAGCCGTTCCTCCGCCGCCGTCACGCAGAACCACGACTCGTCCAGCAGCGACGAGACCTGGTCCCAGGGCTCGCGATCGACCAGCAGGTAGTTGCCCTCCACCACGACCAGGGCGGCACCGGCCGGGATCGCGATCTCACCGGCCACCGGCTCGTCGACCGCCCGGTGGAAGCTCGGCGCGTAGACCGGGTGGTCGGTCTCGTCCCGCAGCCGCCGCAGCAGTCCCACGAATCCCCAACCGTCGAAGGTGTCCAGCGATCCCTTCCGGCCGCGCCGACCGAGGTCGTCGAGGGTCGCATTCGCCAGGTGGAAACCGTCCATCGGCAGGTGCACCGCAGTGCCGGCGCCCGCTTCGGCGTTCAGCCGTGCGACCAGCGCCTCGGCCAACGTGGTCTTACCGGCGCCGGGGCTGCCGGTCACACCCAGCAACGTCCGGGCGCCGGGCCGGATCAGGTTCCGGGCGCGGGCCGTCAGCTGGTCGAGACCGGCCAGCACCGTGCTCACCGACGGCCAAGGCGACGTTCGCCGTTCGCTCCGAGCACGTAGTCGAGCCCGTAGTGCCCGTAGATCGCCGGCTCCCCGGCGGCCTCGAGCTCACCGTCGGTGCCGATCGAGGGCGCGTCCTTGGCCGTCTTCTTGTCGGTCATCACCCGGACGCTCTGCGGCGACACCCGGGCCCCGGCGAGCGGGACGAAGACCAGCCGGCCACCGCCCGGCAACCCGACCTTCACGGTGGCGAAGGTCGGCTCTTCGGTGGCGGTGTCGAAGTAGACGGCCTCGAGCTTGCCGATCTTGCCGCCCTCCTTGTCCACCACGGGCAGGCCCCGCCAGTCGCGGATGTCATCGACGTCGAACATTCCCACTCACTTCCTGTCCGGCAGCGCTGAGGCCCAGCGGTGCCGTGCCGTCAGTCAAGCAGACCAGGAGAAGCCCGCGACCACCGACGGCAGCAGCACGAACACCCCCACGGCCAGGCCGGCGACGTTGGCCAGCAGGAAGAGGAGCTCCCAGAGCAGGGCGGGCACCCGGGTGAGCCGGACGAGCTGGTCGACGTCCGAGCCCTGGGCCCGGCCCCGCCGCCCCTTCCAGGTCTCTGCTCCGCGACGACGCTGCCGCATCAGCTCCAGCACCGGTTTCGGCGCTGAGAGCAGCAGCAGCCAGGTCAGCAGGTAGGCGAGCAGCGACAGCGTCGGTCCGGACAGGTACCAGCTGGCCAACCCCGCCCCCACCCCGCAGACCACCAGCACCAGCAACCCGTACGCGTTCCTGATCTGCAGCAGCATCAACGACAGCCACCCGACGGCCAGCCAGAGCAGGGCGAGACTGTGACCGGCGGCCAGCAGCAGCGCGGCGCCCAGACCGGCGACCGCGGGCGCCAGGTAACCCGCGGCCAGCATGGCGACCATGCCCGGGCCGGTCGTCTTGCCGCGGGACAGCGTGACCCCCGAGGTGTCGGCGTGCAGCCGGATGCCCATCAACCGTCGGCCGGTGAGCACGGCGACGAGCGCGTGGCCACCCTCGTGGCTGATGGTGACGACGTGCCGGGTGAGTGACCAGGCCCGGGGGAGGAGCACCAGGGCGAGCGCCACCAGAGCGACGGCCACCACCACGACCGGCTCCGGGGCGGGCTGGGTCGCGGTCGCCCGCTCCCAGATCTGGCTCAGCACCTCACGCACACGGGCTCAACGCGTACGGGCGGCGGCTCGTTCCAGCACCCGACTCGACGGTTCCTGCGCTAGGAGCGGGTGGACACGTGCACCAGGGTGGCTTCGAAGCGTCCGTCGGTCTTGGTGACCTGGACGACGACCCGGTCGCCGACCTTCACCTTCTCGTACGCCCCGCCGCGGATGACGCCGGACCGCCCGTGAGCGTCGAGCAGCACCAGCAGCGGCTGGACCCGGGTGACGGTGCAGCTGACCAGGTCGCCCACTCCGAAGGAGGAGGAGTTCACGATTCCCTGGGGGAGCGCCGACGGTGACGCCAGTGCGTCTGTCGGTGCCGAGCCGGGGGTGACCGGGGCGGTGGCGACCGGCGGGGCGGCGGGTTCGGTTTCCGGTCCGGTGGGAGGGCCGGCGCCCCCGCACGCGCCGAGCGACAGTCCCAGACCGAGAACGGTGGCGACGATCGCGCCATGGCGTGCTGCACGCATCAGCTGGTCCTTTCCGCTGGGCTCCATGCTGGCGGCTGCGCGCGCCGGTGTCTGTAGACCTAGGTCCTGTCGGGCTTGCTCACACCCCGGTCGTCCAGAGCAGCTCACGGGCACCGCCGAGCCGGTCGGCGAATGCCACGGCCTGCTGGTCGGTCAGGCTGCTGACGAAGTCAGCGATACCGCGGCCACGCCCCATCCGGGCGAGCTCCGCCGGTGAGGTCGCGCCCGCGAACCAGTCGGGGTGCGCGGCGGTGACCCGCTCGTACCCCTCGGTCGCGATCCGCACCAGGTCGCTCAGCCGGCGGGGGGCTTTCGGGGCATCCAGTCGATCGGACAGCCAGTCGTCGAGCCCGGTCACCAGGGCTTCGATGGTCCGGGTCTGGCCGCGCTGGTACATCGCCAGGTCCGGGCGGTCGAGGATGAAGTACTGGTGCACGAACTTGAGCACCGACACCTCGTGCCACGAGTCGGGCGACAAGGTCACGTAGGCCGACCGCACCGGCGCGTCGCGTTGCAGGACCACCGAGGTGATGAAGTGGTCGATCCAGCGGGAGACGAAGCCGGAGATGGCCCGGTCGGCCATCATCGAGCCGTCGTACGGGGCCGCGAGCACCCCGTCGACGAACTCGTCGCCGATGATCGTCACCGCGTCGGCGAAGGTCTCCTCGTCGAACATCCAGTCGTCCTTGTCGATCAGCCGCCGGCGCAGCTGCTCCAGCCCCGCTCCCGGCCAGCGACCCATCAGCACCAGCTCCGAGTCGCTCATCGCGGCCAGGGCGCGGCGCTCGGCCACCCAGGACCGGAACTCACCGGAGACCGGGGAGAACTGCAGCACCCCGGAGCGGTGGAAGTCCTCCACGTCGTGCAGCGAGTAGGCGATGTCGTCGGCCAGGTCCATGATCGAGCACTCCAGCGTCTGGCGGCCCGGCGGCAGGTCGGGGAAGGCCGACAGCGCGGCCAGCATCTCGTCCAGGTCCAGGGTGTAGGCGGAGAACTTGCCCGAGCCCGGACCGGTCAGTCCGAAGCCGGCGCCCCGCGGCGGCTCGGGCCAACCCGACGGATGGGGATCGGGCACCACGAACCGGCCCCAGGGGTACTTCAGCACGGCCGCCCGGCTGGCCGCGGTGAGGTTCAGGCCCTCGTCGCCGGGACCGTGCACCTCGAGCTCGGTGAGGATCCGGAAGGTCTGCGCGTTCCCCTCGAACCCGTCGGACAGCCCGAACCGGTCCCGCAGCAGCTGGTCGAGCACCCGCTCACCCAGGTGACCGAACGGCGGGTGCCCGAGGTCGTGGGCATTGCCCGCGGCCTGGACCACGACGTGGTCGAGACCGCCGAGCTCCCGCAGCAGCTCCGGATCGGAGATCCGCAGCAGCCGGACCGCGACCGCGCGGGCCACCGCGGTCACCTTGATGGAGTGGGTGAGGCGGTTGTGGACCACCCCGCCGGTGGCGCCGGCCGGGATCACCTGGGTCACCTCGGCCAGCCGGGAGAACGACTGGGCGAACCGGATCCGCTCCAGGTCCGTACGGAACTCCGACTCCCCGCCGGCGTACGGCGTCCCGGCCTCGGGCTGCGCCCGCTGCAACCGTGCGTCCATGGTCTGCACCCTAGAGCCGCGGCCCCGCGAGCCTCGCTAGTGGTTGCGGCCGGAAGTTCGTCAAGGGTGTCCGGTGTCCAGGTGCGTGGCGCCAGGCCGACGAGGGAGGGATGCCGAGTCGCATCGCGACCGAGGAGAACGCAGCGAGGTGCCTGCCTGGGCGTCGGACACCCCGACGAACCTCCGACCGTGACCACTAGTGTCGGGCGCATGAGCGCACCCGTCGACGCCACCACCACCGCCGCCTGGCGCACGCTGACCGGCCTGAAGGCCGGACTGGAGCCCGATCTGCGCGGCTGGTTCGCCGCCGACCCGGCCCGGGCGGAGGCGTTCACCCTGACCGCCGGTGATCTGCACGTGGACCTGTCCAAGAACCTGATCGACGACGCGGTGCTGACCGCCCTGGTCGAGCTGGCCGAGCAGGTCGGTCTGGCCGAGCGCCGGGACGCCATGTTCGCCGGCGAGAAGATCAACGTCACCGAGGGTCGGGCCGTGCTGCACACCGCGCTGCGCGATCCCGACGGCGCCGAGGTCGTGGTGGACGGCACGAACGTGGTGCCCGAGGTGCACCAGGTGCTCGAGAAGGTCTACGGCTTCGCCGACCGGGTGCGCAACGGGGAGTGGAAGGGCGTCACCGGCAAGCCGATCGCCACCGTGGTCAACATCGGCATCGGCGGTTCCGACCTGGGTCCGGTGATGGTCTACGAGGCCCTGCAGCCGTACGTGAAGAAGGGCCTGACCGCCCGCTTCGTGTCCAACATCGACCCCACCGACGTCGCGCAGAAGACCGCCGACCTCGATCCCGAGACCACCTTGTTCATCGTGGCCTCCAAGACGTTCACCACCCTGGAGACGCTGACCAACGCCCGGCTGGCCCGCGCCTGGCTGCTGCACGCGCTGAAGCGGTCCGGCGCCATCGGCGACGCCGAGAGCGACGAGTCCGAGGCGATCGCCAAGCACTTCGTGGCCGTCTCCACCGCGCTGGACAAGGTCGCCGACTTCGGCATCGACCCGGCCAACGCGTTCGGCTTCTGGGACTGGGTGGGCGGTCGCTACTCCGTCGACTCCGCCATCGGTACGTCGCTGGTGGTGGCCCTGGGTCGGGACAACTTCGCCGACTTCCTGGCCGGCTTCCACACCATCGACCGGCACTTCGCCGAGACCCCCTTCGGCCAGAACGTGCCGGCGCTGATGGGCCTGCTGAACGTCTGGTACCGCAACTTCTTCGGTGCCGCCACGCACGCCGTGCTCCCGTACGCGCAGCTGCTGCACCGCTTCCCGGCCTACCTGCAGCAGCTGACCATGGAGTCCAACGGCAAGAGCGTGCGCTGGGACGGGTCGCCGGTCACCACCGACACCGGTGAGGTGTTCTGGGGCGAGCCCGGCACCAACGGCCAGCACGCCTTCTACCAGCTGATCCACCAGGGCACCCAGCTGATCCCGGCCGACTTCATCGCGGTGGCCCAGCCGGCGTACCCGTTGGACGACGGCGGCACCGACGTGCACGAGCTGTTCCTGGCCAACTTCTTCGCCCAGACCGCCGCGCTCGCCTTCGGCAAGACCGCCGACGAGGTCCGGGCCGAGGGAACCGCGGAGGAGATCGTGCCGGCCCGGGTGTTCTCCGGGAACCGGCCGACCACCTCGATCATGGCTCCGGCACTGACCCCGTCGGTGGTCGGTCAGCTGATCGCGCTCTACGAGCACATCACCTTCACGCAGGGGATCGTCTGGGGCATCGACAGCTTCGACCAGTGGGGCGTCGAGCTGGGCAAGCAGCTGGCGTTGAAGGTGACCCCGGCCGTGGGCGGCGACGAGGCCGCGCTGGCCGACCAGGACCCGTCCACCCAGGGCCTGATCCGCTACTACCGCGCGCACCGCGGCTGAGCGGCCGACAGCGACCCTCGGCAGGAGCGCAGCGGCTTGGACCCTGACCGCGTGATCCGGTGGGGCGTGATCGGCGCCGGGGACGTCGTCGAGCACAAGAGCGGTCGGGCGTTCCAGACGGTGCCCGGCTCCGCCCTGGTGGCGGTGATGCGCCGCGACCCCGAGCGAGCGGCCGACTTCGCCCGCCGGTTCGGCGTGCCACGGTGGTACGCCGACGCCGACGAGCTGCTCGCCGCCCCCGACGTCGACGCGGTCTACGTCGCCACGCCGCCGGACAGCCACGCCACGTACACGGCGCGGGCCGCGGCGGCCGGGAAGCCTGTCTACGTGGAGAAGCCGATGGCCCGCACCGCCGGCGAGTGCGAGCAGATGATCTCCGACTGCGCCCGAGCCGGGGTGCCGCTGTTCGTCGCCTACTACCGCCGCGCCATGCCCCGCTTCGCGACCGCAGCCGACGTGGTCCGCTCCGGCCGGATCGGAGCAGTCCGGTCCGTCGTCGTCCGCCATCAGCGGCCGGCCGACCGTCCGAGTTCATCGCTACCCTGGCGGCTCGACCCCCAGGTGTCGGGCGGCGGCCACTTCGTCGACCTCGCCTCGCACACGCTCGACTGGCTCGACTTCCTGCTCGGCCCCGCCACCGACGTCTCGGGCGCCGCGGCCGGACCGGACGGGGAAGCCGCGGAGACGCAGGTCGTGGCCCGGTTCCGCTTCGGCGACGTCCTGGGTGTCGGGCTCTGGGACTACGACGCAGCGGAACCCTGCGACCTGATCGAGATCATCGGCGACGCCGGTACGCTCCGGCTCTCGTCCTTCGGCACCGAGCCGCTGCGGCTCACGACCGCCGACAGCACGACGGAGATCATCGGCCCGTACCCGCGCATCGTGCAGGAGCCGTTGATCAGCAACGTGGTGGCCAGCCTGCTCGGGGAGGCGGAGCCGCTGAGCACCGGCGAGTCCGCCGTCCGCACGGCGCGGGTGATCGACACGATCTTGGACAGTCACCGGCGAACCCATCACCTCGTGTTCTGAGGCTCCGACGGGTCCGCGCTCAGAGTTCCGGGCCCTGGGAACGGAGCTTGTCGACCTCGGACATGGCGTCGCGGAGACCGGAGAGCCAGCTCTCGGTGTGCTCGCCGACCAGGGTGACGGCCCAGGCCAGGGCCTCGGAGCGGGAGCGGGCCACACCGGCGTCGACCAGGGTGTCGAGCACCTGGCGTTCGGGCTGCCGCAGTCGCGTCATCACCGGCACCGACAGGTGGGTGAACAGCTCGCCGACCTCGCCGGACCGGGCACCCCAGGAGACCTTGCGGCCGTAGCGGGCCTGCGCCTCCTCGGCGATCTGGATCCGGGTCTCGCGGGTCTCCTCGCGGAACCGGCTGATCCGACCCTCCGCCTGAGCGGCGTCGGCGGCCTCGCCGGTCAACGTGCCGAAGACCACGATCTCCTCGCGGTCGGCGCTCACCTCGACGTCGGAGAACCAAGCCTCCGGTAGCCGTCCCTCGAACCAGGACTGGGCGTCGTCGGCCGCCGGCAGATCGGCGTTCTGCCAACCGCCCGGTCGCCCGAATCCGTGACGGCCGCCGCGTCCGCGGCCCCGTCCTTCACCGCGCTCGCCGCGCCGTTCGGCCCGGCCCTCGCCGCGCGGTCCGCCGCGACGCCTCCGCCGTGGACCGTCCTCGCCGGCATCGTCGGGACCCGTCCCGCGTCCGTGCGGATGACCCCCGAACTCCTCGCCACCACGGAACTGGCGGCGTCCCCGAGGTCCGACCTCGGGTCGATCTGAGTGAATGCGTTCGTCTTCATGACGTGCACTCCTTTCTCTGTATGTTTGATTACAAGATTACACCAGTGCCGATATATCGCAAGTGGGTGGTGGACAGTCGTTAAGGTGAGGACGTGGACGCCTCGCGCACCCGGTTCGCGGCGCTCGTTGCGGCGGCCGGACTGGATCTGGTCGGCGGGCCAGAGCTGATGACCTCCCACTCCAACGACACCTGGTACGTGCGGTCGACCTCGGCGGGGGAGGCGGTGCTCCGGGTCTGCTGGATCGGTGATCGCGAGCGGATGCTGCGCGAGGCGGCGGTCGGTCGGGCCCTGCCGCGAGAGGTCGGTTATCCCGAGGTGCTCGCGTCCGGCGCCCTGACCGTCGAGGGCGAGCCGGTCACCTGGATGATCAGCCGTCGGCTGGCCGGGCAGCGACGCTGCGGACGGTCTGGCCCGAGCTGGACGAGCGGCAGCGCGACCGCGCGCTGCGCGAGGTGGCGCGACCGCTGCGGGCCCTGCACGCCTGGCGCCCGCCCGCGGCCGTGGCTGCTCGACTGGGTCCACCCGCCCCGAGCATCGAGCCGGCAGACCATCATCGGCAGCACGATCCTGCCGCTGCCGCTGGATCGCGTACGTCATCTGGTCGCCCCCGCAGCCGACCGGGCCGGCGAGCACCGAGCTGTCGTCGAGGAGTCCTGGGGCTGGCTGGTCGACCACGCCGATCTGCTGCCGCGGCTGGATGACCCCGCCGACGCGGTCACCCACGGCGACCTGCACCTGGACAACATCTGGTGGGACGGCGAGCGGGTCACCGGGCTGCTCGATCTGGAGTGGGTGCGCCGGGGGCCGGCCTGGATCGACCTGGTGTCGGTCCGGGACAACGCGCTGGCCGGCGACGAGTTCAGCGAGCCCCACCAGCGGTTGCTGGACACGCTGCGCGCAGAGGTTCCCGGGCTGGAGGCGCCCGACCTCGTCCGGCGGCTGACCGTGGTCGAGCTCGCGTTCCAGCTGCGCCAGATCCTGGTCTGGCCTCCACCCGGCCCGGATCCGGCGGTGGATCACCCCATCCGGCTGCTCGGCCGACTGCTGGACGCGGTCTGATGTCGCCCAGAAGGAGCGGACGCACCCGCGACAGGGGCGCACGAGGTGGGTCTGCTCCTTCTCGAGCCGCGGCAGCCGTGCCGTCCAGGCTTCAGGCCGTGGCGGGCAGGGCGGGGCGACGGTGTGTGCCAACGTCCCAGAGCGTCTTCACGCAGGCCACCTGGTCGCGGACCCAGCCGCGGGCCCAGGGTTCGTTGAGCCCGTCACCATCCTCCCGCAATCGGACGGTCCGGTCGCCGACGCCGACCGCGTCCAGGCCGATCAGCCGCGCGGTGGCCACCGCTCGGGGCAGGTGGTAGGTCTGCGTCACCACCACCACCCGCTGCACGCCGAACACGTCCCGGGCTCGGACGCAGGAGTCGTAGGTGTCCAGGCCGCCGGGGTCGAGGTCGAGGCGGTCGGCGGGAGCGCCCGCGGCGAGCAGGTGGTCGCGCATGGCTGCCGGCTCGTCGTACTCGGGAGCTCGCGCGTCCCCGCTCAGCAGCAGCCGGTCGACCGTGCCGCGCTGGAGGAGCAGCAGCGCCAGGTCCAGCCGGGCGCGCAGGAACCGCGACGGCATCCCGCTGGGGTAGACCTGCGCGCCGAGGACCAGTCCCACCGGCGCGTACGGCACCTGGTCCAGCGGGTAGAGGTGACCGGCCGCAGCGCCGCGCACGATCCCGATCGAGGCGCCGAGAACACCGGCGACGCCGACCGTCCCGGCGCCGAGCGTGGCGGCCGCGACGGACCAGGGGGAGGGCACCCGATCAGCCTAGTTATCCTTCCCCCCGGCTGACGGGGCCTGTCGGTGGCGGCTGCCATGGTGCGGGCCTGCGGGCTGACCGACGTGCTGGCCACCGAGCCCCAGGTGCTGAAGCACCTGGCGGCGACGTACGGTCGAGCGGTGGACGCGGCCGAGCTCGAGCAGATGGCCGAGGCCTGGCGACCGTGGCGCACCTCGGTGACGGTGATGCTCCGGGCCTTCGGCGGGAGAGCCGATGCCGGAGGGTGACACGGTCTGGCGGGCCTGCCGTCGGCTGCACGGACTGCTGGCCGGAGAGCAGCTGACCCGCGCCGAGTTCCGGGTGCCGAGTCTGGCCGTCACCGATCTGACCGGGGTCACCGTGCTCGACGTGACCCCGCGCGGCAAGCACCAGCTCTTCCGTTTCGACAACGGGTGGACGCTGCACACCCACTTCCGGATGGAGGGGGCCTGGCGCACCTACCCCCACGGGCGCCGGTGGAGCGGCGGCCCCGATCACGAGATCCGCGCGGTGCTGGCCACCGCAGCCACCGACGCCGTGGGCTACCGGCTGCCGGTGGTGGAGCTGCTGCCGACCGCGGAGGAGGACGACGTGGTGGGGCACCTCGGGCCGGACCTGCTCGGCCCGGACTGGGACGAGGACGAGGCGCTGCACCGGATCCGCGCGCAACCGGACACCTCGATCGGCGAGGCGCTGCTGGATCAGCGCAACCTGGCCGGCCTCGGCACCTTCTACCGCTCGGAGCTGCTGTTCCTCCAGGGTCTGCATCCGCGGACCCCGGTCGCGCAGGTCACCACGCTGCCCCGGGTGGTGCGACGCGCCCACCTGCTGATCAACGCGAACAAGGTGAGACCGGAGCAGTCCACCACCGGCGATCTCCGGCAGGGCCGTCGGACGTACGTGTTCGAGCGGCCCGGTCAGCCGTGTCGGCGCTGCGGCACGACCATCCTCACCGAGGAGTTCGGCCCGACCGGGCAGGAGCGCCGCAGCTACTGGTGTCCGCGCTGCCAGCCGCAGCGGTGAGCCCACCCCAAGAGGGCTGGCAGGTCGAGCACCAGAACAGGTTCCGACCGACCAGCTCGGTGCGACGCACCGCGACCACCCGATCGCCGAACGTGGCGGTCTGCTGGTTGGCCAGCCGATGCAGGGTGTGACCTCCTGGCACCCGGCGACCCTAGCCGCCGGGTCCCAGCCGGCCACGGGCGAGCGAGGACCAGTCAGCAGTAGGGCAGGGCGCGGATCTGGTAGCCGCGAGCGTGCAGGTCGGCGATCACCCTCGGCAGGGCCGCGACCGTCTGCGAGCGGTCGCCGCCGCCGTCGTGCAGCAACACGATGGTGCCGTTGCCGATGCTCTTCAGCCGTCCGGTCTTGGCCAAGGTGGTGACTCCGGGCTTCGTCCAGTCGAGCGTGTCCACGCTCCACAGCACCTCCCGCAGACCCGCCTTGGCGATCGCCTTGCGGACGGCGGCGTTGGTGGCTCCGTACGGAGGGCGGAAGCACTTGGCCTTCGGACCGTGCGTGATCTGCCCCTTCAGCTGGGCGGCCGTAGCGGGTGGTCAGGTCCGGGTGGTCGTAGGAGTGGCTGGCCACCTTGCTGCCCTGGGCCCGGATCCTCGCGTCGGCGTGCGGGAAGCCCGGCCTCGTTGACACCCAGGTGGAAGAACGTGGCCGTCGACCCGGTCCGGTCGAGGATGCTGAGGATCGAGGAGGTGTACGGGCTCGGCCCGTCATCGAAGGTGAGGTAGACGGTGCCGCCCGAGCCCTTCTTCAACGGGCCCTTCAGGTACTTGCTGCCCGAGGACTTCTTCGGCGGGACCGTCGGCTTGGAGCCGCTCGTCGACCTCGGCTTGCTCGGGGTCGGCTTCGGCTTGGCGGGCACCGTCGGCTTGGCGGTTGCCGTCGGCTTGGCGGTTGCCGGTGGGCTTGGCCGGGGTGGTGGCTCTCGCGGTGGGGTTGTCCCTCGGCGTCGGCAGTGGCGGTCGGTGTCGCCGATGGGGGCGCGAGGTTTCGGCGTGGCCGCCTTCTTCGGCGGGCTCGAGGTCTGCTCTGCGGGCGTCGGCACCGCCGACGGTGAGTCGACGAGCTGGTCGACGATGGCGCTCCGCGCCGACGAGTCGAGGCCGACGATCACCCCGATCGTCAGCGACGCGAAGAGGATCAGAACGAGCGCGAGGACCGCGCGACGGATGATCACGACGCGACACCGAGGTGACGGAGGAACACGGCGTGACTCTTTCGGCGGGCAGCAATGACCCCGCCATTATCGGCAGGCCGCCGGGCCGCGGCGAGGGTCCGACGCGGACGAGTCGCCATCTCGATTCGGTTGCGTCACCGACTGTTCTCGGTCGGCTCAGTCCATCGACGGGCTACCGAGTGGTCGCCCAGGCGGCGACCACGACCGCCGCGGCGGCCGACCAGGCCTGCGGTCGGCAGGCCGCCGGATAGGGCACGGCCCGCCCCTCGCCGGACCAGAGCTCGGGCAGTCGGCGGTCGAACGCCAGCGAGGCCCGGAGCAGTCCCTCGGCCAGGCCGCCCGCGAGATCGGCGTAGCCCGCCGCGGACCAGGCCGGCGATCACGATCGCCGTGTCGTGCGGCCAGACCGTGCCGCAGTGGTAGCTGAGCGGGCTGTAGCCGCCGTCGCGATCGGACATGGTCCGCAGCCCGAGCCCGCAGTCGAGGTCGGCCGCGACGACCCGGCGGGCCACCAGCCGTTCCTCCTCCGGCGTCGAGCAGACCGGTGCCCAGCAGGTGCCCGATGTTGCTGGTGACGGAGTCGACCCGCTGCTTGTCGCCGTCCAGGGCCAGCGCGGGGAACCGCTCGTCGGCCTCGCCGCACCAGAACGCTGCCCGGAACTTCTCGGCCAGCGCGGCGGCCCAGCCGCGGTAGCGCTCGGCGCCCTCGCGGCCGAACGCCTCCAGCAGGGCGGCGCCACCGATCGCGGCCTCGTACGCGTACCCCTGCACCTCGCAGAGCGCGACCGGACCCTCGGCGATCCGGCCGTCGGCGAACCGGCACCGAGTCGCCGGAGTCCTTCCAGCCCTGGTTGGCGAGGCCGTGCCCGCTGGCGTCGATGTACTCGAGGAAGCCGTCCCCGTCGGCATCCCCGTACGTGACCAGCCAGTGCAGTGCGCCCTCCAGCAGCGGCAGCAGGGCGGTGACCTCGGCCTCGGCGAGACCGGCCCGCCACGCGTCGTGCAGCAGGCAGATCCACAACGGGGTGGCGTCGATGGTCCCGTAGTAGAGCGGCGGCAGCGACGTCTCGTTGAAGGCGTACGTCCCGCGCCGCAGCTCGTGCATGATCTTGCCCGGCTCCTGGGCGGTGGCCACGTCGACCTCGGTGCCGGCCAGCCGACCCAGGGCCCGCAGGGTCCCGCCGGCCTGGCGGACGTCGACGGGCAGCAGCAGCCGGGAGGTCCACAGGCTGTCCCGGCCGAAGAGGGTGAAGTACCACGGCGAGCCGGCGGCGAAGAACGCGTCGTCCGGCGCCTCGCTGGTCGCCATCCGCAGCCCGTTGAGGTCGTGCAGCGACTGCCGCAGCCACGGCGCCAGGCGCGGGTCCGCCCCCGATCGGCGACCGGCCAGCCGATCGGTGATCGAGTCGGCCGCGAGACCCGGTCCGCGGGCCGGGACGACGACGGCACCGCTGTCGGTGACCCCGGCCAGCCAGTCGAGCTCCATCACCCCGCCGGCGGGGACCGTCACCAGCCAGGTCAGCACCAGCCGGGTCTCGTCGTCGCTGCGGGTGATCTCGGCGCCCGGGGCGTGCAGCCGGGCGGTCACCTCGGAGCTGCCGAAGGTGACGGTCTCGCCGCTCGGGTCGTCGGTGAAGCGGACCGGCTCGGCGTGCCGGCCGACCTTGATCGACTCCATCGGCGTCAGGTCGCTGGTCAGCTCGATCCGGACCTCGGTGGTGACCGACGATGGCCAGCTCGGAGGTGAGCACCAGCGCCTCGGCGAGCATCCCCGGCGAGACCGTACGGGTCAGGTCCAACCGGAGCATCCGGTCGACGCCGCCGCCGGGGACGGCGTCGGCGAGGTAGGTGAAGCGCGCCTCACCGGCCCCGTCGAGGTCGGTGGCCAGGTGCGCGGGAGCCCCGCCGCCGATCTCGCAGGGACCAGCCGCTCAGCACCCGCAGATCGGCGTGGAACAGGCCGTGAGCCGTGGCCCGACCGTCGATCTCGGCGCAGGATCGCACCGTCGCGGGCCGACAGGACCTGGGTGGGTGCGGCGCACACCGTGACGAGGTCGTGCAGCAGTGGCTGGGTCGGTTGGGGCATGGATCGCATCCTAGAGAACCGGCGCGAGCGCAGTGTCATCCAGATCACGGACATCCACGGGGGTGCCGCGATCGGGGATACTTGGTCCTCGTGTCTTCCTTGCCGTACGAGTTGAACGCCCGGGTGCAGTCCGTCGCCGGGATCGATCCCGAGCTGCGCCCCGCGACCAAGCCCCAGTTCGGTCACTTCCAGAGCAACGTCGCGCTCCGGCTGGCCAAGGCGCAGGGCCGCCCGCCGCGTCAGGTGGCGCAGGGGATCGTCGACGCGCTCGACGTGTCCGACCTGTGCGAGCCGCTGGAGATCGCCGGTCCCGGCTTCATCAACTTCCGGCTGCGTTCCGACGTGCTGGCGCGGGCGGTCACCGACCAGCTGGCCGAGCCGGCCGTCGGGGTCCAGGCGACCGACGCCCCCAAGACGGTGGTGATCGACTACTCGGCCCCGAACGTGGCCAAGCAGATGCACGTCGGGCACCTGCGGACCACGATCATCGGTGACTGCTTCAACCGGGTGCTGACCGCCGTCGGGCACCGGGTGCTGCCGCAGAACCACATCGGCGACTGGGGGACCCAGTTCGGGATGCTGGTCGAGCAGGTGCTGGAGGACGGCATCGACGCCTCCGCGCTGACCCTGCCGGAGGCCGAGGACCTCTACAAGCGGGGCTCGTTCCGGTTCCGCGAGGACACCGAGTTCGCCGACCGCGCCCGGCAGCGGGTGGTCGCCCTGCAGTCCGGTGACGAGCAGACCCGGGCCATCTGGCGCGACCTGATCGACATCTCGCTGACCGGGTTCAACGCCGCGTACGACCGGCTGAACGTCAAGCTGACCGACGAGCACCTGGCGGGCGAGTCGATCTACAACGACGACCTGGCCTCGGTGGCCGCCGAGCTCGAGGCGAGCGGCACCGCGGTCATCGACCAGGGTGCGCTGGTGGTCTTCGTCGAGGGCTTCAACGCGCCCGATGATCGTCCGCAAGTCCGACGGTGGGTACGGCTACTCGATCACCGACCTCGCCGCCGTCCGGCACCGGGTCCGTGACCTGCACGCCGACCGGATCATCTACGTGACCGACGCCCGGCAGGGCGACCACTTCGCCCAGGTGTTCGCGGTCTGCCGGTTGGCCGGCTGGCTGCCCGACGACGTGATCGCGCAGCACGTCGGGTACGGCATGGTGCTCGGCCCGGACGGGAAGCCGTACAAGACGCGTGAGGGCAAGGCGATGCTGCTGGCCGACCTGCTGGACATGGCCGAGGAGCACGCCGCGCCGCCGATCGCGCTGGCGGCGATCAAGTACGCCGATCTGTCCAACGGACTGAACAAGGACTACGTCTTCGACATCGACCGGATGGTGCAGACGACCGGCAACACCGGGCCCTACCTGCAGTACGCGCACGCCCGGCTGTCCCAGGTGCTGCGCCGGGCCGAGGCCGAGGGTCTGGTGGTGGAGGAGAAGATCGCCGTGCTCGACGAGCCGGCCGAGCAGACCCTCGCGCTGCTGCTGACCCGGTTCGGCGAGGTCGTCGCCGAGGTGGCCGACACCCTGCAGCCGCACCGCCTGTGCGGCTACCTGTACGAGCTGGCCGGCGCGCTGTCGGTGTTCTACGAGCAGTGTCCGGTGCTGAAGTCCGACGGCGAGGTCCGCGCCTCCCGGCTCGCGCTCTGCACGCTGACCAAGAAGGTGCTGGCCAGCGGACTGGACATGCTCGGCATCGAGGCCCCCGACCGCATGTAGCGGCGAGCGCGGCCGAGCAGCGCACGACGTCGAGCTCAGTGCATCTGCTCGGGGTGGGCCTTGCGGTCGGCGGCCAGCCAGGCGGCACCGACGATGCCGGCCGTGTTCAGCAGCTTGGCCGGCACGATCTCGGACTTCAGCTTCAGCTTGGGCAGGAACTTCTCCGACTTCTTGCTGACGCCGCCGCCGACCACGATCAGGTCCGGCCAGAACAGCGCCTCGACCATCTCGTAGTAGCGCTGCAGCCGCGGCACCCACTCGCTGTAGGACCAGCCGTTCTTCTCCTTGACCCCGGAGGAGGCCCGCGACTCGGCGTCGTGACCGTCGACCTCGATGTGGCCGAGCTCGGAGTTGGGCACCAGCACGCCGCGGTAGATGAGCGCGCTGCCGATGCCCGTGCCCAGGGTCGTGACCAGCACGAGCCCGGGGTGGTCCTTGGCCGCGCCGTAGTGCACCTCGGCCACACCGGCGGCGTCGGCGTCGTTCATCAGGTAGATGTCGCGCTGCAGGACGTCCTCGAAGATCTTCTCGGCCGGGGCGTCGATCCAGGACTGGTCGATGTTGGCCGCCGAGCGGGTCTGGCCATGGGTCACGACGGCGGGGATGGTGACGCCGATCGGACCGTCCCCGATGTCGTCGGCGAAGCTGACCGACGATCTCCGCGACGACCTTCGCCACGTTGGCCGGGGTCGACTTCGCCGGCGTGTCGATCCGCAGCCGCTCCTTGGCGAACAGCCCCGAACCCAGGTCGACCGGGGCACCCTTGATGCCGCTGCCGCCGATGTCGATGCCGAGGACGGAACGGCCGTGGGCTGGCACGGGGGTCTCAGTCATGGCTGGCAGCCTATCCACGGGCGTCGCCGGCCCGACACCCCTCCCGGACGGCGCGTGCGGAGGCTGCGGCAACACTGGGCCCATGAGCCCCGACATCGTCTCCGCCACCCGTACGGTCGCCGCCCCCGCCGCCGAGATCTTCGACCTGCTGGCTACGCCGCGCCGGCACAGCGAGATCGACGGCTCCGGCAGCGTCCGCGGGGTGCAGGACCGGACGCCCGAGCGGCTGTCGGCCGGCGCCAGGTTCGGGATGCAGATGCGGATCGGGTTGCCGTACAAGATCTTGAACGAGGTGGTGGAGTTCGACGAGCCGACCAGGATCGCCTGGCGGCACTTCGGCGGGCACGTGTGGCGCTACCTGCTGGATCCGGTCGACGAGCAGCACACCCGGGTGACCGAGCAGTTCGACACGACCGGCTCGCGGGCGCCGCTGTTCCTCACCCTGATCGGGGCCAGGCGGAGCAACGCGAAGTCGATCAACGCGACGCTGGACCGGCTGCAGCGGTGGGCGCGAGACCGTCCCTGACGTCGCGGGCGAACGACTCCTCGTCCTCGACGAGGAGGCTGTCCAGGATGGCTCGCCGGGTGTCGTCGGCGAGCACCTTGAACACGTCGGGCTCGGTCATGGGGCCAGAACAGGTGACTGAATGGTCACCGGTCCACCGGTCCAGCTGCCGGCCGCGGAGATCGTGAAGCCCTCGGTGCGACGACGCACCGAAGCCATCCCACTGTCGCCCTAGCGCGTCAGCTGGCGCTGGCACCAGCCGTACAGGACCGGATCGAAGAGGAAGGAGTTCGAGAAGTAGAACCCGTAGTAGCGCCGGTACATGGCGAGTGCCTGCTGCAGATCCGGCCCGAACCGCTCGGACGCCTGGCCGGCCAACCAGTCGGCGTCCTCGGCCGACCCGGCGTAGGGCTCCAGCTCCAGGAACATCACCGCACCCGCGATGTCCATCATCGGATCGGCGTGCAGCGTGTGCGGGCTGAAGTCGCCGACCCCGGTGATCACCGGTCGTCCGTCGGGCAGCAACGCCACGTAGGTGTTGGGCGGACAGAAGTCGCCGTGCACCACACGCGGCGCGCCTTGGCGGGCGGCGAGCCACTCCTGCAGCTCGTCCCAGACTCCGCGGATGCCGGGAACGTCCTGCTCCAGCCGTGCCTGACTCTGCGGCAGGATCCGCAGCAGCTGGTCGGTGAGCAGCGCGGCCAGCGTGTCGAAGCTGCGCGGGGCGTCGGCCCCGAGCAGCCGGGCGTGTCCGGCGACGGGGGACGGCAGCTGCTGGACCCGGCCGGCGGCGTCGAGATAGCCCAGCAGGGCGTGCCGCCGGGCGTCGACCTCGGCCCCGGCCAACCAGGTGGACAGGCTGCCGCCGGACATCCGGCGATCGACGCTGAACCAGCGGCCGCCGATCTCGCCGCTGTCGAGGATGAGCGGGAGCTCGAGTCCGATCCGCTGCCCGTTCCAGCCGGCGTAGAGCTGACCCAGCTGGGCGATCATCGCCGCCGGGGCCTCGTGTCCGGACCGGTAGACCCGGAGCACCCGGTCGGTGCCGAGGGCGTACACCTCGGACTCGCCGCCGCTGCCGATCAGGTCACCCTCGACCGAGCCCGAACCGCTCGAGCACGCTCCGCCGGCCCTGCTGGTCGGCGGCCGGGTCGGTCAGGTCGACCGGCAGCCGCGCCCGGTCCGCGGCCCGGGCGAGGCGGGCCCGGTCGAGCTGGGACAGCGTCAGCTCGCGCGCAGCGGCCGCGTCCAGCTGGTGCGCGATCGGGGTCACGGGTCCACGGGTGATGTCGAGGTAGACGTCGGCCAGTCCGAGACGTCGCTGCAGCGGACCCTGGCTGAGGCGGACGGACTGGGTCTTGGCGTGCGGGACGATGTTGCGGACGTGGGTGAGCCAGCCGTGCTCGGTGATCGCGACCCGGTCGTCGGTCCCGTAGCGCAGGGTCCAGAAGTCGTACGGCCGCAGCCACTTCGCCCGCCGGGGCGCCGCGTGCAGCTCGACCCCGGCCAGGTCGAGGCCGGGCAGGATCCGGCCGAGGGTGATCCGGACGTCGTCGACCGTCGGCGACCGGGACCAGCACGCTGGTGGCGGAGGTGTCGTTGTCGCTGCCCTCGCTGCTGCCGTAGCCGAGCACGTTGACGTCGATCCGGTACCAGCCGAGCCGACGCCACAGGATGGGCTGGATCACCCGGACACCCTGGATCCGGTTGACCGGGATCGACTGGCTGGTGAGGTTGAACAGGCCGCGGGTGACCCGGACCCCGCGCGCCGACTGCGCCAGGGTGAAGTTGAACATCTGGAAGACCCGTCGGCTGATCATCGAGGCCAGGCCGATGGCCAGCGGGATGAGACCGGCCAGGGCGAAGGCCATCACGTCGAAGCCGGCCGTGACGATCAGGGCGACGATCAGGATCGCGGCCGAGAACAGGAACTCGCTCGACAGCAGGAAGCCCACGACCAGGCGTTGCGGTGGCACGGTGACCAGGGCCTGGTCGGCGGCGGACAGGTCGGTGAGGACGCTCGCCGGACCGACGTTCGGCCCACCGATCCGCACCCGGTCGCCGTGCGCGCGGCTGAGCAGGTAGTCGCGCAGCGACGACGCCTGCTGGCGGGTGAGATAGCGGAGCTTGATGGTGGAGTCGCCGGCGCCGACCTCGATCCGCAGCTCGGCGAGGCCGAAGATCCGGGCCGCGAACTGCTGGATGATGTCGACCGACTGCACCCGCTCGAACGGCACCCGCTTGGAGTTCTTGAACACCGCCCCGGTCTCGATCCGGAGCTCCTCGTCGTCGATCACGTAGCGGGTGAAGTACCAGGACGCGAAGCCGGCCGCCGCCGCCAGCACCACGATGGCGACGATGCCGAGGAGGATCCAGCGCAGCCCCAGTCCGACGATGCCCGGCTCCTCGCCGGAGCCGTTCGGGATGAACTCGCGCCCGAACCCCACCACGATGGCCAGCAGCACCACCCAGCCGCGGATCAGCGGGGTCAGCGGATGCGGTCGCTCGGTCTGCTTGACGGCGCGAGGCGCAGCATCGGAGGCAGGCGTCGGCTGGACGGGTGCCTCCGGTGGATTCGTGTCGCTCATAGCCCGGAGGCGTGCGCCTCGCCCAGCTGGGTGAGCTGATCGCGCAGCCGAGCCGCCTCGGTCGGGTCCAGACCGGGGATCCGGGCGTCGGTGCCCGGGCTCGCGGTCTTCAGCGTCACCGACGCGAGGTCGAACAGCCGCTCCAGCGGTCCCGACTCGACCTCGACCAGCTGCATCCGGCCGTACGGGACCGCGGTCAGCGAGCGCCACCAGACGCCGTGGGTGATGTAGAGGTCGTCCTCGCGCTCGACGTAGCCCCAGGACGCGCACGACCGGCGGAGGAAGTGGAACCGCAGCCCGATCGTCACCAGGGCGGCGACCCAGAGCAGCACCGGGAGCCACCACAGGTCGCTGAAGATCAAGACGAGCACCGCGGGGATCGAGTACAGGATCAGCCAGAAGACGGCGTCACCGAGCCGCCTGAGCTTCAAGAAGCCGGGGGCGAGGCGTTTCCAGTCGTACGCGGGCGGTGCGAAGAGGTCATCCATCAGGCAGTCAGGTTAGGGCCTTGCGCCAACGTGACGGCTTCTTGGGGCCGCGGACCTTGATGTCGCCCATGATGTTGGTGCCCTTCAACACGATCGTGGGCATCGTCGGATCGGGCTCGCCGAGACCAGAGATCGTCGTGTCACCCATCACGTTGGTCACCTCGTTGACGATCGTCACGCCCGGCGGCACCCGCAGCAGCATGCTGCCCATCAGCTGGGTGCCGGTCACCTCGACGACCGGGGCGTCGAACGTGGCCTGGGTCAGGTCGAGCTTGATGTCACCCATCACGTTGTTGGCCACGCTGTGGGCCCGCATCCGCCAGCTCCCCTCGCGCTTCACGGTGGACATGACCGTCGACATCTTGTCCGCCTCCGGGTTGGCGCCCTCGCTGACGACCAGCTGGGTACCCGCCGCGCTGGCGTGCACCGGCAGCGCCTGCAGTGGCACCAGGTCGACGGTGAGAGCGGTCAGGTCGTCGAAGGTCTTCGCCTCCAGCGCCGCCTGAGTCCGCTCCTGGTGCTCGTCGAGCGCGAGGCGGCCCTCCGCGTACGCGGCGTTCAAGACCTCGGCGACCTGGTCGCGGTCCGCGTCGGAGGCGCGGTAGCTGCCGGGCGTCATCGTCACCTCTCTGGTGGGTGGGTCATGGAGCAGGGCGAGTCAGTGGAGCTGGTGGATCAGTGGAGCTGGTGCTTGTTCCGCTTCTTCTTCGATGGCACCGGACCCGTCACTGATACACCGCCGAACAACGACACGCCCTTGATCGTGATCACCGGGGCGCCGGGGATCGGGTCGCCGAGTCCCTTGATGTCGGTGCCCCCGAAGATCCCCGCCGTGCGGTCGCGGACCTCGATCCCGGCCGGGGCCTTGATCTCCATGCCACCGAAGCACCAGAAGCCGGTGATCTCGATCTCGGTGGACTCGAAGATGGCCTCGGTCAGGTCGATCTCCACGCCGCCGAACAACGCCACGGCGGTGGACTGCTTCGGTACGCGCCAGCGGCCCTTGCGGGTGGCGCCGCCGAAGATGGCGATCATCTGGTCGCCGCCGGAGTCGCGGGAGGTGTCGACGGAGAAGGTCGGGGCCGGAGTCGCCGACGGTGCGGCCGGCGCCGCCGCCGGAGGATTGACCGGCAGCGGGACGAGGTCGGTGGTGATGGGCACCAGCTCGTCGAACGTCCTGGCCCGCATCACCTGGTCGAGCCGCTCGTCGTGTTCCTCGCGAGTGATCCGCCCCTCGGCGTAGGCGGTGCTGAGCACCGTCGCGACCTTGTCGCGGTCGGTGTCGGAGGCGCGCAGGTTGCCGCCCGCGATGGGACCCACGCCGGTGGGCTCGGTGGAGCTGTCAGCCATGGGATCCACCGTACGACGGACGGGTCGGCCCGTTCGAGGGCCGGCGCCGAGGTCAGGGGCGATCACGGGAGGAATCGGGGGTGGACCCTGATGTCGCGGAGCGGGTACGGGTCCGTCAGTGGGGTGCGGCCACGTCGAACAGGTTCCCTTCCGGGTCGGCCAGGGTCGTCCAGACCGTGTCGTGCTCGTCGTAGTCACCGTGCCGTCGCGCTCCGAGACCGATCGCCCGCTCGATCTCCGCCGCCGGGTCGTCGGCGAACAGGTCGAGGTGCCACTTGTTCTTCCCGGGTGTGGTGTTCTCGACCTGCAGGAACATCAGCGGCGGCAGGCTCTTGTCCGCGGGTGCGGGGATCATCGCCCAGAACTGGCTGGCCCCCTCGGCCAGGGGCTGCCCGAGCAGCTGGGACCAGAACGTGGCGAGCTTCTCGGCGTCGACGCAGTCGACGACGACCTGACCGAGGGCGATGGGCATGGACTCGATGCTAGTCCGGCGCTACTGCGCCGAGTCGCCCTGGCGTCCGGTGACCGGCACCTCGTGGCCGTCCTTGTCGATCAACCGGCCTCCGACGAAGGAGTCGCCCTCCACCAGGGCGGCGAGCTCGTCCGCCCGGACCATTCGCGCCGGCGACGCGGCGAGCACGGAGGCCCGCGACGAGTTGCCGCGGGTGAGCGCGGCGACCACGGTGCCGGCGACGATGGCCAGCAGGATCGCCAGCCGCGAGATGGTGGCGCTGCCCAGCTTCGAGAGGGCCAGGACGATCACGAAGGTGAGGGCGGCGAGTCCGACGTTCTGCGCGGACCCGAACGTCTCGGCGGACGGGTTGGAGCCCATGGCCCACATCACGGCCACCGGCAGCAGGGTCAGCCCGATGGTGGTGATCACCACGCCGGTGACCACCGGCGGGAAGAACCGGATGATGGTGGCGAACAGCGGCGCGATCGCCAGGCCGATCGGGGAGGCCACGATGACGGCGCCGAACACCGCGGGCAGTCCGCCGCCACCGTCGACGATGGCCACCATGGTCGCGACCCCGGCTGCAGGTAGAGAGCCTGCCGGGCCTCCAAGATCATGTTGCTGGCGTCGTTGGAGGCCGAGCCGTCCACCCCGATCCCCACCGGTACGCCGGCGGTCCCACTCACCTGCGGGCGATGCCGGACGCCAGTCTCATGTTGGAGCTCGGGCAGTGCGCGACCCCGGTGCCGGCAGCCCCGAGGCGGGTGATCTCGGTGTCGTCGAAGTGGATGCCGTGCCCCAACCAGGTGCGGGACGACAGCCAGCCGACGCTGTCCAGGTAGTCGACCGTACGCAGCCCGAACATCTCCCGGCAGAAGTCATCCTCGTCGATGGTCTCGGCGAGGTGGGTGTGCAGCCGGACGTCGTGGTGCTCGGCCAGCGCTGCGGTGTCGCGCATGATCTCCCGGGTCACCGAGAACGGCGAGCAGGGGCGAGTCCGATCTGGACCATCGCGCCCGGACCGCGCTCGTGGTACGTGGTGATCAAGCGTTCCGAGTCGGCCAAGATCGCGTCGGCGTCCTGCACGGTGCTCTGCGGCGGCAGACCACCGTCGCGCTCACCCAGGGTCATCGAGCCCCGGGTCAGCAGCACCCGGACACCGAGGCGACGGGCGACCTCGACCTGCACGTCGATCGCCGACTCCATCCCGGCGGGAACAGGTAGTGGTGATCGGCCGCCGTGGTGCAGCCGGACAGCAGCAGCTCGGCCAGGGCGACGGTGGTGGCGAGCTCGAGGTCTCGCGGGGTCAGCCGCGCCCAGACCGGGTAGAGGTTGGTCAGCCACGGGAACAGCGGGGTGTTCACCACGGGCGCCCAGGCCCGGGTCAGGGTCTGGTAGAAGTGGTGATGGGTGTTGATCAAGCCCGGCAAGATCACGTGCCTGCTCGCATCGAACACCTGATCGTGACCGTCGATCGGGGTCGCCGCCGGCCGGCACGACCTCGACGATCTGCGATCCCTCGACGACCACGCCGCCGGACGCGTCGTCGCCGGTCGCCGTGAACACGGCCAGGGGGTTCTCGAACCAGATCGGTCCATGCCACCAACTCCGTCTAGCTCGGGTGGGTGGCGCAGGGAGCGGCTCCCCACGACATCGGGTGCCAGCTCAGTGGTTGACCTGTCTGCTGATCCAGGTGCTCCGCAGCTCGGAGTGCGAGAAGCACATCACGCAGAAGCCGGGCCGGTCAAGACCCGATTCCACTGTGAGTCAGAGTGCTACCGCATCGCGGAATTCAAGCGGTGGCCGATCCGTGGGCCCGATCGAGATCAGCCCGGGTGAGCACCGCTCGTACGCCGACGGCGACGTCGTCGAGGGGTCGGCTCCCCACCGGGCTCCGGTCGATGGCGCAGACGACCGTGCGGACCTCGGCTCCCCGCTCCCTGAGTGCGACCGTCGCGGCCCGCACCGCTCCACCGGTGGTGATCACGTCCTCGATCAGCACGACCGTACGGCCGGCGACGTCGGCACCTTCCGCCAGCCGGCACGTGCCGTACGTCTTGGCCTTCTTGCGGACGAACAGCGCCGGCGTGCCGGTCAGGGAGCTGACCATGGTGGCGATCGGCACCCCACCCAGCTCCAGCCCGCCGAGCAGCTCGGCGTCCGGCGGGCAGCAGCGGCACCATCGCCTCCGCCACCCGCCGCAGCAGACCGGGCTGGGACTCGAACAGGTACTTGTCGAAGTACTCCGACACCACCTGCCCCGACGCACGGTGAACTCCCCCGTGAGCCGACAGGTGGCGTCGATGTCCTGGGCGAGGGAGGTGAGCTGGTCGGGTCCACGACCACATCCTCGCAGTCGGGCCCGCCTCGGATCCGGGAGTGGGCAACGGGGCCGGAAGTTCGGCTAGACTGCTCCGCGCGCAGTCCCTGGGAGCTTTCCGGAAGGTGCCACGCGGACGTAGTTCAATGGCAGAACATCAGCTTCCCAAGCTGAACATGCGGGTTCGATTCCCGTCGTCCGCTCCACAGCATCACCGCCTAGTCAGCGCCGTTTTCCTGATCCCCCGACCGTCAACGCCTCGCCGCCGCGTGTACGAAAAATGTACGAATTGACCTGCGCCGCCGCCCCTGCAAGGTCGTTCCGAGCGATCCGCGCGTACCGGTCAGTCGTCGCCAAACTGGCGTGGCCGGCTAACGCACGAACAGTCGTCAGCGGCACCTCAGCCCGAATCCACAGCACAATCGCCGTCGCTCTCAGATCATGAAACCGCAAGCCGAGGCCAGCCCAACTCCCCAACAAGCTCGGGCCACCGCACCTTCGTGCGGAAGTTCGAGTGATACAGCCGACCACCCAGCGGACCCAGCAGCACCAGCTCAGCCGGCCGCCGACCGCTCGTCATCCGCGCCAAGATCGGTCCCAGCCCGCCGACGACGGGGACCTGGCGGACACGCCGAGACTTCGGCGTCTGCAACTCCCCAGCAGAGAAAGCCCGGCGAACCGTCACCACGCCCGTAGACAGGTCCACATCCCCGACCTGGAGCGCCGTCAGTTCCCCAGCACGTAGACCGAGGAGCGCCGCCAGCCGCACATAGTCGCCGTAGCGCCGACTGACCCGGTCGCACGCCGCAGCCAGCCGATCCACCTCCTCGACACTCAGCGTCGGCGTCACCCGTTCGACACCAGGACGTACACGCTCGACCGCCGACATCGGGCTCGCCGACAGATCACCCAGCTTGATCGCGACCCGGAACACACGCGCCAAACAGTTCAGCGTTCCCGCCACGACCGTGGGACTCACGCCAGCCGACTTCCACGATCGCTGAGCCGCCTCGATGTGGGCCGCAGTGATCGCACCCAATGCACGATGCCCGAACTCCGGCACAATCCGCCGAGACAGATGCGACCGATACGTCCCGTTCGTGGACGGCGACAAACCACCGAGCACAGCATCAGCGCCCACCCGCTCCAACCAACGGGACAACGACTCCCTTGACTCCGCTCGACGGCCACGGTTGTGAACCTCCCACGCAACCGCCTCACGCTTCGACCCGAAGACCTTCGTCCGCTCACCACCACCTGGCAGGAAGATCCGAGCTCGCCAACGACCATTCGCCAACCGGCTAGCCACGACGCCTCCGCACGAACTCCGCCACGTCATCGGGGTGATACCGATGCGTCCGCGAACCCACATGCACCGACTTGATCAAGCCCTCCCGCCGCAATTGATCAAGGTGCCACACCGAGACAGCAAGCAATTCAGCCACCTCCTTGGCCCGCAACAACCGAGCAACAACCTCCACATCGAGCATGATCAACTTCCTTCCCTGCCTGGTTGGGTTCGGCCTCCCCCGGCTGATCGGAGTGGGGTGGTCTCCGGGACGGGCGTAAAGGGCACTCCGTGTCCTTTGGACTCGCTTCGCTTCGCCCTTGACCCCCATCCCTACGACCACGAGGCGGCTGGTCATCCGGGGGAGGCCGAAGAATGGGCCCTGCCAGCGCGCCTATCACTGCGGGCGACACTCAGTCGTCGCGCGCTCTCGCAGCTGAAGCGGCCGCCAATGCCGCGTCACCGTCGGTCAGCCAGCCCATGCCGGCAAACCGCCACGACCCCACCACCAGCGTGCTGTCGGCCTCGAGCTCGGCCGGGTCCGGATCGTCACCCACCCGCACCGCATCGGCGGCAGCATCCGGCGCCAGACGGGCTCGGACGTAGTCACGGCGGGCCTGCCGCAGCCGGCCGAGGGTGGTGGAGTAGCGCCGCGACTTCGACGCGAAATGCCCGCGGAAGCCGAGCATGTCGGCCCACCGGCCCCAACCCCGATACGGACCATCCTCAGTTGTCATATCGGCTGCCAAAGCCCGGACGGCAAGCCTGCTGACGAGCTTCTTCAACCGCAGAAGGTGCGTATTGCCGGACTGGTCGCCAACCAGGTCAGCGGCGGCTTTGGTGGCGTACTTCGCGACATACGCGGCGACGGTCTGCGGGTGGAGCTCTCGGCCCGACGTGTTCTCAGGATCTGCCTGTCCGTGTACGGGCCGGACGTCGACCTGGGCGCCGAACCGCAGCGACCGGACCACGTCGCCCCGTCGATCGGTGCGGCGTCGTAGCCCACAAGGCCCGCCGCCCGCACCACCAGCTCGGCCAGCGTTTCCGCGTCGATATCGACCGCCGGTGCCGGGAAAAGGTCACCGGGTGCGGGTGGTCCGTCGAGCCGGATCAGGGCGTGGAAGTGGATCAGCCCGCGCCGCTGGAACTCGGCGACTTTCGCGAACTGGACCCGCACCAGCTCCCGGCTGGCGGTCTCCGACAAGCCGAGGTGACGGGCGAGGACCCTACGGAGGGTGATAGTGAACCGGCGCCACAGTTCCGGCGCCCACCACTGCCAGACCAGATGCCCGAGGTAGTCGTAGCAGTCCGGGCACAGCGGCTGCCCGACCACACCGTCGTCATGATCATGGATGCTCATGCACCACACCGGCCGCCCGTGCGCACAGCTTTCCGGCCGTTGCCGCTGCGGGGTCGACACCGGCGGGTGCCGCGCTGGCCCGGCTTCTTCGCCGCATGCACCAGCCCGAACGACGGCGCGGTCAGCGTGGCGAACACCAGCGGATGCGTCACCACGTCGTCGGGAACGCCTTTCATGCCGCCCGTGGCGCCGGCCATGATCACGTGGAAGACATCGCCTTGGTACTGGTGCGAGCACGACTCACACATCTTGCGGCGGCGGTTCCCGCACCGGGTGTAGGTGAGGCCGTCCGGTTCCGACGCTGACGTGTAGCTGCGCAGCACCTCACCGGTGGCCGTGATCGATCGTCTCGGAGGAGCCGGCCAGCCGGACCGGGCGGGCGCAGTGGCCGACCTGTTGCACCTGCGCGAGCCACCGGCCCAGATCCGGCGACGACAGCCGCTCCGTCACCTGCGACCGCAAGCCAGGAGGTAGCTCTGCGATGGCTAGCACGAGGCGTCCGGAGGCTGCTGCGCGGCGATCCAGGGGTCGACGAGGGCGGCGACGCGTTCCAGCTCGTTGAAGTACGCGACCCGGGCGGCACGGGAGTAGCCGGCCACCCACTCCTCCGAGGCGTCGAGCCACACCGCCGCCGCCAGACACACCGACCGTTGCCGACACCGCCGCCGCCGGGATCCCGCGCAGTCGCAGCCCGCGGCCAGGGCCAGCAGGTCGACTCCGTCCTCATCGGAGCCTTGCCAGACCGGCGGCAAGGTGGTGTGCATCGTCTGCAACACCAGGGCCCGATATGTCAGGCGTCGGAACTCCCGCACCGCTGCTGAGACGTGCACCAGCTGCGACGACGCGAGGCTAGCCAGCATGATCGGCACCGCCGTTCCGGGGTGCGCGTGGCTTCCGGGGAGCACGGGCACGCGGCGCGGGCTCGTCGTCGACCTGGGGCACGATGACCGGCAGCTGCACCGGCGCGGGGAAGTGGGCGGCGAGGGCGCGGATCAGGTCGTCGGTGACGTAGGCGATCCGGACGCGGGTGACGTCGCCGGACTCTGCCAGCACGTAGCCGACGCCTTGCAGTCGGTGGGGGATCTTGTGGCAGGCCGCGCCGGCCGCGACGGCGCCCTCGGTGAGGACCATCACCACTTCTTCCTTCTCGCGGAGGCGGAGGGCGAAGGACTGGCTGAACAGGTGCCGTTGCGGCACGGTGTCCTTGCGGGGGTCCTGCAGGTAGCCGTGCACGATGTAGCCGGGTGCCCGACCCAACGCGAGCAGCGACCGCAATGCCGTGTCGGCGCGCTTGATCAGGTCCCGGTCGGTCGAGTACGACGTCAGCATCGCCAGCTCGTCGATGACCACGATGACCAGCGGTTCGGCCGCGGTCGGCGTGTGGGACCGGGCGTGACCGGCAAGCTTCGCTGAGCGGGCCAGCATCGCCGTGACCGCGTCTTCCATCAGCACCACCGCTGCTTCCAAGGTGGTCGCGTAGCGGGTGAACAGCCGCAACCCCATGGCCTGCTCGACGCCGCCTTTCAGGTCGATGCCGTGGACCTGGACCAGCCCGGCCTTGATCGCCGGTGCCAGGTTCAGCATCAACATCCACATGGCTGACGCCTTGCCCGAGCCGGTAGCGCCGGCGGTCAGGGTGTGGAGCTGGATCGGCATCAGCCACCGGTCACCGTTCTCGGTGATCCCCATGTCGGCGTAGGTGATGTTCGGTGCCAGGTTCGGGGCCGGGAAGGAGGCCTCGATGATCGCGGCGAGCGGATCGGCGAACAGGAACCGGACCGTGCAGCCGGTGTGGGTGTCGTTCGGCACGATCCGCACCTGCCGGGACCCGACCGCCATCCGGAGCCGGTCAGAGACGTTGACGACGTCCTCGACCGTCTGGCCGATCATCAACCGGGGCACCGTGACGAGCACATCCGGCTCATCCCACCGGACCCGGTGCAACGACGGAACCCGCGTCGTGGCGCCTCCGGTCGGGTCCAACACCCGGCGGGACAGCCCGCACGCTTCCATCAACTGCGGCCAGGACCGGCGGACACCACGGCGGATCCGGCGGCGCCACGATGGATGCGTCACCCGCTGCTCGAACGACACCGGCCAGCACCGTGCCCACAACCCGGGCAGCACGACGAGGACCAGGAGGACGGCCAGCAGCGACCACACCTCCGCCCACACCGCGAACCCGACCCCGGTCAACCAGGTCATCGCCCGACGAGGTGCCCGGCGGAGCAGCTTGAACCCGCCGCCGAGCCACCAGCCGACCTCGGCGAACACCAGCCGGACGCCGCGGACCGTGATCCGGATCCCGTGGCCGACCTGCGGGAGCACCGCGACCCGGCCACTCATGCCGCACCGTCCAGCACGGGGAACAGACCCGGCTCAGGATGATCGCAGTGGACCAGCTGCAAGACTGACGCAGCCGGCGGCGTGGGCGAGAGCGGCGAACACCGGCCCCAACCACGGCGGCGGGACGGCGGCGAGGGTGGTGCCGACCTCGACCAGCGCGCCGTCGACGGCCAACGCAGCCGCCATGGTGATCACCGGGCGTAGCCGGGCCGGGAACAAGTCGACCGCCTCGACCAGGGCGGCACCGTCGAGGGACCACACCCCCGGACGGGGGCACGGCACCAGCCACGCCACCGTCCGGCGTCGAGCAGTGACGGGACAACCTCCGCGACCGCGGCGAGCAGCTCGACGGCGGCCTCATCGGCGGCGTAGCCGGCCGCCCACACGCGCAGCCCGGCCACCAGCTCAACCGCACCAGGTGCATGCAGCTCGGAGTGGACCGCGGGCGGATTGCTCCCCAGGATCGTCAGCGGCAGAAGGAGTGGGCTGCGCGTGTCCATGTCAGGCCGCGCGTCCCTCGCCGGACTTCGCCGGACGGGCCTGAGCGATCCAGTCCTGCCAGCGACCGATCGGGGTCACCCGCTCACCGGTCACCGTGGCCCGGATCGAGGAGAAGTCGCCGCCCGCCAGCTTGGCCGTCGTCGCGCCCTCGACCCGGACGATCGCACCCGGCACCAGTCCGGCCGCCTGAAGATCCGGCAGCAACACCGTGGCTACACCCAACATGCCCAACGGCTCCGCCATCACGACCGCCGGCACACCCGACAGCGGCCGGCCCTCCGCATCCGTCAGACGACCCACCGCCTTCGCGTCATCACCGTTGCCCTGCCAGATCTGCTTCTCCTTCACCTCCCCGAACACCAACGCCGTCACCGAAGACACCTGCACTTCGATCGCCATAACGATCACTCCTATTCGGATGGGCGTGCACCCGATCTCGAGTGCATTCAGCGCCTTGCATCTAGCCTCAGGGCGCTCCGCCCGATGCACCCGCAATCTTTTTCCGGGGGCTGTCGCAATGTCGTGCGATGCTGTTCACATGAAGGGGGCGACCAACCATCTGACGCCTGGCGAGAAGGTCGCGTACTTCCGGCGCAGGCGTGGGATGTCGCAGAGTGTTCTTGCTGGACTGGTCGGAAAGACCGTCAGCTGGGTCGAGAAGATCGAGTCAGGTCGCGCCAATCTGCAAATGCTTCCGAGCATCGCGCGGCTCGCCCAGGTCCTCGACATCGCACCCGCCGAGCTGCTACCGGACGACATCGTGCACGTCGATGCCGCAACTCGCGGCCGGAGCGTGCCCGCGCTGCGCAAGCAGCTGCTCAGTTACAGGTTCATCAGTCCGCGGTACCTGGACGCGCCCGCCGTCACGATGGACATGACCGCGCTGCGCCAAGCGGTGAACACCGTCTGGTCGGCCTACCAGGCATCACGATTCGGCTATGTCATCGCGGAGCTACACCGACTTCTTCCGGTGGCCCACGCAACCCTCCAAGCCAGTCAAGGCACGGAACAGGAGCTCGCCCGAGTGCAGATGGCGTACCTCTACCAAGTCGCCTCCTGCGTGCTCACTAAGGTCGGCGAGACCGACCTGGCCTTCATCTGCGCCGACCGCGGTGACCAGCTCATCGCTGAGTCAACTGATCTTGCCGCCAGAATCTCCATTCAACGATCCATCGCTCACGCACTGTTCAGCAACGCCCAGTACGACGACGCCCTTGCAGTGATCGATCAGACGCTGACCCTGGCGCCGGCCAACCAGTCGCGACCCGATGTCATCTCTGCACTCGGGACGACTCACCTGGTCGGCGCGATGGTGAACGCCAGGGCGAGGAACCGCTCACTTGCACGCATTCACTTGGAACGGGCTCGGGACGCTTCGTCTGCCCTTGGCCACGACGCCAACCATTTGTGGACGGCCTTCGGACCCACGAACGTAGCCATCCATGACGTCGCGGTGGCGGCCGAACTCGGCGACTACCAGCGCGCCGCTCACCTCGGCCAGCAGGTCGATGCGTCTCCCATGCCCATGGAGCGCCAGGTCCGCCACAACCTCGAAGTAGCCCGGGCCCTGCACTTCCAACACAAGCAACCCGACGCGCTCGCACGCGTGCTGGACGCCGAGTCGATCGCACCAGATCAAGTCCGCCGCCACTTCTTGACCCACTCGCTGGTCCATGAGTGGATTCGAAGCCGCAAGGTCAAGCCGTCGGTCGAGCTGCATGGCCTAGCCAGCCGCACGGGAGTGCTCGCCGCCTAGTCCATATCCTGACTGGCGTGAGCACCGAGTCTGACCACTTCGCAACCCCACGCATCGCTGCAGGCGTGCTCTTCCGCGATGACCGTCGACGAGTACTGCTCGTCAAGCCCACCTATAAGGACGGGTGGGAGATCCCTGGAGGCTACGTCGAGCAGGGTGAGAGCCCGCTAGCCGCCGCTATACGCGAGGTACACGAGGAACTCGGATCTGCCCTCGAAGTGGGCGAGCTCCTGGTGCTCGACTGGGCACCCCACCCCTCCGAGGGAGACAAACTGCTCGTCATCTTCAACGGCAGAACCCTCACCGACAACGACCTACAGGCTCTGGACCTACAAACTACAGAGATCTCCGAAGCGCGCTTCTTCGACATCGAGGAGCTCGCGAACCTGATGCCAGCCCGCCTAGCACGCCGCGTCGCCTACGCGGCTCAGCGCGACACTGCTGCCTACTTAGAGCATGGACGCTCAGTCGACCCGAGCGCATGACCAACCGCTCTGCCAGGTATCACCGCTGAGCAGCACTCGTGTCCGATGCCGTGGACCGACCTGCCGTGGACCGGGTCCGTGAGTAGTTTCTGTACTCCTTCAAGAGCGGCCTTCGGCCGCCTGGCGGGTGGCTCGGGTCGGGGCCACAGGGACCCCGGGCTCGCGCAAGCGCTCGCCCACCCCATGTCTCCGACCCGAGCCATCCCGCCGAAATCCACAGTCGCGCGAGATCGACTGGTCGCAATGAAATGCGTCTGGTGTGACCTAGCCCACATTCCAAACCTGGACGGCAAAATATACGGTGTAAGCGAGCGTGTCGGAGGGATGACCCCCCGAGCATCTTCTCCGACACGCTACTCAGGACTCGCCCTAACGGACCAGGAGCCGATGGAGGCGACGAGAAGTCGATCCACGCAACGCATCTGGCACGCGTGGACCAGATCGTCTACGACCCCTGCACGAACTTCCGACTCGGGTTGGGCGAGTTTATTCCCATGGTGCCGCCGGCCATTCCGGCCTGGGTCTACCTCGGAGTCGATCCGAGGTCTAAAGTCGTTAACAACATTGAGCGCTGTTTGGGGGGTGGAGCACGACCACGGCAGTGGTTAGTCTGCCCCTCCGACGGGGACGGCGAACCTCGTAGGCCCCGGACTCAGAACGCAACCCTCGTTCTGCCGACGGGCTGAGTTACCCGCCCGTCCTTGTACCCACGGGGGCTACCGGCTCAACGCAGAGTCGGTTGTGGGCGCGACGTTCGGTGTTGCTGGCGGGCTGCCGACTAGCGAATCATTCGCTCGTCGACAGCCCGCACCCTTATACACCGCCGCCGTACGCAGTCAGGGTGCAACTGACCTCACCCTCACTTCGCACGACAGATAGAGATGTGGCCAACTCCTGGGGGGCAAGGGCGGAGGTCACACCACGCGATGCGACAGCGAAGGTCAAGCGTAGGGAATGGCCTGCTGCAACAGCGCTCCTCTGTGGGCGGCGTACCTGAAACTCCAGAAGTGCGGCTACTCGCATGCGGCAACTTCAAGCCCCCACCGGCTGTGACACAGCGGACACAGTATACCAACGATCTTGGAAGCAGAGTCAACTGTTGTCGGACGGCGCCGGCCGCAGCCCATCTCATAGGGCCACCCCCAGCGGTCCTCACCTTCTCGGTGGCTGGAGTCATCAGTCAGGATGGGACGATGAGCCCGGACATTACACGATCAGCGTCAGGCGATGGAGGCCGAGATAACGCCCTCCACGCCGTCTTGCTTGCTAGGGGTTGGTGGTCTGACCGGGCAGGTCTACCGGAGGAAGGTGACCGGTTCGAGTGGCCGCCGTCCATCCCGCCGCCGTTGACAATGACCGCGGGCAGACTTGGCAGCGTATCCAGGTTCGGCACGACAATTCATGTGGAAAGTTCCGACTACGCAATCTACGGTCCCCAGATCGGCGACACGCCCGTGGAATCTCGCGTCCGCTTCGCCACCCGCACTGAGCTTCTGCAGCATCTCGATTGCATCGAGGGTTGGCGGTAGTCGCGGGGCGTCTGACAGGCGACCTTCTCGTTGTGCGTGGATCCAAGCAGTCACTCACGCGGGTCCGCGCCTGACGCTGACCGGATCAACCGCCATGCCGGCAGGCGTTTGCCCGACGTGCAGCCCCGTCAACGACCTGCTACGCCAGGTCGGTCAGCTTGTGATGCTCGCGGTGGCTCACCGCACGCAACTCCCGACCCCCTCACCGAAGTCTCTGGGGACGACCAGCCGACCCAACGCCACGCTGTCCGTCCACACACCTAGCCCGACGACGCTCTACACGAGCCTGCGAACATCCGGGACCTTAGGCCCTGTCCTGAACGCCAAATGGAGGGCGAGCATCGACCTGATGCCATGGATCTACAGACTCATTGAGCAGCAGGATCGCAGCTGGGCGTGCAGGCACGGCCTGACCAAGTTCGACACTCATCTGCAGCTGAACGACGCGCTGGAGCACCTTCGAACACTCGCCGCCGAGGTTGACTGCGATGACATCCGCATTCATCGGCTTGACGGGTCGATCGATGCTTGCACTGTGCGGGAGTGAGGCCAGGCAGCGATACCACGCACCAGGCCACCGGCGGGTAGTCGATCCCTCATGAACCGATCTGCCAACGAGCCTGCAGCGTCACAAGGTGCAGAACCTACGTCCCAGGTCGGCTAGCCACGCTCGTCCCCGTCAGCAACCCTCCAGAGAGCCCCCCAGATCAACTTTGCAAGCAGGGCCGGCGGCCGACCAGGGTTCACACCGAAGCAGTCATCCATGGCCTGCCAGCCAAACTGACAGCCAGCAATCGCGGACAAGGCGTGCTGTCGACGCACATCCACGAACATCCTCAGGCGTATCAGCACCGGGTCAGCGCCCGATTGACTGCACTGACACGGAAGAGGTCAGTGGTTCGAACCCAGTATCGCCCACCACAGTCTCGCCTGGTCAGAGCAGCTTTCGCCGAGACCGACCGTGATCGCCACCGGGCTCAGGCATAGCCCAGGCATAGCAGTGCGGCTAGGTCGCTCGGCGTCGCCGCTCTTCTTCACGGATGGCCAGCACCACCGACAGGCGCTCCCCGCTCGCCAAGCGCTCCCCGATTCGACGGCCGTCCACGCGTTCTCGAAGCTGCTCGGGCCCGAGCCCTTTCGCGATGCACTCCTGGGCCATGTGCAGGTCGTAGACGCCGACGTTCGCCCACTCCAGCCGGTCCGAGTCCTCGAAGAACAGGCGGGCCCACTCATTCAGTGGAGGCTGCTTCTTCGCATAGCGTTTCCGAGGTCCGCCGTATCGAGCACCAGGGCGAGAGGCAGACTTTCCCGACGTCTTCTGCGGTAGCGGGAATCCCGGGAGCTCGTGCTCTTCATGGGCGTGGGGGCACCCGGGCTCGTGATGATTGGGCGTTCGGGACCTCTCGCGGGAGGCGGGCATCGCTCCGAGGCGTTCTCGGACGCGCCGAGCCACTGGTGGCTCGATCGGGGAGGCTGCGGAGCGGACAAACTCGCCCAGCTCCTTTAGAAGTGACAGGATCACCTTGGACTCGACACCGAGTTCCTTGGCCAGTTCATGGACACGAATCTTCGCCACGCTCGGTCACCCCTTTTTCGGGGCCGGGTCGCTGCTCTGCGGATGCCCTCGAAGGCATGAGCCACGACGATTGGACGCAGTCGAGTGTAGGAGTGGGCACCAACAGGGTGGTCTATCCGTCGCGTCCGATTCCGCACCTTGCCGTCGATGCGACCCGACGGAGCCAGGTCAGTTCCTGAGTGCGGCCCTTGCGTCGCGTTCAGAACGAGAAGGCCGCGCGCTGTCACGGTGCTGTCACGATCAACCAACACCACCCCGAATCTGTCGGTGCTGCTGCGCATCCCTCACACCTGAGACGCCGCCATTCCTGCCGTTGACTTGCCCTTCCAGTCTCTCCGCGGGTTCTGGGTCCCACTGCGGGCGCCGTCCGCAGGATGGGCGCCACCTCCTCGGCGCCAATGTCGGGCTGAAGACCTGAGTGCTGCCATGCGATCCGCGAGGCGCGCCGTCGGTGCTTTGAATCGCCGCCGTTGTATGCGACAGAAGGGGAACAAGTCCTACACGCAACCCGCCCGTGCCGCCCCACGAATGCCGCCGGAGGATACAAGCCGCAGAAGCCGATCTCCAGTTGGCGGACGCACCGCAGCCTAGCTAGGATGCTTCTCCCAAACCACTACCCCCAATTGCGCCTTCGCGACACGATCCGAATTCGATTTGTCAATATTCTCAATGCTGATGGCCGCGAGCCTCTTGTCGGACGTTCGGACGCAGAACTTCGCCCTGCGTTCAATCTTTTGAAGTTTAGGAACATAATGGCTAGCTTTTCGACAGGTAGTGTAACCAGCTGCACCCGAAACCACCGCAAACTTAACTTCTCGTATCCCGACCAGCGTCCCGTTAAAAAGGTAGAAGTCAGAATCTTGCGTCCCCCACACCGTCCTATCCCATGCGGGGTTCATTGAATCGAGATCTACTATGTCGTTATTCGCTAGTAGCAACGGACAATCATGGGTGGCCCGACGTACACCGCCCGAAGCCTTAGGAGGCTTGGGTGTGCCCGTAGCAGGAGCTCCCACACAGCCTGGGGTGACCCCGCTTACGGGACTGTAATTGGATGTTGGCCTTGCGATAGGTGACTTCGTGCTCGTTGCAACGGTGGGCGCCTGCCTAGCCGACTCACCTCCAGTCGCAACGCTGGCGCCACCGTGCGATCCGCAGCCGCACAGCGTGCACGCTAAGGCCATGAGCAACAAGCCGCAGCCGAGGCGACCGGAGCAACTGCGCACGCTCATAGCGGTGCCCTTCCTCGAGATCCGGAGTGCCCGGCGCTACGTCCGGATTAGCGCATGCGAGGCGTTGGGTCAAGGGTTCTCCGCGGAGGTGCCCTCAACTGCAGGGTCGAGCAGGATCAGCCGCTTCGACCAACGCTCCGCAAAGGCACACATCGGCAAGACACCGCTCAGCGCATAACCCGATGGCCTGACCGCTGTTCACCATCGCTCAGGCCGGGCAGCCAAAATGGCAGCCAACTGCCAACAGCCGACGCTTCGACGGTCTGGGACGCAGCGCGAGAGACGACTTCACGCTCAGCGAGGCCCGCGAGGACGACTCCCAAGCGACTCGTAATGCGTAGGTGTTGAACAGATCCGCGGAGAAAGAGGGCCCCCCTACAGCCTCTCAGCACTCTGGGTGCGGGGGCAGACCGGGTCGGGGGTCGTAGGTTCGGATGCGTGCGTGACCTCGTCGAGAATCTGGTTGGCGAGAGTCTCGAGCGTCACGTCGCGCATCCGTGAAACCCGGGTGAGGAGCTCGACGGCTCGATCTGGACTGAACTGATACAGCTGCATGACAACACCGGTCGCTCGGCCGATGGTAGTGCTGGTGGTCATCGCCGCCGTGAGGTCCTTGTGCGTCAAGACACGGCCGAGGGTGTGGGCGGCCTGGATGGCGAACAGCATCGCGGACTCAACGGTGTCGTCGTCGAAGGCGCCGGCAGTCGAGGAGTACAGGTTCAATCCGGCAATGCAGCCGGGCTCGTCGAAGAGCTCGATGCCCATCTGCGACACGATCCCGAGGTCGGCGGCCCGCGGCCCGTATACGGGCCATCGAACGTCGACGCTCAGATCGTCTGATCGTGCCTGCCAGTGTCCTCCGACAGCGTCGACGCAGGGGCCCTGCCTGAACTCGTACTGCAACGCATCGACGTCGTGCACGAGCTGGTGGGTAGCGGCGCGGGTCTCCAACTCGCCGTGACGATCGGCCATGGTGACACCGGCGTACTCGGCACCTGGCACCGAGTCGATCGCCGCCAGACAGATGAGATAGAGCAGCTCATCGACATCAACAGGACCGTCCAGGCTTCTGGCGGTCATCGCCATCGTGCGAGACAAGGGTGACGAAAGTACGGAGGTCATGGACTCTCCCCAAATGGTGCGTCGACCAGCCTTCGGCGAGCCTGCGCGGCGGCCTCATCGACGTTAGTAACGCCAGGACGAGCACTGCGGAGAGCCTGCGGTCAACCCCATGCTGACGCGGATGCGTCGGTTTCCTGCCTACCTGCAGCAGCAACAGATACCTCCAAGGTACTCCTTGCGCCCCACTGGGGTCCGCGCGGCAACCACTGGGTACCGCCCCCTGGGCGCGTTCCCTACGCATCCACGGACAACGGTAGACCAGTCGGCCCAGCGCATTCAGGGTCCATAACGCGACGGATCTTTGCCACCTGTATCCCCGCTGACGTCAACTTCTCCAAAACCGCGGCCAAGCTCGTGCCATCAGACGTCCTTACTGTGAAGATCGTCTGCCCGTACTCCACCCAACCGGTCAGCCCTAACTCAGCAAGCCAAGTCAGCGGTATGTCACCGCGAACCCGCACGAGGTACCTCCCTATGTGCAACATCATCGACGCAGCTCCCCACCAGACGGATCCCCCCGCGCGGGTGATTCACCCGAGGGGCGGACGTGTACGAGCCGATGTACGAAATTCCGCCAGTCGGGCCGCCTTCAGCCACAAGGAACCACGAGGATCGAGTCCGCACCCACAGCTGCGGGCACCCGCGTTCACGTTCCCAAGCTGAGAATGCGGGTTCGATTCCCGTCGTCCGCTCCAACGCCGAAGGCCCTGGTCGCACGCAGGTTGCGCGACCAAGGCTGAAATCGAACAGCGACGCGAGCCGGTCGCCATGCCTCAACGCCCCAAGCCGCGTCCGTCCGAGATCGCCGCGAAGTGGTTACCCGGGTGCCACGGATCGTGGACGTGGATGCCGCTCAGCCGGACCTTCTTGAGCGCCCGAGTCCAGATAGGTGAGACGGTCTACCGAGCCGAGTCGCAAAGGGCATCGGGGCCTGGTGACGCAAGCCATCAGGTTGCCTCGGGAACCGTGCCGGTGCCCATGTCTGGCCTACTCCTCAACGACAGCAGCACATCCTCATGCATGATCGCTCACTTCCTCGACGACACAGTCCCCTGAAGGCAGACGATGAGCGACCTCCGCGTGCAGCGCCGGATCGGAGATCAGCGGGCCGTAGAAGCGACACATCCCCTCATGACGCCTCATCACTCTCGACCATCACCATGTCTTGTCACCACGTCACTTGCACAGCGGGCCACAATGGCATCCACGTCGTGGGCGTTGAACGCATCGAGCGGACGCGCTGGATCGGATCCGTCTGAGCAGACACGGCTGAGAATTGAGGCTGGAGTTCCCCCTGAGAACCGACGGAAGCCCATCGCTCTCGGCGTGGGGCCCGCACGATCGGAGTACGTAAAACCGCGTACAGCGTGAATCTGGCTGGCCGGTCCGCGCCGGGCTAGTCTCGAACTGCGAGCCCATCAGGTAGCACGTCGCTACTGCGCGGGGGTGGTGCGGATGATCAAGACCGAACGTCGACGGCATGCGGCGCGGGCGATCGTCGCCTTCGCTGCCCTGACCGCGCTGAGCAGTGCGTGCACCCCGCAGGCACTCCCGGCGCCCGACGCCAACCAACCCTCAGCGACCCCGACCGCCACGGTCCCAGCGACACCAGCTCCCAGCACGGCAGCCCGACCACCCACCGGGATCGACTACACCGCCATGAAGCGGCAACTCGCGCGGGAGATCGAGAACGGGCCCGACTCGCTGAAAGAGGTACGCGCCGTCCTGGTCAGCGTCGACGGCAGCACCACGTTGAGCTTCTACCACGATCGCAAGCCCACAGAGCAGGCCCACGTCTGGTCGGTGACCAAGAGCGTGGTCAGCATCCTGGTCGGAGTAGCGATTGACGAGGGTCGACTGAGGCTCGATCAGACTTTGGCCGAGCTCTTGCCCGAGCACGTCTCGGTCATGACACCCGCGCAGCAGGCGATCACGCTGAAACAACTGCTTACCATGACGGCGGGGGTGTCGGTCGATGACGGAGGCCTGAACCTGGAGGCCGAGAACCCGGTTGAGTCCATTCTGGCCTTTGGGATGAGCAGCGACCCGGGGACGACGTTCGGCTACTCCAACGGCAGCGCGCACCTGGTCGCGACCGTGCTGCGGCGGGCGATCGAGCGGCCCATCCTGGACTACGCGCGGGAGAAGCTGTTTGATCCGCTCGGCATCGACACGCACCCTGCCTGGGAGGGGAGTGATCCGAACACCAAGAACGGTTTCGACGACGCCGGGTTCGCGTGGCTGATCGACAGCACCGGCGTCCACAGCGGCGGGTACGGGCTGAGGCTGACGGCGCCCGATCTGCTCAAGATCGGGCAGCTGTATCTCGACGGCGGGCGATGGAAGGGCCGGCAGCTGGTCTCGGAGTCATGGGTGACCGAGTCGACGTCGAATCAGCTGACGGCCGAGCAGGGCGGCAACGGCGACCAGTACGGCTACTTCTGGTGGTTGATCAGCGAGCCGGGGTCGCCCGGCTACCTGGCCGCAGGCGCCTGGTATCAGCGCATCTTCGTGATCCCGTCCCGACGCCTGGTGATCGTGGTGACCGCCGACGAAAGCGACTACGCCGAGTCCGTGCTGACGACGGATTTCGACCCCGTGCTGGCCGAGACCGTCATCGAGCCGCTCCTGCAGTGAGCCCTGCTCGGGCCACGTCCGGCGAGCGACCGGAGCTGCCGGACCGGAACTCGGCATGGTCCGCGAAATGGCGCTCCACCTCTGGCTGCCGGTCTGGCTGCCGGGCGAGCGATCAGCTTGGAAACGGTCCGGATCATCGGCAACGGGACAAACGCACGCTCAGCGAAGCCTGCTAGGACTGGCATCTGAGCGATTCGGAAGGCATAGGTGTTGAACAGATCCGCTGTGACGAGGCACTACAGCCTCTCAGCACTCGGGGCGAAGCGGGCAAACCGGGTCATGGGTCGCGGGTTCGGACGCGTACGTGACCTCGTCGAGAATCTGGTCGGCAAGAGTTTCGAGCGTCATGTCGAGCATCCGTGAAACCCGGGTGAGGAGCTCGACAGTCGGGCCGCCTTCAGCCACAAAGAACCACGGGGACCGAGCCGGCAACCACCTCCGCCTGCAGCGTGCGTCACGTTCCCAAGTTAGTGCGGGTTCGATCAGCGCTCATGCGACCGGCGACTCAAACGCTGAGAAGGCCGTCGACATTCGGCAGCTGCTCGAACTGCACAAACGTTCCAGCCTTGGCGATCTCCTGTGCTGCCGCCAGCCACCCTCGCCAGGCAGTCCGGGCAAGTGTGCCACCCACGCTGATCCGACGCACCCCGACGCTTGCCGCTTCTGCCACCGTTGTGAACGGCGCGTTGATGAGGAGGTTCACGGGCTTCGGCGACACCGCGCCGACGATCGCGACGACATGATCGAGGTTGTCGATACGTGGGGCGTACAGACAGTCGGCACCCGCCTCCGCGTACGCGCTCAGCCTACGGATCGTCTCGTCGATGTCAGGACGACCGCAGACGAAGCCCTCCGAGCGACCAGTGAGAACGACACCCGTGCCGCTCTCGTCGATCGCCTCCCGCGCGGCCCGAATCCGATCGACAGCCAGCTCGAGGGCGAAGAGAGGATCTGCCACGTCGCCCGTCGAGTCCTCGATCGACAAACCCGCGATCCCCGTCGCCACCGCAGACGTCACGTTCGCCTTGACACCCTCCGGCTCAACCGCGTACCCATCCTTGAAGTCCGCATTCACCGGCACCGTGACGGCATCCACGACGACGCGAAGATGTGCCAACGTCTGATCCAGGTTGACCTGGTCATCAGCGCAACCCAGGGTCCAAGCGAGGCCCGCACTCGTGGTGGCCAGAGCCTTGAAGCCCATCTGTTCCAGAACCTTCGCGCTGCCCGCATCCCATGGGTTAGGCATCACGAAGCAACCGGAAGAGTGCAGGCCACGGAACGTGGCTACCCGATCATCAACCGCAGTCATGCCACACCTCTCCAACAAGGGGTCGGTGGTCAGACCATACCGCTCACAAGCAGTCGAGTGACAACGTTCGGCGTCGACGGCATGGCAGCAGCGCTGACACAACGCCTCGACCAACCCAACGACCCTTCGCAGGCCGGGTCTACGGACCGATGGTCGCGAAATCGAACAGCTGGAGCAGCGTGCCCCGAACGTGCCACCAGGAGGGGTGAAACACCGTCGCTGACGCCGCTCCCGCAAGGCCCTACGGCACGGAGGGAGTCATTCCCACGCTGAGAATGCGGGTTCGCCGTCGAGGTGCTCACCGTTTTCCCGACGGGTTCGACGGGCAGCAGGCGGGTCAGGTCGTCGAGGTCCGTTCGATGGGCGTGTTCCTCTTCGACGGCGCCGACACGCACACCGAGCCCTACGCCGACGTGGCGCCCCTGGTGCCGTTCATGCCGTGGCTCGTCGAGGACTGATCCGCACAGCGGGGCGTCACCAACGCACTCGGGCAGGCCGACGACCGCCGCAGGGGTGCGCTCCTGTGGCGGTCGCAGCTGATTGTGATCACGGGTTCTGATCGTGGTCAGTCAGGTGGCGGGGCTGGGTCGGGCGGATCCCCGACGAGGGGTTGGTTGAAGTCCAAGGGATCCTGCGGGTCCCAGTTGTTGATGGTGATCCGGGCGTTCAGCATCGGTCGTTGCTGCCGGTCGATCCATGTGGGTGGGATCCAGACGGGGAGACCATCGTCGTTGATCCGGCAGTGCCAGCCGCGTTGGGCGAACCGGTGATGGTGGTAGGAGCAGACCAGGGTCAGGTTGCCGAGGTTGGTGTCGCCGCCGTCGTACCAGGCGATCACGTGATGCCTTTCGCACCATTGCGGGGCGACATTGCAGCCGGGAAAGCTGCAGCCGGTGTCGCGGGCGATCAACGCCAGGGTCTGGGCGGGGGAGGCGATCCGGCGGGTCCGGTAGAGGTCGAGCACGGCACCTTTGGTGTTCTTCACGCAGAAGGCGATGTCGGCTTGGTCGGCGAGCAGTCTGGCGGTGCGGGCGGAGACGGGGGTGCCGTCGGCGTAGGTGCCGAGGCCGTGTCCGCTGCGGAAGTCTTCCCAGGACATGCTCAGCAGCAGGGTGGTCGGGGTGCCACCGGTGGAGGGCAGGTCATCGGTGCGCAGGGCGGCGTCGAGCACCGCGGCGAGAGCGTCGTGGCGGCGTTGCCCTTGGGTCCGCTCATCGGCGACGACGTGCTTCGTGCTCGGCGCCCCGTCGGGGTTGTCGGTCTGAAATCGGGTGGTCTGGGGTGTGGTCAGGGGTCCGAGGAGGGCGGAGAGTTTCTGTCCGACGTCGGGGGTGAGGCGGAAGTCGCCGGCCCAGGAGCCGTCGGTGCGGTGTTTGAGGTGGAAGAACCGGCGGGAGCGGTGTTCGGCTTCGTCGGCGGGGAGGATGCCGTCGGGGTCGATGGCTTCGATGAGTTTCGCGGCGACCCGGTCGAGGTCCTGGTAGCCGAGCTGGGTGGCCTGTTCCACGAGGAGGCGCTCACCGGCGTCGACGGCGGCGGGGTCGCAGTGCTTGACCTTGCGGAGGGCCGTGTCGATCAGGGTGACCTGTTCGGGGGTGACCAGACCGTCGCGTTGCGCAGCCGACAGATGAGTCCGCACCGGTGCCAACGGTTCACCGGTCATGCTGGTCCGGTCGGCGAGGTGCTCGGCGGCCCGGACGCGGCGGGACGCAGACCCGGCGGACAGGTGGAGGGACTGCATCAGCACCCGGGTCATGGTCCGCTCCGACAGCACCGCCGGGCACGCCCTGCTCGATGCCGTACTGGATCATCGCCCGGTCCACCACGGGCAGCTTGTTGCGGACCCGTTCCAGGGACTGCAGCATGGCGACCAGCCCGAACGCGCCGAGATCGGTCAGGGCGCCGTCGTCGACGAGCTTGATCAGGTGCTCGACGGCGACGTCGAGGGAGTCCACCGCGGCCTGCAGCGCGGGGGCTGCAGGCTGGTCGGAGGAGGACGAGAACATGAGCCCAGTCTACTCGAACACACGTTCTATAACAAGGGTGACATTGGCTCTTTCTCAAGCAGGTAAGGAGATCGCCGGCTGCGAACTGCCAGTCGTTGACGGCTTGTTCGACCTAGGAAGAGACTGAGGGGACGCCGCTCCCGTCCGGTCGGTCCGGGTAGGCGTGGTCGGACCTCGCGAGGGGAACTGTCATGAGTCGACCGATGTGTTGCGTGTTCGGCATCCACGTCTGGCAGACGGTGGACTACGACCATGATCGCGACCGCGTCACCCACCGGCGGCTGCTGTGAAGGACGACCCCGGACGGCCCGACCTGCCCGACCCTCCGAGTGGTGACTTCCGCTAGCTCACGACCGGCGTGCCGCAGGCCTGCGCCGGCCGATCGGAGGACTCAGAGCTCGCTGATGAGGTGCTCGATCCGGCGCCGGATCTCGTCGCGGATCGGTCGCACCGCATCGATGCCCTGACCGGCCGGGTCGTCGAGGACCCAGTCCTCGTAGCGCTTGCCGGGGAAGTAGGGGCAGGTGTCGCCGCAGCCCATCGTGATCACCACGTCCGAAGCTCTCACCGCATCGGTGGTGAGGATCTTCGGTTGCTCGCTCGTGATGTCGATGCCTTCTTCGGCCATTGCGGCGACGGCCACGGGGTTGATCTTGTCCGCCGGCGCCGAGCCGGCGGAGCGGACGTCGATGCGGTCGCCGGCGAGGTGGGTGAGGTAGCCGGCGGCCATCTGGGAGCGGCCTGCGTTGTGGACGCAGACGAACAGCACCGACGGCTTGCTGGTGGTCATGATCGTGGGTCTCCTGGGGTCAGCGGTCGGTGGGATGGGTAGAAGCGTCGGGCCCAGAGCGCGACGTAGACCAGCCCGACGAGGACGGGGACCTCGATCAGGGGTCCGACGACGCCGGCGAGAGCCTGGCCGGAGGTGACGCCGAAGGTGGCGATGGCGACGGCGATGGCGAGCTCGAAGTTGTTCCCGGCCGCGGTGAAGGCGAGCGTGGTGGTGCGCGGGTAGCCGAGCCCGAGGATCCGGCCGGCCACCATGCCGGTGGTGAAGGTGATCGCGAAGTAGACCAGCAGCGGCACGGCGATCCGGACCACGTCCAGCGGCCGCTCGGCGATGGTGTGCCCCTGGAGGGCGAACAAGATCACGATGGTGAAGAGCAGCCCGTACAGGGCGAACGGTCCGAGCCTGGGCAGCAGCTCGTTCTCGTACCAGTCCCGGCCCTTCCTCTTCTCGCCGATGGTCCGGGTCAGGAACCCCGCCAGCAGCGGGATACCCAGGAAGACCAGCACGCTGAGCATGATCGTGACCACGGAGAACTCCGCCGAGGTCGTCGGCAGTCCCAACCAGGAGGGCAGAGTCTGCAGGTAGAACCAGCCGAGGGCGCCGAACGCGAGCACCTGGAAGACGGAGTTGATCGCCACCAGCACGGCGGCGGCCTCGCGGTCGCCGCAGGCCAGGTCGTTCCAGATCAGCACCATGGCGATGCAACGAGCCAGGCCGACGATGATCAGCCCGGTCCGGTACTCGGGCAGGTCGGGCAGGAACACCCAGGCGAGAACGAACATCAAGGCGGGCGCGAGCACCCAGTTGATCACCAGCGAGGTGATCATCAAGCGCTTGTCGGTCAGGACGTGACCGGTGTCGGCGTAGCGGACCTTGGCCAGGACCGGGTACATCATCACGAGCAGGCCGATTGCGATCGGCACCGACACCGACCCGACCTTCACCGCGTCCAACGCCTGCGCCAGCCCGGGTACGAACCGGCCCAGCGCCAGGCCGGTGATCATCGCGAGGATGATCCAGGCCGGGAGCCACCGGTCCAGCACCGACAGTCGAGCCAGCACGGGTCCGGCGTCGGCCGGTGCGGCCGTCGCGGTGGAGTCGCTCATCCGCGACATCCGCAGCTGGTCGGCCGGTGGGTCGCCGTTCCACCGTGGTGGCAGCAGTCGGCCTTCGCCTCCGGCGCGCAGCAGGTCGCCAGCTCCGCCGTCGAGCAGCATCCGGCCGCCTCGACCGCCCGAGTCCCCTCGATGGTGTCGTCCGCGGGCTTGGTGGCCCGGATGATCGCTCCGTGCATCCGGTCGGCCACGGGGTGGGTGAACTCGACCGTCGCGTCGACGAACCCGACCGCAGCCAGCCCGTCGAGGTACTCGCGCCGGGACAGCGCGCCGGCGATGCAGCCGACGTACGCACCGCGCTCGGCCCGTTGATCGGGGGACAGCTGGTCCTCGGCGACCACGTCGCTGATGCCGATCCGCCCGCCCGGGGCCAGGACCCGGAACATCTCCCGCAGCACGGCCGGTTTGTCGGTGGAGAGGTTGATCACGCAGTTGGAGATCACCACGTCGACCGCGGCGTCGGGCAACGGGACGTCCTCGATGGTGCCGAGCAGGAACTCCACGTTCGTCGCGCCCGCCGCGGTCGCGTTCGCGCGAGCGAGGTCGAGCATCTCGGTGGTCATGTCGACGCCGTACGCGAAACCGGACGCGCCGACCCGACGGGCCGAGAGGAGCACGTCGATCCCGCCGCCGGAGCCCAGGTCGAGAACGCGTTCCCCCTCGTGCAGGTCGGCGACCGCGGTCGGGTTGCCGCACCCGAGGCTGGCGGCGACCGCGGCCACCGGCAGATCGTGCCGGTCGAGCTGGGTGTACAGGGCGGACCCGAACGACTCGTCCAGCTCCAACGTGGTCACGGCCTCGGCGCCGCAGCAGGTCGAGCCGCCGCTCGTCACCGTCACCGCGGCCTCCGCGTACCGCCGCCGCACCGTCTCCCGCAGATCCTCCGCGATCTCCGCCATCACTGCTCACCCCTCCGGAACTGATCGACGTTCGTCGATGGATTGAGTGTAGCCACATCCCATCGACGGATGTCAATGGGTCGCGTACGCTGGTTCTCATGACCGTGACCGTCCCGCCCAGTGCGACCGTGCTGCCGGTGTCGACCGAGTGCTGCTCGCCGGTGGTCGGCCAGGTGATGACGCCGCCGGACGCCGAGACCCTGGCCTCGACGTTGAAGGCCCTGGCCGATCCGACGCGGCTACGGCTGGTGTCGCTGGTGGCGGCCCACGAGGACCAGGAAGCGTGCGTCTGCGACCTGACCGAGCCGGTCGGCCTGTCCCAACCGACCGTGTCGCATCATCTGAAGATCCTGGTCGAGGCGGGCATCCTGTCGCGCGAGCAGCGCGGCCGCTGGGCCTACTACCGGCTCATCCCCGACACCCTGACCGACCTGGCTCGCCTCATCACGCCGTAGCCGAGCTGCGCGGCACCGAGTCCGATGCCCGACGTGCCGAGTGCTCGCTACCGTTGCGCTCAGCGCCGCCGACGCCGGAGGGGACCATCGTCAGGAGCTCAGCCGACGTCGGCGGCGTCTACAGCGTAAGCACGGTCGAGCTCGCGCCCGCGCACCCGGCCGTGGGCTGGTCACACCGGTGCGTTGCTCTTTCCCAGGATCCTGAACGCCTGGACCATGACGCCGACGCCCTCGCGGCTCACCACGTTGCCCTGCTCGCGACTGTGCCGGTTGTCGCACCCCGGCCCCCAGAGCAGGCCGGCCTTGGTGGCGATCGCCTCGCCGACCTCCGGCATCGTGCCCGCCGCGACGTCGGCTCGCGCGGCAGCGGCGGCGAACACCCGGGACGGCGTGCTGCCGGGGCCCGGGAAGTAGCGTGGGATGTCGAGCAGACCGCACAGGTCGTCGAAGAGGAGCTGCGCGGAGCGTCCGCCGTGCGGATCAGGCTCGGTGTTGACTAGTTGGGGGGCTCGGCAGACGTCACACCACGCCTGCGTCATGCCATGAATACATTCGTCAGCCACGCTGACACCTACCCGTCTCTCACCCCCAGCATAGGTGCGAACGGGGAGCCCGCCCGACGAGTCCTTGTGGACACCCCTCTGACGTGGGAGTGTGGCCCTGCCCCCTCCACTAGGGATCGTCGGGCACGTACCTGCCCGTGGAAAGGAAGTGTGGCGTGGCCACAGTCAGTTTCAAGGACGCAACTCGCGTCTACCCCGGAGCGGATCACCCCTCCGTCGACAAGCTCAACCTCGACATCGGCGACGGCGAGTTCATGGTCCTCGTCGGACCCTCGGGTTGCGGGAAGTCGACCTCGCTGCGGATGCTCGCAGGCCTGGAGGAGATCAACGCCGGCAGCATCTTCATCGGTGACCGTGACGTCACCGACCTGCCGCCGAAGGACCGCGACATCGCGATGGTGTTCCAGAACTACGCCCTGTACCCGCACATGACCGTGGGCGACAACATGGGCTTCGCGCTGAAGATGGCCGGGGTGCCGAAGTCGGAGCGGCAGCAGCGGGTCCAGGAAGCCGCACACCTGCTGGGCCTGGAGGACTTCCTCAACCGCAAGCCGAAGGCCCTCTCGGGTGGTCAGCGTCAGCGGGTCGCGATGGGCCGGGCGATCGTCCGCTCCCCGCAGGTGTTCTTGATGGACGAGCCGTTGTCGAACCTGGACGCGAAGCTGCGGGTCTCCACCCGTACCCAGATCGCCGCCCTGCAGACCCGGCTCGGTGTCACCACCGTGTACGTGACCCACGACCAGGTCGAGGCCATGACCATGGGTGACCGGGTCGCGGTGATGAAGGCCGGCATCCTCCAGCAGTGCGACACCCCGCTGAACCTGTACGACAGCCCGCAGAACCTCTTCGTCGCCGGCTTCATCGGCTCCCCGGCCATGAACCTGATGGAGGGTGACGTCGCCTACGACGGCATCCACATCGGTGACTACGTCGTGCCGGTGCCGCGCGAGGTGCTGGCCAAGGCTCCGAACGAGAAGCGACTGGTCCTCGGCATCCGGCCGGAGAACTTCACCATCGGCGAAGGCACCGAGGGCATCGGCATCGACATCGCCGTGGTCGAGGAACTGGGCGCCGACGCGTTCCTGTACGGGACCGTCACCGGTCTGTCCGAGGACGAGAAGATCACCGCCCCGCAGATCACTGCGCGGATCTCGTCGGAAGACCCCGCCGAGCGTGGATCGACGATCCGGCTGAAGATCGACCCGCACCACGTGCACGTCTTCTCCCAGGCCGACGGCCGTCGACTGTCGGAGAGCTACGCCCGGTAAGTCCTGACGACGAGGGGTTCTTCGTGACCGAAGGGGGCCACGAAGGACCCCTTTGTCGTGCCCGGGCCCGACGCGCTCGATCAGCCGACCCGACGCCACCACGGCAGCGACGCCAGGGTCACGGCGACCTCGATCTCGGTCGGTCCGCTGACCGTGACGCCGTCGGCGGCGATCCAGCGACCGGGTGGCAGCCGCACCGTCCTCGAGGTCGCCCCGCGCTCGAGCACCGGGGCGACGAGCAGGTCCTCGCCCAGCAGGAACTGATCGTGGACAGCGTGGTAGCCGGGGTGGTGGTAGGCCAGCGGTCGCAGGATCGGTTCGCCGGTGTCGGCGGCGTGCCGGACGAGCGTCACGATCTCGGGCAGCAACGACTGACGGCGGAGCTCGCCCCCCCCGCGGAGCTCGACTGCGGCACGCACAGCGGCCAGGTGCTCGGCGTCCAGCACCGCCAGGGAGCCTGGGAGAACTGCATCATCGGGAACAGCGCCGAGCACTGGGCGAAGCGCACGAACAGCTCCGGGTCGACGGACTCGCCGTCGAGCACGTCCGCCGCGTCGCCTCCGCCGATCATGTCGGGGCAGTTGAAGACCGCGCGATCAGGCCCTGGGCGATCGGGGGATGAGGGACCCGAGTCCGCCGGCCCCCCAGCGGCACGGTTTGTCGTGCAGCCGCTGGGCGAGCGGCCAGCCGCCCATCTTCCAGCAGGCCCGAAGCTCGTTGAAGGCGTACTCGGCGGCGAAGCGAGCCCACGCCTGACACTGTCCGGTGGGTCCGTCCCCCGCCCGTGTCCGGTCGTCGACCCGGTAGTCACGAAGATCGCCCGCGTCGAACTTGAACCCGTCGACACCGAGGTCCTGCAGCTGCCGCAGCTCAGCCCGCAGCCAGTCCAGCGCAGCCGGTTCGGTCAGGTCGGGCAGCGCGCTGTAGCCGTTCCACCACTTCCGGATGATCGGCTCACCGTCGGCTCCGGTGATCAACCAGCCCTGGCGTACGGCGTGGCGGAAGCTGTCGCCGTCCGGGCTTAGGAACGGCACGAGCCACACCATCACCGAGAAGCCCCAGGCGTGCAGCTGGTCGATCATGGCCGCCGGATCGGGGAACTGGGTGCCGTCGAACTGCCAGGCGCCGTAGTCCCGGGACCAGCGGTCGTCGACCATGATCACGCCGGGCGGGAAGCCGGCCTCGAGGATCCCCTGCGCGTACGCGAGCACGCTCGCCTGGGTCGGCCGGTACGGCATCTCCATCCAGGTGTTGTACTGCGGAGCGGTGAACATCTGCTCGGCCGGGATCGCTCCCGAGGCAGGGAAGTAGCGGCGGGACACGGCTCGGTGGGCCGCGGCGAGCGAGCCGTCGGACCGACCCACGACGACGCCGGTGCCGACGATGTCCAGGCCGCCCACCCCGTCCTCGAAGGCGGAGGGAGGCGGAGCTCCGACCAGACGTACCGACCGGTGCTGGAGACCAGCAGCGGCGCGGACTGGTTGGCTCCGTCACCCGGGCGGTCGAGCAGTCCCGCGTTCGTCGCCAGGTCCCGACGATGGGGTCGGTCACCGAACGGCATCACCTGCCCGTCGGCGACCGCACCCACCCCACCAGTGCTCGTCGGGCCGGAGGTCCAGGTGCAGTGCCGGTGCAGGCTCAGGGGTCACGGCTGGATTGTGCCCCAGCCGGGCCGAGTGAGGAGACGCTCAGCGGGCGGTGGACCCGGCCGGCACCGGGGATCCCCACTGCTGACGCATCGTGCGGGGTCCGCGGGAGCGTAGCTGGGCGATGATCCCGAGCAGGGCGAGTCCGCCGTACAGGACGTACCACCACCAGCCGCGGCTCATCTCGGCGCCCACCCCCTCGGCGGTCAGCCGGTTGATCCCGATGGTTCCCGCGATCACCATCACCCCGGCCACGGTGATACTGGCGCCGGCCAGCGCGGTCAGCACCACGAGGAGGACGGCGGGCAGGTCGGTCATGATGGCGATCACGGCCAGCAGGGCACCGGCCAGCAGGCCGACGGCGACGGTGGCCACCGGGATCCGACGCCGATCGCGGCCATCACGGTGGTCCCGATGGTGAAGCCGATCCCGGCCAGCCCGATCACGACCGCGATCTGGTACGAGAAGTACGCCAGCACCCCGAAGATCACCGCACCGACGATGCCGACCAGCCAGCTCAGGGCCAGCTGGCCGAAGCCGCTGTCCGTCACCCCGGCGACCAGCCCGGCGCCGAGCAGGAACCCGACGAACGCCCCGAACAGGCTGATGATCAACCGCATCGTCACGTAGCCGCGGAAGCACAACAGGCCCCGATCAACACGGCGATGATCCCCACCACGACGGTGTCCACTGTCCAGCCTCCTCGTCAGCGCCGACGATCGCGGCCGCCGACGCGTCCATCATGACCAGTCGGGTCAAGGGCTCCCGGTGAGCGGAGAGCTCGCAGCGTGCTCAGGTTCGTTCGCGGACCGGCTGATCCAGCGTGGTGGGCTGGTCGCTGGCGATGCGCCAGTGCGCGTCCCCGTCCTGGACGAGCCAGTCGCCGATCCGTCCGCGCCAGGTGGCGGCCGGGCGGGTGCCGCGGGCTCGGCGTCGGAAGGTGACCTCGTCCGCGTCCAGGGTGAACGAGTCGGCGCCGAGCGACTCCTCGATCTCCAGCAGATTGTGCTCCAGCAGCCGTACAGCACCGGGATCCCGCGCGAGCGGATGAGTGGAGTGATCCATGTCGACGCACCTTTGTCGTCCCCGAGGTGGTCCCGAAGACTCCACGGTAGCAACACCGGCCATCGACGCGCTCGAGCCAGCGTGAGCGATCAGCCGGTGATCACGCCGGGGGGCACGACCCCGCCGACCACGATCCCTTCGTCCCGGGCCACGGCCCGGGCCCGATCGAGCACCTCCCGCTCCGACCACCCGGTGTCGGCGGCCACCCGGACCACGTCGTCGAACTCGGGGTTGACCTGCCGGATCCCGGTGGCGTCGTGACCGATCTTGATCCGGACGAGATGCCCCCGACCTCGACCGAGGCCCAACCTCGCGACAGGGCGGTCCTCGGTCACCGGGTGCTGACGGATGCCGAGCGTGCTGGTGTGTTCCATGATCACGACCTGGAGAGCCCCGTCGCGAGCTCCGGCCGGCAGAGCGCGGTGAGGACGTGAGCGGGCCGCCCCTTCTTCATCACGATCGGGACCAGCCAGGCGTCGTTGGCCCCGCCCCGCAGCAGCCGGTCGAGGACGCCGGGCCACAGCCGCGGGTCCAGGTCGTCGACGTTGGCTTCCATGATCATCAGCGACTCGGACCCGGGCGCCGGGTCGGCCGTCGACGGAGAGCTCCCCAGCAGCACCCGGGTGTGTTGGGGCGACCGGGAAGTCCTTGTGCCCGCCCCGGCTCCCGAGGCGGTCACGACCATCGACGGCAGGTCCTCGCACCGCCCCGCCAGGGCGGCCACCAGCGCCATCCCGGTCGGCGTGGTCAGCTCACCGCTGCCGCCCGCGTGCACCCGCCATCCGGTCGACAACCGGACGACCGCCGGCACCGGCACCGGCAGATCCCCGTGCGCGGCGCGGATCCGACCAGAACCCACCGCGACCGAGCCGCACTCAGGGTGGTCACGCCGAGGTCGTCGAGGGCGGCGGCCACCCCGACCACGTCGGCGATCGAGTCCAGCGCCCCGACCTCGTGGAAGTGGACCTCGTCGGTCGGGATGCCGTGCGCCTCGGCCTCGGCCACGGCCAGCCGGGCGAAGGTGGCCAGCGCACGCTCCCGTACCGGCTCCGCGAGGGACGCGGCGGCCAGGCTGTCACGGATGGACGCCCAGCGGCGGTGCGGAAGGTCCTCGGTGATCACCTCGACGGTGATCTTGGTGGCACGCTGACCGGCTCGGGTCACCTGGTCGGCAGCGAGCCGTACGGAGGCGGGAACCACCGCGTCCACCGCGGCCTGCACGACGGCGAGGTCCGCGCCCGCATCGACCAGGGCCCCGAGCAGCATGTCGCCGGCGATCCCGGCCGAGGCGTCGATCCAGGCGTGCCGACCGCTCAGCGGTTCGGTCTGAGCACTCACGGGGCGGCGATCTGGGCGGCCAGGTGGCCGGCGCCGTACCCGTTGTCGATGTTGACCACGGCGACACCGGGAGCACAGGCGTTGAGCATGGTGAGCAGGGCGGCCAACCCCTCGAACGCGGCCCCGTAACCCACCGAGGTGGGTACGGCGACCACGGGTGCCGCCACCAGACCGGCGACCACGCTGGGCAGCGCACCGTCCATGCCGGCGGCCACCACGATCGCCTTCGCCGCGCGCAGCCGGGGCACCTGCGCCAGGATCCGGTGGAGCCCGGCCACGCCGACGTCGACCACGAGCTCGGCGTTGCGGCCGAGATAGCGGGCGGTGAGCAGTGCCTCCTGGGCTACCGGCAGATCCGAGGTCCCCGCAGCCAGCACCAGCACCGTTCCGCCGGTCGGCTCAGGGGGTGTGGGTGGCCAGACGACCAGGCGGGCGGCGGCGTCGAACGCGGCGTCCGGCAGCACGGCGTGGATGGCCCGGACGTGCTCCTCGCGGACCCGGGTGAACAGGGAGACCTGGGCCTGGTCGGCCAGGGCGGTGGCGATCCGGGCCGACCTGGTCGGCTGTCTTGCCCTCGCAGAACACCGCTTCCGGGTAGCCGCGTCGCTCGCTGGCGATCGAGGTCGAGCTGAGCGATCTGGTCGAGTCCGATGCCGGCCGGACCGTCAGCCATGGTGGACCGCGACCAGCGGCAACGTGAACGCACCGGACTGCATCCCCGCCAGGTCCAGGGTCACGTACCGGAAGCCGGCGCCGCGGACGGCCCGCAGAACCTCGCTGCGCAACGGATCCACCGCGATCCGGGCAAGATCATCGACTGTCAGCTCGAGCCGGGCGATGTCGCCGTGATGACGTACCCGAAGATCACCGAGACCAAGATCATGCAGGGCCTCCTCGGCCCGGTCGATCTGGCCCAGCTTCTCCGGGGTGACCTCCTCGAAGTGCGGGATCCGGGAAGCCAGGCAGGGCGACGCCGGCTTGTCCGCGACCTCCAGGCCGAGCTCGCGCGCGATCGTACGGACGTCGGCCTTGGTCAGTCCGGCCGCGGCCAGCGGACGACGGACATCGTGCTCGGTGGCCGCCCGGGCCCCGGGCCGGTCGGTCCGACGGACGTCGTCGGCGTTCTCGCCGTACGCGATCGCGTCCAGCCCCAGCGAGCGGGCGACGCCGGCGTCGATGGTGGCGAACAGCTCGTCCTTGCAGTGGTAGCAGCGATCCGGGCCGTTCGCCCGATAGGCGGCCCGGTCACCCTCGGCGGTCTCGACCTCGACGACCTCGACCCCGATCTGCCGGGCCACCGCGTGGGCACCCCGCCGCTCGGCGGCGGCCAGGCTGGGGGAGACCCCGAGCACGGCGACCACCTGGTCGTGGCCGAGCACCCGGGCGGCAGGGCCAGCAGGACCGAGGAGTCGACGCCGCCGGAGAAGGCGACCCCGAGTCGTCGGATCCCGGCCAGGTCGGCCGCCACGCTCCTGGTCGCCTCGGTCAGCGTTCCGGCTGGTACGGCGAGATCGGTCATGTCTGCCACCCTAACCGCCGGTTGCGGGGGTCGCTCGGGCGTGACAACCTCTGGCAACGTCGTTGTCGGGTGGGGCGGGGACTGCGAGCATCGCCACGAGGAGCCGGTGCGGAGCGTGCCGGCCGAGAGCGACGGAGGTGTCGGGTGGTCAGGGCTGCCGTGATCGGGTGCGGAGACGTCTCCGTGGTGCATCTGGAGGCCATCGGCCGGATCGAGGGCAGCGAGCTTGTCGCCGTCTGCGACCTCGACGCCGAGGTCGCTCGTACCGTCGGGGCGCGCTACTGCGTCCCGGGCTTCACCGATCCCCAGGTGATGATCGAGGCCGTCCACCCGGACGTGGTCCAGATCAGCACGCCTCACGATCAGCACGTCGACCCGGCGATCGTCTGCCTCGAGGCCGGCGTCGCCGTGCTGTCGGAGAAGCCGGTGGCCGCCACGGTCGCCGAGGCCGAGCGGTTGGTGCGCTGGACGGCCGACCACCCGGACGCCACCGTCGGCATCTGCTTCCAGAACCGGTACAACGCGACCTCGCTCGCCGTTCGCGAGCTGCTGGCCTCCGGCGAGCTCGGCGCGGTCCGAGGGGCCTTCGCGACGGTGGCCTGGCACCGCAGCCCGGCCTACTACGAGGCCGGCCGTGGCGCGGTCAGCGGGAGCACAGCGGCGGCGGCACCCTGATCAACCAGGCGATCCACACCATCGACCTGCTGCAGTGGTTCCTCGGTGACGTGACCGCTGTCGGCGGCCGGGCCGGCACGTACCTGCTCGGCGACGTGATCGACGTCGAGGACTCCGCGCAGCTGATCCTCGACCATCCCGGCGGTGTCCGCTCGGTCTGCTTCGCCACCAACACGGCGGCCGTGGACTTCCCGGTCGGCATCGACATCGCCACCGAGAAGGCCCAGCTGTCCATCCGCGGCGACCTGACGATCAGCTGGGCCGACGGCCGGGTCGACGTGGTCCCCGAACGACGGGCCGAGTCCGGCGGCCGCTCCTACTGGGGGGTGTCCCATGAGCTGCTGATCGCGGACTTCCACGCGCAGGCGGCGGCCGGCAAACCGTTCTGGATCGATCCGGCGGAGGGCACCAAGGCGCTGGAGATCATCGAGCAGGTGTACGCGCTCAGTCGCTGACCCTCACCGGTCCTGAGCGACCTCAGCGTCCCTCGACGAGATCGAGCATCGACAGCGACCACTGGTGGACGCCGTCGAGCTTCGTCGGCGAAGGCGGGGTTGACCTGGGCGGTGCCGGTGAACCAGAGGTCGAAGGCGACCTGGCGCAGGGCGATGAAGTCGTCCAGGTGGGTCGCGTCGATCTCTCGGTGAGTGCGGTAGCCGGCCAGCAGCGCGTCGCGGAACAGCGGCATGATCCGGGTCTGTCGCGCAGCTCCCACAGGGCGACCGCGAGTTCGTACAGGCGGGGGCCGGTGCCGCAGTCGTCGAAGTCGATCAGCTTGACCTCGCCGCGGTGGAAGAGCGCGTTGCCGAGGTGCAGGTCGGCGTGGATGAGCCCGACGCTGCCGACCCGCGGCATCAGGTCGGCCATCGGTCCTCGACCGCCTCGGAAGCGGGCCCGGACCTCGGACGGCAGAAGCTCCCAGCACTCGCGCGGCCGGCGTGTTGCCGTAGACCATGACGTCGCCGAAGAAGGTCTCGTGGTCCCACTGGATGCGGACGAAGTCCGCCGGCGGCGTCCACGCGTCGGCCTGGTCGTGCAGACGGGCCATCGCCGTCCCCGAGCCGATGGAGGTGCACCGGGCGAGGCGGACGCCTCGTGGATGCGTCCGTCCATCCAGCGCAACACCGAGCAGACCCGGGTCTCTCCGGCCGCGGACGCCTCGACGGTCGTGGCCCGTCCTGGGCCGACAGCGGCTCCGGCACGGCCAGCTCGGTGTCGTCCGGATGGCCCGGAGCCAGGCGATCTCGGACCGGATGGCCGCCGCGGAGTCGACCCCGCGGCCGTGCCGCTGCGGCCGGTGCACCCGGACGAGGTGCCGCCCGGCGGCGCTGTCGTGCCGGAACGTGGTGTTCTCGCCGTGGGTGACGAACGTGAGCCGACCGTCGGGCAGCGGATACCGGCCGAGCGCGGCCTGCGCCACCTGCCGGAGCCGTGGCAGCTGCGCGCGCCGCGAGGACATACCGCCACTGTGCGATCAACGGCCGGAGGTGAGCAAGAGCAGTGTCAGAGTGTGTGCCGTGAGACCTCTCTGCTCACCGGTCCGCCCGCCGCGGGCAAGAGCACCACCGCTCGCGTCCTCGCCGACGCCCAGCCGGTCGCCGCGATGATCGACGTCGACGACATCCGGCAGCTCGTGGTCGCTGGGCACGCCGCACCCTGGGACGGCGAAGCCGGGCTGCGCCAGCAGCGCCTCGGAGTCGAGAACGCCTGCGATCTGGCCGGCGCTTCGCGGACTCGGGGATCGAGGTGGTGATCGCAGATGTGCTCACGCTGCGGACCGCGGAGCTCTATCGGGCTCGGCTGCCGTCCGTGCTGATCGTGCAGCTGCGGATCTCGCTGGGTGAGGCCCGCCGACGGGCCGCCCTTCGACCCGTCTACCTGACCGACGACGAGTTCGAGCTCCTGCACCGTCAGCAGCCATCTGACGCGGAGCTGTACGACCATGTGGTCGACGTGGATGGCCTGGATCTGGCGGCGCAAGTGGCAGCGGTCCGGGACGTCTGGTCCTGATACCCGGGCGGGGCTGTCGACCGGATGCCACCGCGGAGCCACTAACGGCCTCTGGCTGGGCGGGGGAGTTCCACCGGATGCCGCCGCGGAGCCAGGGATGGCGGTTGTCGTGCCAAGCTGAGCGGTAGGGGTCCTGGGGTGCGTCGAAGGGCCGTGGATGGGTCTGGCGGGAGCCCGAGCTTGCGAGGGCGGATGGTTGCCCGAGACCTCCCCAGGACCCCTACCGCGTCCCCTGGCTCCAACCGTGATCAGCGACGGACCGCCAGCTCCGACCCCGAGGCGGGGTCCAGTCGCCAGGCCTGGACCAGCGGGATGATCATGATCAGGGCCAGCCCACCGAACGCGTACGCGTACGCGGCCGTCCCGGAGGCCGAGCCGGCACCAGGTGCTCGCCGGTACGCAGGAACAGGGCACCGACCGCCACCCCGAGTCCACCGGCCAGCTGCTGAAGCGTCGCGGACAACGTGTTGGCGCCGGTCATGCTGGTGCCGGCGATGTCGGCGAACTGCAGCGAGTTGTAGGCGCTGAAGCCGATCGAGCGGAACACGCCGCTGAGCAGCAGCAGCCCACCGAGGACCACCAGGGACGTCGTGGCCTGCACCAGTCCCAGCACGGCGATCACCACCGCGCCGGCCGCGACGCTGCCGATCAGCACCCAGCGGAAGCCGAACCGACGGATGAGGGGACTGGTGGCCGGCTCGATCGCCACGTTGCCAAGGAACAGCAGCAGAAGCATCGTGCCGGACAGGACGGGGGAGAAGCCGAAACCGACCTGCAGCAACAAGCGGCACCAGGAAACGGCACCGCGCTGATCACCAGCCGGTACCGCCGCCGCCCAGGTTGCTGACCGCGAAGGTGTGCACCCGGTTGGCGTTGAACCGCAGGATCGGGTGCCGGGCCCGCCGCAACCACCAGCCGGTGGCGATGATGAACGCGGCCCCGGCCACACCACTGATCAACACGGCACCGCGTTCCAGGCCACCCTCCGGCTGCAGCAGCTCGATGAAGATCATGAACGCGGCCAGGCTGCCGCCGCACAGCACCGAAGCCCAACCAGTCCAGGGCGGTGGGTGGTCCGCCCGGGTCGCCGGCACCACCCGGAACGTGATGACGAAGGCCAGCACCCCCAGCGGGACGTTGATCAGGAAGATCCAGTGCCAGCTCGCCACGGTGACGATCCAGCCGCCCAGCGTCGGGGCGATCACCGGAGCGAGCAGGGCCGGCCAGGTGAGATAGGCGATGGCGTCGAGCATGTCCGCCTTGTCGTCTCCCGGAGCACCACGAGCCGACCGACCGGCACCATCAGCGCGCCGCCGAAGCCCTGCACGATCCGCATCGCCACCAGCACGGGCAGACTCGTGCTCGCGGCGCAGGCGATGGAGGCGAGGGTGAAGACGGCGATGGCCACGGCCAGGATCGCCGGCCACCGAACCGTTCGGTGAGCCAGCCGCTGACGGGGATGCCCGCCGCCAAGGCGATCGGTAGCCGGTCATCGCCGTGTTGATGTCGACAGGGGCGACCCCGAGGTCCGCCGCGATGGCCGGCGCAGCGGTGGACAGGATGGTCCCGTCCAGGATCTCCATGAAGAAGGTGCCCGCGACGAGCAGAGCGAGCGGCCGGTTGAGCCGCGATCTCGAGGTCACGCAGGCGTCCCGCACCGGCTCGGCCCAGCCGCCGCGACGCAGCCAGTCCTCGCACAGCCGGCTCCAGCCGGCCACCTCGGGCACGTCCGGGGCCAGGCCCAGTCCGTGGCGGCCGTGCGGCAGCACGTGCAGCTCGGTGGACACCGCTGCGGTCAGCGCCTTCGCGTACTGGAGGCTGTTGCCCACGGGCACGGCCTCGTCGTCCGCGGTCGACCGAGGAAGGTGGGCGGTGTCCGGTCGACCCGGCGCTCGAGGGACAGATCGGCCAGGGCCTGCTCGTCGGCTCGGGGCCGAGCAGGTTCGTCGCCGATCCCTGGTGCGGCTCGACGAGAAGGAGATCACCGGGTAGCACAAGATCGCGAAGTCCGGCCGCGGCGTTCCGGGCCGGCCACCCCGACGCTGAGGCACCCCGCCAGGTGACCGCCGGCCGACGACCCGATCACCCCGACCCGGCGGGGTCGACCGCCAGACCATGATCGCCGGAGCGCACGTACGCCAGCGCGGCCGCCGCCACCGTCACGGGTTCGGGTGGCGGGCCGGGGCGACCGGATAGCGGAGCACGAACGCGTGCAGCCCGAGACCGCGGAGCCACTCGGCGTAGTCGTGGCCCTCGTGGTCGGCCAGCATCTCGTAGCCGCCGCCGGGCAGCACCAGCACGGCGGCCCGGTCCCGCCGCCGGCGGCGGGGTACGCGGTGATCAACGAGGCGACGTCGCTCATCCGGCCCCGTTCCGGAGCCGGTAGAGGACCTCACCGGCGTGCGGTTCGACGAAGGTGTCCGGATCGGCCTGGTACGCGGCGATGTCGACCTCCGCCGGATCCAGGTAGCCCAGGTTGACCGCCTCGACGGCCGTCCCGCGGGATGCCGGTCGCCAGGGTCACGGCCACCCGGTTGCGCTCGCCGTGCTCGGCGTCCCAGGTGCCCTGGCCGCGCAGGTGGGTGGAGTGCGCGAGATCGCCCCACGGGCGATCGACGAACCGGTCCCACTGCCCGAGGAAGTAGTCGCGGTTGTGGTAGCCGATCTCGCTGATCTGCGGGTGCATCACCGAGATCTGGGTGATGTGCGGGGCGTAGATGATCACCTCGCCGCCGTCGGCCACGATCGGCTCCAGCTTGTAGAAGCCCTTGGCGGCGGTCCAGATGTCCTCGTACCTGGTCGGCATGATCGACAGCACCCGCCGGTACCGACCGGTCGAGGTAGCTGACGTGGGTCTCGGCGGAGATCGCCGCGCAGGCCGCCCAGGCGTCCTCGGGGGTGCCGAAGGCCGCCGCGTGCAGGGTGTCCGCGCCGGACTCCACGACCAGGCAGAGGGCCAGCCGCTCCGCCGGGATCAGCGAGGCGGCCTCGTCGACCAGGGCGCGGACCGGGGTGACGCCCCGGGTGCCGATCATCTCCGCGCTGGTGATCAAGGCCCCGACCCAGTGGACACGTCGATCAGCTCGGGCCCGGGGACCCCGGGGAAGAAGTACTTGTTGCCGCCCGAGAACCCCACCACCTCGTGCGGGAACACCGGCCCGATCACGATGGCCACATCGGCGTCGGCGACCCGGCGGTTGATCCGGACGTCGACCTCCAGCTCGGTCATCAGCCCGCCGGTGAGCTCGCTCATCCGCGCCCGGGAGATGGTGCCGAGCGAGGTGAAGGTCTCCGGCAGCCAGGACTCGTGGTTGACGACCTCCCAGCCCGGGTAGGTCTGCTCCAGCTCGCCGACCGGGTAACCGAGGTGGCCACCGAGGGCCTCCTCGGACATGCCTGGTGGGTGCCGAGGGCGATCAGCACCGTCACCTCCTTGGCGCGGCCGGCCAGCGCCCGGTGCCCCGCGGTAGGATCAGCGGCAGCGGGCAGGTGCGGGTCCGGTCGGGGACCACCAGACAGACCCGCTTGTCGTCCAGGTCCGCGCCGGCGAAGGTCTGCTCGACGAACGCGGACACCTGCGCCTCGCTCAGCTGCGCGCCGACACCGCCGAGCAGCCTGGCTCGGGTCGGGTCACCCGGTTCCGTCCCGTACGCCTCGTCGCTCATCTCAGCTCACCCCTCCGCCGTCGTCGATCACCGCTGGTCCTCGACCACCGCGGACAGCTGCCCGAGGACCGCTGACACCAGATCGTCGTCGCTCCCGAGGCCCGGGCAACCTCGTCGGAGGGAGCCAGCAGATCGAGCACCGCGCGGACCGCGGACCCGTCATCGGCGCCGACCACCGCCAGGTACGGTTCGGCGCCCGGGTCGCTGAGCGGGGCGCCCTGCGCCGCGCAGGTGCAGGATCCAGGCGGCCACCGCGGTGGCGCAGCCCAGCGGCACCCGCCCGGCGGCACGTTCGGCCCGCATCACCGGCACCGATCCGGACGACGATCTTGGTCGAGCCGTCGGCCGCGATCTGGGCCAGCCGGTGGCGGATGCGCGGGTTGGCGTACCGGCTCGAGCAGCGCCGCCCGGTAGGCCGGCGACGTCGTCGGCCGGCAGCGGGAGGTGCGGCGCCGCCTCGTCCCACAGCGGCCTCCACCCAGGCCCGGCACGCGGGTCGGCGATGGCCTCGTCGATGGTCTCGTGGCCGCGGATGCTGCCGGCGTAGGCCAGCAGCGAGTGGGACCCGTTGAGCAGCCACAGCTTGCGCTGCTCGAACGGGGTGACGTCGTCGACGAACCGGGCGCCGGCGTCCTCCCAGCGGGGCCGGCCGGCGGGGAACCGGCCGGACACGACCCACTCGTGGAACGGCTCGGTGGCCACCGGGGCCGCGTCGACGTAGCCCGAGCTCGCTCGGCCACCAGCTCGCGGTCGTCGTCGGTGGTGGCCGGGGTGATCCGGTCGACCATCGAGGTGGCGAAGTCGACGTGCTCGCCGATCCACCCGGCCAGCGACGGGTCGACGGCCGGGCGAGCTCGGTCACGACCGAGGCGGCGCACCGCGCCGTTGTCGGGCAGGTTGTCGCAGGACAGGACGGTGATCGGTCCGGCTCCGGCCGCGCGGCGGGCCAGCAGCCCGGCGACCAGCCGTCCCGGCAGCGTGCACCGCGGCGCCGCGGATCGGCCCGCAGGGCGGCGACGTCGGCCGACGACCTCGTCGGTGCGCGTCGAGCTGGCCGTCGGCGTCGCGCAGATAGCCGTCCTCGGTGACGGTGATGGTCACCACGGCCACCTCGGGCCGGCGCAGGTAGTCGAGGTACGCGCTCGTGCTCGGCCGGCGGCGTGCACCGCGGCCAGCGACCCGACCAGCTCGAACGTGTCGCCGTCGGCGGCCCGGGTGATCAGGGTGTAGAGCCCGTCCTGCGGGGCGAGGGCGTCGCGCGCGTCGGGCCGCCGCCCGGTGAAGGCGGCGATACCCCAGTCGGCGGCGTCGGCGGCGTGCGCGGTGTACCAGGCCTGGTGGGCGCGGTGGAAGTTGCCGAGCCCGAGGTGCACGATCCGGACCGGTGCGGCGGGCGGCGTGCCGGGCAGCGCGCGCGACAGCCGGGGCAGGTCGCGAGGTGGTCGTACGTGCGTGCTCACAGCTTGAAGGCCCGGCGGGGTTGGTGACCACGAGGTCGTGGAGCGACCTCGTAGCGCCTCGTCCTCGTCCAGCCGGTGGTCGGCGACCAGCCGGGCGAGGAAGCCGGCGTCGAGCCGGCGGGACATGTCGTGCCGGGCGGGGATGGAGCAGAACGCCCGGGTGTCGTCGATGAAGCCGGAGGTCTTGGCGAAGCCGGCGGTCTCGGTGACCGCCGCGCGGTAGCGCCGGATCGCCTCGGGGGCGTCCAGGAACCACCACGGCGCCCCGGCGTAGACGCTCGGGTAGAAGCCGGCCAGCGGCGCGATCTCGCGGGAGAACACGGTCTCGTCGAGGGTGAACAGGACGAGCTGGAAGTTCGGGTGCGTGCCCTAGCGTCTCAGCAGCGGCTGCAGGGCCTCGGTGAACTCGACCTGCGACGGGGATGTCGGCGCCGATGTCGGCGCCGTACGCGCTCGCGCGTCGGCCGTGTGGTGGTTGCGCCGGACGCCCGGGTGCAGGGTCATCACCAGGCCGTCCTCGGCACGACATCAGGCCATCTGAACACCAGGTGCCGGCGCAGCGCGACCGCCTCGGTCGGGGTGATCTCGCCCTTGCGGGCCAGGGCGTAGAGGCGGCCGGCCTCCGCCGCCTCGAGCGGGTCGGTCCGGGTGTCGGCGTGACTGTGGTCGGCGGACACGGCGCCGTGGGCGATGAAGTAGCGCCCGCCGCGGCCGCCATCGCCGCGAGCCAGCCGTCGTAGTCACCGGTCTCGATCCCGGACGCCTCGGCCAGCCGGTCCACGTCGGCGTTCCAGGTCGGCGCAGCGGCTCGAGGTAGCGGTCGGGGCGGAAGGTGGGGCACCACCCGCCCGCGTCCACCTCGGGTCGTCGGCCAGCCGGCGGTGCGCGGCGAGGTCGTCGCACGGGTCGTCGGTGGTGGCGAGCACCTCGATGCCGAAACGCTCGAAGAGGGCCCGGGCCGGTACTCCGGTCGTCGCCAGCCGGTCGGCGATCTGGTCGTAGATGGCGTCGGCGGTGGCCGCGCTGGGCCGGACGGTGACGCCGAAGATGTCGGCGAGCTGGGCGTCGAGCCAGAACCGGACCGGGGTGCCCCGGTAGGCGCCCAGTGCTCGCACAGGATCCGGAAGGCCCGCCGGGAGCTCCTCGGTCGAGGGGCTCCCGGCCGACCCCCGAGTCGCCGAGATCGACGCCGTGGGCGTGCAGCAGGCGCGTCGACGTAGTGATCGGGCGTGATCAACAGCGACGTCGGGTCGGCGAACGCGATGTCGTCGGCCAACCACTCGCGCCGGCACGTGGCCGTGCGGGGAGATGATCGGCAGCCCCTGCACCGGCTCGTAGCAGCGCGGCGCGAGTCGCACGGACGCCGGGGTCGGGCGGGAACAGTCGATCGGGGTGCAGGGCGAGCGGCGGGGTGGTCACGAACTCATCGTGACGGAGTGGTCGTCCGGCGACCCAGTGGTTGCCGGGAGTTGCCGGATCGCCCGGCCGGCGGGCTCCGGTGGAGCGGGTCAGCGGGCCGGCCCGGTCGACCCGCGGACCACGAGCCGGCTGGGCAGCAGCAGCGGGGCGTCTCGGCGGGCTCGGCTGGCGGGGCCGCAGCAGGTGCTGGACCGCCGCGGAGCCGAGACTGGCCAGCGGCGAGGCGAGGGTGGTCAGCCCGGGGGTGATCAGCTCGCCGTCGCGGATGTTGTCGAAGCCGATCACGCTGACGTCGTCCGGTATCTGCCGGCCGGCCTCGGCCACGCCCTGCTGGAAGCCGATGGCGAGCAGGTCGTTGTAGGCGATCACCGCCGAGCTCGGCGAGCTCAGCCACTCGCCGCCGCCTCGCGGCCGCCGGCGATGGTGGGTCGGAACGGGCCGATCCGGCGCACCCTGAGCGCCAGCTGCTGACCCGCCTCGAGCACGCCTCGCCAGCGCATCCCGTCGGACCAGGACGCCTCCGGCCCGGCCAGGTAGGTCAGGCGTGCGGTGGCCCCGGGCGAGCAGGTGGTCGGCGGCGAACCGCACCGCCTGGATGGTGTCGGTGGCCACCGACGGCACCTGGTCGACCAGTCGGTTGAGGACCACCACGCGGATGGACTTGGCCAGCGTCCGGATCGCCGCGTCGGACATCCGCGACGACGTCGAGGATCACCGCGTCGACGGCGGGCACGATGCGCTGCAGGGCCTCGTGCTCGGCCGCGGCGGACTCCTGGCTCTCCGCGAGCACCATCGTGCAGCCGGCGTGCCGCGCGGCCCGTTCCGCACCGCGGATCATGCCGTAGAAGACCGGGTTGGTGATGTCGGCCACCACCATGGCGATCAGCGAGGTGTCCGTCCGCGGGTCGCGCTCGGTCTCCTCGGTGCGGTAGCCGAGCCGGGCCGCGACCGTACGGACGTGCTCGGCGGTGCGGAAGCTCACCCGTCCCGGCTTGGACAGCGCCCGGGACACGGTGGACGCGGCCACCCCGGCGGCCTCGGCCACGTCGTAGATCGTCACCGGCCGGACGTCCGGGTCGCCGTCGTCGGAGCCCACCACGGGGGCCAGCCTAGACACAGCGCCCGTCGCGAGCGGCCGTGAGCGGAGGGACGGACGGAGTCGGTGGAGCGCAGCGAGCAGCGAGCCGACGACCAACACTGTGTCCAAGAACACGCAGATCCGGTTTGGAGTCGCCGGTCACGCCTTCTTACCGTGGTGCATGCCCCCTTCGTGCCCCCGGTCGAGCTGACCGTGCTGACTGCGTTCGTCCTGCTGGTGTGTCTGCTGGGGGCGATCGTGCCGCTGTCGCGGCGTCGCGCCGAGTCACTCCCGGCGGGCTGGTTCCAGATCTCGAGCTACCGCAACGGGATGGTGGCTCACCTCACCCCGGTCCGGGACCGGGTCCATGCCGAGGACGAGTTCGGCGAGTGCTCCTGCAACCCGAAGTCGGGGCCGTACCCGCTGGACGACGGACGCGTGGGCGTGCTGTACGTGCACCGGGTGGGCCGCCGGTCGCCGTACCGGGACTGAGCCGCCCACCGCCAGATCTGGACGGGATGTTGACGTTCACATCGCTGGGTACAACGATGTAGCAATGTCTACCGCGCGCGCCATCATCAACCTCGACCTGCCCGGACCGACGATCAGCCGACACGTGTACGGGCACTTCGCCGAGCACCTGGGCCGGTGCATCTACGGCGGCTTCTGGGTGGGCGAGGACTCGGACATCCCGAACGAGGGCGGCATCCGGCTCGACGTGGTCGAGGCTCTGCGGGCGCTCAACGATCCCCAACCTGCGCTGGCCCGGCGGCTGCTTCGCCGACGACTACCACTGGCGGGACGGGATCGGCCCCCGCGACCAGCGCCCGCCGGATGGTCAACTCCCACTGGGGCGACGTGGTCGAGGACAACCCCTTCGGCACCCACGAGTTCCTGGCCCTGTGCGAGCTGCTGGGCGCCGAGCCGTACGTGAACGGCAACGTCGGTTCCGGCACGGTGCGCGAGATGAGCGAGTGGATCGAGTACCTGACCCGGGCCGACGACTCACCGATGGCCTCCCTCCGCCGCGAGCAACGGGCGGGACGAGCCGTGGCGGGTGCCGTTCTTCGGCATCGGCAACGAGCCGTGGGGCTGCGGCGGCAACATGCGGGGGGAGGCGTACGCGGATCTGGCCCGGCAGTACGGCACCTACGTCCGTGACCACGGCGGCAACGCCGTCTACCGGATCGCGGCCGGGGCGCACGACGACGACGTGGCCTGGACCCGGGCGCTGATGGAGGCGCTCACCCCGTTCGGTGCCCCGCTGCGGCGACCGAGGGTGTTCCAGGGCGTCTCGCTGCACTACTACACGACCGCGGGCCCGTGGAAGACAAGGGATCGGCCACCCGCTTCGACGACGACGACTACTGGCGCACCATGGCGGCGTCGCGGCATCGAGGTCGATCCTGGCGGCGCACATGAGCGTGATGGACTCCTACGACCCGCAGCGGCTGGTCGGGCTGGTGCTGGACGAGTGGGGCACCTGGTGGGACGTGGAGCCGGGCACCAACCCGGGATTCCTGTACCAGCAGAACACGCTGCGGGACGCCCTGGTGGCCACGGTGCACCTCGATGTCTTCCACGCCGCCGCCGAGCGTCTGGTGATGGCCAACATCGCCCAGACGGTCAACGTCCTGCAGGCGATGATCTTGACCGACCCGGACTCCGGCGCCCTGGTGCTGACCCCGACGTACCACGTGTTCGCGATGAACGCCGGGCACCAGGACGCCGCCCGGTTGGACGCGCACCTGCTGGCCCCGGACCTCGTCCGCCAGGTGGCCGAGGAGGCGGTGCCGACGGTGTCGGTCTCGGCCAGCACCAAGGACGGTGCCGTGCTGGTGTCGGCCTCGAACCTCGACCTCGCCGAGCCCGTCGAGCTGACCCTGGACCTGCGGGGCGGCCGGCTCGCCGACGTCACGGGGCTGGTGCTGACCGCCGACCGCGTCGACACCTTCAATGACGCCGACCGTCTCGATGCGGTGGCCCCCCGGCCGCTGGACGTGGTGGCCGACGGCGGCCTGGTCCGGGTGACCATCCCGCCGCACGCCTTCGTGACCGTCCGCGGGACGTCGGCCTGATCCATGACCACGGTGGAACGGCGACGGCCGTGCCGCGGCTGCGGGCCCGGCGAGGACCTGACCCCGGAGCGTGTGCACGCCGAGGTCGTCGAGCAGCTGCGGTGGGAGGGGGACCTGGCCGAGGAGGCGGTCCGCGACGCCCGGCTCCGGGTCTGCGCCGGCTGCTCCCGGTTGGCCACCCACACCTGCCTGGACTGCGGGTGCTACGTGGAGTTCCGGGCGTCGCTGCGGACCAAGCGGTGTCCGCGGGGCCGATGGGCTCCCTGAGCCCGCGGCAAGGTCACCCCGGCGGCGGCCGTCGCCGCGTGTCGCGGCTCCTCCGGGCCGGCCGGGGCCGATGTTCCGCAGCGGGGACGGCGTCCTCGACAACTTGCGGCAACCCCTACCGACCCGGAGCCTGGGGTGAGGGAATGACAGTGATCCCCCACCAGCAAAGGACTGACGCAACACCATGTGGACCCTCTCCGGCTTCTCCGACGAGATCGACCAGGACTTCGCCACCCAGTGCGAGGTCGTGACCGGCCTCGGCCTGCAGTACATCGAGATCAGGAGCGCCTGGGGGACCAACATCCTCGACCTCGACGCCGACCAGCTCGCCACCGTGCAGCAGCTCCTCACCCAGCACGGGCTGCGGGTGTCCAGCATCGGTTCGCCCATCGGCAAGATCGCGATCACCGACGACTTCGCGCCGCACCTGGAGCGGATGCGGCACGCCGCGGAGGTCGCCCGGCTGCTGGAGGCGCCGTACATCCGGCTCTTCTCCTTCTTCATCCCCGAAGGCGACGATCCCGACGACCACCGTGACGAGGTGATCACCCGGATGCGAGCGATCGCCGAGGTGGCCGAGGAGGCCGGCGTGATCGCGGTGCACGAGAACGAGAAGGAGATCTTCGGTGACATCCCGCGTCGCTGCCTCGACATCGTCACCACGGTCGACTCCCCCCATCTCAGGCTGGCTTGGGATCCGGCGAACTACGTGCAGTGCGGGGTGAAGCCGTTCAGCGAGGGCTACGCCGACCTGCGCCCGCACACCGTCTACATCCAGATCAAGGACGCCCGGTTCGCCGACTCCTCGGTGGTGGTGGCCGGAGCGGGTGACGGGGAGGTGCCGGAGACGATCCGCGCCCTGCGGGAGGACGGCTTCGACGGCTTCTTCTCCCTCGAGCCGCACCTGGGCACGCAGAACGCGCTCGGCGGCTTCTCCGGCGCGGACCTGTGGACCCAGGCGCACGCCGCCTTCACCGACATCCTCCGCAGCGAAGGGATCGCGTACGCATGAGTGCCCCCCAGACCTCCGGGCGACGTCGCGTGGCGCTGGTCGGTGCCGGCGTGATCGGACGTCACCACGGCCAGGTGATCACCCAGCTGAGCGACCGTCTCGAGCTGGTGGCCGTGGTCGATCCGCACGCCGATCGGGCCCAGCCCCTCGTCGAGGCCCACGGCGGCACGGCGTACACGAGTCTGACCGAGGCCCTCGCCGGGACCGAGATCGACATCGTGGTCGTCTGCACCCCGACCGGCACGCACGGTCAGCTGGCCATCGAGGCCCTGCAGGCGGACAAGGACGTGATCATCGAGAAGCCGGCGGAGATCACCGTCGAGCGGACCGACGAGATCATCGCCGCTCAGCAGGCCTCGGGTCGGCTGGTCACCGTCATCTCCCAGCACCGCTTCGATCCCGCCACCGAGGTCACCGTCGACGCGATCGCGGCCGGCGAGCTCGGACGGCTGACCAGCGGCATCGCCTCGATCGACTGGTGGCGCGGGCAGAGCTACTACGACTCGGGTGACTGGCGAGGCACCTGGGAGCTCGACGGTGGTGGCGCGCTGATGAACCAGGGCGTGCACACCATCGACCTGCTGGTGGCCACGATGGGCCGCCCGGTCGAGGTGTTCGCCTACACCGGCACTCTCGCCCACGAGCGGATCGAGGTCGAAGACGTGGCCGTCGGGGTGGTGCGCTTCACCAGTGGCGCCCTCGGGGTGCTGCACGCGACCACCGCGGCCTACCCGGGGATGAGTGCCCGGCTGCAGGTGCACGGGGACAAGGGCTCGGTGATCATCGACAGCGACGTGCTGAGCTTCATCCACCGGACCCCGACCGAGACCACCGCCGACGAGCGGGCGTACGGGACGTCGGACAAGACCATCAACCAGGTCGACGAGTTCCCTGAGGCCTCGGGCGCGACGCTCAGCGCCGGGGCCGATCCCGGCCAGCTGGGCTCGGTGGCGCACCGCCGCCAGTACGAGAACTTCCTGGCCGCGTTGGACGGCGACGAGGAGCTCCGGGTGGACCTGCAGATCAACCGGCAGGCGATCGCGATCATCACCGGGGTCTACGAGTCCGCGCGGACCGGTCGGCCGGTGACCCTGACATGAGCCGGCTGGCCGTCAACCCGATCCAGTACTGGGCCAGGGCCGGGCGTACGCGTGAGGTGCTGGACGCGGCGTTCGCCGAGCTGTCCGCGATCGGCTTCACCGCCGTCAAGGCGGACGTCCCCGAGGGCATGACCGCCGGGGCGTACCTGGACTGGTTGAACGGCTACGGGCTCGCGCCTTCGGTCAGCCTGTTCAACTCCGCGTTCGACGAGACCGTCGACATCGCCGCGGAGACCGAGCGGGCCAAGCGGTTCGCCGCCACGCAGGTCGAGCTCGGGCTGGACCGGACGATGGTGTCCTCGGTCGCCGTGCCGGCGCGGATGGAGCGCCCGGCCGTCGGGGCGGATTTCAGCCAGAGCCGGCTGAACCTGGCGATCGAGAACTGCGGGGTGATCTGCCAGGTGCTGCAGGCCGAGGGGTTGCGTCCGTTGCACCACTCCCACGTGGGTGGGGTGTTCGAGACGGAGCGGGAGATCACCGCCCTGCTCGACGACCTCGGTGCCGACCTGATCGGCATCGGTCCCGACACGGGTCACCTGCGCTGGGCCGGGGTCGATCCCGCCGCCTTCATCACCCGGTACGCCGACCGCGTCGGGGCGATCCACCTGAAGGACGTGTTCGCCGACCACCTGGACGGACGGGCGGGGGAGGCCACCTACCGCGAGCAGGCCGACTCGAAGCGCTTGTGGGCCGAACCGGGACTCGGCGTGCTCGACATCGCGGGGATCATGGCCGCCCTGCCGGCCGACTACGACGGCGACGTGATGATCGAGGTCGACGAGCCGAGCACCTCGACGAAGCGGGAGTCGCACGAGATCGCGTACGCGTGGGCTCGGCAGCACCTGCCGGCCCTCGTCTGACCTACCGAACGGGATTCAGTGGGTTTCCAGCACCTCGACCGGATCCCCCACCCGAACGATCCCGTACGGCGCCTCCGGCACCCCGGATCGAGGCGGCGCCTCCGGCACCCCGGATCGAGGCGGCGCCTCCGGCACCCCGGATCGAGGCGGCGCCTCCGGCACCCCGGATCGAGGCGGCGCCTCCGGCACCCCGGATCGAGGCGGCGCCTCCGGCACCCCGATCGGGCGGCGCCTCCGGCACCAGGTTCACCGCGAACCAGGTCTTGCCGTCCCAGCGGCGGTGCCGGGCCAGGCTGACCAGCGGCTCCTTGGTCCGTGTCCCCGTCACGGGGTCGATGGTGGTCAGGACGCACCGGTCGCACAGCTTCACCACCCGGAACGCGACCTCGCCGACCCGGACCCGGGCCCAGCTGTCCTCGGCGAAGGCTGCCGCTCCCCGCACGACGAGATTCGGTCGGAAGCGGGTCATCGGCAGCGGACCGTCGTCGGCCCGGGGTCCGTCGGCGATCCAGGCGTTGAGCTGGGCCAGGGACTCCTCGGTGGCCACCAGCAGCGGGTAGGCATCGGCCAGGGACACCGTGTCGTCGGCCGCACCGTAGGCCGGGTTCACCGGACGGCGCCGCGGGTCGTCCAGGTAGACCAGCCGCAGTGGACGCCCGATGACCCGCGAGTACCAGTCGCCGGCGGCCCGGTCGCTCACCCGGGCCTGGAGCCGGTCGTCCCAGATCTCCACGTCCACGAGCGGCCCGGACTCCGGCCGGTCGACGTCGAGGTCCTCGACACCGGGGGCGCGCAGAAGCAGACCGCGATCGGTGATCGTCGGCGTGATCAGCACCAGCCGGTTGGCTTCGCGGGCCGTCACCACCGCACCGGACGGGTCCACCAGCATCCAGCGACGGTCACCGATCAGACCCCACGGCTCGACCTCGGCCTCGTCGAGATCCTCACCACGGCAGGACTTCACCGGGTAACGCCGCAGCCCGGTGAGGCGCAGACCCAGCTGTGGAAGGGTGCTCAACAGGCGGGTCAGTCGACGATGGAGTTGATGCTGCGCTGGACGATCAGCGGATCCGGCGGGTAGACGACCGAGCTGTCCTTGTTCTCGTACTCGAACTGGTTCAGGAAGAACCGCATCGCGTTGATCCGGGCCCGCTTCTTGTCGTTGCTCTTGATCGAGGTCCAGGGCGCCTCGTCGGTGTCGGTCCGCAGCACCATGGCCTCCTTGGCCTCGCTGTAGGCGTCCCACTTGTCGAGGGACTCCAGGTCCATCGGGGACAGCTTCCACCGGCGTACGGGATCGATCTGGCGGATCGCGAACCGGGTCCGCTGCTCGGACTGGGTCACCGAGAACCACAGCTTGGTCAAGGAGAAGCCGCTCTCCACCAGCATCGACTCGAACAGCGGAGCGTGGTTGAGGAACTGCTCGTACTGGTTGTCGGTGCAGAACCCCATCACCCGTTCGACACCGGCCCGGTTGTACCAGGAACGGTCGAACAGCACGATCTCACCGGCCGTGGGGAGGTGGCTGATGTAGCGGTGGAAGTACCACTGTCCGCGCTCGGTCTCGGTCGGCTTCGTCAGCGCCACGGTGCGAGCGGCGCGCGGGTTCAGGTGCTCCATGAACCGCTTGATCGTGCCGCCCTTTCCGGCGGCGTCGCGGCCCTCGAACAGCACCACGATCTTGCCGCCGGTGTCCTGCAGCCAGTACTGGAGCTTCAGCAGCTCGATCTGCAACGCGTACTTCTCGCCCTCGTAGACGTCGCGGTCCATCCGCTCGTCGTACGGGTAGTCCTCGCGCCAGGTCTCGACCGGGTCGCCGCCGGGATCGATCAGGTCCGGGTCGGAACCGTGGTCGTCGTGGCTGACCGTGAAGCCGTCGCGCAGCAGCAGGTCGAGGTACTCACGGAAGTTCTCCCGGATGATCACGGAGCCAGTATCGACCCGGTCGGCGAACAGTCGGTGAACGGGGGCCGGGGGGCCCAGCAGTCGGACGCGGTCAGCCGGACCCGGTGGCGGCGAGCTGCTCGACGAGCCGGGCGACGATCTCGTCCTCGCTGTCGTAGTAGGCCAGGCCCCAGTCGGCGACCATGGCCGGGTACGCGACCTCCGGCCGGTCGCCCAGGGACTCCCGCACCTCGATCAGCTCTGCCCGCCGCTGGGCCAGGGACCGCCGGTAGTCCGCGAGCATCTCCTGCAGCTGGTCGGGCGTGGAGAGCCCGCCCATCAGCAGCCGCAGGGCCACGGGGTGCTTGAGGATCGGGAACTCCGGCGTCGACTGCGCCTGCCAGCTTCGCAGTCGCTCCAGTCCGGTCGGGCTGATCCGGTAGCGCCGGTCCCGCCGACCGGCCGGCCCGTCGAAGGCGACGGTGACCAGACCGCTGTCGGCCAACCGGGCCAGCTCGCTGTAGACCTGGCTCATCGCCGGGGACACCCAGTAGAAGCGGAGGGTCCGGTCGGCTCGTTGCTTCAGCTCGTAGCCCGTCATCCCCGGTGCGTCCGGGCCGGAGAAGACGAGCAGGCCGAGCAGCGCGTACGACGTGGTCGACAGGTCTTGACCCACGCCGTCAGCGTACCGAAGATATTCCTAACAGGAATAACGAACCGCGGAGGTCGTGATGGCGGAGGCAGTGCTGCTCGTCGGGACGAAGAAGGGCCTGTGGATCGGCCGCAGCGACGAGCGACGGCAGCACTGGGAGTTCGGCAAGCCGGACTTCCTGATGGAGGGCATCTACGCCACCTGCATCGACACGCGGGGGTCGAGCCCCCGGGTCTTCGTCAGCGGACACAGCGAGCACTGGGGACCGGGGGTCTACCGGTCCGACGACCTCGGACGCACCTGGACCGAGACCCAGGGGGCGGCGGTACGCTTCCCGACCGATCTGGGGGAGAGCGTGGAGCGGGTCTGGCAGATCCAGCCCAGCCCGGCCGACCCTGACGTGGTGTGGGCGGGCACCCAGCCGTCCGCGCTGTTCCGCTCCGAGGACCGGGGCGAGTCGTTCGAGCTGGTCCGCTCCCTGTGGGACCACCCGCACCGACCGGACTGGGGCGCCGGCTTCGGCGGCCAGGCCATCCACACGATCGTGCCGGACCCGACCGACCGCGACCGGGTCACCGTGGCGATGTCCACCGGCGGCGTCTACCGCACCGAGGACGGCGGGCAGTCGTGGAGCCCGTGCAACACCGGCATCAAGGCCTACTTCTTCCCCGACCCGTGGCCGGAGTTCGGGCAGTGCGTGCACAAGGTGGCCTGCCACCCCGATCGGCCCGAGCTGATGTACGCCCAGAACCACCACGGCGTCTACCGCTCCGACGACGGCGGCACCAGCTGGACCTCGATCGCCGACGGGCTGCCCGCCGACTTCGGCTTCCCGATCGTGGTGCACCCGCACGACCCGGAGACCGTCTTCGTGTTCCCGCTGATCGCCGACGGGGCCCGGATCCCGCCCAACGGCGAGGCGCGGGTCTGGCGTTCCACCGACGCCGGGCGGACCTGGACGGCGTCCAGCCGGGGCCTGCCCGACGAGTTCTACGCCGCCGTGATGCGCGACGCGATGACGGCCGACGACGCCGAGCAGACCGGCCTCTATGTCGGCGCCCGTGACGGCTCGGTGTGGGGCAGCACCGATGACGGCGACTCGTGGTCCGAGATCACCCGCCACCTCCCCGACGTGCTCTGCGTCCGGGCGGCGGTCGTTTAGACCGGGTCCTTCTCTCTCCGGCGGGGCCCAGGGCGCCACCGGCGGACGGCCCCGAGTCCGGCGGTCGAGACTGTCAGTGCGGTGCGCGAGAGTGGGCTTCATCGTCTCGACGACCCGAGGAGCCACCCATGCCCGGCAACCCGCCACCGTTCGACAACGAGACCGACGGGATCCTGCTCTACCTGGTGCAGCAGCGGGACGGTCTGCGCTTCGCCACGTACGGGTTGACCGAGGAGCAGCTGCGACGGCGAGCGACGCCCGCCAGTGCGCTCACCGTGGGTGGGTTGCTCAAGCACGCGACCATCACCGAGCGGGGCTGGATCGACATCCTGGCGGGTGCACCGACCGAGAAGACGGAGCAGGACTACGGCTCGGACTTCATGATGACCGATGACGAGAGCCTCGCCACCCTGCTCGAGCTGCAGGCGAAGACGGCGGCGCACACCGAGGAGGTCGTCCGAGCCCTGCCCAGCCTGGACGTCACGGTCCAGCTGCCCGAGGCGCCGTGGTACCCGCAGAACGTCGAGGGCTACTCCGCTCGCTGGATCCTGCTGCACGTGATCGAGGAGCTGGCCCGGCACGCCGGACATGCCGACATCATCCGCGAGCACGTGGACGGAGCCACCATGTACGAGCTGATGGCCGGGGCCGAGGGCTGGCCGGCGACCGACTGGCTGACCCCGTGGCAGCCGCCGGCGGACCGTCCGTGAACGCTCGGTCAAAGCCCGAGCACAGGAAGTAAGGCTACCCTTCCTGGTATGGCTGAACGTTCACGTCCGTCCCGTCCGACCCGGTCCGCGACCGTCCTCCGCAAGGAGTGGCTGTCGCCGGGCATGGTGCGGCTCCATCTCGTCGGCGACGACGTGCAGGCGCTGCCGGAGCTGACCCTGACCGATCACTACGTCAAGCTGCTGTTCCCGCCGGCCGGGGCGGACTACCACTGGCCGTTCGACCCGGAGCAGATCCGGGCCGAACGCCCCGCGGAGGAGTGGCCGGTCACGCGGACGTACACGATCCGCTCGCTGGACCGCGCCACCGGGGAGCTGGCCATCGACTTCGTGGTCCACGGCGACGCCGGACTCGCGGGGCCGTGGGCCGCGACCGTCGAACCGGGCGAGTCCATCGGTTTCCACGGACCGGGCGGCGGCTACGCCCCCGACCCCGCGGCACCCACCCACCTGCTGGTCGGGGACGAGGCTGCGCTGCCGGCCATCGCGGCGGCGCTGGACGTGCTACCCGAGGACGCGTCCGCCGAGGTGTTCGTGGAGGTCGCCGACGCCGACCACCGGATCCCGCTGCGCGAGACCGACCGCACGCGGCTGACCTGGGTGCACCGCGGCTCTGCCCCGTACGGCGCCTCGCTGGCCGCGGCCGTCCGGGAGACCTGGGTGCCCGACACCCGCGCGCAGGTCTTCGTGCACGGCAACGCCGAGCTGGTGAAGGACCTGCGTCGGTTCCTGTTCGTCGACCACCGCCACGACCGCCGTCTGGTGTCGATCTCCGGTTACTGGCGCACCGGTCTGAACGAGGACGGCTGGCAGAGCTCCAAACGCGTGTTCAACGAGCAGATGGACACCGAGGAGCAGGCCGCCCTGGCCTGAGCCCGCCGGCTCCGCCGGCCCGAGCCCGCCGACCGCGTCGGCCTGGGAGGACGACCGGGGGCGGTATCGTCACCGGCTGGGACACCGCCGCAGGAGATGAGGTTCCGATGAGCAGCAACGTCGCCGACTGGCGTGCCAGCCACGTGCCCGGCCGTTGGCCGGTGCTGATGGGCCCGACGAGTCTGGTGGTGCTCGATCCGACGGCGACCCTGGACCTGACCGGGCTGTGGGAGAAGGTCGTCGGCAGCGCGTCCATGGGTGAGCTGGTGACCGCACTGGCGGCCGTCGGACCGGATCAGAGTCCCGATCTCGTCGCCCTGTTCTGGTCGCCCACCGGCATGCGGTCCCTGGTCCGCGGCAACGTCCGGCTGCTCGATCCCACCACGGCCGAGGTCGTCGCGGACGGCGCCGGGATGCTGACCTGGCGCGAGGTCGGACTGGACGATCGGGAGCAGCTGGAGATCGATCTCGGGGCCGGACCGGTCGGCACCCGAGGTCTGCCGTTGGTGGTCGGTGCGGTCCGGGCGGGCTCGATCCGGATCGAGTCGGGCGCGGCCGCCGCCGTGATCTCGCCGCAGGCGACCGCGTTCGAGGAGACCATCCCACCGGACGAGATCGCCGACTGGCCGGCGCGGGATGCCGCCGCCCGGGCCGAGGACTCGATCCCGTTGGAGTCCTCCGAGGCCGACCCGATCGCTGCGGGAGCCCTCTGGCCGCCGATGCGCCGACCCCCGCTCGCCGTTCCGCCGCTGTCACCGTCGTCGGCCCTGCCGCCCGTTCCGGCGCCTCCGGTGTCAACGCCGCCCGTGTCCCCCCCCGGCTGGCGCCTCCGGTGCCAACGCCCCCCGTGGTGGCGCCTCCGGTGCCAACGCCGGCCATGCCATCGCCGGCCGCGTCGAGCGCCACCGCCGAGGACGACCTGGACTCGCCGCTCGGTGGGGGCGGACTGACGCGTCGCACCTCGCCACCCACGGCCCCGGCGCCGGTCGACCAGGACCGGTTCGAGATGGAGAACGGCGACACCGCGCTGATGGCCGTCCCACCCGGCCACCCGGCGACGGCCGAGGAGGAGGCCGCGTCGCGGGCCCAGCACGACGGGCCCCTGGTCCAGGCCGCGATCTGCCTCTCCGGTCACCCGAATCCTCCGTACGCCGACCGCTGCGGGCTGTGCGGTGCGCCCGTGCCGCCGCAGACCACGCAGCTGGTGCCGCGGCCGGTGCTCGGCATCCTGCGTTCCCCCGACGGCTCGAGCGTCCGGATCGACCGACCGATCCTGGTGGGGCGCGCACCGGTGCTCCGCGACGACCTGGCCGAGGTGCCGGAGCTGATGAAGGTGCCCAGCCCCGGGCAGGACATCAGCCGCACGCATCTGCTGGTCAGTCCGGACGACTGGGAGATCCGGTTGACCGACCTGCACTCGACCAACGGCACGCTGATCGTGCGGCCCGGACCCGGCGTCGAGCGCCTGCAGCTGCAACCCGGTGAGCCGTACGCGGTCGTCGTCGGCACGGTGGTCGAGCTGGGTGACGGGGTCGCCGTGCTGGTCGACGGTCCGCCACACCCCGGCAGCTGAAGCGCCCGGTGCAGCCGGACCGCGCCCTGGCTGGGTAGGGTTCGGGGCACAACCCGCCTAGGCGATGGGAGAGGCCCGTCATGCCCAACTCGCGTACGACGACCGGCCTGCCGCCCGGCGTCCTCGCCGGTCCGACCGTCCCGAGGCTGCTGGCCGCGCTCGTGGAGGTCGGCCCCGTCTGGCTGCTCGTCGGCTTGGCGCTGCTGTTCGCCCTCGTCCTGAACGGGTCCGTGCTGGTCGTCGTCCTGTGTCTGGTCGTCGCCCTCGCCTGGGGGGTCCTGATCTGGGCGCAGCGGGCGGCGCGGGCCGCTGGGCCCGGCATGCGGCTCCAGAGCCTCCAGGTCGTCGGGCTGAGTGACGGCCGCCCCTTGGGGTGGGGTCGCGTGCTGCTGCGGTGGCTCGTGTTCGCGGGTCTGACCGTCACCGTGGTCGGCCTGGTCGCCATGCTGATCGTGCTCACCCGGCACCCACGGCGACAGGGCTGGCACGACCTCGCGGCCAACGCCGTGGTGATCAAGGAACGGCCGCTGGCCCCGCCCCGGCCCAAGGCGGCCGTGGCGCGGACCGCGCGACCGAAGCCCGGAGCCACCGCGTCCGCACCTCCCGCGGCGAAGAAGAGCTCGCCGCGACCACCGGCCGCCACCGACAAGCCGGCCACGAAGACGACGGCCCAGCCGGCCCCGGTGCCCGGTGCGCCGGGCGAGTCCACCGAGGCCGAGCAGACCGTCGTCGTCGCCGAGGCCGAGGGCGGCCAGGGGTCGGCGGCCACCGGGGCTGCGGCCGCGGCCGCGACGACCGATCAGAACCAGGCCACCGACGAGACCGACGTGGACGGCGCGAGTGAGGCCGAGTCCGCGGACGCCGGCGGCGGGCCCGCAGAGTCGGTGGTTCTCGCGGAGTGGATGCTGCGGCTGGACGACGGCCGGAACGTGGCGGTGGAGGGACTGGTCCTGCTCGGTCGCAATCCCCAGCCGCGGGTGGGGGAGGAGGACGCGACCCTGATCAAGGTGTCCGACGAGACCCGGACGGTGTCGAAGTCGCACCTCGCCGTCGGCGTCGACGTCACCGGGCTCTACGTGATGGACCGTGGATCCACCAACGGGACCATGGTCACCGCTCCCGACGGCGGTCAGCGTCCCTGCCCTCCCGGCGACCTGGTCGACGTCCCCGGCGGCTCGGTGATCTCCTTCGGCGACCACTGGCTCGAGGTCTACCGGCCCGACCGTGGCCACTAGGGTCACTCCCATGCTGCTGTCCGACCGCGACATCAAGGCCGAGATCGACCGTGGCCGCATCGGCTTGGAGCCGTACGACCCGGGCCTGGTGCAGCCGTCGAGCATCGACGTCCGGCTGGACCGCTACTTCCGGGTGTTCGAGAACCACCGCTACCCGCACATCGACCCGGCGGAGGACCAGTCCGAGCTGACGCGTCCCATCGACGTGAAGGCGGACGAACCGTTCATCCTGCACCCCGGCGAGTTCGCCCTCGGCTCCATCTACGAGGTGGTGACCCTGCCCGACGACGTGGCCGCCCGGGTGGAGGGCAAGTCCTCCCTGGGCCGCCTCGGCCTCCTCACCCACGCGACGGCCGGGTTCATCGACCCGGGGTTCAGCGGTCACGTCACGCTGGAGCTGTCCAACGTCGCCACGCTGCCGATCAAGCTCTGGCCGGGGATGAAGATCGGTCAGCTCTGCTTCTTCCGGCTGTCATCCCCGGCCGAGCACCCGTACGGTTCGGCTCTGTACGGATCCCACTACCAAGGGCAGCGGGGACCGACACCGAGCCGCTCGCACGTGAACTTCCACCGCTCGCAGATCTGACCGGTCACCCGGCCCGGTAGACCGCGATCTCGCCGGAGGCGGTCCGGGCCCGCACGGTCACGTACGGCTCGCCCTCCACGGGCTCGCTGCAGGCGTCCATCGCCACCCGGACGGCGCCACTGGTCGAGCTCAGGTCCAGCCAGGCGGTGAGGCCGTCGGCGATGCCGATGGTCAGCGAGCCGGAGGCCGTACGGAGATCGACCGAGCCGCTGGTGGACGGGACGGAGATGTCGCCGGAGCCGGACGACGCCCGCAGGTCCGCGGCGGTCAGCGAGCGGACCAGCAGATCGCCGGACCCCGACTTCGCCGTCAGCGCGCAGCGCGCCTCGCCGATCACGAGGTCGCCGGAGCCACTGGTGATCCGGGCGGCACTGCCGCTCAGCACCCCCACCGACACCGATCCCGAACCCGAGGTGAGGTCGAGGTCGGTGGCACCGCTCAGGCTGATGTCGCCGGAGCCGGTGGTGAGGCGGCACCGACCGAGAGGGGCGGTGGCGGTCACGTCCGCCGATCCGGTGCGGGCGGTCAGTGCCGTTCCCGCGGGCACCCCGATCCGGATGTGGGCGGTCTGGGTCCGGAACAGCTGGTCGGGGAACCAGATCCGCAGGGTGTCGGCCTCGTGCCGGATGCTCGCCTGCTGCAGCAGCTCCTCGTCCGCCGTGACCGTGCCCTCCACCAGGTCCTCACGGGGTCCGGGTTCGACGTTGATCGAACCGCGGCCCAGGTTCTCGATCACGACCGCCCGGACGCCGGCGGCGTCGAAGGTGCGGGCCGTCATCGGACCCAGCCCTGCACGGTGCCCCGTCGAGCAGGATCGGCACCGGGTCCGTCACCGGGCCGACGGCCACGACCACCGAACACGCCGCCTGCGCCGAACGGTCCGTTCGGACCGAAGACGCCGTACGGCCCGAACGGACCGCTCTCGCTCGGGGGCGCCGGGCGGGTCGGCGGTGGTGGCGGGGCGGGCCGATCCTCGAGGGCGACCATCACGGCGCGCAGCAGCCAGGCGTTGGTGGAGATGCCGTCCCGATCGGCCTTCTCGTCCACCTTCGCCTTGACCGAGGCTGGCAACCGCAGGCTGATTCGCGCCACGGCCTCGTCGTCCTCGCTCCCGTCCGGGGACTCGGTCGCCGGTTCGGGGTCCGCCGCCGCGGCCCCGGAACCCTCGGCTCCGGGGTACGGGGTGAAGTCGTCGGGCAGCAGCAAGGTCGGCTCGGGAGTCGGTGCCGGGACGAGCACCACCAGCTCCGGGTCCGGGCCGTTCATCCGCAGCTCGACCGACGTCGGGGCTGTCTCGGCGCTGATCTGGGCAGCGGCGTCGGACAGGGCCCGGATGAGGGCGAGTCGGGTGCTGGCTTCCACGGCCCCGCCCAGGCGCTCTGCGGTCTGCCGGGTGCTGTCGTCGCCCAGCGCGGCGGCACTGGTGACGCCTTGCCGGACGGTTTCGAGATAAGGAGAGAGATCCATGACACCACTATGACGTCATTGTGGCGTCAAAATCAAGACTTATGACGTCGACGTTTGCCCAGCGCCCGGCCAGCCGGACGAGGGAAGTGGAGCCACGCCGTAGCGCCTACCCGGCTGCCTTCACGGCGGCGTCTAGGGTCGACGTGGTTGGCGGCGCGGGCGACCGGCCAGTCGTGGTCGCGACCCGCAGGAGCGTCGAGGCCTACCAGGACGAGGTAGCAGGGGTTTCGCGTGATCGAGTTCGAGTCAGTCTCCAAGACCTTCCGGGACGGGACGACGGCCGTCGACAACCTGAGCCTGGTGGTGCCGTCGGGTCAGATCACGGTGATCGTGGGCCCGTCGGGCTGCGGCAAGACCACCTCGTTGCGGATGGTCAACCGCATGCTCGAGCCGACCAAGGGCAAGATCACCTGGGACGGCAAGCCGGTCAAGGCGCGACGCAAGACCGCTCTGCGCCGCCAGATGGGCTACGTCATCCAGAGCGGTGGGTTGTTCCCGCACCGGACCGTGCTGGAGAACATCGCGACCGTTCCCGACCTGCAGCGCTGGGACAAGCAGAAGTCGCGCAAGCGCGCCGTCGAGCTGCTCGGCAGCGTCGGCCTGGACCGGAAGCTGGGCTCTCGCTACCCGGCACAGCTCTCCGGCGGTCAACAGCAGCGCGTCGGGGTGGCCCGCGCGCTGGCGGCGGATCCGCTGGTGCTGTTGATGGACGAGCCGTTCTCCGCGGTCGACCCGGTGGTCCGGGGCGAGCTGCACGAGTTCTTCCTCGGCCTTCAACGCGAGCTCAGCAAGACCATCATCATGATCACCCACGACATCGACGAGGCGATCAAGCTCGGCGACCAGGTCGCGATCCTGCGCGTGGGCGGCAAGCTCGCGCAGGTGGGCACCCCGCAACAGCTGCTGGACGAGCCCGCCGACGCCTTCGTCGAAGGATTCGTCGGCAAGGACCGGGGCTACCGGTCGCTGTCGTTCCAGCCGGCGTCGGGCCTGACGCTGGGTGGTGTCCAGGTCGTCCGGGAGGCCGGCTTCACCTCCGGTGATGCCCCGGTGCTGGTGGTGGACGGCGACGCCCGTCCGGTCGGTTGGTCCGATCCGGCGCGGGCCGGCTCGGTGATGGCCCTCGGCGCCACCTTCGATCCCGAGTCCGATTCCCTGCGGACCGCCCTGGACGCCGCCTTGACCTCCCCGGTCGGGTTGGCGGTGGCGGTGACCGGCGAGTCCCGCCGCTATGCCGGCGTGGTCGACGCCGACATGATCCTGCAGCAGGTCACCCAGACCCGAGCGCAGATCGCGGAGTCGATCGCCGTCCGGAACCACGACGAGCAGGCGACCGCCGACGTCTCGGCGACCGCGCCGGCGGAGGCGCCGCTCGAGGATCCCGACGCCACCGCCGTCCGGGGCGTCCCTCCGGTCGAGAGCGTCGGCACCGTGGCCGCCGTCGGAGCCGTGGGCGCCGCCGCGTGGCCGGAGGACGAGGACCCGGACGCCACCCGCGTCGCCGGACCCCTGCCCGACGCCGACGACCAGATCGCTCCCGAGTGCGAGCCCGGGGCCGAGGCGCAGCCAGAGCCCGAAGCGCATCCTGAGCCCGAGCAGCAGGCTGCGTGGCCGGGCGAGGCCGCGTCCGAGCCGCGGACCGAGTCGGTTGTCGAGTCCGAGGCGTGGTCCGACGAGACGACTCCCGGCCAACCGGAGCAGGGTCCGGCCGCGGACGAGAGCCGGACGGACCAGCCGTACGCCGAGCCGTACGGGTCCGAGGTGCCGCCGGTCGGCGACGAGTCGACGGCCACCGCCTACGACGCGCAGCTCGCCCAGGACGAAGCAGTCCGGCCCGACGAAGCAGTCCGGCCCGACGAAGCAGTCCGGCCCGACGACGCCGCCCCGGCAGCCGAGCCCACGTGGGAGCCCGAGACGACCCAGGCACCTGGGGGCACGCAGGCGCCCGACACGACCCCGGAACCCGACACGACCCCGGCACCCGACACGACACCGGGACCCGACACGACACCGGGACCCGACACGACACCGGGACCCGACACGACACCGGCCGAGGACACCGCGTCCGTCGACCACGCGCCGGTGACCGGCGAGCACCACCTGGCCGGCCCGGCCGAGCAGGTGCCACCGCTCGACCACCCGGCCGCCTCCGATGATCATGATCATGATCGGGAGCCACCCCGATGATCGACTGGGCCTGGATCCAGCGCAACCTGGGCATGATCGGGCAGCTCCTGGTGGAGCACGTGATCTTGTCGATCGTGCCGGTGCTGGCCGCGATCGTCATCTCGATCCCGCTCGGCTACCTGGTGTTCCGCACCGGGCGGTTCGCCAACTTCCTGCTGGCCCTGCTGGGTGTGGTGTACGCGATCCCGTCGCTGGCGCTGTTCGTGGTGATGCCGGTGATCCTGGGGACCAAGATCTTGAACCCGGTCAACATCGCCGCCGCCCTGACCGTCTACTCCGTGGCGTTGCTGGTCCGCAGCGTGGTCGACGGTCTCCGGTCGGTTCCGTCCTCGGTGAACGCCTCGGCGGCCGCGGTCGGTTTCGGCCGGCTGCGCCGGTTGTTCCGGGTCGAGCTCCCCCTGGCCATGCCGGTGATCTTCGCCGGCCTGCGGGTGGTCACCGTGTCCAACATCGCCCTGGTCAGCGTGGGTGCGGTGATCGGCACCGGTGCGCTCGGTGAGCTGTTCACCCGTGGGCTCAACAGCGGGTTCCTGACCCCGATCCTGGTCGGCCTGGTGCTCAGCCTGCTGCTGGCCCTGCTGGCCGACGCGATCATCCTGCTGATCCAACGGGGGGCCCTGCCCTGGGCCCGGGGTCGGAGGACCGCATGATCTGGGAGTACCTGCTCGATCCGGCCAACTGGACCAACCCCGACGCCGGCATCTTCATCCTGCTGGCCCAGCACCTGGCCTACACCGCACTGGCCGTGCTGGCCGCCGCCGTCGTCGGCATCCCGTTCGGCATCCTGATCGGACACACCGGCCGCGGGCGTTTCTTCGGCATCGGGCTCAGCAACGCCGCGCGGGCGATCCCCAGCCTCGGTCTGCTGGTGCTGGTCGTGACCCTGCTCAGCACCGGCATCCTCCCGGTCGTGGCGGTGCTGGCCATCCTCGCCCTGCCGCCGATCCTGACCGCCACCGCGGCGGGGGTGAGTGGTGCCGACCCCGAGGCGGTGCACGCCGCCCGGGCCCTCGGCATGACCGGCAACCAGATCATCGGCAAGGTCGAGTGGCCGCTGGCACTGCCCCTGGTCATCTCCGGGCTGCGCAGTGCGACCCTGCAGGTGGTCGCCACGGCGACGATCGCGGCCTTCGTCTCCGCCGGCGGTCTCGGCCGGTTGCTGATCAGCGGTCAGGCCACCGCCGACTACTCGGAGATGTTCGCGGGGGCGGTGCTGGTCGCGGTGCTGGCGATCCTGCTGGACCTGCTGCTCGGTCTCATCGGGTGGCTGGCCGCCCGGCGCACGAATCCGGGCCGTGCCGCCGAGGTCGCCTTCGCCGCCTCCACATAGGCTTACTCGGCAAACACCCACCGTTCCCGTGGCGCCGCATCGAGACGGGCGCCAGATTCGGAGTGCACGACATGAGTTTCACGAAGCGAATCCTCGGCCGGGGGCGCCGCGCGCTGGTCGTGGCCGGTATCGGTGCCGCCAGCTTCGCCCTGGCCGCCTGCGGTGGCGGAGGCGCCGACCCGCTCGCCGAGAGCTCCGGCTCCCCGAGCGCCGCGGGCGGGGGCGGCAAGGTCGTCGTCGGTTCGGCGGACTTCACCGAGAGCCAGATCCTCGGTGAGCTCTACGCCCAGGCCATGAAGGCGAAGGGTGTGGACGCCTCCACCACGCCGGGCATCGGCTCCCGCGAGGTCTACATCAAGGCGCTGCAGGACAACTCGATCTCGGTGGTCCCGGAGTACACCGGGAACCTGCTGCTCTACTTCGACCCTCAGGCCACGGCGACGACCGAGGCGGAGATCGCGGCTGCCCTCCCGACGGCGGTCGGCTCCGACCTGAAGATCCTGGAGCCTTCGCAGGCCCAGGACCAGGACGTCTACGTCGTCACCAAGCAGACCTCGGAGGAGAAGGGGATCACGTCCCTGGAGGACCTCAAGAAGATCTCCTCCACCTCCGTCCTCGGCGGGCCGGCCGAGCTGCAGGACCGGGCGTACGGGCCCCCCGGGCTGGAGAAGATCTACGGCGCGACGTTCAAGCAGTTCAAGCCGTACGCGTCGCCGGCGGTGAAGGTGAAGGACCTGAACGACAACAAGATCCAGGTCGCCAGCTTCTTCACCACCGAGGCCGCGATCCCGGACAACGGCTACGTGATGCTGGAGGATCCGCAGTCGATGATCCTGCCGCAGAACGTGGTGCCGCTGGTGCGTGCCGATGTGGCGTCCAACACCGCCGCCGTGGACGCGATCAACGCCGTGCAGAAGGCCCTCACCACCGAGGAGCTCACCGCGTTGAACAAGTCCGTGGATGCCGACAACCAGGATCCGAACCAGGTCGCGGCCGACTGGCTGAAGTCGAAGGGTCTCGCCTGATCGCCTGACCGACGTACGACACCGCCCCGCCGGCCTCGAGGCCGGCGGGGCGGTGTCTGTTCCGTCTGCCCCGCGTCGTACTCGCCCCGTCTGGCCCCCGCGGGCTGCGACACGCCACACCGCTCCCCGGGCGGGGTCGGTTTGACGCAGCCGGTCGCGCGGCTCGCCCGCGGGCGCGACCTCAGGCGAAGAGCGCGACCACCAGCACCAGCGGGAGCGAGACGAGGGACCCGATCACGGTCACCGCGGTGAGGGTCTTCAGTGCACCGCGGGTCGACAACCCCAGCAGGCTCTTGAACATCCAGAAGAAGTTGCTGTTCACGTGCACGGCGAACATCGCGCCGGAGGCGATGGCCAGGCCGATGGCCACCGGCGCGACGTCGAGGGACGCGAGGATGGGGGCCAGGATCCCGGCCGCGGTGATGGCCGCGACCGACACCGAGCCGATCGCCAGGTGCAGGACGGCCGCCACGAACCAGGCCAGCAGGATGGTGATGACGATCGGGGCGCCGGCGTCGGCGGTGAACAGACCCGCCAGCACGTCACCCAGACCCGTGGCCTCGATCACCGCGCCCAGCGAACCACCCACCCCGGTCACCAGCAGGATCTCGCCGCTGGTGTGGAAGCCTTCGCTCATCGCCTCACCGGTCCGGTTGTTCCCCAGACTCCGGCGCGTCAGCACGTAAGCCCCGAGCAGGCCGACGAAGAGGGCCACGTTGGCGTTCCCGACGAACGACAGCAGGTCGGACTTGATCCCGACCAGCCCCAGGAAGGCCGCGGTCGCGATCATCAGCAGCGGGATGATGATCGGCAGCATGCCGACCGCCAGCGGCACCGGGGGCCGAGCCCCGACCTTCGGCGCCTCCGGGGCGGCGTGCTCGTGCTCGATCTGGTTCTCCTCGTCGGCCTCGTCGATCTCCGGCTTCCAGTAGCGCAGGCGGAGCAGCCAGCCGAACAGGAAGGTCGTCACGATGGCGGTGATCGGGCCGAGCACGACCCCGAACAGCAGCCAGTTTCCCAGCGGCACCTCCAGCAACCCGGCGATCGAGACCGCGGCCAGACCGGGCACCACGAACACGTACCCCGCGAAGATGCCGACCCCGATGGCCCCGGCCATCCGGGCCAGACCGGTCGGCCCGATCACCGGACCGGCCGTGCGCGCGATCGGCGAGGCGAGCACCACCTGCACGTCGACGTAGATGGACGGGAAGATCAGCGCCATGGTGGAGGTCATCGCGTACGGCAGCCGGCGGGACCCGACGACGCGGACCAGCGCGTTGACCAGCAGACCGAAGACGCCGCAGGCGTGCAGCAGCGACCCGATCAGCACGCCGAAGCCGATCAGCAGACCGACCTTCGTCATGATCTCGCCGAACCCGGTGGTGATGGCCTTGATCGTCCCGGTGAAGCCGACCCCGGTGGCCAATCCGAGGTAGAGCGAGGACAGCACGAGGGAGATCACCGGGTCGACCTTGAACCTGATGATCAGCACGATCACCAGCACGATGGCGATCACGGTGTGCAGTACGACCATGGAGCTGCTCTCCTCGGATGTCGGCTTCCTCGGATCTGGTGCTGAGCAACCTATTGCCCGTTGGCGGCGGCTGGTCAGCCGGGTCGTCCGAGGGAGGCGGCGCCGGGATCGCTCAGTCGGACGGTTCCGCCGGGGCCTTCCCGCTCCGCTCGTCCCGCTCGGCCCACTCCAGCAGGGTGTCCAGGGCGTACGGGTGGTCGTCGATGTCGGCGTGCAGGTCACCCAGCTCGGCGAACCGGGCGGGGACGGTGGCGATGGTGAAGTCGCGGGGATCGGCGTCGGCGATCTCGTCCCAGCGGACCGGCGTCGAGACCACACCGAGCGGCGTGCCACGGACCGAGTAGGCGCTGGCGATCGTGTGGTCCCGCGCGTTCTGGTTGTAGTCGACGAAGATGCTGGCCGGGTCGCGGTCCTTGCGCCACCAGGTGAGGTCGACCAGGCCGGCGGACCGGCGTTCCACCTCGCGGGCGAAGGCCCAGGCGGCCCGCCGCACGTCGGCGAATCCGTGGTCGGGGGGAATGCGCACGTAGATGTGCAGACCCTTGCCGCCGGACGTCTTCGGATAGCCCACCGCGCCGAGCTCGGTCAGCACCTCCTCGACCAGGACGGCCACGCGGCGGACGTCGTCGTAGCTCGCCTCCGGCATCGGGTCGAGGTCGATCCGCCACTCGTCGGGGGACTCCGTGTCATCGCGGCGGGAGTTCCAGGGGTGGAACTCCACCGTGGACATCTGCACCGCCCAGACCACGTCGGCGGGGTGGCTGACGCACAGCTCGTCGGCGTACCGCTGATAGCGCGGGAACAGCACGCGCACGGTCTCGATCCACTCCGGCGCCCCCCGAGGCAGCCGCTTCTGGTGCACCTTCTCCCCGTCGACCCCGTCCGGGAACCGGTGCAGCATGCACGGCCGGTGGTAGAGCGCGTTGACGATGCCGTCGGCGACCGAGAGGTAATAGCGGGCCAGGTCGAGCTTGGTCTCGCCGCGGGCGGAGAAGTACACCCGGTCCGGGTTGCTGATCTTGACCACCCGGTCGCCGACCTCGAGCTCGATCCGCCCGTCCGACTTCGCCGCCACGGACCCGAGACTACGGGCCGCCGACGACAGCGCGGGAGCCGACCTTGACCTCAAGCCGACTCGAGGTCGCATGCTGGGGGGATGTTGTCTGACCCTCGCCCTACGGTGGCGCCATGACCGTCGTCTCAGCTCCCGCGCCCCGCCTGCGCCCCTCTCCGGCAGGGTCGCGCCGATGAGCATGGAGTCCGCGGCCTACAGCTCGCTCTACCACCTCAGGACGGCCCAACGGGATCGCCGACCCTTCAGCTGGGCCACCGTGAAGCGCATCCTGACCTTCGCCGGCCCGCACCGGGGCCCTCTCGTCGGCTTCCTGGTGCTCAGCGTGGTCGGCGCCTTCCTGGCCGTGGCCACCCCGCTGCTGGCCGGTCGGGTGGTCAACCTGATCTTCGCCGCCGCCCCGTTCGGCCAGGTGCTGGCCATCGCGATCGCCATCGGCGTCATCGCCGTGGTGGCGGCGGCGCTCGGTCTGCTGCAGCGCTGGCTGTCCGCCCGGCTGGGGGAGGACCTGATCCTCGACCTGCGCCGGGCCGTGTTCGACCACGTGCTGTCGATGCCGGTGGCGTTCTTCACCCGGACCCGGACGGGCGCCTTGGTGAGCCGCCTGAACAACGACGTGATCGGCGCCCAGCGGGCCTTCTCCGAGACGCTGTCCGGGGTGGTGAGCAACGTCGTCGCCCTCGTCCTCGCGCTGGTGGTGATGGCCGCGCTGTCCTGGCAGATCACGGTGCTGGCGCTGGTGCTGCTGCCCGTCTTCGTGATCCCGGCCCGGCGGATGGGCCGCCGGTTGGCCCAGCTCCAGCTGGAGGCGGCCAACCACAACGCAGTGATGGGCAACCAGATGACTGAGCGCTTCTCCGCGCCGGGGGCCACCCTGGTCAAGCTGTTCGGCCGGCCGGAGCGGGAGTCCGACGAGTTCGCGCTCCGGGCCCGCCGGGTCCGCGACATCGGCGTCCGCAGTGCCATGGTGCAGACGGTCTTCATCACCGCGCTCACCCTGGTCTCCGCGCTCGCCCTCGCGCTGGTCTACGGGCTGGGCGGCTGGTACGCGCTGCGGGGCAGCCTGACCGCCGGTTCCGTGGTCACCCTGGCGCTGCTGATCACCCGCCTGTACGTCCCGATGATCGGGCTGGCGTCCGCCCGGGTCGAGGTGATGAGTGCCTTGGTCAGCTTCGAGCGGGTCTTCGAGATCCTCGACCTGAAGCCGTTGATCGCCGAGGCGGAGCGGCCGGTGCCGCTTCCGAAGGGTCCGTTGTCGGTGCGCTTCGACGGGGTGACCTTCGCCTACCCGTCGGCGGACAAGGTGTCGCTGGCCTCGCTGGAGGAGGTCGCCGTGCTGGACACCCGCGGTGGGGTGGAGGTGATCCACGACGTCAGCTTCGAGGTCGGCGCCGGGCAGATGGTCGCGCTGGTGGGGTCCTCGGGCGCGGGGAAGTCCACCATGGCGCAGCTCCTCGCCCGGCTGTATGACGTCGACGACGGCGCCGTACGCCTCGGTGGGGTGGACGTCCGTGACGTCGCCTTCGCCGACCTGCGGGAGAGTCTGGGCATGGTCACCCAGGACGGTCACCTGTTCCACGAGTCCGTCCGCGAGAACCTGCTGCTGGCCGCCCCCGAGGCGACCGAGGAGGACCTGTGGCACGCGTTGCGCCGGTCCCGCCTGGACGGCCTGATCGCCTCGCTGCCGGACGGGCTCGACACGGTGGTGGGGGAGCGGGGCTACCGGCTGTCGGGTGGCGAGCGCCAGCGGCTGACCATCGCTCGCCTGTTGCTCGCCCACCCGCGGGTGGTCATCCTCGACGAGGCGACCGCTCACCTCGACTCGACCTCCGAGGCCGCCGTGCAGGCCGCCCTCGGCGAGGCCCTGGAGGGGCGGACCGCGGTGGTGATCGCGCACCGGCTGTCGACCATCCGGGCCGCCGACCTGATCCTGGTGATCGAGGACGGGCGGGTCGCCGAACGGGGGCGGCACGCCGAGCTGCTGGCGGCCGGCGGTCGCTACGCCGAGCTCTACGAGACCCAGTTCGCGACCCAGGAGACCTGAACCTCGATCCCGAGACCCAGCGCGCGACGGGGGTCAGACCTGGCTGTCCTCGCTGAGCTCGTGCTCCGGACCGGGGATCGGCGCGGTCACCTCGTCCAGCGGCAGGCTGACGACGAACCGGGTCTCGCCCGGTCGGCTCTGCACCGCGACGGTCCCGTGGTGGGCTTCGACGACCGCCGAGACGATGGCCAGGCCGAGGCCGGTGCTGGCGCCCCGGGCCGCTCCGGCGGCGCGAACCCGGCTGGTGTCGGCCCGCGTGAAGCGTTCGAAGACCCGGTCGACGATCTCCGGGGCGATGCCCGGGCCGTTGTCGGAGACGGTGATCACCGCGCGGTCGCCGGCGGCGCTGAGCGCGGCCTCCACCCGGGTCCCCGGCGGCGTGTGGGTCCGGGCGTTGGCCAGCAGGTTCGCGACCACCTGGTGCAGCCGGAACTGATCCGCCGGCACGGTGACCAGCTCGTCCGGCAGCGACAGGGACCAGGAGTGGTCCGGTCCGGCGGCCCGGCCGTCGCTGACCGCGTCGATCAGCAGGGCGTTCAGGTCGGTGGGCTGGATGTCCAGGGCCGGCCCGGCGTCCAGCCGCGCCAGCAGCAGCAGGTCCTCGACGAGCCGCGACATCCGGTCGGCCTCCGACTCGACCCGCGACATCGCGTACGCGGCATCCGGTGGGATGGCCTCGCCGCTGCGCTGGGTGAGCTCGGCGTACCCGCGGATGGCGGCCAGCGGGTTGCGCAGCTCGTGCGAGGCGTCGGCCACGAACTGCCGGACCTTGGTCTCGCTCGCCTGGCGGGCGGCCAGGGCCTCCTCGACGTTGTTGAGCATGTGGTTGAGGGCGAGCCCGACCCGGCCGACCTCGGAGTCGGGGTGGGTGTCGGCCGGCGGCACCCGGACGGCGAGCGCGACCTCGCCCCGGTCCAGGGGCAGCTGCGACACCTGCTGCGCCGTGGCCGCGACCCGGTTCAGGGGACGCAGGCTGCGTTCGACCAGGGAGCGGCCGATCAGCGCGGCGGCGCCGATGGCCAGGACGGACAGCACGATCTCCACCGCGATCAGGTTGGCCAGCGCCGCGTCGACCTCGGCGAGCGGGAGCCCCACCGCGTACGTGACGGTGCCGTCGTAGCCGGTCCAGCTGACGACGCGGTAGCGCCCGAGCTCGGGCAGGTCGATCGTGGTGGCCCGACCCACGACGGACTCGGCGGCGAGCTGGGTGGCGGTCTCGTCGTTGGTCCAGGTCGGCTTGGTGCGCCGCCCGTCGTCCTGGAGCACGATCGCCTTGGGCTGGATCCCGTCGACCGCGATCAGCATCAGCGTGCCCACCGTCTGACCGAGGGTCTGGATGCCCTCCGGCGGGGTGTCGTCCCCGCCGGACGGACCGGGCACACCACGCATCGCCCGGCTCTTCGCATCCAGCAGCTGGGAGTCCAGCTGGCTGGTCAGCTGCGCACGGGTGGCGAGCGCGGTGAACAGGCACAGCAACACCGCGATCACGGCCACCAGACCGACGACGCGAAGCACCAGCTGACGGGCCAAGGTGCCGCGCCCGGTGGGGGCGGGGGTCGGGGAGGTGTCGAGGGTGTCTTTCGCTGACGACATCACATGGCCGGGCGGAGCACGTACCCGGCACCTCGCATGGTGTGGATCATCGGGGCGCGGTTGGCATCGATCTTCTTCCGCAGGTACGAGATGTAGAGCTCGACGACGTTGGCCTGGCCGCCGAAGTCGTAGTTCCACACCCGGTCGAGGATCTGGGCCTTGCTCAGCACCCGCCGCGGGTTCCGCATCAGGTAGCGGAGGAGCTCGAACTCGGTCGCGGTCAGCTGGATCTCCTCGCCCGCACGGCTCACCTCGTGGCTGTCCTCGTCGAGCGTGAGGTCGCCGACCACCAGCAGCGACTCGCTCCGCCCGGTCGCCGCTCCGCTGCGTCGCAGCAGGGCGCGCAGCCGGGCGATCACCTCCTCCAGGCTGAACGGCTTCGTCACGTAGTCGTCCCCGCCCGCGGTCAGCCCGTTGATCCGGTCGGCGACGGCGTCCTTGGCGGTCAGGAAGATGACCGGCACGTCGGGGTCCTCGGACCGCACCCGCCGCATCACCTCGAGCCCGTCGAAGTCGGGCAGCATCATGTCCAGCACGATCGCGTCCGGCCGCACCTCGCGCGCCGCCTTGACCGCCTCGTTCCCGGACGCCGCGGTGGAGACCTGCCAGCCCTCGTACCGCATGGCCATCGACAGCAGCTCGGTGAGGCTGCTCTCGTCGTCGACCGCCAGGATCCGGATGGGTGTCCCGTCGGGCCGGGTGAGGGGCGCGGGGGAGGTCTGGGTGCGGCTCATGCTGTCCATCGTCGGGGTGGCACCTCCGTGAGAACTGTGGCTTCACTGTGACACACCTGTGAAGTCCACCAACGACGAACCACCGGCTCGATCGACCAGGTGGTGGTCGTCGGGCCGGTGGTCCGGGTGATCGACGCGGTGGTGCCGCGGGGCGTCACCAGCTGGAGGAGGCGCTCACCATCGAGGAGGTGCCGGCGGTCGAGGAGCCGGTCTCGGTGTCCTCTTCGGTCTCGGCGTTCTTGGGCCGGTGGAACAGCCGGTCGATGGCCACCCGCCCCGGGCCGAAGCAGAGCAGCGTCAGGGCCAGCAGGGCCAGGGTCACGTTGTACTCCCAGCCGCCGGCGTACACGCCGGCCGGGTCGACCAGGTCCGGACCCCGCCAGTAGTTGGTGTACGAGATCAGCAGGACCTGCTGCACCAGAGCCAGCAGCGCGACCAGCGGGGTCAGCGCACCGAGGACGAGGAAGATGCCGCCGACCAGCTCGAGGATGGTGACCCCCCACCCGGCGTAGATCGGGTACGGCACGGCGAACTGGGTCAGGTACTCGATGTACTTCGGCACGCCGTCGGTGGTGAACAGCCACCGGGTGAGTCCGTGCCAGATCATGAGTCCGCCGAGGCCGAGTCGGATCAGCAGGAGGGTGATGTCACGGAGGACCTGGATGAAGGCGGTCATGGCGCTGTCTTTCCTTCGAGGGCGATGCTGGCGCTTACGCTACGCAGAGACACGCCGGATGCGGCGACACCACGCCGTCCGCCACGCTGACCCGCGTCCACGCCGCCACCGGCCGGCCCTTGGGCTCTGGGCATGGCTGACGCTCGCGAGGTGCTGACCTGGTCCGACTTCGGGGTCGCGAGCCGGGTGCTGGCCACCCAGATCGCCGAGAGCGGCTACCGGACGGACATCGTCATCGCCCGCGGGGGCCTGCTGCCGGCCGGGGCGCTCGCGTACGCGCTCGGGACCAAGGCCGCCGGTCACCGCCGGGACCTCGCACGCCGGCGGATGACGACTCCACCGATCACGCGTCAGGTCCGCGTCCGGTCGGCTACAGCGCGCCCTTGACCGGGTCGCCGACCGGCCGCGGGACCAGGCGGGTGACCTCGACCGGACGCTCGAGCAGACCGTCCAGGGCCGCGGTGAGACGGGCGACCGGGGCGCCGCCACCGTGAGCGTCGAGCAGCTCGACCGACGTCCACTTCTCCAGCATCACGATGGTGCCGTCCGGGGCGTCGTGGATGGCGTACAGCTCGCAGCCTTCCTCCTCGTGCACGCCGGCGATCGCCGGCTCCAGGGCGGCGAGCACCTGGTCGCGGACGTCGGGACGCGGGAAGAAGTAGGCCGTGACGACCACGGGCTCGGTGGCTTCGCTCATGACCGCCACTCTGGCACGACCGGATCCGCCATGCTGGCGGGGTGCAGCTGTCCGAGACACCCAGAACCCGGCTCACCCGACTCGCCGAACGCGGTCGCACCGACCTCGACGACCTGTACGCCGTCCTCGACGCCGGTCTGGTCGGCCACCTCGGTCTGGTCCGCGACGGCGCGCCGGTCGTGCTGCCGATGGGCTACGGCCGGAGCGGCGGCACCCTCTACCTGCACGGCTCCTCGGGCGCGGGCTGGGCCCGGGCACTCGACGGCGCGTCCGTCTGCTTCACCGTCACCCACGTCGACGGTGTCGTCTACGCCCGCTCGGTCTTCGACCACTCCCTCAACTACCGCAGCGCCGTCGTGCTCGGCACCACTCGGCGGGTAACCGATGCGGACGAGAAGTGGTCGGCGTTGGAGGCGGTCACCGAGCAGCTGTCGCCCGGCTCCTGGTCGTACGCGCGGTTGCCGACCAAGCGGGAGCTGGCCGCCACCTCGGTGTACGCGCTCGAGCTGAGAGAGGCGAGCGTCAAGATCCGCACCGGACCACCGCACGACGAGCCGGAGGACGTGGTCGCCGGCGGTCGCTGGGCCGGGACCCTTCCCCTCCGTACGGTTTTCGACGCCGCCGAGGCCGCGCCGGATCTGGAGCCCGGGCCCGGGGTGCCGGCCCACGTGAGTGACCGCCGGCCATCCTGAGGGACGAGGCGGGCCGGGCGTGCGGTTTCCGACCAGGGGCGGCCTTCGGGTCCGGGTGACCCCACGGTCCCGCCGCAGATCGGATGTCGTCCAGCCGGTAGCCGCCTCCCGGCTGACCGCTTCAGCGCCGCCGGAAGGGCTCAGCCGCGTGGGATGACACCCAGCAGCGCCGAGGTCAGGGCGACCCGCAGGCCCTCCTGCAGCTCCAGGTGGAGCACACCGAGGGAAGGCTCGTCGGCGTAGGCGGCGAGGACGCTCGGTGGCGGCGGGACGTAGGACGACAGGGCGCCTGCCGAGACGAGGCTGATCAGGCAGAACAGCTGTGCGCCCTCGCCGAGCTCGGGCACGTGACGGCGCACGAGCTCGGACATGGCCGTGAGCTTGGCGAGGGCGGACCGCTTGTGTCGCTTGACCACGTCGATCGAGACGTTGTGCTCCAGCACGCCGCCCTGCGCGCCGAACAGGTCGCACAGCACCACCCGGCCCGCCAGTGACCGGCTGAGGACGTCGGCCAGCTGGCCCGCCCGGACCTCCGGTGCGGCGTCCGCCTCGATGCCCGCGGCCAGCTCGTCCGACAGCTCGGTCAGCCAGCTCCCCAGGAAGTCGTCCAGCAGCTCGAGCAGCACCGCCTCGCGGGACTCGAAGTAGCGCAGGACGTTCGACTTGGCCAGGCCCACCCGTCGACTGAGCTCGTTGAGGCTCACCTCGGCCACGGGCATCTCGTCGAGCATCGCCGCAGCGGTGTCCAGGATCGCGCGACGACGGATCGCCCGCTGCTCCTCGCTCCGCGCGCGCTGGAAGGTCACCCGCCCAGCGTACTAAGGACCACCGGTCCCTTGTTATCAGACCAGCGGTCGCTTATAGTTCGGAGTAACAGACCGATGGTTCCTTAGGAGTGGACATGAGCAGCAGCTGGACCGAGCAGGACATCCCCGACCAGCACGGCCGGGTGGCGATCGTCACCGGTGCCAACACCGGGTTGGGGTTCGAGACGGCGCGGATGCTGGCCGAACGCGGCGCGGCGGTGGTCCTGGCCGTCCGCGACGTCGAGAAGGGTCACCGGGCGGCGGCCCGCATCGCCGGCGACGTCACCGTCCAGGCCCTCGATCTGGCCTCCCTGGACTCGATCCGGTCCGCGGCGGCCGAGCTCCGCGCCGCCCACCCCCGCATCGACCTGCTGATCAACAACGCCGGAGTGATGTACACGCCGAAGCAGACCACCGCCGACGGTTTCGAGATGCAGCTCGGCACCAACCACCTCGGCCACTTCGCGCTGACGGGTCTGCTGCTGGACCGGCTGCTGCCCGTCGCCGACTCCCGCATCGTCACGGTCAGCAGCATCGGCCACCGGATCCGGGCCGCCATCCACTTCGACGACCTGCAGTGGGAGCGCTCGTACAGTCGGGTCGCCGCCTACGGTCAGGCCAAGCTGGCCAACCTGATGTTCACCTACGAGCTGCAGCGCCGGCTCGCCCGGTCGACAACCAGGGCACCAGGGCACGGGACCACCATCGCGGTGGCCGCCCACCCCGGTGTGTCCGACACCGAGCTCGCTCGCTACACACCCGCCGCCCTGCGGGTGCCCCTCACCGTGCTCGCGCCGCTGCTCACCCAGCCGGCCGTGATGGGCGCTCTGCCCACGCTGCGTGCCGCCACCGATCCCGCCGTCCTCGGCGGCCAGTACTACGGTCCCGGCAACCGTCGTGAGATCCGGGGCCACCCGAGGCTGGTCACCTCCAGCCCTGAGTCGCTGGACCAGGCCACCCAGCAGCGTCTCTGGACCGTCTCCGAAGAGCTCACCGGAGTGTCGTTTCCCGTCGAGGACGGGGTCCGCAGCAGCTGAGGCGCACCGCCGGCGGCGGCCTCGGGGTGGAATACTCGGGGAATGTCCAGGGTTGAGCCTGGTACGCTCAAGTTGTAGGTTGAGCGTCACACACTCAAGGAAACCCACTTCCACACCGGAGGATTGAAGAACCATGGCTCGTGCAGTCGGTATCGACCTCGGGACGACCAACTCGGTCGTCGCCGTGCTCGAAGGTGGAGAGCCCACCGTCATCCCCAACGCCGAGGGGTCCCGCACCACTCCGTCGGTCGTCGCGTTCGCGAAGGGCGGCGAGGTGCTGGTCGGCGAGGTCGCCAAGCGTCAGGCCGTCACCAACGTGGACCGCACCATCCGCTCCGTGAAGCGCCACATGGGCACGGACTGGAAGGTCAAGATCGACGACAAGGACTACCGTCCCCAGCAGATCAGCGCCTTCGTGCTGCAGAAGCTGAAGCGGGACGCGGAGGCCTACCTCGGCGAGCAGGTCACCAACGCGGTCATCACCGTCCCGGCGTACTTCTCCGACGCCGAGCGGCAGGCCACCAAGGAGGCCGGCGAGATCGCCGGTCTGACCGTGGACCGGATCATCAACGAGCCGACCGCGGCCGCCCTGGCGTACGGCCTGGACAAGGGCGAGACGGAGCAGACCATCCTGGTCTTCGACCTCGGTGGCGGCACCTTCGACGTGTCCTTGCTGGAGATCGGTGACGGCGTCTTCGAGGTGAAGGCCACCAAGGGTGACAACCGCCTCGGTGGCGACGACTGGGACTCCCGGGTCGTCGACTGGCTGGTCAAGCAGTTCAAGAACAAGAACGGCACCGACCTGAGCCAGGACAAGATCGCCCGCCAGCGGCTGCAGGAGGCGGCGGAGAAGGCGAAGATCGAGCTCAGCTCCGCGAGCGAGACCTCGATCAACCTGCCCTACATCACCCTCGGTGAGTCCGGTCCGCTGCACCTGGAGGAGAAGCTCACCCGCTCCCAGTTCCAGCAGCTCACCTCCGACCTGCTCGACCGCTGCCGGACGCCGTTCAACGCGGTCGTCTCGGACGCCAAGATCAGCGTCGGCAAGATCGACCACGTGATCCTGGTCGGCGGTTCCACCCGGATGCCGGCCGTCGTCGAGCTCGTCAAGGAGCTGACCGGCGGCAAGGAGCCCAACAAGGGTGTCAACCCGGACGAGGTCGTCGCCCTCGGCGCCAGCCTGCAGGCCGGTGTGCTGAAGGGTGAGGTCAAGGACGTCCTGCTGCTCGACGTCACCCCGCTGAGCCTGGGCATCGAGACCAAGGGCGGTGTGATGACCAAGATCATCGAGCGGAACACCACCATCCCGACCAAGCGGTCGGAGGTGTTCACCACCGCCGACGACAACCAGCCGTCGGTGATGATCCAGGTCTACCAGGGTGAGCGTGACTTCGCCCGGGACAACAAGTCGCTCGGCAACTTCGAGCTGACCGGCCTGCCGCCGGCCCCGCGCGGGGTGCCGCAGATCGAGGTCGCGTTCGACATCGACGCCAACGGCATCGTGCACGTGCACGCCAAGGACCTGGCCACCAGCAAGGAGCAGTCCATGACCGTGACGGGTGGGTCGGCCCTGAACAAGGACGACATCGCCAACATGGTCAAGGAGGCCGAGGCGCACGCCGAGGAGGACAAGAAGCGGCGCGAGGCCGTCGAGCTCCGCAACGAGGCCGACAACCTGGTCTTCCGCACCGAGAAGCTGCTCAGCGAGAACGGCGACAAGATCGGCGAGGACGTGAAGAAGCCGGTCGAGGAGTCCCTGGCCGAGCTGAAGACCGCCCTCGAGGGTGACGACCACGAGGCCGTCAAGGCGGCCGTCGACAAGGTCAACACCACCAGCGCGGCGGTGGGTCAGGCGATGTACGCCGCGGCCCAGGCGCAGAGTGCCTCCGAGGCGGCCGGCTCCGACGGCAGCACCAGCGGCGGCTCCGACGGCAGCAGCGCCGGCACCGACGACGACGTGGTCGACGCCGAGATCGTGGACGACGACCAGAACACGGGGACCAAGTGAGC
>CAVXBJ010000029.1:0-9014 GCA_963759915.1 uncultured Actinomycetota bacterium | reverse complement strand
AGCGCGTGGCGCTGCAGCGGGTGCTGGTCGTCGACCTCTGGGAGCCGCGGGCACCATTGCAGGTGGTCGAGGCGACCCACCTCGGCAGCGAGGGCGACGGCGTACGCCAGCGACTGGCCTTCTCCCCCCACGACACCACCGCGGCCCGGGTGCTGGCCGAGGTGTCGGCCCAGGTCGAGGTCCGCGACCTCACCCTGGAGGAGCCGGCCATCGAGGACATCGTCCGGACCCTCTACCACTCGACCTGAGCAGTCCATCGGCAGGCGACCAGATCACGCCCGGATGGTCACCGACTTCTCCACCGTGGTCCCGTTGGTCCGCGGGAACAGGTCGGAGAGCGCGAACGACGCGTGCAGATGGGCCGTGATGTCGGTCGTGCCGGCGCTCTCCCCGTGGTAGCCGACCTCGAACTCGATCGCCTCGCCCGGCTCCAGCACGTCGTTCGGCTCGAAGCCGGTGCTGGCCTGAGGGAAGAAGACGAACATCTCACCCACCTGGGCATCGCTCGGCAGTCGCGGATCGTCCCGGTCACCGGTGGCGCGGGCCTCCAGGGCCGTGGGTACGCGGCCGCTGAGCAGGATGACAGCCGGCGAATCGACCTGCAGGTGGACGGTGACGTCGGTGAGGCGGATGCCGCGCGGACGGTCGGCGTTGAGCAGCCGGACCGTGAAGGTGCCGTCGTCGCCGCGCCCGAGGTTCCGGGTCACGTCGGTGATCCGCACCTCGACCTCGGTCCGGAGGTACTCGGCGGTGGAGGCGGACAGGTCGGCCAGGCTGATGGTGGTGGTGGTCATGACAGGGCTCCTTGGAGAGGGGTGGGTGTGGTGGGCAGAGGTCGAGCGTGGTCGAGGGCGTCGAGCAGCGCAGCGCGCCCCGGACGGTCCGGCGGGTAGGCCGACGTGCCGAACCGTGGGCCGACCCGCGCCCTGATCTCGGGATCGGCGAACACCTCCGAGGGCAGGGCGAGGAGGGAGGCGATCCGCGTGTAGGCCCGCAGCAGCACGGGGTCGTCCCGGGCACCGGCGACCAGGGCGGTGCTGCCCGCCCAGGTCGGGTCGTCGGTGCGGTACGGCTGCCCGGCGGCCTCCGCCGCCATCTCGGCGACCCGGTGGCGGCCGAACCCGAGCGTGGCCTGGACGTACGGCTCCACCCGTTCCCGCAGCAGGGCCGCGTACGCGACGGCGACCGGGTCGGATTTCACGCTCCCGTGCTCGGCGACCGCGTCGCGGAGGGCGACGGCCTGCAGCGCACCCAGGCTCAGCCCGCGGCCCAGGAACGGGCTGGTGGTGGCCCAGGCGTCTCCCACGGCCACCAGTCCGTCCACCACCGGCACGCCGGCGGGGGCGTACTCGCGCACGACGTCCTGCAGCCCCGCGAGAGGCCGTACGTCGTCGAGCGGCGCACCGGCCAGCCAGCGCTCGTCGACGCCGCTGGCCCGCAGCGCTGCCTCCCAGCACGCCGACTCCCGCAACCGCCGGGTCGCCGCGTCCGTCGAGCTGACCACGATGGCGAGACCCCAGGTGTCGTTGTCGGCCGGCAGGGTCAGCACCGAGTAGGACGGGTGGTGCGTGAGCGCCCCGCCCGTACCCGTCGGAGGTCCGTCCGGGGACCCGTAGTGGCGGGTGTAGTAGGTGAGGCCGACCGTCGACCGGTGCTCGACCGGTGCGAGGCCCAGCGCAGCCAGCCAACCCGGCACCGGGCTGCGGTGACCGGTGGCGTCGACCACCAGGTCGGCCCGGTGCACCGCGTCCTCGGTCCGGACGCCGGCGATCCGCCGGCTGCCGCCTGGCCCGGTCGCGGTCACCAGCCCGATCGCCCGCGCACCGCGGCGTACGGTCAGCCCCGGCTGGGCGGCGGCCACGGACGCCAGGGCCGCCTCGATCACCGGCCGGCGACCGGTCACGGTGTCGAACTGCTCGTCACCGTCCTGGTGACCGCCGGTGGCGGAGACGGGGTGCAGGTGCAGCTGGTTGACCGACCGACCACCCAGGGCGAGCAGGGTGTCGCCGACCTCGGGCAGCTCGTCCTGCATCAGCCGGTACCAGCGGGGCAGTGCCGTGTGCAGCTGCCGGAACTGGTTCACCCCGGGCCGGCTCCAGTCGTTCCACACCTGGTCCGCCGTGGCCCCCGGCTCGGCGGCGTCACGGTCCAGCACCAGTACGGCGCAGCCGGCTCGGGCCAGCAGCAGGGCCGTGGTCAGACCGGTGGGTCCGGCGCCGAGCACCACCACCTCGTGGACTCCTCGAGCACCGAGACCTCGGGTGCTGTTGTCGAGCTGGTTCATGACGCCTCCTTCGTGGCGTCGCCATGCTCCTGCGATCGGCTGCTCACCTACCAGGTCACTCGGTGCTCACTTCCTGCCCGATCTGGTCCGAGGGGTCAGGTCCGTCGCGGGCCGTCCGGATCGAGCTCGATCGCCCACAGCACCTCCACCAGACGGTCGGTGGCCCGAGCGAGGTGGCGACGGTAGGTGCTGAACGGCAGGTCCAGCAGCTCGGCCGCCGCCTCCTGGGACGGTGCGCCGGCCAGGAACGTCCGCTCCAGCACCCGACGGTGCTCGCCGCCGCCCCGCTCCCGCGAGAGCTCCGCGATCGTCCCCCGCAGCACCTCGGCCAGGGCCGCCGGGGGATCGGCTGCGCCGGGCGGCACCAGCCCGCTGGTCAGCAGCTCGGACCCGTCGAGACCGCCGGCGCGGGTCAGGCGTCGCAGGGCGGCCCGGACCGCCGCGTCGAACGCGGTCCGGGTCAGCGGCGGCGGGCGCAGCAGGGCCGCCGGCGGCGCACCGGTCTCACCGGTCAGCTCGCGGGTCGCCATCATCTCGAAGAACGCTGAGGCCGGGAACGCTCGACGGTCCCAGCCGAACAGGGTGATCCGCTGGCGCCCCAGGTCCAGGTCCAGCATCGGGGTGAGAGCCAGGTAGTCGAAGTAGCGGGCGTAGGGCCCGTCCCTGAAGCCGGCGATGAAGGTCCACGCGGCCGGGACCGTGGCCCACTCGAGGATGCAGGACACCCCGGTGACCAGCAGCTGGAGGGGGTCGCCCTGGTAGCGGGTGGTGGCGCCCGCGAACCGGTTGACGTTGACCCGCTCACCGGGACGCAGCGGTCCGCGCTCCGACACGAGCCGCCAGATGGCTGCCGCGACCGGGTCGTCGACCATCAGGTCGGCCGGACCGGGCAGGTACACCTGAAGAGCGAAGGCCGCCGTCCCCGTATCGGCTCGACCGTGGTAGGCGCTGCGCGGTTGGGCCGCGAGCCAGCGCCGTGCCAGGGCCGCCGATCCCCGTCCTTCGTTGGCCTCGATCAGGGCCACGATCTCCTCCCGCTCGACCGGACCGGCACGCGGCACACTCAGCTGTCCACGGTCCCGCAGCAACGAGGTCTGGGCCGCCAGGGGTGTCTTGCGGTGCAGCAGCAGCACCTCCGCGGCGGCCCGGTCGGGATGCGGCTCCGCCGGGTCGGCCATCCGCTCCAGGTAGTAGCCGCGGACGTCTCGGTGCAGCTGGACGTACGCGGTCGGCGAGCGGTGCTCCAGCTCGGCCTCGAACAGCTCGCGGACCACGTCGTGCACGTACAGCCCGAGCGCTCCACGCCGCACGTACGGCCGCGACTCGAGCCACGCCCACACCTCGGCGGCCCGGGGACCGATCATCCGGGTGAGCAGGTCCTGGGTGGTCCGGGTGGCGTGTGCGCAGGTGGCCAGCCCGGTCCGGTGCGCCTCGTCGGGGACGTCGTCCAGGATCAGGGCACACAGTCGACCGACGGCGTCCGGGGCGTCGGCCAGCTGGTCGGGCCGGCGGCCGGACCGGTCCACCTCGGCGAGCATGGCCAGGGCCAGCGGGTAACCGCGACCGAGCTGGGCGAGGCGGTCGACCTGGTCGGTCACCCCGAGCCCCAGGAGCAGGTCGCGACTGTCGGTGTCGTCCAGCTCGTCGAGCCCGTGCACGCTGACCAGCCGCCGCCAGCCCGGGTCCAGCCACCACGCCGCCGCCGGGGCATCGCGACCGGCGACGACGGTGATCGCACCCGCGGGTCGGGCGGTCAGGAACTGGGTCCGGAACCACCGGTCCAGCGGAGCCAGGAGCTCGTAGCCGTCCACCAGCAGCACGGCCGAGGGGTCGTCGGCGGTCAGCTCCGCGACGGCCGCGTGCACCGCCGCGGGCGAGCACTCGACATCGCGGGCATCGAGGTAGGTGACCGGTCGGCCGCCGCCACGGGTCAGTCGCGCCATCGCGTCCAGCAGGGTCGTCTTGCCGATCCCGCCGGGGCCGTGGACGAACATCACCCGGACGTCCGAGGTGCCCGTCAGCGCGGCGGCGAGCAGGTCGAGCTCGCGCGTACGACCGACGAACCCGTCGTCCCGGGCCGCACCGAGCCGACCGGCGAGCTGGTCGCCCGCCGGTTCCCTCGGGGGAAGGTGAGCCGCCCCGAGCTCGGGAGCCACCACGCGGTCAGGCTAGGCCCGCCGGCCGGGGGTGTCGAGGGCTTACTCGGCCCGGTTCACCGCGCGGCCGGCGCCGCCACGGACGTGACGAACGCGGCGAGCTCGGCCGCCATCGGCTCCGGATCCCAGGAGTGCATCGCCCCCGGCATCTCCTTCACGATGCCGTGGGGCACCGTGGCGACGATCATCCGGGCACCGATCGGCATCTCGTCGAAGGTCTCGGTCCCGTACATGGCCAGCACCGGTACGTCGATGGCGGTCAGCGATCCCGAGGCCAGCTCCGCGGTCGCCCAGGCCAGCGACTGGGCGTCGGCGCGGGTGCTGATCACACCGGCGGCGATCATGGGCCACTCGGGCGACGCCTCGGCGCCGGCCAGCCACTCCGGCGGCATGTCCTTCATGTAGTGCCGTTGCGCACCTTGGGTGTCGCCGGCATCGATCAGCCGCTCGATCTCGTCCGCCCAGGCCTCGGTGTCGGCGGGGTCGCCGGCCACCGGCGCCTCCCAGAGCGCCAGCCCGGTGACCGGGAGGCCGGCCGCCGCCGCCCGCAGGGCCAGCGAGCAGCCCGAGGAGTGACCACAGAGCACGGCGCGTCCACCGGCCACCTCGATCGCCGCCGCGATGGCGGACAGCTCGCGGTCCAGATCCAGCACGCCCTCGGCGACGCTCTCGCCCCGGCCGAGCCGATCGAAGACCACCGTGGTCACCCCGCGGTCGGCGGCGCGCCGGGCGGTCTCGGTGGTGATCGGGTCGACGGCGCGGAACGGTCCGGCCCCGGCGATGAACACCAGGCCCGGCCCGCTCCCGTACCGGTCGTAGGCGACGCGATCTCCGCGGGCGGTGGTGGCGACGTCCGTCATGGTTCCTCCTGCGCGAGTTATTGGACTGACGAGTTCTGTTTCTCTAAACTAGACTGCTGAGTCCAAAGTGTCAACGGAGGTTCGCGATGACGGACGGGCTGCGGCCGAGCTCCCTGCGCAAGCGCACGGCGATCCTCGAAGCCGCCGAACAGGTGTTCCTGCGGGATGGCTACCTGGGCGCCAACATGGACGAGCTGACGGCGCTCTCGGGCGTCTCCAAGCAGACCGTGTACGCCCACTTCGGCAGCAAGGAGGCGTTGTTCGTCGAGCTGGTCGAGAGCATGACGCGAGGCGCTGGTGACACGGTGCACACCGACGACCTGCCCGATCCGGGGTCGCCCGATGCTCTCCGGGCCGCGCTGACCGACTACGCCGTACGGCAGCTGACCGCGGTGCTGGCCCCGCGCATCCTGCGGTTGCGGCGGCTGGTGATCGGGGAGGAGTCCCGGTTTCCCGAGCTCGCGCGGGTGCTGTGGGAGAACGGTCCGGCGCGGGCCATGGAGGCCCTGGCCGGCCACCTGGCCCGGCTGACGGAGCTGGGCTGGTTGGCCACGGCGGACCCCCGGGCCGCGGCCACCTACCTGAACTGGCTGGTGATGGGGGAGCCCGTCAACCGGGCGATGCTGCTCGGGGACGAGGCGCGGCCGGACACCGAGGCGACCCGGGTGCACTGCGCGGAGGCGGTCCGGATCTTCCTGGCGGCCTACGGGACCTCCGAGGCGACCGGCTGAGCACGCCGCAAACGACTCGCGCCCCCCGCCGAAGAGGCGAGGGGCGCGAGCGAGGGGCGGGTCGATCGGGATCAGTAGGCGGAGCGCTTGCGCTCGTCGGGGATGAGCAGCCAGCCGGCCAGGTAGATCAGGATCTGCGGGCCGGGCAGCAGCATGCTGAGCACGAAGATCAGGCGGACGACGTTGCTGGACAGACCGAAACGGCGGGCGATCCCGGAGCACACCCCCGCGATGACTCGGTCATTGGACGGACGGGCGAGGCTGGCCATGGTGGCTGGTCCTTCTTCCTGGTTCGGTCGGGGTGAGCCTGGTCGGGCTCGTGGTTCCACCATGCCCCGGCAAGGGCGGAAATGCACGGGTTCGGGCCGGAGATCCGGGGCTGTTCAGGGTCGGTCCGGGGCGAGTACCCACGGGCGGCGGACTGGCAGGATGGGCGGCGTGACGCTGACGACCGGACCCCGCTACGCCGACCAGCTCGACTACCCGCTGATGCACCGTGGCAAGGTGCGCGAGCTCTACCGCTACGACGACGACCGGCTGCTCATGGTGGCCACCGACCAGATCTCGGCGTTCGACTACGTCCTGGACAGCACGATCCCGGACAAGGGCGCGGTGCTCACCCAGCTGTCGCAGTGGTGGTTCGGCCGGCTCGGCGACGTCGTCGACAACCACGTCCTCTCCACCGACGTACCGGAGCAGGTGCGCGGCCGAGCCGTGATCTGCGAGCGGCTGGAGATGATCCCGGTGGAGTGCGTGGCCCGCGGTTACCTGACCGGGTCCGGCTGGCTGGAGTACCAGCAGACCCAGTCGGTGTGCGGGGTCCCTCTCCCGCCGGGGCTGCACGACGGGTCCCGGCTGGACGAGCCGATCTTCACGCCGGCGACCAAGGCCGCGCTGGGCGAGCACGACGAGAACGTGTCGTACGAGGTCGTCGTCGACACCGTCGGCGCCGAGGTGGCCGCACGGATCCGGGAGCTCACCCTGACCGTCTACCGCCGCGCCGAGGGGATCGCCCGGGAGCGCGGGATCGTGCTGGCCGACACCAAGCTCGAGTTCGGCACCCGGGCCGACGGCACGATCGTGCTGGCCGATGAGGTGCTGACCCCCGACTCGTCGCGCTTCTGGGACGCCGAGGCCTGGGAGCGCGGGGTGCTCGACTCCTACGACAAGCAGTACGTACGGGACTGGCTGCTGCACGACTCGGGCTGGGACCGCCACGGCGGCGATGCACCGCCGGCGTTGCCGGAGGAGGTCGTGGCCGCGACTCGGGAGCGCTACCTGCAGGCGTACGAGCGGTTGACCGGGAGCCCGTTCACCGCCTGACCGGGATCAGCCGCCGCAGGTGACGGTGACGCCGTTGACGTCGTGCACCCCAGGACCGAGCTGCGCGCACTGACTGAGCACGGCGGTGACCGCGACGATCGACACGATGCCGATGATGATCGCGACGATCGTGCTCAGGATGCCGATGATGATGCCGACCAGCGCCGGGGTGTTCTTGAAGCCCGCCTTCTTCGACTTCCGCAGGGCCACGATGCTGATGATCAGACCGATGATCGCGGTGAAGAAGGACAGCACCAGGCCGACGATCCCCAGCGTCTTGCCGGGGTCCTCGGCGGGCGGCGCCGCCCCGTACCCCTGCTGCCCGTAGCCCTGCTGCCCGTACCCCTGCTGCGGGTAGTTCTGCTGGGGGTAGCCCTGCTGCGGGTTCTGCGGGTTCTGCGGGTTCTGCGGGGGTAGCCCGGCTGCGGCTGGCCCTGGGGCTGGTCGCCGGGCGGCGGGACCTGCGGATCGGACATGAGAGCTCCTCGGCCGGGACGGGATGGATCCGGCCTCATCGTCCCAGCGGGACTGAGACGCCGCTAGCAGGTATCGCCGCCGATCGAGTCATCGTGACCGCATCGTGACGCCGCGGCTCGCGGGCGGGATCGGGTGGCCGGGTCCCAGTAGGATCGCGCCATGGCACGAGTGGTGGTCGACGTGATGCCCAAACCCGAGATCCTCGACCCGCAGGGCAAGGCGGTGACGGGTGCGCTCGGCCGTCTGGGCTACAGCGGGCTCACGGTGCGGCAGGGCAAGCGGTTCGAGGTCGAGGTCGACGGTGAGATCACCGACGAGCGGCTCGCCGAGGTGCGCGACGCCGCCGAGAAGCTGTTCGCCAACACCGTGATCGAGACCTTCGACGTCCGGGTGGACGACGCGGGCTCCGGAGACCGCGCCTGATGGCTCCGCGGATCGGCGTCGTCACCTTCCCCGGCTCGCTGGACGACCACGACGCCCTGCGCGCCGTCCGGCTCAGCGGCGCGGAGGCGGTCCCGCTGTGGCACGGCAGCGACTCGCTGGCCGACGTCGACGCGGTCATCCTGCCCGGCGGCTTCTCCTACGGGGACTACCTGCGCTGCGGGGCGATCGCCCGGTTCGCGCCGGTGATGAACGAGGTGATCACCGCCGCCGGCGCGGGGATGCCGGTGCTCGGCATCTGCAACGGCTTCCAGGTGCTGTGCGAGGCCCACCTGCTGCCCGGTGCGCTGATCCGCAACGAGCGCCAGACGTTCGTCTGCCGGGACCAGCGGCTGCGCGTCGAGTCGGTCGACACCACCTGGACCTCGGCGTTCACACGGGGTCAGGAGATCACCATCGTGCTGAAGAACGGCGAGGGTCGCTACCTCGCCGACACCGAGACCGTGGCTCGGCTGGAGGGTGAGGGGCGCGTCGTCTTCCGCTATCTGGACAACCCCAACGGCTCGCTGAACGACATCGCCGGGGTCTGCAACGAGCGGGGCAACGTGGTGGGTCTGATGCCGCACCCGGAGCACAACGTCGAGGCGCTCACCTCGCCCAGCCTGGACGGGCGCCCCTTCTTCGCCAGCGTGCTGGACTTCTTGGGGGAGAAGGTCTGAGCTCGATCGGAGCAACGTGTGAGTTCTGGCGTCGATGTCGGCCCATGACTCACACACTGATCGTCGGTCGGGAGACCCGGTGC
>CAVXBJ010000028.1:0-3659 GCA_963759915.1 uncultured Actinomycetota bacterium | reverse complement strand
GATCCTGCCGACCCCGGTGGTGGGCGTGCTGGGCGTGATCGACGACGTGACCGCGCGGATCCCGATCGGCTTCGGTCGCGCGGGCGACGAGATCTGGCTGCTCGGGGACACCCGCGACGAGCTGGCCGGGTCGGCCTGGGCCGACGTCGTGCACGGTCACCTGGGCGGCCTGCCGCCGTCGCTGGACCTGGCGCACGAGAAGCGGTTGGCCGGCCTGCTGGTCCGGGCCGCTCTGATGGGGACTGCTCAGCAGCGCGCACGACCTGGCCGACGGCGGACTGGCTCAGGCCCTGGTGGAGAGCAGCCTGCGGCGGGGGATCGGGGCCACCGTGGCACTCCGACGACGTCGATCCGTTCGTCGCGCTGTTCTCCGAGAGCACCGGTCGGGTGCTGGGCTCCGCTGCCGTCCCGACCGGGCCGACGAGCTGGTCGAGCTGGCCGCCGGCTGGAGCATCCCCGTCCGCCGCCTCGGGGTCACCGGTGGTGATCCGCGCTCCAGGTCGAGGGTCAGTTCACCCTCCGGTCTGGACCAGATCCGGACGACCTGGCAGGCCCCCATCCCCACCGCCATGGCCGCCGCCGGTCACTGACACGGCGTCGCTCGACGGCGCCCGAGCACGTACACCACCCGAGACTCGGTGACGCACTTCCTCCCGCGCGCCTCACGCGGCCGTTGCAGCAGCTGCGTCAGCTACTTCAGGAGTGCGTCAGCGGATAGGTGGTGGGGTTGAGCGGGGGTCAGCCGGCAGATCGGGTTACGGGCGCCCTGCTTGACCCGCCCCGCGTAGGCAGCCCGCAGCCGGTTGTTGTTCTCGTCCCCGCCGGGGATGTTGGCCGAGATCAGCACCGGCACCGGCTGACCGGCCTCCAGCAGCAGCCCGCAGGCCTCGGTCACCATCATCTGGGCGATCAGCGAGCTGGTCACCGTCGAGGTGGCCAGGATCGGACCCTGCGGCGAACCGTCCGCCGCGGCCGGCAGCTCCAGCACCGCGTCGCCGAAAGCCCCGCAGTTGTCGATCACCACGTCGGCCAGCTCGAACAGCCGCTTGCCGCTCGGGTGCCGGGAGGTGATCTTGGTGGTGTGGTCCATCGAGGTCACCGCGATCAGCTTGTGCCCGCGTTCGACGACCAGCCGGGCCAGCTCGACCGTGGAGCCGTTGCCGCCGGAGTTGGAGCAGATGACGAACACGTCCTCCGGCTGGATGTTGTGCACCTCCAGCAGCTGCGCGGCCAGGGTGTCGTCCCGCTCCAGGTGCGGGTCCATCACCTCGTCGACCGACTTCGGCCCGAAGAAGGCCAGGTCGGTGATGGCGATCTTGTTGGCCGGCACCAGGCCGCCGGCCCGACCGGCGATCTCCATGGCGAAGGAGCGCGAGTGCCCGGTGCCGAAGACCTGCACCACGCCGCCCTTGGCCACCGACTCCGCAAGCAGGGCGGCGGCCGCGGCGATCGGCTCCTGCTGTGTCGCGACGACCTGCTGGACGGCCTCGGACAAGACGGTGGCGGCGGTCTGCTGGTTGACCCGCTCGTGGCTCATGGTTCTCCTGCTGTCGGTGACGCGTGTGAAATCTTCACCCGACCGAGGTCGAGTTGGTGGGAATCCTATTCCCTGGACGCCCTACGCTCCCACCATGGACCTCGTTCAGGCCGTACGTGACCAGTTGCCCGGAATTCGTACCGATCTCGACGCTCTGGTCGCGATCCCGTCGGTCAGCGCCGACCCCGAGCGGGCATCGGATCTGCGCCGGAGCGCGGAGGCCGTGGCCGCTCTGCTGACCGGGGCGGGGTGCCCGGAGGTCGACATCCTCGAGGCCGGCGGCGGACCGGCCGTGCTCGGTCGCTACCCGGCCCCCGACGGTGCCCCCACGGTGTGCCTCTACGCCCACCACGACGTGCAGCCGACCGGTGACGAGACCCGGTGGACGAGCCCGCCGTTCACCGCCACCGAGCGCGGCGACCGCCTGTTCGGCCGCGGCTCCAGCGACGACAAGGGTGGGTTCGCCGTCCACCTGGCCGCTCTCCGCGCCTTCGACGGGTTGCCCCGGTCGGCGTCACGGTGTTCGTCGAGGGGGAGGAGGAGGTCGGCTCCCCGACCCTGTCCGCGATCCTGGCCGCCGAACGTGACCGGCTGGCCGCCGACGTCTACGTGATCGCCGACTCCGGCAACTGGGCGGTCGGCGAGCCCGCGTTCACCACCACGCTGCGGGGGTTGGCCGACTGCGTGGTGGAGGTGCGGACCCTCGACCACGCGGTCCACTCCGGCGCGTACGGCGGCGTGGCCCCGGATGCCCTGACCGCCCTGTGCCGGTTGCTGGCCACCCTGCACGACGACGAGGGCAACGTCGCCGTGGCCGGGCTGCACCACGGCACCGGGCCGGACCTGGAGTACCCGCCCGACCGGTTGCGGGCCGAGTCCGGGGTGCTGCCAGGGGTTGACTACCTCGGCGACGGCTCGGTCGTCGAACGCCTGTGGAATCGCCCCGCGGTCGCCGTCATCGCCCTCGACACCACGCCGATCGCCCGGGCGTCGAACACCCTCATCCCGAGCGCCCGGGCCAAGATCAGCCTGCGCGTCGCCCCCGGCGACGACGCCCGCCGGGCCCTGGGCTGCCTGCGCGCCCACCTGGAGTCCACGCGCCCTGGGGCGTCAGGTGACCGTCACCGACGGCGACACGGGTGAGCCCGCCGAGATCGCCTTCGAGGGTCCGGTCGCCGACGCGGCCCGGAGCGCATTCAGCAGAGCCTGGGGGCGGGATCCGGTGCTGGTCGGCCAGGGCGGCTCCATCCCGCTCGTGGCCGAGTTCGCCGACGCGTTCCCCGGCGCCGCGATCCTGGTCACCGCGGTGGGTGATCCCGACTCCCGTCCGCACGGCATCGACGAGTCGCTGCACCTGGGCGACTTCGCCGCCGCCTGCGTGGCCGAGACCCTCTTCCTGCAGGAGCTGGCCGACGGCCTCTCCTACGTCACCGCGCCCCCCTTCCCGCATCTTTTGTGCCGGGAACACGAATATGTCGAGTTGCCGGCACAAAAGTCCGGTTCGGGTGGGCGGTGGGTCGCGGCAGGCGCGTCGACCAGACCAGTTGGGCTGTGGGCGACGTTATTCCGTGGGATAGATCATGAAGCTCCGCCTCTGAATCGTGTCAGACCAGCGCAGACCAGTTGATACCATTGACCTTGGACCTGATTCAAACGGGTCCAGGCAATGGCGCCTCCATACGAACTCTTCGATGGAGGAGAACTCATGTTGGAGTCCTTCAATGCCGCCCGTGTGCGGCGCACCCATGCTCGTCGCGGCCGGCTGCAGCACAAGCAGCTCCAGGCCGACCTGGCGAGCTTCACCTCGGACGCGGACCGCTTCGATCTCGAAGCGACCCTCGATCGCTACCCGGAGGAGCAGACGCCTGGAGATCCGCCGGCTGCTCGCCCAGCAAGCCGTGAGCTGATCCTCACCGTCCCACCACCACGCAGCGGATGCCGGCGGCCTGCCGGCATCCGCTGCGTGCGTCCGGACGTCTACCCGCCCGCCCCCGACCCCGCCGTTCTGCCGACTTCTCCACCGGGAAGCACACCAGGGGTGGAAAGTCCCACCAGGCGGTCTGCGAGTCCAGTGACCCGGCCGAGGCGTCGGCCATCTGCACGCACCCCCGGGTCCGGGCCC
>CAVXBJ010000027.1:0-149616 GCA_963759915.1 uncultured Actinomycetota bacterium | reverse complement strand
ATCCCGAATGCCCTACTTCGCCAGCACTCCCCTCGCCTCCGAACTCAGGAGCCGAGTGCCGATCCAGCCAGCATCTCTGTGAGTGCCGCTTCGAATCTGTGGATGTCGCTTCGATTCATCGGCCGAGAGTATCGGTGCTCCCCAAGCGAGCTTCCAGCGCCTAGCATTCTCAGCCAGTCACTCGACCAAACAACTGAGACGCGCACGCGGAAAGGCCATCGACGCCACCCAAGCGACAGCTAGAGTCGGCGACAGCCCGTACCGAAGAATGTCCGTTCTGGTTCACGAACGCAGGTGGTGCGCCAGCGGAAATGAATCCCGCGGGCAGCGACCGCCGCGGGCAGCCGTCGGTCCGCCCGTTGTGGAGACGGCTCCGCGCGATAACGGATGGACAACGACCGCTCGGTTCACCCGCGCGGAGCACCGCTGCGCCGTAGCGTTCGGCCGGTCACCGTACGAAGACCGTCAGAGGATCATCCGTGAAGAAGCTCGTCATCGCTGTCGCCGCCGTCGCGCTCCTGGTCGGGCTCGGCCTGCCCACGACTTCGGCTCACGCTGCGGCGCCGCGAGCGCTGGCCCAGGTGGTGGAAGGCTGCAACGGCGAGGCGGTCCAGCCTGACTCCGGGCGCGCCGCCGCCCTTCCGCATCTCCAAGCGGACCATCCACTTCGGATACACCGAGTGGCACTTCCCGCCGAGCTGCCGCGACCAGCTGCGCCGCGACTACGTCAAGGTCTACAAGGTCAAGAAGGGCAAGAACCCCAAGGTCTACTCGACGACGGGCGATCGCGAGAGCAAGAAGTTCAAGAAGGGCACTTACCGAGTCAAGGTCCGCTACGAGTACCGGTACTGGAACGCCCAGACCAAGACGTACGGCGCGTGGCACGGCCTCAGCGTCACCAAGACCGTCCGGCTTCGCTGACCGGCCTGCACCAGATAGGTAATGCCATGTTCCGGGTGACCAGACTGTTCGCCGCCCTCGCTGTGACCATCGCTCTCGCTCTCGCCGGGCTGAGTGCCGCACCCGCGTCGGCCGAAGCAGCCACCAAGTGCACCGTCTCCAAGTCCGAGTACAAGAAGATCAAGAAGGGGCAGACCCGGGCCAAGGTCAAGAAGATCACCAAGTGCTCAGGCAAGCGATCGGCGTACGAAGGTCAGTCGCAGACGCCGAAGATCAAGCTGTACGAGTACCGCACACCCGGCGGCCACTACGTCTTCATCGACTTCAAGAGCGGCAAGGTGCTCAGCAAGTCCCGCATGTCCAAGCAGTGCTGGCCTTGGGGCTGCTGACAGCTCACCAAACACTTCCCGCATGCCGATGCGACCACGGCTGGTTCGCGGATCGTCTTAGCAGCCGCTACTCGCCTCCCGGCGAGCTCCACCGTCACCACGTCACCAGCGGCCAGGCACTCCAGGAACCAGACGTCGCCGCCGCCCGGTGCCGACGTCGTCCAGTACCGCCGCGGAAGAGCCGACCGACCACCAGCGCGGGCGGGCGCGGGAAGTCGAGCCGTCCCAGTGACACCTCGGTCGCAGCCTTCGCGATCGGGCCACGGTCGGGACGCCGCCAGCCGATCACCCGCGGTGGGCTGGACCCGCCGACGCGACGCTCTTCTGATCAGCGACTCGAGGCTCAGGGCCACCGGGCGCGCCCCGCTCGCGACTGCGCGTGCGCTGCAACACACGCGGAGTCGCAATTTGGTCAATTCAGTTGACTACTGAGCCAGTCATCCTCGAAGATGGTCAACACAGTTGACCACGCTGAGGAGAGCACCATGCCCGTCGTCCACGCCCCCACCGAACCCACCCACACCCTCGGCGGCACCACCTTCACGTCGCTGGCCACCCCGAGCCGAGGCGGCACCGACGACACGTCGCTGTGGCGCGTCACCATCGCCCCCGGTACGCCGCCGACCCCGCACTCCCTCACCCGGGAGGAGATCTTCGTGGTGATCAGCGGCAGCGCGGACGTGACCATCGACGCCGCCCGGTCGACGGCCACGACCGGGGACGCCATCGTCGTGCCGCAGGGTGTGCGCTTCCAGCTCGGCAACACGACCGATCAGCCGCTCGAGCTGTTGTGCTGCCTGCCGGTGGGTGGACAGGCCCGCCTCGACGACGGCACGCTGTTCACGCCGCCGTGGGCCCAGTGAGCCGGCCCACCGATCACGCGCAGGTGCCGCTCGCCCGGCTGTTCGCGATCGCGTACCGGCAGCTGATCACCGACCTGCACGCCGAGCTCGCCCGTCGGGGCTGGACCGACGTGCGGCCGGCGTACGGGTTCGCGCTGCTCGCGCTGCGGGAAGGTCCCCTGTCGAGCGGTGAGCTCGGGGTCCTGATGGGGATGACCAAACAGGCCGCCAGCAAGCTGGTCGAGGCCCTGGTGGAGGCCGGCTACGCCCGTCGTGGCGAGTCGACCGGCGACGCCCGGGTCCGCCCGATCGAGCTGACCGATCGGGGTCGCGACCTGCAGACCACCGCGGAGGAGATCTATCGCGACCTCGAAGATCGTTGGGCTGACGCGATCGGCGACGACCGCCTGGCTGCGTTGCGCGCCGACTTGATCAGGGTCACCAGCACCGAGGACGGTGAGCTGCCTCCGGTCCGTCCGCTGTGGTGACCCGAGGCCCCTGACCCCAACCACGAGCGGGAAGGAAAGGGGGCCTTCCCTACCCATGAAGGCCCCCGGCAGTTCCCACTCGATCTCGGCACGACCTGCGAGCCTTGCGGCCCGGCGTCCCCATTGGTTCCCCGTCGAGCGCGATGCATAGTTGGACTAAACACCACCCTCCAACGACGGAAGGAACGTCCATGAGCACCGGTGTGACCGTGCTGATCATCGCCATCGTGGTGATCGCGGTCATCGTCGTCATCGCCCTCGTCCGCAGGTCGAGGAAGCAGCAGCACAAACCGCACCTGGGACTGCCCGATCTCGGCGCACTCTCCACCGACGGGCTGGACAAGCAGCACGCGTCGACTCCCCGCGAACAGTCGCCGGGCACCCGGTCGACGTCGGAGACCGCCCCGCCCGAGAACCGAACCTGAGCCATCCCGCCACCACCTCACGGACGCGGCACGGGCAGCCCGAAACCGGGCCGGTCGGCGAGCGTGAGGCGACCGTCGGCGAAGACGTGGGCGGAGGTGTCCACGCCGGCGGTGGTGCCCGGCACACCCTCGACGATCTCGACGTTGCCGAGTCCGGCCGCCAGGTGCGCGGCGTAGATCGTCTTCAGCGGCCGTCCCCACGCGTGCGGTGAGCCGGCCACGCCGAGGTCCACCAGGGTCGGCATGATCCGACGCCAGGGCGTGAGACCGAACGACATGACGTCCATCAGCAGCACGTCCAGGTGATGTCGGGCGGCGATCGGCAGCAGCACCGCCAGGTCGGGCTCGAGCTCGCCGTCCGCGATCTTGGTCGCCGGACTGACCTGGTCGAGGTGGCGACGCAACGTGGCGAGGTCGTCGGCGTCGTCGGGAAAGGGCTCCTCCAGCCAGTACAGGCCGACGTCGGCGACCGCGTCCAGGTAGCCGCAGATGCCGTCCACGTCGTAGCCGTCGTTGGCGTCCACCAGGATCCTCGCCGCGGGGAACGCGGCGCGGATCGCGTGGGTGACCTCGATGTCGCGGCGGTCTCCCGCGGCCCGACCCAGCCACCGGTGCCCGCGGCCGATCTTGAGCTTGAAGCCGCGGAAGCCCAGCGCCGCGTCGGAACGGCACTCGTCGAGCAGGACGTCGATCCCCCGCGGGTCCCGGGCCGGATCGAGGTCGTCGAAGTAGATCGCTCCGTCGTACACCTCGACCGTGGTCGCGCCGCGCCCACCGAGGATCGCGTGGACCGGCAGGTCGAGCACCTGACCCAGGAGGTCGTGCAGGGCGACGTCCAGGAAGCCGTACGCATCGTCCCGCACCCCGGTGTCGGGGTCGATCAGCTCCGACAGCGATCGGCCGATGATCGTCTCGGCCCAGTCCCCCACGCCCCTGCGCTCCACCAGTCCCCAGCCCACGTGGACCGTGTCCGTGCGGAGGATGGCGACCGTCGACGTGCCGCCACCGCCGTGGCTGCCCAACCGCGCGTTGCGGCCGACGGTGCGTGGATAGCGCGTCGGCAGATCGACCTCCTCGACCGCCGTGAGGGTGGGATCCGCCCGCGTCACGCGTCTCCCTCCGCCGGCTCGTACGACCGCAAGATCATCTGCGCCACCTCGGCTCCGGCGCCGCGCAGATCCTCCGGTTCGACGACGCTCGCCGTCGGTCCGCCGGCGACCAGCATCAGCCCGACCCGGAGCCGGTACGGCTGCAGCACCCGCACCTTCAACCGGGTCAGCTCGCCCCGGTCCTCGACCAGCTCGACCAGCTCCGCGTACTTGTCCACCGCCCACCGCGCCCGGTGCGGCACATCCATGATCACGATCAGGTCGCTCCGGTGTCTGCTGATCATGGACACGATGTCGTCCGGCACCGCGAACCTGTCCGACAACACCGCCAGGGAACGGATGTTGGCCAGCAGGTAGGTCCGCAGCGAGCTGCGCCTGTCGCCCGGCGCGGCATCCAGCTCCCAGCCACGCCGGGTCCGGATCAGCAGGTGCGGTTCGATCACCAGCTCCTCGATCACCGGGGACCAGGCGCGGGCGTACGTGATCATGATCCTGTGGTGGTCACGGATCGCCACCCGCAGCTCGTCGAGGTGCGCCCACGGCTCGGGCTCGATGATCCGGAAGCCGGGCAGCACCCCGTCGGCGAGCTTGCCCACCGCCGACGCCAGCACCGGATCATCCGGGTACAGCGAGAGCGCATCATGGGCGACCCGGTAGAGCCGGGCCAGATCCCGCAGCCCCACGTGGGCGACCCCGAGCTCTTCGCCGGGAGCGACGTCCCCGAGCCGCACCCTGGTCGCGACCGTGGGGTCGCCGTCGTCCGCGGGATCGTCGGCCATGAACTCGAGCACATCCGGCCGCGCCACCAGATTCGGCAGGTAGTGCGCCAGATCGGTCAGGTGGTAGACGCGCAGCGTCTCCCGTACGTCCGCCTCGCTCCGCCCGACCTCGTGGGCCAGATCGGTGAACCGCATCCCCTCCGGGTGGTAGTGGAGGATCTGCAAGAGCTGCGGGAGCAGCGCGACCCGTTCACCGTAGATCGCCATCGACCCTCCTCACGGCGCAGTACCCGCCACGGCCCGCAGGTTCGCCACGATCTCGGCGACGAACGACGCCGGCTCGAGCACCCGCACCCGCAGTCCCAGGGCGTAGAGCCGGGCCCGGAAGGTCGCCTGGTTCGTCACGACCAGCTCGACCAGGGTCTCGTCCAGGTCCGTTTCACCGGGCCCGGCCGGGACCACCTCGGCCCCCCGCAGCAGGCCGAGGACGTCATCGACGAAGGGGGACGGCACCCCGAGGCGCACCCGCATCGGCGGATCGAGCTGCCAGCGCAGCGGGTCGAGTCGCTCGGCCGGCAGCTCGGGGAGCGGGCCCGCGGTGCCCGGCTCGTCGACCGCCAGGTCGTGTATCCAGGGGGTCACGAACTCCTTCGGCGGATCCGCTATCTGCTCCCGGGCCAGCAGCACCCAGCCCGATGACGTCGAGTAGAGGGCGTCGGGGTGGACGACCCGTCGGCGTCCGTCGTAGCCGAACGACGTCAGGCTGCGGTCCCGTACGGCGTGGTGCAGGCGCCCCACGAAGGGCGGCGGCTTCGCGTGGTCGACGCTGGCCGCGGACCACACCTCGCGCAGCGCCGCGATCTCGCCGGGGGTCAACAGCAGAGCCAGCTTGTTGTCGCGCGCGTCGAGCACGTAGCGCCCGTCCTCGCCGTCACCGGCCACGTTGCGGATGTCCCAGCCGCCCTGCCGCAGGACGGCCAGGTCGCGGCGCAACTGGGCGCGGGTGGCGTCGGTGTCCTCGGTGAGGTCGGCCATCCGCAGCAGCCGCCCGATCGGCACCCCGCGACGGTCACCGTCGGCCAGGCAGATCAGGATCCTGATCAGACGCTCCATCGGCTTCAGCTGATCCCGCCCGGCCGCCCGCGCCATCGATCGACCTCCCCACCGTTGTCGGCGACGTGAGTTTCTCACCTCCCCCACCACCGCGGCCACCCATTCGTCCGGCAGTCGGATGGTTCGGCGGACCCGCGCATCCGGTGCAGGCCCGATGATGACCGCCGGCTCGCCGCGAGCTCGACGTCGGAAGTCGGCCGACGACTGTCGATAGGATGTCGCCCTCCCGAACCGTGACACCTCGCGAGGAGCTGATCTGTGCTGTCGGCACTGGGGCAGGTGCTGCCGATCGCCGTCGCCGTCGCCTTCAGCTCGGTCCCGATCACGGCCACGATCTTGATCCTGCTGTCGCCGAAGCGGAACATCTCCGGCACCGCCTTCCTGATCGGCTGGGTCGCCGGACTGATCATCGTGGTGTCGGCGGCGACCTTCGGCGCCCAGGCGCTCCCGATCACCTCCCTGCGGACCAAGCAGGCCGCGTTCGGGATCGCCGAGATCGTCATCGGCGCCGCCTTGGTGATCTTCGGGGTCGTCTCGGGCCTGCGAGCCGTCCGCCATCCCACTCCCGCCCAGGGCGCCACGTGGCTCAGCGCGGTCAAGTCGTTCGGACCCCGGCCGTCCCTGGGACTGGCCGTCATCTTGAACTTCCGACCCAAGGGTCTGCTGCTGGGGGTGGCCGCCGGACTGGCGATCGGGGGTGGCGAAGGGATGTCGGCCAGCGACGCGGTGATCGCGATCGCCTTCTACGTGATCATCTCGGCCAGCACCGTGGCCCTCCCGATCATCTCCACGATCGCCATGCCGGAGCTGATGCAGCCCCGACTGGTCCGCGCTCAGGAGTGGCTGGAGCTGCACGGCCGCCTGGTCACCGCCCTGCTGATGGGCCTCATCGGCGTGGTCATCCTCGGCGCGGGACTCGGTCAGCTCTAGGACGGTCGGTGCCGCTGGTTGGGCGCCGCTTGGTGGAACTACCTCGACGACGACGCCATGGGCCACCGGCTGAGCCGACGCGCCTGCGTTCGAGAGCTGCTGGCCGACTCGCCCGAGCGCACCCGAGGCTGCCGGAGTCCTCGCCCCTCGTCGGGTCACTTCTGATAGGCGACCAATCGATCGGTGGACACAGCCCGCTACCCGCGCAAGGATCGGCGGGACCGGGGGACGGTGGGGGCTGTCGGATGGACGCGATCTTCGTGGGTCGAGAGGCCGAGCTCGCCCATCTGGACGCCCTGGTGCGCCGAGCCGCCGCGCAGGCTTCGGCGGTGGCCCTGATCCAGGCACCCGCGGGCGTGGGCAAGTCGGCGCTCCTCGACCGGTTCATGGCCCGGACGACGGAGGCGCTCCTCGTCCGCGTGTCCGGCGACGAGGCCGAGTCGGCCATCGCCTTCGGCGTCTACGACCAGCTGCTGGCGCGTCTCCCCCTCGATGGCGCCCTGCGCCGTGGAGCGACCGATCCCCGCCCGGCGTCCACCGGGATCCGCGGCGACCTGCAGGTGACCGGCGACGCCCTCCGCGATCGGCTCCACGCCGCCGCCGGCGCCGACCGACCCTGCCTCGTGCTCGTTGTCGACGACGCCCACCTCGCTGACCGTCCGTCGCTCACCGCGATCGGGTACGCCCTGCGCCGGCTGCCGGACGAGCCGATCGTCACGGTTCTGGCCTCGCGCCCCGAGGGCACCATCGGCCTTCCCCAGGGTCTGCTGACCATGGTCGACGCCGGCGGTCTTCGTCTCGATCTGCAGCCGCTGAGCGTCGACGAAGTGCAGGAGCTCGCCGAGCGGTACGGGCATCACGACCTCAACGAACGCGCCGCCCGGCGACTCCGTGAGCACACCGGAGGCAACCCCCTGCACCTGAGGGCCCTGCTCCAGGACGGCCGGCTTCCGGGCGGCGGGTGGCTGTCCGCGCCCCTGCCGGCGCCGCCCCCCTTCGCGCGCCTGGTCGCCGTCAAGCTCGGACGGCTGTCGCCGCACGCCCGCGGCCTGGCGAGAGCGGCGGCCGTGCTCGGACTGCGCTGCGATCTCCGTGCCGCCGCCCAGATGGCCGGGGTGGCGGATCCGCTCAGGGCCGTGGACGATCTCCGTACGGCGCAGATCGCCGGCGTGGAGCGGACACCGCGAGGCCTCGGGCTGGTGTTCGACCACAGCGTCATCCGGGCAGCGGTGCTCCAGGACTGCGGCGAGGCGGACCTGGCCGCCCTGCATCGCGCCGCCGCCGGGGTGACCCCCGGCGCCGAAGCGCTGACCCATCTGGCGAGGGCGACCGTCGGGCACGACGGTGACCTGGCCGAGCGCCTCGCCGAGCAGGGCCGCGCCGACATCGCCCGGGGTGGCTGGCGGACCGCAGCCGACGCCTTGATGGACGCGTCCCGACTTCATCCCGATCGCTCAAAGCGCGACGCACTGCTGGTGGACGGCGTGTACGCGCTGTTGGTGGCCGGCGATCTCGCCGTCGCCGCGGGCTACCGCGACCAGGTGGCGGCCGTCCCGCCCACGGCCCGACGACTGCAGATGCAGGCGCTGATGGCCTGGATGTCCGGTGACTTCCCGGCGGCGGAGACGCTGGCGCAGCAGGCCTGGGAGCACGCCGAGGACCTGGAACCGCTGGAACGCGACCGGCTCGCAGGGCTGCTCGCGGAGATGTTCTTGATGCAGGGCAAGAGCCAAGCGGCGCGGGACTGGTGCCGTACGGCGATGAGCAGCCCCCTGCTCGACCCGAACGCCCGAGCTTCCACGCTGGCCACGTTGGTCGGCGCGATGCTGATGGACGGGTGCGCCGACGAGGCTCTGACGCTGCTGCCGAGCGACGGAGACCTGAACGACGCCGGCTACCGCGAGCTCGTCGGTATGCGCGGGTTCACCCAGCTGCTGCGCGACGAGCCCGCCGCCGCCACCGAGCACCTGCGGATCAGGCTGCGGCCCAACCTCGTCGACCACCGGCTCGGCGAGTCTCCGGTCGAGCTGTTGACCGCGACCGGGCCGGACGGCATCGAGCCGAACAAGCTGGTCATCATGGTGCTCCTCGCCGAAGCGGAGTTCCGCCGTGGGTGCTGGGACGTCGCCTCGGCGATCGCGGAACAGGCCCTCGGCCTGATCGCGGACACCGAGCAGCACTGGATGGCGCCGTGGGGCCACGCCGTCGCCGTGCTCGTCCCGGCGAGCCGGGGACGGTGGGAGAGCGCCGAGGCTCAGCTGTCGCTGGCCCAGGAGTCCGCGGCCCGCTTCGGTATCGAGTTCACCCGCGGCTACGCCGCCAACGCGGCGGTGCACCTCGCCTGGTGTCGGGGTGACGCCGAGCGGGTCGTGTCGTCGGCTCGCTGGCTGCTCGAGGAAGCCCAGCCCTTCCATCAGGAGCCCGGCCTGCACTGCTGGCCGGTGCACTACGCGGACGCGCTGGTGACTCTCGGTCGGCACGACGAGGCGGACGACGTGCTCCGCCGATGGGAGAAGACCGCGCAGCAACGGGGTCGGCGGGCGAGGATCGCCGCACTGGCTCGGGTCCGCGGTGATCTGGCGGCCCGCCGCCGGGACCTCTCGGCCGCCCGTCTGGCCTATGAGGCGGCGTTCGCCACGCCGGCAGAGGACGCCGACGTGTTGGAGCGGGCCGTGCTGCACCTCAGCCGTGGTCGGTTCCTCCGCCGGCGGGGTGAGCGTCGCGCTGCCCTCACCGACCTCCACGAGGCCGACCGTCGGTTCGGTGACCTCGGCGCCGACCCGTTCCTCGGCACGGTCCGGAGCGAGCTGGCCGCGTGCGGGATCGGCGCCGAACCGGAGGTCGCGCCGCCGAATCTGCTGTCGGGCCTGACCCCCCAGGAGGAGGCCGTCGCCCGACTGGTCGCCGACGGGCGCAGCAACAAGGAGATCGCCGAGGTGCTGGTGCTGAGCCCGAAGACCGTCGCCTACCACCTCGGTCACGTGTACGCGAAGGTCGGCGTCCGGTCCCGCTCCCAGCTGCTGGCCAGGCGACCGTTCGACCTGTGACGCTCGCCCTACTCGGTGATCTCCACGTAATCGGTCCCGACGTCGGTGGACGGCACGTAGTCGTCCAACCGATCCCAGGCCTCGGCCGCAGTCGGATGCGCCTCGAAGAAGGCGAGAGCCTCGGCCAGTCCTCGTCCTCGACCGGGAAGATCCCGTCCCGGACCTCGACGCTGTCGATCTGGATGATCATCAGGTACTTGCCGTTGCGCCGGCCCCGATCAGCCTTGAACAACCTGGACGCTCATCCCGTCCGGCACGGCCTCGGCCATGGCAGCTGCCGCCAGCCGCTCGAACTCGGCCGGATCCCTGTCGGCGCTGAGCTCGATCTCGTGCAAACCCAGAACCTTCGCCATCGTTCCTCCTACGGTGTGGTGACCAGTGGTCTGATGTTGGCGTTGCCGTGGAACACGTTGCCGGGGTCGTAGCGGCCCTTGATCTGCTGCAGCCGCGGGTACTTCGACCCGTAGCTGCGGCTGAGGTGGACCTCGTCGTTGTCGGGCTGGACGTTCACGTAGGTGCCGTCGTCGAGCAGGTGCGGTTCGAGCGCGTCGAACATCTCCCGCACCCAGGCCCGTTCGGCGGGCAGCGGCTCCGGGGTCGGGGTCATCGCCGACCAGGGTCACGAAGGAGCGCGGCGATCGGCCGCCGCTGAAGGCCGTCGCATCCTCGGCGACGTCGGAGTAGGCGCCGTCCAGCGGGTAGATGAGCGCCGCCGACATCGGCGATCGCTTGCGCGGGCCGATGGTGGCCAGAGCCTCGATCACGTCGTCGCTGATCTCGGCGATGTAGCCGCCCTTGTCGTAGGCGTAGAAGCCCCACGCGTTCCCCTCGTCGAGCAGCTGCTGGAGGGCCACGTACGGCATCGGGGTGACGACGTCGAAGAGCGGCGGCACCGTCCGGCGGAGCCGCTCGGTGACCTCCCGGTGAGCGTCGTCGTCGTCGAAGCCGACGAGCATCAGGCCGGTCCCGGTGAGACCCTGGAACTCCGTCGGCACGAACGGCGCCGCGGGCGCGGTGGACGCCGCGAGCTGGATCCCGTTCAGCGACAGCGGCAGCCCGCGGACCACATCGCGCATGGCGGCGAGCGCGTCCCGACCCTGCCCCGGACCCCAGAAGAACAAGCCGAACTGCACCATCGGGGCGACCTCGATCAGATCGAACTCGAACTCGGTGACGACGCCGAAGTTGCCGCCACCGCCGCGCAGGGCCCAGAACAGGTCGGGCTCCTCGGTCGCACTGGCGTGCCGGATCTGACCGTCCGCCGTGACCACCTCGGCGCCGACGAGGTGGTCGATGGTGAGGCCACCCCGTCGGGACAGCCACCCCATCCCGCCGCCCAGCGTCAGACCGCCGACCCCGGTGTGGCCGATGACCCCGGACGGCACCGCGAGCCCGTGCTGCTGCGTGGCCGCGTCGAGGTCGCGCAGCAGGGCACCCCCCTGCACCCGGGCACGTCGGCCCTGAGGATCGACCCGGACGCCGTTCATCCGCCCCAGGTCGACGACCAGGCCGCCCTCGCACATCGAGTGGCCCGCGAAGCTGTGCCCTCCCCCGCGGACGGCGATCTCCAGATCACGATCGAGGCCGTAGCCGATCGCCGCCACCACGTCCTCGGCGGTCGCACATCGGATCACCGCGGCCGGCCGTCGGTCGATGTCGGCGTTCCAGGACCGTCGTGCTTCCTCGAACCCCGCGTCGAGCGGGGTGATCACCTCGCCGTCGATCCGGTTGCGCAGCGTCTCCACCGCCAGCTCGTCCATCGCGATCACTCCCTCGCCCTCATGACCCTCCCCTGGGCGCACGCGGCGCGCCAGGGTGGCCGAGACGCAGCCGGCCCCCGTCGCCGGCCGCGTTCTCGTGCGCTCGACGCTAGCGACGCAGACCCTGCCCGGCATCCGAACTTTGTCCAGGGTCCGGGGGGTACGAAGCCCGCGCTTGCTTGCGATCTATTCTCTTAGCGCTATTCTTTGAGCGTACCCAGATCACTCGACCCCGGCCCGCCGCTCACGGCAGACAGGACGATCACCATGCACCTCTCCGCTCACCTCGACCTGGACGTCCTCGCCCACGAGACCGACGACCAGCTCTCCGTGCTGGTCGAGCTGACCGCCCCCGCGCAGCCGATCGACGCCGACCGGGCGCCGAGCACCCTGATCGTCGTGCTCGACCGCAGCGGGTCGATGGCCGGTCCCCGGCTGGAACAGGCCAAGGCCGCGCTCACCGCGCTGGTCGACCAGCTCGATCCTCGCGACCGCTTCGGTCTGGTCACCTTCGACCAGCACACGACCGTCGCGGTGCCGGCCGGTGCGTTGACGGACAAACCGGCGGTCGAGCGAGCGATCGCGCAGGTGCACCCGGGCGGTTCGACCGACCTGTCCGGTGGGTACCTCCGCGGACTGCAGGAGGCCCGGCGCGTCGCCGCAGGAGCGGGCGCCACCGTGCTGCTGATCAGCGACGGGCACGCCAACGCCGGGCTCACCGATCCGGGGCAGCTCGGTGATCTTGCTCGGCGGGCGCAGACGGAGGCGATCACCACGTCGACCCTGGGCATGGGGCTGGGCTACGACGAGCGCCTGCTCTCGGCCCTCGCGGCGGGCGGCGCCGGCAACGAGCACTTCGCCGAGACGGCCGACGAGGCCGGGAAGCTGATCGCCGGGGAGGTCGACGGACTGCTCGCCCTGGTCGCCCAGGCCGGTTCGCTGAGGGTACGACTGGCACCCGCGGTCAGGTCCGTGCACGTGATCAACGACCTCTCCGTGGCCGCGCTGTCGGACGGGCTCATGATCGAGCTGGGCGCGTTCCACGCCGGGGAGACCCGGAAGCTGATCATGACGTTCGACGTGCCCGGCATCCCCGCCCTGGGGCTCACCGAGGTCGCCACCCTCACCTTCGGCTACCTCACCCTGCCCGCCCTGGAGCAGCAGACCGTCACCGTGCCGCTGCACGTCAACGTCGTCCCGGGTGATCAGGCGGCTGGACGGATCCCGGATCCGGTGGTGCGGACCGAGGCCGCGTTCCAGCAGGCCCAGCAGGCCAAGCGGGTGGCCTCGACCGCCTTCTCCAGCGGGGACTCCGGCGCCGCGGCGGCGGCCCTGGACCGGGCGCGCGCCATGCTGCGGTCGGCGGGTGCGGCTGCTCCGGCACCGCTGGCGGCGGAGCTGAGCGAGGAGCTCCGGCTGATCGATCGGCTCGCCCACGAGGCCGCGTACGGGGACGTGGCCCGGGCCGCGAAGCTGAGCTCGGCCGATGCGGCCTTCAAGTCGCGGACCCGCGGACGCCGCTGACGATCGTCGGCACAGAGCTCGCAAGGCGGCGAGAGCCGGCCACTACAGGCCGCTCAGATGGCCGAGGAAGTGGGCGAGGAAGGCGTCGGCGTCGACCGAGGCGGCGACCCGACAGTTGGCCGGTGGCGGGTCGGCCGACTCCAGCAGGTCCGTGACCATCACACCGCGGTTCTCGCCGTCCCCGGTGCCGATGGAGACGGCCGCCGGCTTGAACTCCACGAGCGTCCGGCCGGGTGAGCACCGCCACCGCGAGGGGATCGTGCATGGCGCAGGAGTCCGCTTGGCCGGATCACCCGGGTGCTGCTGCTGCGAGGTGGTCGATCCAGCCGAGGGTGGCTTCTCCGGCGAACGGAGCGAACGGCGTCGTCGCCGTCAGCATCTGCCGCGCGTGGTCCCGGGTGAGCCGCACCTGCAGGGTGACGTCCAACCCGACCCAGCGCTGCGGGACCCCCGACCGCAGCACCGCGGCGGCGGCCTCGGGATCGACCCAGACGTTGAACTCCGCTGGCGATCCCCCGGTCCGGCATGGGCCTGAAGAAGACCCCGCCCATGATCACGATCTCCTTGACCGCGGAGGCGACCGCCGGGTCCAGCATCAGGGCACCGGCGACGTTGGTCAGCGGGCCGATGGCGACGACCGTGATCTCGCCCGGGTTGGCCAGCACGTGGCGGGCGATCTCGACGGCGGCGTACCCGGGTGACGGCGGAGGCAGCGGGCCGGCCAGCGCCGCCACGTGGGGGGCGGGTGCGCGCCGGATCTCCGGGTGGGTGAAGGCGGCCGCGGCACCCTTGACGATCGGGATCTCCTCGATCCCGAGGCGGCGCGCGAGCTCCGCGGTCAAGATCGTGGCGCTCTCCACGTCGGTGTTGCCGTTGACCGTCGTGATCATCTCGATCGAGATGTCCGGGTCCGCGTGCGCCAGCGCGAGAGCGAAGCCGTCGTCGACGTCCGAGCCCGGGGCACCCATGGCGAGATCGGTGTCCAAGATGATGCGCACCATCGGCGTGGCTCCTTCGTCGGACTTCTGTTGTGAGTAGTGAACACGAGTCGGCAGGGTCAGGTCCGATGCGCCGGTCTCCGCCGCGGCGGAATTCTGTTCGCCCCCTCGGTCATGCTGCGACTGTCAGCCCTGAGCACCACCCGAAAGGACCTCCATGTCGTCCAGGACGGCGATCCCCGCCACCGAGTCGGTCACCGCGCACCTCCGTCGGTGCCCCGCTCGACGAGATCGCCGCCATCGCCCGCCGGCGCGCCAGCACGCTGACCAGCGACCTCGGGACCGACGTGCTCGTCCAACGGACCCTGGAGCGGTTCGACGAGACGTTCGGCACGACGTCCTGCCCGTTGAACCTGGACGGCTGGATCCGGCGGGCCATGCAGGAGATCGCGACCGCTCCCGCCCGCCGGAGGAGGCCCGCCGACCGCTCCTCCGTGGCCCTCAGCCGGATCCTGGAGGGTCTCAACACCCCGGTGCGATCGCCGGCGCTGACCAAGCAGCGCAAGCTCCTGCTGCGCCGGGTGAGCGAGCTGATCGGCGGACCGGAGTGCCGGGTGGTGCTGGCGATGAGCACCGCCCGCTCGCTGGACCGGGTCGGGACCCAGCTCGGGCTCGCCTCCATCGACGTCGCTCGACTCCAGCAGCAGGGACTCCTCCGGCTGCAGACCCACCTCGATCACGACCCCGACCTGATGCGGCAGCTGACCGACGCCAGCCGTCAGCCCCGGAGGGCGCGGACGAACCGTCACTGAGTCGGCGACCGAGGGCTCACGGCTGCCCTCGGGACGGCGCGAGCGGCGGCTGACGCGTGCTGCGGTCACGTCCAGCCGGTGTGAAGGAAGCCGGGGTCTGCGCGACTCGTCCCGATCGGGCAACGACTCTGCCCTTTACGCCCTGCGGGGGTGGCCGCGCGAGGGTCAGACTGGGTGAGGTGAGTGATCCGGATCAGGCACTCCACCGGCGGCTGGACGAGCAACCGTCGGTCCGTCCCGTGCGACGACCCCCACCCTCCACCGACCGGAGCCACGTCCCGGTCCGTGCGCGCCCGGCCGACGGCGCTGACCCCACCGACGTCGCCGAGCTGCAGCGGGTCGCCGGCAACGCCGCCGTGACGACCCTCGTCCGACCCGGACCGGCACCGCCCACGACGTCGCAGCGGACGACCTCCAGCGGGCGTCGGTCGCCAAGGGTGAGGGAGCCCAGACCTGGGTCCGGCCCGGAGACACCGGAGCCGGACGTCACCAAGGCGCAGCAGCGGCTGAACGCGATCGGCGCCCCCGGCACCCCGCTCGCCGAGACCGGCGTCTACGACGCGGCCATGCGCAAGACGGTCAACCAGTTCCAGTCGGCGCACGGGCTGGATCCGGACGGCATCATCGGTCCGCTGACGTACGAGGCGATGGACCGGGAGGACAGCGCCGGCACGGACGAGGCCGTCGCGGTCGGGACCGATCACACGGGCACCGCCGACGCCCCCACCAAGGCCGAGATCGACATCATCAAGGGCGAGCTCAATCCGACCTCCACCGGCTCCGGCGGCGCGGCCAAGGAGTGGGACGGTCGCGACCGACGCGACCAAGCGCACCGAGCTGGACACCGAGGTCAGCGCGGCCATGCAGAAGTTCCTGGACGACGAGACCCCGAAGATGAAGAAGAAGGAGGCGGCCAAGGCGGCGGGCCAGGTGGTCTCCACCAAGGACATGGAGGGCGCCGGCCGAGCCGCCAAGAGCGACGTGGACGCGATCTTCGGTGGCCTCGCCGCGGCCGCTGTGCTCACCGCGCCCGCAGGAGGCGGCGCGCGCAGCCTTCACGTTCGAGGCCGACGTCAACCTCCTCGACGCCAGCGACCGTACGCCCGACGCCGACGACACCGCCGACTGGATCTTCGAGACCGACTCGGCCTCCTCGAAGGCCCAGACCGACCACGGTTTCAACGAGAACCGCTCCGCCGACGAGACCGCCTTCGCCGAGGGCGTGAAGCAGCGGTTCGTGGCCAAGGGCACCAACAAGGCCGACCTGGATCGGCTGGACCGCTTCGGCTTCGCCATCGCCCTGCCGGGGCCGATCGTGATGGCGCAGACCTCGATCGTCGACAGTCCCGGCTTCTCCGCCACACCGAAGGCCCCGGGAGGCATGTCCGACGCCGAACGACTGCGGCGGTGGCGGAACTGGGAGGTCCTCGTGCACGAGTACATCCACACCCTCGCCCACCCCAACTTCAACGCGGCGGCCAACAACCGGATCCTGACCGAGGGCTTCTGCGAGCTGTTCACCAAGGACGTGCTGCTGCACGGCGGCGGTATCGCCTCCGCCAAGGCCAACACCGACGCCGGTCGGCGCAAGGAGGTCGAGGGCGGCGACGTGACCGGCTTCGAGGAGCGGTTCGTCCCCGACTACTCCGCGGGTGAGTACCAGCAGTACCTCGGTCACGCCGAGACGATCGAGTCGACCGTCGGCACCGACGCGGTCCGGGCCGCGTTCTTCCTCGGCCACGTCGAGCACATCGGCCTGAAGCCGAACGGCGACATGATCGACCCGGCGGCACCCGACGCCAAGAAGTTCCTCGCCCCCGAGCGGGTCAAGATCCCCACGACCGTACGCTCGGTGGGTGCCGTCAGCATCCTCACCGGCGCTCCGGAGACCGACATCGTGAGCGCCAACCCCGGGCTCTCCCCCGCCGGTACGCTGCCGCCGTCCGCCCACACGACGGGGCTGTTCGTGCCCGGTACGACCCACCACCGCACCCTGGAGGTCGCGGATCGCGCCGGCAACAAGGTCGTCGAGACCAAGGCCCAGATCGCCGAGCAGCACGGGGTCAGCGAGCACTCCATCCAGCGGGCCAACCCCGACCTCAACCACCGCGAGCCCAGGCCGGGCGAGTGGGTGGTGATTCCCGTCCACTGACAGGATCGTGATCATGAACGAGCTGCGCGCGTACGCCGACGGTCGGTGGGCCGACTTCGGTGGTCTCGAGGCGTGCACCGCTGGCCGAGGCCGACGCGCCAGCTCGGCCCACGTCGGTCCGAGCAGCTGCACGGCGGCATCTTCGGCGGCGAGCCGACGCAGTTCGCGGTCTACCCCGGTGGCACCGCTTCGCCGAGCGGGAGTGACGGCCTGGATCCTCGGAGATGTCGTGGTGGGGTTGGAGATCCGGCAACCCAGCCCGTCCGACCGGGGCACTCGATGATCTTGGTGCGCCGGCGGCGGTGATCGGCTCGGAGCTCGGTGCGCGCGTGGCGGCAGGAGCTCTGGCCCGCACCGCGGCCTGGTGCTGCATCGTCGGGACGACCGGATCGCCGTCGCGTTCGGTCTCCAGCCGTTCGACCACCGAGCCGTGGGAGTCCGATCCGCTGCGGCGGTGGCGGAGCGAGCGACGGCTCGGCCGGTGACGGTGTCGGCCACCGCCGGTCGGGTGCTCGGGGTGAGCCGCTCGCTGGCGGTCTACTACGGACCGTTCTGGCGGCGGGGTCGGCTGACCCGGTTCTACGGGCAGTTCCTCCGCCCCGGCGATCTGGCCTTCGACCTGGGAGCGCACGTCGGCAACCGCGTCCGGGTGTTCCGCCGGCTCGGCGCCCGCGTCGTCGCGGTCGAACCGCAACCGGACCTGCTGACCGTCCTCCGCCTGCTCTACGGTCGCGATCCCGGCGTCCTCCTCGAGCCGTGTGGCGTGGCGGCCACGAGTGGGATGGGCACCCTGCACCTGAGCACCCGCACCCCTACCGTCTCCAGCTTCGCCGGGAGCTGGATCGAGGAGGTGTCGACCGATCCCAGCTTTCGACGGGTCCGCTGGAACACGGTGCTGCCGGTGCCCATGATCACCCTGGACGAGCTGATCGCCCGCCACGGCGAACCGCAGTTCTGCAAGATCGACGTCGAGGGCTTCGAGCACGAGGTCCTGAGCGGTCTCAGTCGACCCCTTCCGGCCGCTGTCGTTCGAGTACATCCCGGTCGCCGCCGAACGGTCGATCGCCTGCGTGGAGCGCCTGACCGCGCTCGGCGACTACCGGTTCCGCCGGTCCCGGGTGGAGACGCACCGGTGGTGGGACCAGGACTGGCTGGACGCGCCGACCATGATCAGCGTGCTGCGCACGCTGCCCGACGGACGATCCGGCGACGTGTACGCGGTCCGGCAGGACGGGCTCGCGCCAGGCGTGACAGAGGTCGCTCGACCCGAGGCCGGTGTGAACGTCGCCATCGGTGGTGACCCCGCGTCGTCAGTGGTCACCTCGAGCGGTCGGCGCCCTCGATCCGCTCCTGCACGATCTGGTCCAGGATGCGGCTCTGCACCTGGCTGAGCGCCTCGATGCGCTCGTCGGCCGGCAGCACCGACAGCAGCTCGACCACGTCGACCCGACGACGCCCGAGCGTCCTGCTGGTCGTGCGTGCGCCGCGGGGCGGCGCCATCGGGTCGCCGGCGGGTCTCGAGGGGCGGCAGCCGGGAGGCGGCCGGCGGGCCGGCCAGGGACCGACCGACCGGCGACGCGGGGCGGAGGCCGCGAACCCCGGGTTGTCGTGCCAGGACCCCGCGGCACGGAAGCGCTGGGCGCTCCTGCCCCGGGCCGGCGCCGCGGACATCGGAGGCGGCCGGTCCGCCGGTCTCCCCTCCGACGCCAGCACGTCGTACAGCTCCTTGGGGTCGAGCCCCAGCACCCGGGCGATCACGCCCAGCCGGGACGGCGAGACCCCGCGGTAGGCGGTCTCGATCTGGGCGATCGTCGGGTACGGGATGCCGGTCGCGTCGGCCAGCTGCTGCCGGGTCCACCCCAGGCTCTCCCGCCGCTCGCGGACCACGCGGGCCAGCTCGTCGCTGCCGGTCTTGCCGCTGCCGCTCCGGTCGCTCCGACGGTCGTGCCATCAACGTCTCCATCGGCTCGGCGGCATCGTGCTCCGAGCGCCCTATGCTCCGAGCACTCCGGAGTCAGCATAGATCAGCCTGTGTCAGCCCGGCCGCGTACGGGCCCGACCCGCCGCTCCCCAGCCAGCTCCGGCCCCTCCCGACTCCGCGTGTGCTGCACCACCAGCGACGTCGGGAGGGCGCAACGCAACCCGCTGACCCGCACGCGAGGGGCCGGTCCGACGCGCACCCGCGCGAGAACTCCGAGCGGAGACCCCGCGCACCCACCAGCCGGAGGAGATCCACATGGGCAAGGGCAAGAAGAAGCACCACCACGACGACACCGCGGCCGCGGCCAGCCCGTCGACGTCGTCGACCGCCCCGGCCCCTCCCGCCCTGCCGTCGACGGAGAAGCTGAAGAACAAGGTCTACGAGGCCGAGATCGAGCGCCTGCACGGCGAGCTGGTGGCCCTGCAGGAGTGGGTCAAGACCAGCGGCGCCAAGATCTGCATCGTGTTCGAGGGCCGCGACACGGCCGGCAAGGGAGGCACGATCAAGCGGATCACCGAGCGGGTCAGCCCCCGCGTCTTCCGCATCGCCGCCCTGCCGGCGCCGACCCCGCGGGAGGCCTCGCAGATGTACATGCAGCGCTACGTCGCGCACTTCCCCGCCGCCGGCGAGGTCGTGATCTTCGACCGCAGCTGGTACAACCGGGCCGGGGTCGAGCCGGTGATGGGCTTCTGCACCCCGGAGCAGACCACGGAGTTCCTGGAGATGGTGCCCGCCCTGGAGTGGCAGATGATCAACTCCGGCATCATCTTGATCAAGTACTGGCTGGAGGTCAGCCCCGACGAGCAGACCCGGCGGCTGAAGGGTCGGATGAACGACCCGCGCAAGACCTGGAAGCTGTCGGACATGGACCTGCTGTCCTACAGCCGCTGGTACGACTACTCCCGCGCCCGCGACGCCATGTTCGCCGCCACCGACACCGACTGGGCGCCGTGGCACGTGGCGGTCACCGACGACAAGAAGCGGGGCCGTCTCAACATCATCACCCACCTGCTCGACACGATCCCGTACGAGCCGCTGGAGCGTCCACGAGATCAAGCTGCCGCGGCGCCAGCGGGCCGGCGGCTACGTCGAGTCGGACCGGCCGAAGAAGTACATCCCGACGCCCTTCTGATCACCCGGTCGCCGGCGGGATCGTCACAGGGGCGGCAGTCCTGGTGGGACCGCCGGGCCGGACTCGTCGACCAGCTCCGCCAGTCGCCGGGTCAACCACTCGGTGATCGCGTCCAGGTCCAGCCCGTACGTGGGCTGGTCGGTGGCCGCGTAGGTCGTCAGCCGGCCCAGGGCGCGCTGCCACAGCGTCCGCGCTCCCCGGCCGTTGCCGCGTTCGCGATGGGTGCTGCCCACGCACAGCTGGGCCAGGCCCTGCCACAGGTCCCGCTCGCCGGTCGGCGCGTCCTTCCACCGGGCCTCGAACACCTCGTGCGCCGAGAACGGGCGGCCCTCGGCCAGCAGGGCCCGCGCCGCCTCGATCGTCGGCCCCGGCGGCAGCGGGTCCTCCGACACCGGTTCGACCCCGACGTTCCCGTACGCCAGCGGTCGGCCGAGCCGGTCCCGGGGTCGCGCCTGCCGGGCCCGACCCGCGACGTCACGATCCCGGTCGGTGTCCATGCCTGCGATGATGCCACCGGCCGATGGGCCAAAGCGGTGTGCCACTGCCCGATCGACGTGAGGGACCGCCATGGACAGCACCTGGTTCGCGGTGCTGCTGGCGCTGGCCTCAGCCCTGGTCGGCGCGATCGGCACGGTGCTGCAGCAGACCCAAGCGGCCGCAGCCAGCCAGCGGGGCCTGCGACTGCTCCGGACGATGATCACCCGCCCTCGGTGGCTGCTCGGCTACGGGCTCGGGGTGCTGGCCGTCGGCCTGGGCGCCTGGGCGCTCGCCGTCGGAGCGCTGCTGGTCGTCCAGCCTGTCGGCGTGACGAGCCTGCTGTTCGCCCTCCCCCTGGCGGCCCGGTACGCCGGGCAGCGGATGACGCGGACCCAGTGGGTCAACGCCGCGATCCTGACGGTCGGCCTGGCGGCGTTCGTCGCGGTCGGACGCCCGACCGAGGGTGTCTCCGTCCAGCCGCTGACCGTCTGGCTCCGCGTGCTGGTTCCGACCCTCGCGGTCGTGGCCGTGGTCTGCGTGCTCGGCCGTCGCCAGCACGGGCATCGACGTGCCCTGCTGCTGGCCGTGGGGACCGGCATCATGTTCGGCGTCCAGGCCGCCCTGTCGAAGTCGGTGCTCACCATCGGCACCGGCGGCGGCCTGCACCTGGCGGCGGTGGCGACCAGCTGGGAGCTGTACGCGTTGCTGCTGATGTCGGTGGCCAGTGTCGCGCTGCAGCAGCTGGCGTTCCAGGCGTCGGACCTGTCCGCCTCCCAACCGGCGATCACGGTGCTGACGCCGCTCTCGGGCGCCGTCTGCGGGGTGGCCATCTTCGGCGAGCGGCTGGAGACGACCCCGGGCGGCTGGGTCGTCGTGGTCGCGGCCGTGCTGGCGATGGCGTGGTCGACGATCGCGCTGGCCCGGATGGCGCGCGCCCGTCCGGCCGTCCGTCCCCCGGTCACCACCGGGATGCGGGTGCCCTGAACCCGTATGAGCGTGCACCGCGGAAGCCGACCGCGGTCGGCGAATCAGGCGCCGAACCGCCCGTACCGTCGTGAGAATCCGACCGCGGCCGGAAAACGCGCGCGCGGCGCGGGCGACCCCCGGGAAGACCAGCGGGGCAAAAGGTGGCAGGCTGCCCTGTTGAGACGCCCGCGCCTCGGGTCTCAACGCCGAAGCTCCCGGAGGTAGACACTCGATGTTCTCGCGCATTGCCATCGTCAACCGTGGCGAGGCCGCCATGCGGCTGATCCACGCGGTGCGAGATCTGAACGCGCAGGCCGGTCCCGACGGGGGCCGGATCGCCACGGTAGCCCTGCACACCGAGGGTGAGCGGCGGGCGATGTTCGTCCGGGAAGCCGACCTCGCCTACGACCTGGGCCCGGCCGCGAACCGGCCGTACCTGGACTACGCCGTGCTGGAGAAGGCGCTGATCGAGACCGGCGCCGACGCCGCCTGGGTGGGCTGGGGCTTCGTCGCCGAGGACCCGAAGTTCGCCGAGCTGTGCGCCCGCATCGGGGTCACCTTCATCGGCCCCAGCCCGGAGGCGATGCGCAAGCTCGGCGACAAGATCGGCTCCAAGCTGATCGCCGAGGAGGTCGGGGTCCCGGTCGCACCCTGGAGCGGCGGCGGGGTCGACACCCTGGAGGAGGCGACCAAGGCGGCCGCCTCGATCGGCTACCCCCTGATGCTCAAGGCGACCGCCGGTGGCGGTGGTCGCGGCATCCGGATGGTGGCCTCCGACGCCGACCTCACCGACGCGTACGAGCGCACCCGGGACGAGGCCCAGCGCGCCTTCGGCTCCGGCGTCGTCTTCCTGGAGCGCCTGGTCACCGGGGCCCGGCACGTCGAGGTGCAGGTGATCGCCGACGGGCACGGCACGGCGTGGGCCCTCGGGGTCCGGGACTGCTCGGTGCAACGGCGCAACCAGAAGGTCGTGGAGGAGTCGGCCTCCCCGGTCCTGTCGCCCGAGCAGGTCGAGGAGCTGAAGACCTCCGCCGAGCGGCTGGCGATCGCGGTCGACTACGCCGGGGCGGGCACGGTCGAGTTCCTGTACCACCCGGGCGAGAAGTTCTTCGCCTTCCTGGAGGTCAACACCCGGCTCCAGGTCGAGCACCCGATCACCGAGATCACCACCGACACCGACCTGGTGAAGCTGCAGATCCACATCGCCGGCGGCGGTCGGCTCGAGGGCGAGCGACCGGTGGAGGTCGGGCACGCCGTCGAGGCGCGGCTCAACGCCGAGGACCCCGACCGCGACTTCGCGCCCTCCCCCGGCCGGATCGCCCTGCTCGAGCTCCCGGCCGGGCCGGGGATCCGGGTGGACACCGGTGTCGGCGAGGGCGACGCGATCCCCGCGGACTTCGACTCGATGATCGCCAAGATCATCGCGTTCGGCCGCGACCGCGACGAGGCGCTCGCCCGGCTGCGCCGGGCCATGCAGGAGACCACGGTCGTCATCGAGGGCGGCTCGACCAACAAGAGCTTCGTGCTCGACCTGCTCTCCGCGCCCGAGGTGATCGACGGCAGCGCCGACACCGGCTGGATCGACCGCGTCCGCGCCGAAGGCGGTCTGGTCGCGCACCGGCACTCCGGGGTGGCGCTGGTGGCGGCCGGGATCGAGGCGTACGAGACCGAGGAGGCGCTCGAGCGCACCCGCCTGATCGAGACCGCGCGCGGCGGCCGGCCCCAGGTCCAGCACCGGACGGGTCAGGCGATCGACCTCAAGCTGCGCGGCAACGCGTACAAGGTGACGGTGTTCCGCACCGGTCCTCAGCGCTTCCGCGTGGTGATCGCCGACGGCGCCGACGAGCAGGCGGTCGACGCCGAGATCGACCGACTGGACGAGTACAAGAGCCGCCTCACCGTCGGCGGCAGCACCCACCGCCTGGTCACCGCCGCCCACGGCCCGATCCAGCTGGTCGAGGTCGACGGCGTGACCCACCGGGTGAGCCTGGACGAGGGCGGCGTGCTGCGCTCCCCCGCCCCCGCTCTGGTGGTGGCCACCCCGGCCGCGGTCGGTGCCGAGGTGGCGGCCGGGGCACCGGTGCTGGTGCTGGAGTCGATGAAGATGGAGACGGTGCTGAACGCGCCGTTCGCGGGGCGGATCAAGGAGCTGCTGGTGTCCGCCGGCAGCCAGGTCGAGACCGGCGCCCCCCTGGTCCGCCTCGAGCCGGTCGGCGACGTCGAGGACATCGCGACCGAGAGCGCCGGCGTCGACCTGGAGCTGCCGGGTGACGGTGCACCGTCGTCGGATCCCGAGCCGCGGGCAGACACCCGGCGCCGTGATCTGTACGCGGTGCTGCGGGGCTACGACGTCGATCCCAGCGACAACGGCAACACGCTCACGGCCTATCTGGCGGACCGCGACCAGCTGGTGGCCGACGGTCGATCGCCGCTGGCCGGCGAGCTCCGTCTGCTCGAGGCGTTCGCCGACTTCGCCGACATCTCGCGCAACCGGCCGGCGGGCGAGGACCGGCACCTGGAGAACCAGGTGCACAGCCCGCGGGAGCACCTCCACACCTACCTGCGCAGCCTCGATCCCGAGCGCGGCGCGCTGCCGGACGACTTCCGCGACAGGCTGCGGCGGGTGCTGCGGCACTACGGGGTCACCGATCTCGACCACACCCCCGAGCTGGAGCGGGCCGTGTTCCGGGTGTTCCTCGCGCAGCAGCGCTGGGCCCCGGACGTCCAGCTGGCCACCTCGCTCCTGCAGCGCTGGATCGGCGAGCAGCCGCCGGCCCCGCAGCTCGAGCACACCTATCGCGACGTCCTCGACCGGCTGGTCACGGCGACCCAGCTGCGGTTCCCGGTGGTCGGCGAGCTGGCCCGCAGCGTCCGGTTCCGCTGGTACGACCAGCCGCTGGTCGACGCGGAGCGCCAGAGCGTGCTGGACAGCGTGGCGGCCCAGCTGGTCACCCTCACCGGGATGCCCGCCGGGGCCGAGCGGGACGCCATCATCGACTCCCTCGCCGCCATCCCCGAGCCGATCGTGAGGTTCCTGGCCGAGCGGATCGACGGCGGCACGGTCCCCGCCGACGAGCCGATGCTCGCGGTGCTGATCAAGCGGCACTACCGCGAGTACCAGCTCCGCGACCTGCTCGAGGTGAGCGTGGACGGTCGGCCGTTCGCCAGCGCCGACTACACCACCGATCGACGACCCACCCACCTCGTCTCCACCGTGGGCCGGTTCGACGAGCTGACCCCCGGCAGCGGCCTGGTCACCGCGTTGGCCGCCGAGATCGCGACCGCTCCCGCCGGCCACCGCAGCGTGGTCGACCTGTACCTGTCCTGGCCGGAGACGCCGGAGAACGCCGACCGGGCCTCCGCCCTGATCGCGGAACGACTGGCGGGACTGGGACTGGCCCGGGAAGGCAGCCGCCTGACCGTGGCCACCTGCCCCGGCGCCGGCCGCCCGGTCGGCTACTTCGTCTTCCGCCCGCGGCCCGGTGCCGACGACCCGGACCGGGCCCTGACCGAGGACACGCTGGTCCGCGGCGTGCACCCGATGGTCGCCCGGCGCATGACCCTGGGCCGGTTGCGGGAGTTCGAGGTGACCAGGCTCGACGCCCCGGACGACGTCCTGCTCTACCGCTGCGTCGCTCCCGACAACCCGTCCGACCAACGGCTGGTGGCGATGGCCCAGGTGCGCCAGCTCGCCGTGGTCCGTGACGAGCAGGGCCAGGTGATCGGTCTGCCCCACGCGGAGCGGGCGATCTCCAACTGCCGTGAGGCGATCCGTCGGGTCCGGGCCGCCGCCGGAGCCGCCGGGCAGCGGCTGGACATGAACTACGTCTGGGTCTACATCTGGCCCACCATCGACGCCGATCCCGAGCAGCTGACCGCGCTGCAGGGCCAGATCGCGCCGATGACCACCGGTGCCGGGATCGAGGAGCTGCTGGTCGGCGGCACCGTGGCCCTGCCCGACGGCCGGGACCAGATGATGGTGGCCGGTTTCCACTACCAGCCGGGCTCGGGGGTGGTGACCACCCTCGGCGCACCGCCGCTGCACCGGCTCAAGCCGCTCGACGACTACGACCAGAAGGTCGTCCGGGCCAAGCGACGCGGCGTCGTGTACCCGTACGAGCTGCAGGCGATGATCGCCGGGCCCGGCGGGACCGCCGAGGAGTACGACCTGGACGACCTGGGCGCCCTCGTCCCGGTGACGAGGCCGTACGGGCAGAACAAGGCCGGCATCATCGCGGGTGTCATCTCCTCACCGACCGAGCGCTACCCCGAGGGCGTGCGCAGGGTGCTGCTCTGCGGCGACCCGCTGCGGGCCCTCGGCGCCGTCGCGGAAGCCGAGTGCACGCGGATCATCGCCGCCCTCGACCTGGCCGAGGAGATGGGGGTGCCGGTGGAGTGGTTCGCCATCTCGGCCGGTGCCCGGATCTCGATGGAGTCGGGCACCGAGAACATGGACTGGGTGGCCAAGGCCCTGAAGCGGATCGTCGAGTTCACCCAGGACGGCGGCGAGATCAACGTCGTGGTGGCGGGCATCAACGTGGGCGCGCAGCCGTACTGGAACGCCGAGGCGACCATGCTGATGCACACCAAGGGTGTGTTGATCATGACCCCGGACAGTGCCATGGTGCTGACCGGCAAGCAGTCCCTGGACTTCTCCGGCGGTGTCTCGGCGGAGGACAACTTCGGCATCGGCGGCTACGACCGGGTGATGGGACCGAACGGCCAGGCGCAGTACTGGGCACCCGACCTGGCCGGCGCCCGCGAGATCTTGATGGCGCACTACGACCACACCTACGTGGCCCCGGGCGAGGACGGACCGCGGCGGGCCGCCACCACCGATCCGCACGACCGCGACGTGACCGGCTTCCCGCACGACCCGGCCGTCTCCGGCTTCGCCACCGTCGGCGACATCTTCTCCCCGCTCACCAATCCCGATCGCAAGAAGGCGTTCGACATCCGTACGGTGATGGCCGCCGTCGCCGACCAAGATCATCCGACGCAGGAGCGCTGGGCCGGGATGGCCGACGCCGAGACGTCGGTGGTCTGGGACGCGCACCTCGGCGGGTTGCCGGTCGCCATGATCGGGATCGAGTCGAAATCCGTACCCCGGCGGGGATTCCCGCCCACCGACGGACCGGACGTCTACACCGCGGGCACCCTGTTCCCGCGGTCGTCGAAGAAGACGGCACGGGCGATCAACACGGCCAGCGGCAACCGCCCCGTGGTGGTGCTGGCCAACCTGTCCGGCTTCGACGGCTCGCCGGAGTCGATGCGGACGCTGCAGCTCGAGTACGGGGCCGAGATCGGTCGGGCCATCGTCAACTTCGACGGCCCGATCGTGTTCTGCGTCATCTCCCGCTACCACGGCGGAGCCTTCGTCGTGTTCTCCAAGGCGCTCAACCCCGCGATGACCACGCTGGCCGTCGAGGGCTCGTACGCCTCGGTGCTCGGCGGCGCGCCGGCCGCGGCGGTCGTGTTCAGTCGTGACGTCGACGCCCGTACGGCCAAGGACCCGCGGGTGGTGGCCCTCGATCAGCAGCTCGCGGCGGCCTCGGGGGCCGCGCGGGCGGCGCTGGCCACGGAGCTCGCCGAGGTCCGCCGCGACGTACGCAGCGAGAAGCTCGGCGAGGTAGCCACCGAGTTCGACCGGGTGCACAACATCCACCGTGCCGTCGAGGTCGGCTCGGTGGACGAGGTGATCGCCGCGACGGAGCTGCGGCCCAAGATCATCTCCGCGCTGGAGAAGGGGCTGGGGCTCGGCTAGGAGCCCTGGGACGGATTCTCTGCCTCGGCGGCGGCTGAGGCCGGCCGACGGTCGTCTGCGGCGGTGCTGACGTGTCGGACGCGGATTACGGCTTGTCCGGCTTGGGCTTGTTCTTCGGCTTGTCCGGCTTGTCGGCTTGTCCGGCTTGTCGGGCTTGGGCTTGTCCGGCTTGGGCTCGTCCTTCGGCTTGTCCGGCTTGGGCTTCGGCTTGTCGGGCTTGGGCTTCGGCTTGTCGGGCTTGGGCTTCGGCTTGTCGGGCTTGGGCTTTCGGCTTGGCTCGGCTTCGGCTTGGTCGGCTTCGGTTTGTCCGGCTTGCTGGGCTTCGGCTTGCTCGGCTTCGGCGGGTCGACGGGCTTGTCGGGCTTCGGCGGGTCGACGGGCTTGCTGGGCCCGGGCTTGACCGGCGGCACGGGCTTGCTCGGTTTCGGCGCCGGCTCCGCCCGCTTGACCGGCTTCGGCTTGACCGGCTTCGGCGCCGAGACAGCCGGCTGCTTGCGAGGACCGGGTCGAGCGGTCACACCCACGGGCTGCATGCCCGACCGGGTCGCCGCGGCCGCGGCGCCAGACCGGCCGGCGGCTGCGTGAGCGATCGTCACGGTCGCGGCGGCGGTGACCCCCTGAACAGCACCGCTGGCGGGAAGCACCTCTCCGTCGGCCGCCAGCTCACAGCTCTGGTCGACCCACGCCGTCGAGCGCAGGGCCGGTGGCGGTGACCAGATGTCCGACCCACTCCCCCCGGCGGCCGCGCTCCCTCCGGAGACACCACCCAGGCTCAGGGCCATGGCGGCAGCGTCCAGCCGGTCCGGTCCCTGGAGGTGGAACGCACCGAAGCCGGCGAGGGGCAGCAGGGCGGCCGCCACGCCGCTCATCAGGCGAACCGTCCTGCGCCGACGAGCCGGACGGGCTGGCCGGAGCACCGTCACCGCCGGCCAGTCCGCACTGGCGGCGGCCGGGACGTCTCGAGGCACGACCGGCGGGTGGGCCGGCGCCCGGCGGGACCGGACGACCCCTTCGAGATCCTCCGTCATCGCCTCCGCCGACGGGTATCGATCGGCCGGATCCCGGCGGAGACTGCGCAGCACGACGGCGTCGAGCTCGGGACTGACCTCCCGATTGTGCACGCTCGGGGCCTTCGGCTCGTCGACGAGGCGCTCGAAGAGCACGTCCTGTTCCTCACCGACGAAGGGGGGCCGGCCGGTCAACAGCTCGTACAGCACGCAGCCGACCGAGTAGAGATCACTGCGGCTGTCGGTCGGCAGCCGTTGCGCCTGCTCCGGCGACGCGTACGCGGTGGTGACGAACCGCGAGGTGTCATCCAGCTGCTCGGTCGCGTCGCCGACGTGCCGGGCGACACCGAAGTCCACCAGCCTGACCCGACCGGACGGAGTCACCATCACGTTGCTCGGCTTGATGTCGCGGTGGACGAGACCGGCGGCATGGCAGTACGCCAACGCCTCCAGCAGCTGGACGGCGAGGTCGAGAGCCTCGTCGAGCCCGAGCGCGCCATCCCGGCGCAGCACGGTGCGCAACGAGTCGCCGGGGACGAACTCCATCACGATGTACGGGATCGCGGCCCCGGTGGCGAGGTCCTCGGCGGTCCCGGAGTCGAGCACGCGCACGACGCCCGGGTGATCGAGTCCCGCGGTGGTCGCCTCGGCCTGGAACAGGCGTCGGGCGTTCTCGTCGCGCAGAGACTCGGCGTTGAGGTACTTCACGGCCACCGCTCGACCGCTCCGCACGTCCAGCCCCAGCCGGACGTGCGCCATGCCTCCCCGGGCCAGCAGTCGACCCACCCGATAACTGCCCGCGCCGATGACCTGGTCGATCATTGTGTTGCTCCCCCGAGAGCGAGAACCGGGGCCCCAGATCCCCGGTTAACTCGGGGTTCACGCTAATCCTCCCGGGCACCGGCGTCCAGAGGGCAGTACCGGCCCCGGACAAAACGGGGAAGCGGCTGCTGTGGCAGCTCCTCCGGAGAGCCCCGCGGTGCCCGATCCCGGTCAGAAGACGGTGGTCCAGCCCTCCGGGGCATCGGCGGCGGTGTAGGCGACACCGTCCACCTTCAGCCCGCGCCCGTCCAGCAGCGTGATCAGACCACCCTTGTTGCCGAGGGCGACCGGTGGCTGCACCGCGATCTGGAGGGTGGCGCCGGCCGGCAGGCTCTGGGAGGGCACCGCGAACCGTTGCTTGAGCCGATCGGCCACCGACCACCCGGTCAGGTCGATGCTGTCCGGGGTGCTGTTCAGCAGCGTGAGGGTCTCCGGCTCGGGCGCCGGCCCCACCGGGTTGACCAGGGCCGCGACGATCCGCACCCGACGATCGGCCGCGTCGCCCGGCACAGCGATGATGTGCCCGGTCCGGTCGTCGGTGTGCCAGCCCTGCGACTGGAAGGCGAGGAAGAACCCGACCCACTGGGACTGCGCCGGGAAGTGGATCAGCAGCGCACCGTCCTGCCACACCCCGTTGTCACCGGCGAACTGGCCACCGTTGCCCTGGTTCATGTGGATGTCGTGGATGCCGTTGCCGGGCTGGAAGCCGAACACCTTGTCCGGCAGGCCCGACTCCGGACCCCAACGCTCGCCGAACGCGTACACCCTCGCCTGCGGGTCCGCCAACGCCCGGGACACGAAGTGGTCGAGGCGGTCCGACAGGTCGTTGTCGGGTCCCGGCAGGTTCGACGGGAGCGTCCTCATCAGGGTGCGGTCGAACAGGTTCCCGCGGATGAAGTCGAGGGCGGCCCCACCCGGGGCGCTGGGGAGCGGGTGGAACCCGTCGGCGATCCCGACGAGACTCGCCACCACCGGGTGCGCGAAGGCCTCGTCGGCCAGGTAGAGCAGGTCCGGAGGGTCCTGAGCGGACCGGACGTTGACCGCGATCCGGTAGTCCGTGCCCGAGGCCCGGAGCTGGATCTGGAAGTGCGGCGTCCGGTCACCGGCTTCGATCCGCTTGTCCACCGCGGCGCCGACCAGGACGCCGTACGCGTGCAGGGGCATGTCAACCTCCAGGTCCACAGGGTCGTTGAGGAGAGGAGCGGGCCGACGTCCGGACCGATACGTCCGCGGCCTCCGACCGCCCACCGGGGCACCCGTCAAGTTTGACTTGACGCCAGTCGTCAAGTAAACCTTGACGCATGTCCCGTTACCCCTTCACGTTCTTCGGCATCCACGAGCCGACCCCCGGCCCTCGCTGGAAGGCCCTCTTCGACGCACCTGGCCCGCCTACCGCGCCTTCTACCTCCGCGACGGGCGCGAGGCCCGTCCCTCGCTGCGGACCGCCGGCGCCGCTCTCGCCAGCACATGCCGGAGCTGCTGCCCAGCTGGGCGAAGATCTCCGAGCAGACCGGGCACGACGACATCGCCGCCGCGCTTGCTGACCGGCTGGGATCTGCCGACGTTCGCGCCGGCCGGCTGCAGCCAGGTGACCACGGTGCACCCGTCGCCGTCCCTGCTCCGCAACTACGACTACGCCCCGGATCTGTTCGAGCAGGTCAGCCTGTCGACCGACTACCTGCAGCCGGTGATCGGCACCGGCGACTGCCTGTGGGGTCTGCTCGACGGCATGAACGCCGCCGGTCTCGCCGTCTCGCTGGCCTATGGCGGCGACCGCACCAGCGGCGAGGGCTTCGCCATCCCGATCGTGCTGCGCTACCTGCTGGAGACCTGCGAGACGACGGAGCAGGCGGAGGCGGCCCTGGCTCGCCTGCCGATCGCGATGGCGTACAACGTCACCATGATCGACGCGCGGGGCACGGTGCGCACCGCCCACCTGCGGCCCCGGCCACGACGCCGAGTTCGCCGGCCAGCCGGCGGCGACCAACCACCGCTGGGAGCAGCCGCTCGACGTCGCCCACGCCACGTACTACCGCAGTGTCGAGCGGGTCGAGCAGCTCAAGGACCTCGTGGCCGAGCGCGCCACCGCCGACGACCTCGCCCACCAGCTGCTCACCCCACCGCTGCACGTGGGCGACTACGCCGGCGGCTTCGGCACCCTCTACACCGCCGACTACCGGCCGGCGGAGCGCACGGTGATCTACCGCTGGCCGGACCGCGCGTGGCCGCGCACCTTCGACTCACCCAGTGACACCGTGGACGTGGTCCTGCACGACGCCTGAGAATGGATCCACCATGGCGCCACCGCAGGACTCCCTCGACCACCTCAGCGACGACGAGCTCGACGCCCTGATCCGCGCGGCCCTGGCCGAGCTGACCAACCGGGGCACCACCGAGGCGTTCGCGATGCTGGTCGCCCTGAGCGGACAGGTGGGGACCAGCCTGGGCGAAGCCGCCCGGCTGGTCGCCGAGCGCGGCTCCTGGAGCCAGGTGGCCCAGATCTCCGGCACCACCAAGCAGGCCGCCTGGTCGCGCTGGCGTTGAGACGGGGCGGATCGGCCCGCGATCGGGACAACCGCGCACCTCACCAGATCTCCCCCCGCGTGTCGGGCCTCGGTCGGCTGTTGAGCCGCACCTTTGGCCATCCCGCAGAGCCCGTGGGCACGCACCACTCGTGCCTGGGAGACGATAGCGATGATGACGACCGATCGAGACGGGCACCGGTGAGCGACCGACACGCCGAGCTGCCCGAGGATCCCGACCTCCCGACGGAGCCTGCCGTCGGAGAGGGGTCGCGGCGGATCCCGCTGCACCTGACCCCGAGCGCCCTCGGACTGGTCGCGATCGGGGGCATGGCCGGCACGGCTGCTCGCTACCTGATGACCCTTCTCGTGCCCGCCCGGGAGGGCTGGCCGCTGGCGACGTTGTCGGTCAACCTGCTGGGAGCATTCGTCCTCGGACTGGTCCTGGAGGCGCTGGCCCGTCGTGGTCCCGATGCCGGCGTCCGGCGACGGATCCGACTCCTGGTCGGCACCGGCTTCTGTGGCGCCTTCACCACCTACAGTGCGCTGGCCGTCGAGGTCGATCTGCTGGTGCGCACCGGACAGCCGGCCACCGCGATCGCGTACGCCCTCACGACGGTGGTCGTCGGCTTCCTGGTGTGCACCTTCGGCATCTGGGTCGCCGCGCGCCGGGGCCCACGGGCGGCGATGTGAGTCCCACCGTCGTGCTGCTGATGATCGCCGCCGGCGGTCTCGGGGCCGTCAGCCGCTTCGTCGTGGATGGTGCGATCCGGTCCCGGTCGGGATCTTCGTACCCTCTCGGCACGCTGATGATCAACATCAGCGGCTCGCTGATGTTGGGCCTGCTGACCGGCCTGACCCTCGGGCACCTGCTGCCCGACACCGTACGACTGGTTGTCGGCACCGGATTCCTGGGTGGCTACACCACCTTCAGCACCGCCAGCTTCGAGACCGTACGCCTGGTTCAGCAGCGCCGCGTGCCGGCCGCCCTCCTCTACGGACTGGGCACGTTGCTGGCGACGACCGCGGTGGCCGGACTCGGGTTGGTCATCGGGCTGTCGATCTGAGGTCGCCACCGGCGCAACTGCGCGGGTGCAGCAGCACCAGCGGAGTCGGGCGAGGCCGGGCTCTGGCGCCCGCGGCGGTGCGATCAGATTCACCGCGCGACCCCGAACCGGTCACCGTCGAGGCGGTTATCCCGAGGTCGCGGTGTCGCGAGCGGCCGCGTCCCGTTCGATCTCGCCGACGTCCGCCTTGAGCTGTTTCGCCTGGACCTTCTCGGCTCGCTTCATCTCCCGCTCGATCTTCGCCCCCATGTCCGCGACACCGACCACGACGAGCCCGGCCTGTCCGGCGTCCAGCTGCTCCCCCAGCTCCTTGAGGTCGTTGCGACTCATGCCCGCGGCGGCGTGCCCCGCCACCGCACCCAGCACGGTCCCGCCCGCCGCGGTGGCCGCCAGCAGACCGCCTCCGATGGCCGCGAACGGGAACAGCGCCACGACCAGGCCGGTGGCCAGTCCGACGCCGCCACCGAGCACGCCGCCGACGCGGGTCGGCGTCTCGTGCTTGCGGACGATCTTGACCTTGCCGTCGTCACGCCGCTGGATCACGGCTGCGTCGTAGGCGTCGATGAGACCGGCCTTGGTGTGCAGGTCCTTGATCAGCTGGTAGTCCGCCTCGGCCGCGCCCACCTCCGCGTAGACGCCGACGTAGACCATGAACGTGTCGATTGCCATCCCTGTCCCCTCTCGATTGCCCCGTGCCCGGTTCGGTCCGGGCGTGTGAGTGCGGCCCGGACCGGCGACGTCTCCGATCTTGCGATGCGATCCGGGCGGCTGTCGTCACACAGAACGGGTGAATCCGCCGTGCGAACGCCCACTCGTCGATCCGCTGACCGCGCAGGACATGATCGAGACATGCGGCCGCAGGGCGGCAGCCCGCGAACCCGAGACAGGTGATGCGATCCATGAACCCGCCGACCGACCTGCCCAGCTTCGTGCACCACCGGCCGGGCGTGGTCAGCCGGGCCATCACCGCCGAGAACCCGGACGGCGCCCCGAGCTCCGGCGGCGCTGCCGCGTCCCCGCTCGGACCCGGCCGCAAGGGACGTGCCTTCCTTCCCCTCCCCGCCGGCGGCACCCTCACCCTCGCCGACATCGACGGACCCGGGGTGATCCGTCACGTCTGGATCACCGTTCCCGACCAGACCCCGGCCGGACCGTACGTGCTCCGGGACCTGGTCCTCACCATCCACTGGGACCACGACCCCGAGCCCGCCATCCGCGTGCCGCTGGGTGACTTCTTCGGCAACGGCTTCGCCACCCGCGCCGAGCTGACCTCCGCGGCGATGGTCGTCGCGCCGAGCGGTGGCATGAACTGCTACCTCCCGATGCCCTTTCGGCGGCACGCCACCCTCAGCATCAGCAGCGACCACCCGGGTGAGATCCCCTGCGTCTTCTTCCAGATCGACTACACCCTCGGCGACGACCTCGGTGCCGACGTCGGTCAGCTGCACGCCCAGTGGCGTCGTACCAACGCCACCAACGCCTCCGGCGATGATCACGTCGTGCTCGACGGCGTCACCGGCACGGGCAGCTACGTCGGGACCTTCATCGCCCTCACCGCCCTGGAACGCTTCTGGTACGGCGAAGGCGAGGTGAAGTTCTACCTCGACGGGGACGGTGACCTGCCGACGATCTGCGGCACCGGGCTGGAGGACTACGTCGGCGGCGCCTGGGGCTTCCAAGATCATCTCGACGCCGCCGGCGCTCCGCCCCGGGTGATCAACTTCAGCGCGCCGTACGCCGGCTACCACCAGCGGCTGCTCGACGACCGCACCCGCTACGCCCCGTACGCGACCCCGATGCCACCCAGCCACGGCATGTACCGCTGGCACCTGCCCGACCCGATCCTGTTCCATCACGACATCCGGGTCACCCTCCAGCAGATCGGCCACGACGGGCATCAGCTGTTCGAGCGGCACGACGACGTGTCCACCGTCGCGTACTGGTATCAGTCGAGCGGCCAGACCCGACCCCATCCGCTGCCGCCGCCCGCCGCCAGGCACCCGCGGTAGTCGCGACATCGCGGCGCGCCTCTCGTGAGTCAGAGAGGCGGTGGCACGGGGACGTCCCCGCGAAAGTGATGGCGGTAGTCACCGGGGGTGGTGTTCAGACGCCTCCGGAAGGTGCGGTGCATGGTCTCGGGGGTGCCGAAGCCGCACGTCCGAGCGATCTGCTGGATGCTCCGGTTCGTGGTCTCGAGCAACCGGCAGGCCGAGTCGAGCCGGACGGACTCGACGTGGTCCGCCGCGGTGACGCCCGTCTCGGCCCGGAAGACCCGCGTGAACTGCCGTTCGGACAGGTTGATCTGACGGGCGAGCGCCGGGACGGAGAGGTCATCGGTGAGGTGGTCCGGGATCCAGGACAGCAGGTCGCGCACGGGTGCGGTGTCGGCGGCCTGTCCGGCCAGCAGGGCCGAGAACTGCGCCTGCCCACCGGAGCGCTGCAGGTAGACGACCAGCTGCCGGGCCACGTCTGCGGCAGCCTTGCGTCCGTGGTCGTCGGCGACGAGGGCCAGGGCGAGGTCGATGCCGGCCGTGACTCCCGCCGAGGTCCACACGTTGCCGTCGCGGACGTAGATGGCGTCGGCGTCCACGGCGACCTCGGCGTACAGGTCACCGAGCAGGCGACACTCCGCCCAGTGGGTGGTGGCCCGCCGACCGTCGAGCAGTCCCGCCGCCGCGAGCACGAACGCCCCCGAGCAGACCGAGGTGACCCGGCGGGACACACCGGCCAGCCGTCGTACCTGCTGGAGGAGCTCCTGATCGCCGGTCGCGGCGTCCATCTCGCCACCACCGGCGACCATCAGGGTGTCGACGGGGCCGGTGATCTCGGCCATCGGAGACGAGGCGAACTCGAGACCGCAGCTCGCGGTCACCGGGCCACCGCGCGTCGTGACCACCTCGGTCCGGTAACGGGCCGACGGCAGGAACCGCGTGGCGCTGGAGAAGACCTCGAGGGGTCCGGTGACGTCGAGGATCTGAGCCGTGTCGAAGGTCGCGATGACGACGCGGAGTTCCCTCATCCGAGCAATGTAGCCCCGGCGCCGCATGGCCGAGATCGTCAGTCCTGTGTCCTTGTGGCCGACACGGGCAGGCCACACGCTGAAGTCATGACCACCGCCACCCGCACCCCGACCGGCCCGCCCCTCGACCACCACGGCACCGGCTCCCCGCGAGAACCCATCGGTACGGTCGTGGCCGGCTCGTTGATCACCGGCTTGCTCGCCGCCGCCCTCCTCGTCGCCGCTCCCGTCGTGCCGGCCGAGGAGAGCCGGGTCCTCGGTGCCCTCCTGGCCGGATTCGCACTGGGCTGGGCCGTGCTGGCCGTGTGGTCCGTGCGGTTCACCCGTCAGCCCCAACGGTGGGCGGCGGCCCCGGCACTGTTCCTGGGAGTAGGAGGTGTCCTGCTGGTGATCTTCGGCGCCCCCGTCCAGGTCGTCCTCGGCTGGGTGTGGCCACCGGCCCTGCTGGCGTTGGTGATCTGGATGACGGTCCGCGCGCGGCGACAGCTTCAAAGCCGCACCCGACGACTGCTGCTCTACCCGCTCTTCGCGATCCTGGCGCTGTCCTCCGTCGGTGGCGGCTACCAGACGGTGAGCGAGGCGGCGGATGCCCGGGCCTATCCCATGCCCGGTCGGCTGATCGACGTCGGCGGCCACGGCCTGCACCTGAACTGCACCGGCTCCGGCAGTCCCACGGTCGTGCTCGAACCCGGCGCGGGCGGAACCTCCTCAGACCTCGGCTGGATAGCGCCGGCGCTCGCCCAGAACACGCGAGTCTGCGTCTACGACCGGGCCGGTCGTGGCTGGAGCGATCCCGCCGACACCCCCCAGGACGGCGTCCAGGTCGCGACCGACCTCCACACGCTGCTGCAGCGGGGAGGAGTTCCCGGACCGTACGTCCTGGCGGGCCACTCCTTCGGTGGCCTGTATGCGCTCACCTTCGCCGCCCAGTTCCCCGACGAGGTCGCCGGGATGGTGCTCCTGGACTCGACTGCACCGGCTACCTCGACTGCCCCGCCGCCCGGCGGCGCGGCCTCGGACGGCGGGGTCCTGGAGGAAGCCATGAGCCGCGTCGCCACTTTGGTCTCGACCTCGGCCCGGCTCGGTGTGACCCGCATCGCCGGCCTGACCGACTACTCGAGTCTGCCGGCACGTTCGCGCGACGAAGCCCGCGCGCATGCCGCCACCGCGCAGCAGTTCCGGAGCACGATCGAGGAGTACGTCCAGGGAGGTGCCTCGGTGAGGGAGGCCGCCTCCTTGCGTGACTTCGGCGACAAGCCCCTCGTCGTCGTGACTGCGGGCACCGGAAGCGCTCCCGACTGGTCGACGAAGCAGAACGCCCTGGCCGAGCTGTCGACCAACAGCGCGCACCACGTCGTCGAGGGTGCCACCCACGCGTCCCTGGTCTACGACGAGCACCACGCCGCCGCCTCCAGCCGAGCGATCGTCGAGGTCGTCGCCGCCGTCCGTACGGGCAACGCGTTGGACAGCTGACGTGTCACCCCGATCTCGCCCACCGTGGGCCCCACCGGGTGAGCCACGCGGCTGACGCCGAGCCCCCGCTGCGCGCACGAACTACGTGCGCTTGCGACCGCCCTTGACCTTCGCGGGCTCGACGCCGGGCGTCCAGTTGAGCACGCTGGCGCGCTCAATGAACTCGTCGGAGCTGATGTCGCCGCGGGCGAACCGTTCGGCCAGCACCTTGCGAGCCTCGAACTCCGGCGAGGTCCGGACCGACGCCCACGGCGGCGCAGAGATGCGGCCGGTGCGGACGAGATAGAACAGCGTGCCGGCGATCAGCAGCAGGAACAGCAAGAACATGAGACCTCCCAAGAACGGTGCGAACATGAAGGCGTGGCCATCGGGGCCTGCGCCCGGGGGAAAGTGGTGATCCATGCCCTTCACCCTGCCGTGGCGGACTGCTCGGCACATCGGCCCGGAGGCGACACTTCGGCTACGTCAGCCGACGTACGTCGTCTACGTCCGCTGCCCGATGTGGGGGCGGCGCCGAACACATAGGCTCGACGACATGCCGGCCACCCGTCCCCGACCGGTGCTGCCCGTCGACACAGCCCTGGCCCTCGCCGTCGGGGCGTTGGCGTACGGCAGCACCCGCTGGGACGCGTGGTGGGACGTACCGGCCCGCCGCGACGGCATGCCGATGCGGCACGGCGGGCCACCGTTCCGGGTGCCGGACCCGGAGCTCGCCTCCACCGCGTGGTCCGTGCCGTGGTTGGTCGGCCTCGGCGTCGCCGCGATCGTGGCGGGGTTGGTCGTCCGCCGGGTCTTCCCACGCTCGGGGTACGTGGCGGTGGTGATCGCCACCACCGTCTTCCTGGCGGCCGGCGGACCGTACGGACCGGTGCTGCTCGCACCGGCGCTGGCGGTGCTCGGGATGGCGACGACACTCCCCCTGCGCAGCTGGGCACCCTGGCTGGCCGGCCTGCCGGTGATGATGTCGGCCGGGTTCTGGCGCCAGCCGTACGGCGGGCTGCTGGACCCGGCGATCTGGCCGGCCGCGCTGTTCGGTTCGGCGGCGGTCATCCTGCCCGCGTTGTTCGTGGTCCTCCGCCGCTCCCGGCGGGAGGCGGAGGCGCGGGATCGCGAGGCCGAACGGGACCGGTACGTCTACGCGGAGCGGATGCGGATCGCTCGCGAGGTGCACGACGTGGTCGGTCACAGCCTGTCGGTCATCCACCTGCAGGCCGGGGTCGCGCTGCACGTGCTGGACAAGCGGCCCGAGCAGGTGGCCACCTCGCTGGAGGCGATCCGGCTCACGAGCAAGGACGCGTTGACCGAGCTCCGCCACACGCTCGGGATGTTCCGTGACGCCGATGGACCGGATCCGACCGGCCCACCGGCCGGGCTGAGGCAGCTCGACGGTCTCGTGGCACCGCTTCGGGCGGCCGGGCGATCGGTCGACGTACGGATCTCCGGAGAGCTCGGCGGCGAGGTGCCGGCGGCCGTCGATCATGCGGCCTACCGGATCGTCCAGGAAGCCCTGACCAACGTGGTCCGGCATGCCGGTGACGCGTCGGTGTCGGTCGAGGTGACCACCGCCGCTGGCGGATTACACATCCTGGTCAGCGACGACGGGCCGCACATCGTCCAGGGCGATCTTCATCCTGGTAACGGCATCAGCGGCATGCGGGAGCGTGCCACGGCGGTCGGCGGTCGCCTGGACGTCCGTCCCGGTGCCCGGCGCGGCACGGTCGTCGAGGCCGTCCTGCCGATCGCGATCCCGGCGGCCGAGGAGTGATCACCCTCGGCATCGCCGACGACCAGCAGCTGATCCGCATGGCGCTGCGGATGCTGGCCGACGCCGAGGACGACCTGACCCTGCTCTGGGAGGCCGAGGACGGTCTGTCGGCGGTCCGGCTCGCCCGGCAGCAGCCGCCGGACGTGATCTTGATGGACATCCGGATGCCCGGCGTGGACGGCATCGAGGCCGTACGACAGATCCTGAGCGCACCCGAGACGGCGGGGACCCGAGTCGTGATGTTGACGACGTTCGAGACCGACGAGAACGTGTTCGCCGCGTTGCGGGCGGGCGCCGCCGGGTTCCTGGTCAAGGACACCGACCTGACCGACCTCCTGCGCGCGGTCCGTCTGGCCGCGTCGGGTGAGTCGCTGCTGTCCCCGTCGGTGACCCGCCGGGTGATCGAGAGCCTGCAGACCGGTGGGTCGGCCCCGACCCGTGCCCATCCCCGACTCGCCGGCCTGACCGATCGCGAGCGCGAGGTGCTCGCGCTGATCGGCGAGGGCAGCAACAACGCCGAGATCGCCGAACGCCTGGTGGTCACCCCCGCCACCGCCCGCACCCACGTCAGCCGGATCATGATCAAGCTCGGCGCCCGTGACCGCGCCCAGCTCGTCGTGATCGCGTACCAGTCGGGGCTCGTCCGCTGACCCCGGCACGACAACCCCGCTGTGGCCTGGGCCACCCGGTCTTCTCACTCTCCTGACGCACCAGAGCAATCGGTCGACGGAGGCGACCAGATCCGACCGCTCGCAAACGCTTGCCCATCCCACTGTCAGGGGAGGTCGCTTGCCGACGTCGGGACGTCGGCGAGCCAGCGGCGGATGTGGTGCCACAGGATCGTCGGCTCTCGAGCGGGATGAAGTGGCCGGTGCCGGCGATGATCTCCACTCGATGATGGATCGGGAAGGCTTCGGCGCGGACGGCGGCGGCCGGGTCGGCGTACAGGGACAACAGCGGCTGAGCGAGCCGGCCGAGCTTGCGATGGGTGTCCGGCAGGTGACCGAAGGCGTCCGCATCGGTATAGGTGGACCGAAGTGACTCGATCAGTACCCGTGGCCTCGTCGCGGACAGCACGGGCACAACACTCGCGATGAGCGCTGGGTCAGCGTCGAGGTGGAAGGCTGCGGGTAGGGACCGCAGCGGGGCAGCTGTCCCTCGTCGAGCGAGTTCCAGCGCCCGGTCGTCGGCGTCGGCCCATGCCGGGTCGCGCAGAGTGATCACGAGAGGTCATCCCTTGGTGGCGCCGAGGGTGAGGCCCTTGACGAAGAACCGCTGCGCGAACGGGTAGGCCAGCAGGATCGGTCCGATGGTCACCACGGTGAGGGCAAGCCGGAGCTGGAAGATGGGTGGGCTGCCCGCGTTGGCGCCGGGCAGCTGCGCCGCGTTGGTCACGTTGGAGATCAGGTTCTGCAGCATCAGCTGCAGCGGGAACTTGTCGGGCGACGTCAGGAACAAGATCGAGTTGAACCACTCGTTCCAGTAGGTGACGCCATAGAACAAGGCGATCACGGCGAGGATGGGCTTCGACAGCGGGAGCACGATCTGGAAGAAGATCCGGAGCTCGCCGGCGCCGTCCATCCGGGCCGACTCGAGGATCTCGCCGGGCAGCTGCACGAAGAAGCTGACAGCGATGAAGACCAGGAACGGTGCCATCAAGTGCGGCAGGATGACCGCCCACCAGGAGTCCTGCAGGTGCAGGTACTGGGTGACCAGCAAATAGAGCGGCACCAGGCCGGCCGTGAACAACAACGGGAGATAGGCGAAGATCATCAACGTCCGGGAGACGAGCGGCATCCGACGGGCAATCACCCAGGCCAACCCGGCGGTGAACACGGTGGACAACACGGTCCCGAAGAGGGTGATGAAGCCGGACGCGGCATACGCCTTGACCAGTGCGGTGCCGGAGAAGATCTGCACGTAGGCGTCCAGGGAGAACGGCGCCGGGAACAGACTGTAGCCCTGCAGGGCGAGCTTGCTCTCCGCAGTGAACGACCCAGCCAGGATCATCCACAGGGGGATGACGCACAACAGTGCGAAGATCGACACGCAGATGGTGCTGATCACAGTGAACGGCTCCACGCGTTGCTTGCGTCGTCTGACCGAGCCGGCGGTGGTCACCGAGCGAGTGCTCGCCGGTGGCGTGGACGATCCGGTGGTCTGGTTGAAGGTGCTCACAGGATGCTGCTCTCCTTGCTGAACTTGCGCTGCACCAGCAGGGCAGCGACGACCAGGACGAAGCCGACGACGGACTGGAACAGACCGATGGCGGCGGTAGTGCCGAAGTCGCCGATGGTGCGCAGGGACCGGAAGACGTAGGTGTCGATGACGTCGGTGGTGGAGAACAGCACACCGTTGTCTCCGATGATCGCGTAGATGGTGCCGAAGTCGCCGTAGAAGATGCGGCCGACGCCGAGCACCAGCAGGATGGCTGCGGTGGGCTTCAGCAGCGGCAGCGTGATGGACCAAGCCATCCGGGCGCGGGTGGCCCCGTCCAGTGCGCCCGCCTCATAGACCTCTTCCGGGATGGCGGTGATCGCGGCGAGGAAGATCACCGACATGTAGCCACCCATCTGCCAGACCTTGACCAGCGTCAGGATGACCGGCCACGGCCCGGGCTCGGTGTACCAGGACACCTGCGGCAGCCCGAACAGGGAGAAGAGGTCGTTGACCGCACCGCCTTCGCCGCCGACGCCGGCGAGCAACACCTGGAGGATGATGCTGATCACGATGGTGGAGACGAAGTAGGGGAAGAAGACGGCGGACTGCACGGCGCGCTTGAAGAAGGTGTGGCTGACCTCGTTCAGCATCACGGCGAGAATCATTCCGGTGAACAGCGTCGCGGCCAGGAACAACACGTTCAAGAACACGGTGTTGGCCACGATCCGTGGTGCGTCACCACTGGAGATGAACAGCCTGAAGTTGTCCAGCCCGTTCCACGGGCTGCCGAAGATGCCGTCGGTGATGTTGAAGTCCTTGAAGGCCACGACCAACCCGGCCATCGGCGCGTACGCGAACACCAGGAAATAGGCGACCCCGGGAACCGCGAGCAGCAGCAACGACCAGCTCACCCCCCGCAGCCTCGGGCGGCGACGCCGCGGCGCCGCGATCGCCGGACCTGCCGGGGCGTCCCCGGCACTCACGTCGGCAGACTGTGTGATCGTCATCGCGCCGATCCCTCCTCGACAGGGCGACTGGGTGGCATGTGGAGACCTCCTCGTTGATTCTCGATCCGGACTGTAACTGGTTTCATCACGCCGCCGCAAGGATCTGGACAGGATTTCTCAAACGCTTGCGTTGGGCTGATGAAACCAGTTACAGTCCGGTCAGCCGCCCCTGGGAAGCGGCTCTCGCGAAACCACAGCGGCCACGTCGAGCCACCGCACCAAAGGAGCTGTCATGTCAACGTTCTCCCTGTCCCGCCGTTCGTTCCTCGGACTGACCGGCGGACTCGCAGCCGCCGCCACCCTGGGTCTGGCCGGCTGCTCTTCCGAAGAGGGCAGCAACAGCGGCGGTGCCGCGAAGCTGCTCCTGCCCGGCGACGTCCCGCAGGGCTGGCAGGCCGTGCAGGACAAGGTCAACGCCAGGCTTCAGGCCGAGCTCGGCTTCACCATCGAGCCGCAGTTCATCAACTGGTCGAGCTACGGCCAACAGGCGTTGCTGAAGTTCACGGCCGGCGAGACGTTCGACACCGCGCTCCAGGCCCTGTGGCTCAACATGGCCCAGCTGCAGCAGTCTGGCGCGTTGGCCGATCTGTCCGGTCAGATCGAGAAGCAGCCCAATCTGTCGACGTCGATCGCCCCAGAACTCATCAAGGCCAACACCTGGGGCGGGAAGATCTGGGGAGTGCCTCAGGTCAACAGCGCCGCTCGGGTGCACCACTACAAGATCCGCCAGGACCTGGCTGACAAAGTCGGCCAGCCCGAGATCGCCTCCTACGCCGATTACGAGCGGTTCCTCTACCTGGTGAAGGAGAAGGTCAGCGGGGTGATCCCGTACGCGGCCGCGTCGAACACCACCAACCTGACCGCGGTGCCCGGTCCCACTGCGCAGTTCAACGAGGCGTCCTGGGAGACCCCGCACACGATCGCCGTCGCCTTCTCCGGTAAAGGGATGTTCTTCATCCCAGCCAAGGACGCCGCCACCACCAAGGTGTCCTCCCCCATCCCGTTCTGGGAGGACGAGACGGTGCTGGAGAGCTTCCACCGGATCCGCAGGTACTACCAGGACGGCCTGATCAACAAGGACGCGCTGAACTCTGACACGGCCACGATCAACAGCCAGTTCAACGCCGGGAAGTTCGCCTCCGGGTGGGCGATCACCGACGGCACCACCAGCAACAGCCTGCCGGCCCTTCAGAAAGCAGTGAAGGGTGCCCAGCTCGCCGATGTCGCGCCGTTCGCGCAGGGTCTGTCGGCCAAGCCCAACCAGACGTTCCAGGCCGACAACCTGGTCGTGGTCAATGCACGCGGCGGCAACCTCGAGCGCGCCATCAAGCTGCAGGACTGGCTGTCTGTCAAAGAGAACTACGACCTGATCAACTACGGCATCGAGGGCACTGACTGGAAGCCGGTCGGTGACGACAAGTTCGAGACGCTGACCAGCTACAGCTTCCCGGGGTACGCGCTGGCTTGGCGCGCTTCCCTGGCGCGCCGGTCCTCGGTGATGACCGATAGCGAGGAGAAGCTGTTCGACTGGGCCCAGGACTACGGCAACTTCACCGTGGACCCGTTCTCCTCGTTCATCCCCAACGTCGAGCCGGTCAAGGCGCAGCTCGCCCAGATGTCCACGGTGATCACCCAGTTCGCCAATCCGCTCTACTACGGCGTGGTCGACGTCGACTCCCAGCTCGACAAGCTCAAGAGGGCCGCCGAAGGAGCCGGGCTGGACAAGCTGCAGGCGGAGATGCAGACCCAGGCCGACGCCTATCTCGGAAAGCAGGTCTGAGACTCGCTGGGCGGCCCGTCTCGTACCAAGGGAGGCGTCCCGCCCGGCCGGACCACCCACCGAGCCTCCGGCACACCCAGGAGAGAGCATGACAGCGCTGTTGTTGATGACCCAGGACACCTACGTCGACCAGTTCGACGACCGACGGCTCGGCCGGCTCCGGTCGCTGGTCAAGCTGACCGAACCGAGCAGGGTCGACGACCTGGACGAGCTGCCGGAAGCTGCTCTGGCGGAGGTGGAGGTGTTGCTGACCGGCTGGGGCGCTCCCCCGTTGACCGCCGAGCGTCTTGCGCTGCTCCCGCAGCTGCGGGCAGTCGTGCACTGTGCGGGATCGGTGCGCCAGCTGGTGAGCCCTCGTTTGTGGGAGCGGGCGATCAGGGTCTCCAGCGCCGCTGAGGTCAACGCCATCCCGGTCGCGGAGTTCACCTTCGCCGCCGTGGTCATGGCGGGTAAGAAGGCACCGTTCCTGGCCGCCGACGCCCGGACCCACCGCTCCGACTGGACATACCGAACCGGTCGCGGGGAGCTGAGCAACCTCGGCCTGACCGTGGGCGTGATCGGGTACTCCCGCATCGGCCGGCGGGTCGTGCACATGCTGCAGCAGCTGGCCGACATGACCTGCCTGATCTCCGACCCCTACGCGAACCCAGCCGAGATCGCGGCCGCTGGTGGTGAGCTGGTCCCGCTGAACGACCTGCTGGCCCGCGTCGACGTGCTGTCCATCCACGCACCGGACCTGCCCTCCACCCACCACCTGGTCGGTGGCCTCGAGCTGGCCCTGTTGCGCGACCATGCGACGGTGATCAACACCGCGCGCGGTGCGCTGATCGACACCGCCGCGCTGGAGATCGAGTGCGCCAGCGGCCGGCTGAACGCGATCCTGGACGTCACCGATCCCGAACCGCTGCCGGCCACCTCGGTGCTCTACGATCTGCCGAACGTGATGATCACCCCACACGTGGCGGGGTCGCTGGGAAGCGAGATCCGGCGAATGACCGACACTGCCCTCGACGAGCTGGAGCGGCTGGTACGCGGCGACCGCTTGGCGCACGAGGTGGTCGAGAACGATCTCGCGATGATTGCGTGATCGAGACGACGGGGGTCAGCGTGCACGACACGGCACGGCCGGAACCGATGGTCTCCGGCAGCGAGCCCGTTAGGCTCACCACGGTGACGAGAGTTGGTGGCGCCGGCGGTGCGCGTCGGCCAGGGCCGGCGCCTATCAGCCGAACCAACATCCGCGACGTGGCACGTCATGCGGGAGTCTCGGTGGCCACCGTCTCCCGGGTCATGTCCGGGGGCGACAAGGTGGCCGAGGCGACCCGCGACCGGGTGCTGTCGGCGATGGCGGAGCTCGACTTCGTGGTGAACGGGCACGCGCGCGCCCTGGGCGGTCGCGGAACACCGATCATCGCTCTCGTCGTGAACGAGATCTTCGGCCCTTCGTTCTCCGTGCTGGCGCGCGGCGTCGAGGGAGTCGCCACAAAGCGCAGTCACCTTTTCGTGATGAGCACGACACACGACAGTGCCGAGCGTGAGGCGGAGGTCACCTCGCTGCTTCGGCAGCAGCGGCCCGCAGCCGTGCTCTGGCTCGGTCCGCTCGAGGACGACCCCGTCCAGGAGCAGCGGGTGGCCGAGTTCGCCCGCACCCTCGATCTCGTGGGCACTCGGCTGTACGTCTGTGCCCGCCCGCCGCTGGGAGGGGCGCCGGAGATCGGCTGCGTCGAGTACGACAACGTCGGCGGTGGCCGCGCGATGACAGAGCACCTGATCGAGCTGGGGCACCGCGACATCTTGTTCGTGGGCGCCCGTCCCGGACACCTCAGCAGCCAAAACCGACGTGCGGGCTACCTGGAGGCGATGGCGGCCGCCGGTCTGACCGCCCGGCACCCGGTCGGCGACTTCAGTGCGGAGTCCGGCCGGCAGGCGATCCGAGCGGCGCTGGCGGACGGCACACCGTTCACCGCGGTGGCCGCAGTGGTCGACTCGGTCGCTCTCGGAGTCATCCACGAACTCAACGTTGCCGGTCTGAAGGTCCCCGACGACGTCTCGGTGACCGGCTTCGACGACGTCGACGCCTTGCCGGGCCTGGATCTGGGGCTGACCTCGGCCCATGTCCCGTTCGAGGAAGTCGGCAGGCTCGCCGCTGAGCTCGCCCTCGACCGTGCCGGGCCGCCGGAGCATGTCCAGCTCCCGGTGACAGTTCACGCCCGAACCAGCACACAGCGCCTGCGACGGGGGCGGCGCACCCGGCGCACTTCCGTGTGACCTTCTCCCGCGCCCAGGTAAGGGCCCGCGTTGCGCGCCTACCGGCAGCAGCACCTCGAGTCGTTGTCGGGCGATCGGGATGATCACAACCCCGTCTTGCTCGGGTCCACCCCGACCCGTCGACCGTGAGGCCCGACCGCAGTCTCACGGTCATGGTCAAGGTCCCTGCCGAGACCGTCGACAGCGGCGACGAGGAGCCCCTCGACCGCATCGAGACCGCGACTGCGCTGACGCACCGAGGACCCCGACACCAGTCGCCGAGCCATCAACACAAGAGGTCGAACGCCCTGGTCAAAGGACGTTCGATCTGGTGTGGCAGGTGTTGGGTTCGAACCACCGTAGGCGATGCCGGCAGATTTGCAGTCTGCCACGCCACCCCGCTTTGGCTAGGCCAAACAGTACCGAACGAGCCTCCCAGGGACCACATAGGGCCCCGCCGTCGACCACCGCCGTCGCTCACGGACACCAGACAACCCCAGCGTGACGGTAGGGATCGGGTCATCGGCCTTGCGGCCTACGCGGGAGGCGTGATCCGACCTGACCACACCGCGCCATTACTCACGATTCTGGAGTTCATCATCAGCAATACGCTCAGTGCGAATCTGGCCCCAAGCGGCTCTACTGGGCTCCGAACGCTGGGCACTCGCGCGCTCGGCCCAGTGAACCACCACGTCAGAAGCGCTTCTGGCCCTCGTCGCACCTCATGCACGATTCGTGCAGCGGATGCAAGCGACGACCACTGTCGCGGTGACAAGGACCGCGAACGCGGTGGCGAACGTGAGTGTCCAGGTGGCTCCCTTCAGCGCATTCCGGTGATCCATCCGTGCGTCAGGTCGTGCTTTCCGATCCGGTCCAGGACTGGACGGCTTGGTGCAGCGCAGTGTCGGTTTCTCCGGGATAGGGGTAGGGCGCATTGTGCGACCCCGGAAGCACGGTGCAGGGCGCCGAGGCGAGGTCAGCGAGGTGTTGTGCCCAGGTTGGTGGCGCGAAGCCATCGTGTTCGCCGGTGAGGACCAGGATGGGCATGGCGAGCTTGGTGATGGTCTCTTCTGGCCGGTCGTCGAGGGCTGTGCGGAGGAAGCGGACGAAGTCCACGCCGCCGCTGGCCACATACGACGGTGCGACGACGCCGATCTCACCGAACGGCTCTCGTCGCAACGCGGCCGGAAGCCGCCCCAGAAGCACATGAAGCGTCCGGGCCGGGGGGTCGAAGGTGGGTCCGGCGATGACCACGCCGGCGATGCGTTCCGGCGCCAGGAGCGCAGTCCGTAGGGCGGATTGGGCGCCGGTGGAGTGGCCGAACAGGATGATCCCTTTTCGGTCGGTGGTCTCCAGCCATCGCGCCGTCGCCTCGGCGACCCCGGTCAGTGTGGGTGGGCAGGCGCGGGCCCGTCCGGCCCGCCACCCGGGCACATCCAGCACGGTGGCCTGAGTCCAGGCGGAGATCTCTCGCGTCAGCGGTGCCAGATATCCGGGTGCTCCCATGCCGGGCAGTAGGACCACCTCCGGGAGGTCGAGGCGGCGGCCGGCGGACAGCGACCGGATCGGCCTTTCGTCGATCATGGTGGTGGTGGGTGTGAACCCGTAGTTCCCGTGCCGCAAGGACCAGCGCTGCCGCCACGCGGCGACCCGGGTGGCGGCCGGTGCCACACCTGTTCGGGTCGGCGCTGCGTCTGTTGGTGTCGACGACGGCTCCAACCCGGCGGGGTCGGCATCAGGGACCTGGACGGTCAGTGCGGCCGGCACGATCTCCGCGACCAGCCGGGTGCATTCCCCGACCACGTCACCGTCGAGCTGATAGTTGTCGGATCCGTCGATCGTGATCTTCACGGTCTTGCCGGTCCATTGGTCGACTTGGTCGTCCTTCTTGGGGCGGCGGGCGACCAGCCGCACTCCCAGCTGCAGCCAGTGCCGGAGCCGGTGGGGGGAGGCGATGTAGACGTCGAGCATGCCGTCGTCGGGGCGGGCGCCAGGAATGAGCGTGATGTTGCCCTGCAGGTCGGAGACGTTCCCGATGGCGCACAGCATGGCCCGGCGCCGCATCGGGCGTCGGCCGTCAATCTGCACCGTCACGTCGATCGGTAGCCGTCCGAGGGCTTTGGCGGCGGCGAGGAAATAGGCAGCGGATCCGACCTTGGCCTTGAGGTTGTCGTCGACCTCGTCCATGATCATCGCGTCGACCCCGATACCGGCGATCACCGCGAAGTGCTCGACCTCGCGATCATCGACAGTGATCTTGATCAAGTCGATCGTGCGTGGGCTCCCGGTCACCGCCACCTCGACGGCCGCAGCCTCCTGCAACGGCACGTCCAGGTTCCGGGCCAGCAGATTCGCGGTACCGGCCGGGATCAGGCCCATCGAAATCCCGGTACCGGCCAGGCCGTCGGCGACGATACGGATGGTCCCGTCCCCACCCGCCCCGATCACCAGGTCAACGCCCGCCGCCACGGCCTCAGCCGTCATTGCGCGACCCGGGTCTTCGGCGGACGTCTCCAGCCACAACGTGTCCACCCAGCCATCCCGGTCCAGCACATCGGTCATCAGCTGGCGGAACGAATCACTGATCTTGATCGGGTTGAACACCACGGCGCACCGCCGACCTGCACGTGCGTCCATGCACACACCTCCATAACGATGGCTCCGTCAAAGGAGCACGAGGACACGGGCCGCAAGATGGCGGTGCCGTGATGATGATCGGGCCAGGGTCGGCCAACGGGGTGCACCACGCTGGGTGTGGGCGGCGTACTCGAACCTACGAAGCGCGGCAACACATACGCGTAACCTCGCGCCCACAGGCTGTGAGATCCGCCAGCTGGTGCTACCCGCGCAAGAACAGATCCCGCTGTTGGCGGAGTAGTGCCGCCTGGCGACGCTTCCGACGTCTGGTGCAAGTCGGGCGCAAGATGACACAGCCCCGCCGGGGTGTGTCCGGCGGGGCTGAGTCGTGGTGATGCTTACGCGGTGTAGCGCTCGCGGCTGCCGGACTTGGCCAGGCCGCGGCTGATCATGTAGCCGATGGTCAGCAGCGTGACGTAGAGCCAGGCGCTGGCTGCGCCGAAGCCCTGGCCGTCTTCGCCGTTGTCGGTGACCGCAGCGGCGATGAGGACACCGACGACCGCCAGCACGTAGACGATGAGCTCGGTGGTCTTGAACGCCGACTTGGTCTCGGTCGTCAGACGCACACCCTGGGTGTTGTCGTAGTTGACCGGCTGAGTCGCGGTGGATGAGGTGGACAAATGGAGCTCCTGAAGTGAGTGTGGGTGGCAGCGAGAGCTGCTCTCCCGGGTAGCGGACGGACCCCCCGACCGCTCCTGCAGATAACGTTTACAATGTATCTACAGTGTAGATGTTAGACGTAGACTGCAACGCAAGGCAAATCCATAGACGGATGACAGACAGGGGCGCCACCAACACATGACCGCCAAGCAGACCCCCGGACAGCGCCCCGACGAGACCCCCTCCTCCCCCACATCCGACGACCCGCACGCCGGCACACCGTCGGATCGGGTGCCGCTGACCCGGCAGCGGGTGCTGGCCACCGCGCTGCGGCTGGTCGACGCCGAAGGGCTGGACGCCCTCACCCGACGGCGACTCGCCCGCGAGCTCGGCCGCGACGTGATGACCCTGTACCGGTACGCCCCAGATCAAGCCGCGCTGCTGGACGGGATCGTCGAGCTCGTCCTCGACGAGCTGGAACTGCCCGAGGAAGGTCAGGACTGGCAAACCCAGCTGCGGCGCAGCGCGCACAACTTCCGCCGGCTCGCACTCGCCCATCCCCACGTCGTGAACCTGCTGCTAACCCGACCGGTCGCCACCGCGTACGGGCTGCGCCCGCCGGCCACCCTGCGACCGCTCGAGCATTTCCTCCACCTGTTGACCACGGCCGGGTTCTCCGCTGCCGAGGCGATGCGGATCCACCGGGCCTACGTCGGGTTCCTCTACGGACACCTCCTCGCCGAGCTTCAGGACACCGTGGTGAATCCCGACGAGACCGACGACCTCCTCCGCCTCGGGCTCCACCAGCTCCCGCCACGACAGTTCCCGATCCTGCGGAGCCTGGCCAGCGACCTCGCCCACTACGACGGGGTTAGCGAGCTCGACCACGGCCTCGACCTCCTCCTCGCCGGAATCACGGCCACACGCGGCTGACTCGGATCGCATCACCGCTCCGCATGGACGGCCAGCGGACCCCGCAGTGGTTCTCAGGTTTCTGATACTGGTAGCCGCGCCACCGACCGGAATGCACGAGGGAGCCGACCAGCAGGTGCGCCATCGACCCCCACCCCCACGTGGCGGGTGGGTCGGGCAGGGCCAGCCAGTCCCACTGGGTTTCCTCACCGGCCGGATGCGGGATGACCGCGTTCGCACGCTCCGTCGCCCGCCCGCAATCAGCACAGACCGGGCGCAGCTGACCGGCCCCGATCTGCCGCGTCAACGTCTGATACGACGACCCGAACCCGAGAGCCTGCAACTCGTCGAACAAGGTGATCCCCCACAGATGCGGGTCCTCGACCAGCCTCGCGGTCACATAGGTGATGACGGTACGAACGGATCCTCAGCGCGCTGACGCACCTCCGGTTCTCGTTTCCCGTTCAGGTAGTCCCGGACCGTCTTGCGGTCCCTGCCGACATGGCGGGCGATCGCAGTGATCGTCCAGCCCTGCCCCGCAAGCGCGTGGATGTCCACGTCTTCCTCCCGTGTGATCATGAGAACCGGGTCTCCTTCGAACAGCTGGTGAGTGGTCAGAGACCACCAGCCTCGAAGGAGACCCGCCCTCGAGTCACACGGGTGGGGAATTTCAGTGAGCGTCAATGGGGAATTTCAGTGAGCGCCATCACTTTAGCGGCCCGTTCAGTACGAGTTGGGCGACCGTCGGGCCGTGATCGAGCCCTACCTCGGATGCGTGCCGGAAGTGGTACCCGACCCACACTCTGGAGTTGGCGTTCTCCCGGGCGGCCTGCCAGAAGCCGGAATAGGAGCGCATTGTCGGGGATGCGTCGTCGCATTGCTGTCCTTCGGGGAGGGTCAGGCTGCACGTTTGGAAGTCAATCCGGTCGGTGCCGAAGACGCTCGCCATGACGGTCGCCGCCGCGGCGCCTTGGACGGCGTGCGTGGAGTCGTGGTCAGGGATCGGCGGGGTGGTGTCGAGCGGGGTCCAGTCCGGGTCGGCCATGGTCGCCGGGTTGCCGTCGGTTGCTGCCTCACGAATCGCGGTAACGGGCCGCCAGAACGGATCGCCGTACTTCACCGAGAACGAGGCGATGTACCCGTCCGCCAGCGACATGTTGAGCAGGGCGAACAGCCGCGCCGAGGTCCAGGAGTCGTATCCGCCGCGCTCCGCGACGCCTCGGGCGATCCGGTTCCACTGGAGCGGGCTGCTCTCGATCCAGAACCGTGCCGCCTGGGTCTGGTCCGGTCTGCGGGCGGTCGGGCCCAGTGCACGTTCTCGTGCACCGGAGCGGCGGGGTTGTGCTGGTAGAAGACGTGGTAGGTGCCGTCGATGCGGCAGACGCCGTTGGGATCGTTCAGCCAGCCGTGGCGGGGGTGGATGTGGAGGAGTGGACGGTGGCGGTCGTCGGTGGAGGTAGGTGGGAGATCGGTTTTCGTCTCGGTCACTGCCGCTCAGCCCTTCACGCCGGAGGAGGCGATGGAGTTGATGAAGGAGCGTTGGAAGGCGATGAACAAGATCAAGATGGGAACGGTGATCATGGACGCGTAGGCCATGATCTGGCCCCAGGAGACGTTGAGCTGCTTGAAGTAGTCGATGCCGACCATGACCGGTCGGAGCTCTTCGGTCTGGACAACCATCAGCGGCCACAGGTACTGGTTCCAGGCGGGCAGGAAGGTCAGGATCGCCACCGTGGCGACCGCGGGGCCGGAGAGCGGCATGATGATGCTGCGGTAGATCCGGAACCAGCCTGCCCCGTCCACGGTGGCGGCCTCGTCCAGGCTCTTCGGGATGGAGTCGAAGTACTGGTAGAAGAGGAAGATGGCGAAGGCGTTGGCGATGAATGGCACGATCTGGATCTGGTAGGTGTCCAGCCAGCCTTCGGAGTATCCGTTCACGAAGTCGTAGAACGGCAGCTTGTTGGACCACCACAGCAGCGGGAGCGCCATCGTCTCGAACGGCACGATCAGGGTGGCCAGGATGACGCCGAGGACCAGCTTCTGCCCGGTGAACTTGATGCGGGACAGCGCGAAGGCCGCCATCGAGTTCACGATCAGCCCGAGACCGACCGTGATCACCGAGATCATGATCGAGTTGATCATGAAGGTGGCGAAGGGCACGCGTTCGAAGACACCGCTGTAGTTGGCCAGGGTGAGATCGCCGACCGGGAGGAAGGCTTTGATGCTGGTCAGATCGGCGAAGATCTGAATGTCGGGTTTGAAGCTGGACACGATCAGGAACAGCAGCGGCAGGCCGAAGATCCCGGCCAGCACGATCCTGCCGACGTAGCCCAGCACGAGGCGACCGGTTTGCTTCTTCTCCCCAGCTTCGTGGACGACGGCCTGGGTGGGTTCGTCGGCGACATGCGCGGTGATCTCGGGCATCAGCGGGGGTCCTTGTCTCGGGTGAGGTAGCGGTTGACCAAGGTGACGACCAGCACCAGGGCGAAGAAGACCAGCGAGATGGCCGAGGCGTACCCGGTCTGCTGCTGCTGGAAGCCGACCCGGACGGCCTGGAACACCAATGTCGTCGTCGCGTCCAGCGGCCCTCCCTGGGTCATCAGGTTCACCTGGGAGAACAGACTGAACGCGGCGATGGTGATGGTGATCAAGATGAAGACCGCCGTCGCTCGCAGTCCCGGCCAGGTGACGTGTTGGAACTGCTGCCACTTGCTGGCGCCGTCGATCTCGGCGGCCTCGTACAGCTCACCGGGGATGGTCTGCAATCCGGACAGCCAGATGACCATGTGCATGCCGCAGGCCTGCCAGATCGACAGCACGATGATCGCGAACAGGGCGGTCTTGGGGTTGCCGAGCCAGTCGGGGCCTAGGATGCCGAAGCGGGCCAGTACGGAGTTGATCAGTCCGTTGGGCTGGTACATGAACAGCCACAGCATGGACACCACGACGATGGAGGTGACCACGGGCAGGAAGAAGACGGTGCGGAAGAAGTTGACTCCGCGGATCTTCGTGTTGACAAGGACCGCCAGCCCGAGCGCGACGGCCGACTGCACGGGCACGATCACGACGGCGAAGATCACTGTGTTGCGTAACGATGCCCAGAAGGTCTCGTCGCTGAACAGTCGGACGAAGTTGTCGACGCCGACGAAGGTGGCCGGCTGCGGTGAGATCAGCCGGGCGTTGGTGAAGGCGAGGATGAAGGTGAGGATGATCGGGATGATCAAGAAGGTGATCAGCAAGACACCGGCCGGGACGAGCATCAGCCAGGCAATGGTGGCTGGGCTCTTGCCGATCGGCCGGTTGCGGGGTGGCGGCGCGGCGTGCGTCGCGCCAACTGGCGCGGCCTCTGTGTTGGTAGTACTCACGGGCGTGCTCCTGTGGGTTCCGCGGCAGCTGCGCCGCTAGACGTCCTTCGACGGCGAGACCGCCAGGACCGGAAGTTCGAGCTCGGACCGCGGGAGCGGAGGGAGCCGGGAGGGATGGGGTGGACGCTGGGTGGTCCGAGCCGAGCGCGGACCACCCAGCGTCAGCGAGTCACCGGAAGTTGTTGTTGGACTTCTGGTTGGCGTCGATGTTCTTGACGGCCTGGTCGAGAGCCTGCTGCGGGTCGGCCCCGTTGAGGATGTCCTGGGCAGTCTTGGTGAACTCGGTGGCGATGAACGGGTAGCCAGGCGTCACCGGGCGGAGCACCGCGAACTTCTTGGCGTAGTCGAGGAAGACCTCATTTTCCTCACCCGGGCCGAAGCCAGGTACCTCGGCCGCCGCCGCATCCGTGGCCGGGATGTTGGTGGTCGCCTTCGATACGGACGCCACGTACTTGTCCTGCGCGGCGAACTTCAGGTAATCAGCGGCACCCTCGGGGCTCTCGCAGTTCGTCGACATGCCCCACTGCCACGAACCGCCACCGATCTTCGGGCCCTGACCGAAGTCGACCGACGGGAGGAAGACAACGTCCTTGAACTTCTCGCGAGTGGCCACAGCGGTCCAGCTGCCGTTGTAGAGGATCGCGGTCTTGCCGTTCATGAAGTCGGCGGCCGGGTCGGTGCCGGACTTCAGCGGGGCGTACTTCTCGGTGACCAGGCTGCGGAACCAGGTGGCCCACTCCACGGCCTGGGGACCGTTGAGGACACCCTCGGCGCTCTCGTAGTTGTCCCGGTTGATCAGGTCGCCACCGAAGCTCTGCAGGAACGGTGAGTAGGCGTAGGGCCACCACTCGCCGGTGAAGCTGGTCGCGATGTCGAGCGGGTTGTCGTAGTCCCCGCTGGCCTTGATCTTCTCCAGAGCGGCGGTGAACTCGTCCTTCGTCCACGGCTTGTCCGCGGTGGGGATCCGGATGTCGTACTTCTCCAGGATCGACGTGCGGGTAACCATGGTCAAGGCGACGTCGTAGTAGCCGTAGGAGTAGGTCTTGTCGTTGTACTTCCCGAGCACACTCGGCAGGTACTTCGCGAGGGTGTCGTCCATCCCCTCGATCGGTGCGAGGTAGCCGGCCCAGGCCCAGTTCGGGACGTTCGGGCCGTCGATGTCGAGGACGCACGGCAGCTTCTTGGCCGCCGCCGCCGACACCACGGACTGGTTGTAGGAATCCTGAGGGAACGCCTGCACCTCGACCTTGTAGTTGGTTTGGCTGGCGTTATAATCCTTGACCACAGCCTGGATGGCGCCAAGCTCGTTCTTGTTGCCGGCGTTGTGTGTCCACATGCTGATCGTCTTGGTGCCGCCGGCGTCGGAGTCGTTGCTGGCGGTGGAGCCACCCTTGGCGCAGGAAGCCAGGGCGAAGGGCATCGTCGCGACTACAATCGTCGCGGCGAGGCCCTTGATGAAACGGTTCTTCTTCACGGGTCCTCCAGTGAGTAGGAATGGTCCGGTCTTCGACCGGTCCGAGAGCGTCCGCTCCAACGGACCTGCTCTCAGTTGCTACGGGGCGCTCGCCGGTGTTGACGCACCGGCGAGGCTTCGGATCCAGGGGATCGGGGTTAACCTATGGCGGCCCCATCGGTGGCCGGGCCACCGAATCGCGGCTCACCAGCGGGCAGGGCAGCAGGGCATGGGTGACGGGTAGAGGTTTCGAGCCCGCGGCAATCTGCTCGAGCAGGGTCCGAACAGCCCAGCGGCCCATCGCCTCGTGAGGAAGTGCGATGGTAGTCAGCCCGGGTCGCAGGCTCTCCGAGATCAACTGCTGATCGTCAAAGCCCACCACCGAAAGGTCACCCGGGATGGACACTCCTAGCTCGTTGGCGGCCTGATACACCCCCATCGCGGCGAGGTCCTTGAAGCAGAAGAGTGCCGTTGGAGGTGTTGGGGCTGTGAGGAGTCCTCTGGCAGCCGCGTGGCCCGCGTGGGCGTCTGCGCCGCCAATGGCCACCAGGTCGGGGTCGAAGGGTAAACCGTAGGCCTCGAGGGCCTGTCGATAGCCGGTGAACCGGAGATCGCGCGCCGGGATGTCCTCGTCGGTGGTGACGAAGCCGACTCGACGGTGACCAGCCGCCAGCAGGACCTCGACCGCCCGCCGGGAGCCGCCGACCTCGTCTGGAACCACCGAGCTGATCGAGCCGTCGCTGCTGCGGGCATCGAGCAGGACCACCGGACCGTTCGCCAGGTTCGCCGGCGGGGTCACGACCCGGTGGAAGAAGGTGGCGTAGACGATGCCGTCCACCTGCCGTTCGCGTAGCGCCTCGACCTCGCGCTCCGCCAGCGCGGGGTCGCCGCCGGAGTCGAGCAGCAGCAGCAGGGAACCAGCCTCCTCGGCCGCCGCCTGGGCACCCACGATCATGCGGCCGGCGTACGGGGTGGTGGACACCTGGTCGGAGAGGAAACCGATCATGCCGCTCCGCTGGGTGCGTAACCCACGGGCCAGCTGGTTGGGCCGATAGAGCAACTCGTCGGCGGCCCGCTGCACCCTCGACCTGGTCTCCCTGTTGATCCGCTTCCCAGGAACTTCGTTGAGCACGTGAGAGACCGTGGTGACCGAGACGCCCGAGCGCTCCGCCACATCCCTCATCGTCGTCCTCGACATGTGTGTCCCTACTAAGTCGGCGTGGCAGTTGAGCCTTTGCCCAAACCATTGGGCACCTCGTTGGGATGAACAGTGCCGTGACACGCCGCAGGTTGTCAAGGGGTCAGCAGGAAATCGCGTGAAGCGATCTGCGCAAGACCCTGAAAGACGGGCGACCCGGTTCGCGGTGGTTCGTAAGGGTCCGTCCTCCGACAACGGGGCCGCTGACCAGAAGCGCACCGACCTAGGTTCAGGTGGATTCTCGTAAGACCCGCACGGGAAAATGCCCGGTCAAAGGGGTTCATGTGAGAATCGGTTCCGCGACTCAACTCCTGATCGGCTACGCCCGAGTCTCCACCGTCAATCAGGACCTGGCATCCCAACGGGCCGGCCTTGCCGCCCTCGGAGTCGAGGAGAAGCGGGTCTACGTCGACCACGGCCTGACCGGCACGAACCGTGAACACCCCGGACTCCGCGAAGCCCTCGCCGCCTGCCGGGAAGGCGACACCCTGGTCGTCACCAAACTCGACCGGCTAGCCCGCTCGGTGCCCGATGCCAGGGACATCGTCGATGAACTCACCAACCGTGGCGTCCGGCTCAACGTCGGCGGCTCGGTCCACGACCCCACCGATCCGATCGGCCGGCTGTTGTTCACCGTGCTGTCGATGATCGCCGAGTTCGAGGCCGACCTCGCCCGGGCCCGCACCCGCGAAGGGCTCGCCGTCGCGAAGGCCAAGGGCAGGCTGCGCGGGAAGCCGCCCATGCTCAAGCCCACGCAGGAAGCGCACCTGGTCAAGCTGTGGCGAGGTGGCGAGCATTCGACGCTCGAGCTGGCCGAGCTGTTCTCCGTCAGCCGCGCGACGGTGTACCGCGCGATCCAGCGGGGTGGTGCCGGCACGCCTGACAAGGCCACGTGAAGCCGAGAGGAGCGGTCGACGTCTACTCGTCGGTCGGAGCTTTCGCCTCCCTCGAATAGGTGCTGTCACCAGCAACACAGAACGAATGGCATCGGATGAGAACACTCTGACCCTGATGATGTGTGGCCCTGGCTAGGCTCTCGACCATCCCGGCGGCCATCGCCGACAGGAATGCTGAGCAGCGGTGGCCTGAGTTCCTGCAGCGGGCGCGGAAGGTCGGTTTGCGGCGGCACGGTCCCAGCTCGGGGTCGTAGCGCTCGATCGACCGCAGCACCCCGATCTGGCCGTAGGACATCAGGTCCTCGTCGGTGATGTAGGACGGCAGCGTCGACTTGAACCCGGTACGCCGTCGCGGCCACCAGGGACCGGTACTGGCGGACCAGCAGGTCTCGTGCGGTCTCTTAGTCCTCGCCGTGGGCCGCCAGTCGGTCCCACCAGGACCGGGGTGCCTCGGTGGTCGTCGTCACTGGCCCGCCGCCAGTGGGGTCGTGCACGGAGGCGCCGTCCAACGTCAGGGGCTGTGCTACCAGATCCGGAGGTCGTAGCCTGTCTTGTCCAAGCAGGCGAACTCGTCCACGATCTTCCCGTCCTCCAGCCGAGCGACCGTCGTCCCCCGGATGGTGATGGGCTGGCCCGTGGCCGGAACGTCCTGGTAGTCCTGCTGATGGGTGCCGGTCATGGTGAACATGATGACGACATGACCACCCTCGGCGGCCAGCACCTTGTCGGGGGTCACGGTGAAGTCGGAGAACGCGGCGCGCAACCCTGCTATCCACTCCACGTCCTCGGGGAGCCGTCCATCCCAGACGTCCTCGAAGAACTTCAGGAACACTGCCTTGTTGTCTTCTTCCACCGACATGTCGGGCCCCTTGTTGGATGTATGTGACCGGGCATGTCGAGAGCGATAAGGTCCGTGACCTGCCGAGCCGGACAGGACTCACGCTACGCCTGTCAGATGGAGAGGTCGCTTGGGCAAGGTTTGCCGACCGTGACCTCGGCCTTCGCCTTCACCTCTGCGCAAAGGTGCCCTCGTCGCGGATCCGCTGGTTGAGGCCGGCCAGGTACTCGTCCTCGTTGAAGTCCAAGCTCACCTCGCGGCCGGTCCAGCTGGACAGGTGGATGGCGTTGGCCAGGCGGACACCGTTGATGCCGTCCGATCCGGGGGCCAGCAGCGGGGTGCCGTCGAGGATGTTGGCGGCGAAGTTCTCCAGCACCCCGGAGTGCTGCGCACCCCAGGCGGAGTCGTACTCGATGGTCTCCTGGCTGTACATGCTGGTCGGGTCGAGCTCGCCCATGAAGAGCTTGCGGACGTCGTCCATGCCCATCGAGTCCGACAGCTCCCGCTCATCCTTGACGAGGCGGGTGACGGTGGCGGTCTTGGAGCCGTCGACGACGATCTTGCCCTTGTCGCCGAGGATCTCGAACCGGTCGGTGCCGACGAGGTCGTGCACGGCGGTGACGAAGGTGCCGGTGGCGCCGTTGCCGTAGTCGACCACGGCGGTGACCTCGTCCTCCACGGCGATGTCGCGGCGGAAACCGTACGCGACCTTGGCGTAGACCGACTGCGGCACGCCGCAGATCCACTGCCACAGGTCGAGCTGGTGCGGTGCCTGGTTGACCAGCACCCCGCCGCCCTCCCCGCCCCAGGTGGCGCGCCAGGCGGACTGGTCGTAGTAGCCCTGCGGTCGCCACCAGGTGGTGATGATCCAGCTGGTGTGACGGATGGCGCCGATCTCGCCGTTGTCGACGATCTCCTTGATGCGCTGGTACAGCGGGTTGTTGCGCTGGTTGAACATGATGGCGAAGGTCAGCTCTGGACGGGTGGCGGCGTATGCGTTGAGCTCGTTGACCTGCCGGGTGTAGACGCCGGCCGGCTTCTCCACCAGGGCATGGATCCCGGCCTTGAGCGCGGCGATGCCGATCTCCGGGTGCAGGTAGTGCGGCACCGTGGTGATCACCGCGTCCACCTCGCCACCGGCCAGCAGCGACGGGTAGTCGGCATACACCGGGACGGAGTACTCCTGGGCGGCCGCGGTCCGCTTCTCCTCATGAGTGTCGGCAATCGCGCCGATCACCATGTTCGGGACGAGTCCGTCGGCGATGAACTTCGCGTACATGGAGCCCTGGGCGCCGTAGCCGATGATGCCGAGTCTGACCTTGCCGGACATGTAGTCCTCCGTTTCGATGGTGACGATGTTGGGTGGTAGGGCCGCCGACACCCTGTCCCCGCTCGGGAACCGGGTGCGCGGCAGCGTGGTCCTTCGTCAGAACAGCTTCTGGTAGCCCAGCGCCACCAGGTTGTCCCGTGAGGTCTGGAGGCAGTCGTAGGGGTCGCGGCCGTACTGGTCGTCCTGCTCGATGAGCAGGTACTGCGCCCCGGAGGTGATCGCCTGGTCGATGATCTCGGTCCATTCCAGGTTGCCTTCACCGACCTCGCCGAACTGCACGACACCGGTGAAGGCCTGCATGAACCCGGCGTAGTCACCGGCCTGCAGGGCGGTGAAGGCGGTCGGCGGGAGCTCACCGATCCGGTAGTCCTTGAGGTGCACCAGGTCGACCAGACCCGCGTACTTCTGCAGGGTGCGCACCGGGTCCTTGCCACCGCGCTGCACCCAGTGGACGTCGATCTCCAACCGCATGGTGGGTGCCTCGGCCCGGATGATGTCCAGGATCGAGGTGCCGCCGCGCGGGGCGAACTCGAGATGGTGGTTGTGGTAGTACAGGGTGAGGTCGTCGCCGCCGAGCCGAACCGCGATCTCTTCGGCCTGCCGGCAGAACGCCAGCAGCGCCTCGTGCGAGGCCATCGCCGCGAACGGCATCATCCCGATCCGCAGCCGGGAGGCGCCCAGGGTGCGGGCATCAGCAACGATCTTGGCGTAGTCATCGATCAGGGAGTCGTTGGGCCCCGCTTCCAGACCGGCCGACAGAGCTCCGAAGTCGGTGCCGAGCTCGTCCTTGGCCCGACGCATCTCGGCCACGTTCTCCGTTGTCATGGGGATCTGGGAGACCTCGACGGCTTTGAACCCGATCGTGTCGAGGCGGCGGAGTACCTCGTACGGGCCGGTCTCCTCGACCTTGCTCTTCAACATCATCATCTGCACGCCGATCCTGGCCATGGTCACTCCTTCATTCGGTGGCTGGTTGGGTCCTTGGTGGTGGGTCTCTACGCCGTCACTGGTAGGGGATGTCTTCGGCCTCCAGCAGGTCGGTGAACGCCTGCCACGCCTCGGTGAACAGGTCGGGCCCGGAGAAGCCGCCGAGGCTGTGGGTTTGCGACAGGTGCGGCTCGAGGGAGAAGAAGCCGTCATAGCCGTCCTGCCGCAACGCCCGGATCGTCTCCGCCATCTCACCGTCGCCGCGTCCGGACGCGACCACTTCGCCGGTGGCCAGCTGGGCGTCCTTGATCTGCACGTACTCCAGGTAGGGGCGCAGGGCCGCGTAGCCCTCCGTGTGGGGACGGACACCGACCTGGACGAAGTTGGCGGCATCCCAGGCCGCCCTCAGATTCGGCGATCCCACCGTCTCCAAGATGTCGACGCAGCGGCGCGGGATGTCGCCGTAGATGTCCTTCTCGTTCTCATGGAGGAAGATCACGTCACCCTGCTCGGCGACCCGGGCGAGTGCGGTCATCCGGCGCAGCACCTCGTCGCGGTGATCGTCGGGATTCTCACCGTCGGGGATGAAGAAGGAGAAGATCCTGACGTAGCGGGCGCCGAAGTGGTGGGCGACGTCGACGGCATGGCGAGCCCGGTCGAGGTGGGCGTCGAAGTCCTCATCAACGGAGATCTTGCCGATCGGCGAGCCGATGGCTGACACCATCAGACCGTGGGTGTCGAGGATCTCCTTCGCCCGGGCGAGCTGGCCGTCGTCGAGGTCGAGCACGTTGGTACCCCAGGCACTGCGGAACTCCAGGTGCGACATCCCGAGCTTGCGTACCAGCGCGCACTGCTCCTCCAGGTCGGGTGAGATCTCGTCGGAGAATCCGGAAAGGGTCCACATCAGGGGTGTGCTCCTAAGTTGAGCTCGTGCTCGTCGTCGTGCTCTCGAACGTACGGCGAACGAGGGTGGCGGTCGACGAGTTGCCTTTTCTTGCCCTGGCGTGATCTGCGGTGGCTTCGCCATCTCGTACGTCCGTCCTGGGTCTGGTCTGGTCAGCGTGGTCAGTCCGTGGCGGCCTGCTTCACCTCCTCAGTGCCCGCTCCTCGCCGTCCCATCGCCGTGACGTGCCGAATCCGGTCTCTGGGGCCACGATTGCGGGCTGCGCAGTGCCGCGCCGCAGCACTTCCCGGCGGCTCCACGGACCACACAGCCGCGAGGGTCTCGGAACCGTTCACGCCGACGTTGCGGCCTGACTTAGGCTGGCTGGCATGCCCGCTCATGCCTCGACCGACTCCCACCCGGCTTGGCCAAGCGGCCGCCGCGGTCATGCACTCGCGGCGCAGCTGTTCGAGACGGTGGCCGACCTACCCCTGGTGTCGGTCCACAACGGATTGCCGGCTCGTTACCTGGCCGACGACGTGCCGATCACCGATCCGATCCATCTGCTGATCTCGCATGACCAGGGTCTGCAGGCGCTTCTCCGCAGCAACGGGATCACACCCGAATTCACCGTGAGCAACGGGTGGCGCACCGGTGATGCCTCACGGCAGGCCTTCGTCTTGTTGTGGCGGCATCTGGTCGAGGTCTGGGCGAGACCGTGGATGCAGGCCGATGGTGATGCCATTGCGGGGCTCGCCGGCTTGCCGTCGTTCCGGGAGGATCTGGATCCCAAAGCGGTGTACGACGCGCTGGTGGGGCAGCTTGTCGAGCGACCGATGTATCCGCGACAAGTGCTGTCCGCCGTCAATCTGTCCAGGTTCGCCACCAGCGACGACCCCGCCGACAACCTCCACGCCCACGAGGTGTTGGCCGACGATCCGGCCCTGTCCGGCCGGATCGTCCCGACCTTCAGCCCGGACCGCTTTCTCGATCCGGCGGACCGGCGGTGGCGGACGGATGCCGATCTGCTCGCTGAGGTGACTGGCGTCGGTACCGAGGACCTTGACGGGTTCCTCGAGGCGCTGCAGGAGCGCCGTCACTTCTTCCGCAAGAGGGGCGCGGTCGCCACCGAGCATCACAGCAGTGACGTGCCCATCGCTCGCCTGTCCACGCAGGACGCCGCCGGCCTGTACCGGCTGGCGCGATCGGCGGAGCTGTTGCCGGCCGAGGCGCTGGCCCTGCAGGGCCATCTCCTGTGGGAGATGGGACGGATGGCGTCCGAGGATGGGCTGGTCATGGGCCTGTTCCCGCCGGCCGGCTTCGCCTCCCGGCCCTTGACCGACGCCCCGTCGGGCGATCGCGGGGTCGCCGCCCGGGTCCGTCCACTGCTGACCGACTTCAGCGGATCCCCGAGCTTCGGACTGCAGCTGTTCACCATCGACACCGACGCCTACCTGGCCGAGATACTGCCGTTGGCCGCCGAGTACGCGGCGCTGGCCGCGGTGCCTCCGACTCGGTATGCCGACGATCCCGCCGTGCTTCGGGCGGTCCGGGTCGCGGCGGTCAGCAGCCAGGGCGTCGGCCGTTCTCTCGGGGTGGTGGACGACATGAGCGCGCCTTTCGGGCTGTCGCCACGTCATCGCCTGGGCCGCCGTCTGGATGCCGGTGCTCTCGCCGAGCTCGTGGTGGCGGGACGGTTCACGTTGGAGTCGGCGTCCGCGGAGCTAACCGCCGCCGTCACCCAGGACACGCTGACCCGAGCCCTCCCTCAGGCCTCCAACGACAGTCCGTTGCCGAGCTGGTAGTGGTTGCTGTCGATGTCGCTGTCGATTGTCGAGGACGCCGTTCGCGTTGAGATCGCGGAAGGCGAGACCATCCGGCCTCGACGACGGGCTTCACCCGTGCGCCGATGTCGATCTGATGCACCATGAGACTCTCCTGCTTCGTGGGGTGAGCAACCTCTACGGCAGAATCTGCACGGTGCCGTCCGAGGGTGGCATCAGGCGGGGTAGTCAGGCGGGGGTGGGGTCGGCTTTCTCGGCCGGCTCCGGCGGCAGCGCCTGGGCCTGCCCCGCGTCCAGCGTCGACTCGCTCCGGTCACCGCTCCACTCGGTGTGGAAGGTGCCCGGCTTGTCGACCCGGTGATAGGTGTGCGCACCGAAGAAGTCCCGCTGACCCTGGATCAAAGCCGCCGGGCAGCCGCTCGGCCCGGATGCCGTCGTAATAGGCCAACGACGACGAGAACGCCGGCGTCGGGATCCCGTTCTGCGCCGCCCCCGCCACCACCCGGCGCCACGCCGGCAACACCGTGGAGATGGCGTCGACGAAGTACTCATCCGCGATCAACAACGCCAGATCCGGCGTCCGCTCGTACGCCTCGGTGATCCGGTTCAAGAACCGCGCCCGGATGATGCAGCCACCCCGCCAGATCCGCGCCATCGCCCCACGGTCGATGTTCCAGCCGTACTCCTCACTGGCCGCCGCGATCTGGTCGAAACCCTGGGAGTACGCGACGATCTTCGACGCGAACAACGCCTGGCGGACATCCTCCACGAAACCGTCCTCGTCGGCGATCGACCACTCCGCCGCATGGCCCGGCAGCACCGACCGAGCCGCCTCACGCTGCGGCACCGACCCCGACAACGCCCGGGCGAACGTCGCCTCCGCGATCCCGGTGATCGGCACCCCCAGATCCAACGCGTTCTGCACCGTCCACCGACCGGTGCCCTTCTGCTCAGCCTGGTCGGCGATCACATCGACCAGCGGCTGACCGTCCACCCCGGTCTGCGACAGCACCTCCGCGGTGATCTCGATCAAGAACGACTCCAGGTCACCGGAGTTCCAGTCCCGGAAGATGTCGGCGATCTCCGCAGCCGACTTCCCGGTGCCCTGCTTGATCAGGTCGTACGCCTCCGCGATCAGCTGCATGTCGGCGTACTCGATGCCGTTGTGCACCATCTTCACGAAATGACCAGCCCCGTCGGGACCGACGTAGGTGCAGCACGGGACGCCGTCGACCTTCGCCGAGATGGACTCCAGCAACGGACCCAGCGACTCATACGACTTCGCCGACCCACCCGGCATGATCGACGGCCCGTTCAGCGCACCCTCCTCCCCACCAGACACCCCGGACCCGACGAAATGCAGACCCAGCTCCCTCAGCTCGTTCTCCCGGCGGATCGTGTCCGGGAAGTGCGCGTTGCCCGCGTCGATGATGATGTCGCCCTCTTCCAGCAACGGCACCAGCTCCGAGATCACCGCGTCGGTCGGCCCGCCCGCCTTGACCATGATGATCACCCGCCGCGGCCGCTCAAGCGAGGCGACGAAATCAGCCATCGACTCCGACGCGATGAACGTGCCCTCCTCACCGTGATCGGCCACCAGTGACTCGGTCTTGGCGTAACTGCGGTTGTGGACGGCGACCCGGTGCCCGTGACGGGCGAAGTTCCGGGCCAGGTTACGGCCCATCACGGCCAGGCCGGTGACACCGATCTGCGCGAGTTCAGTCATGACAATGGAGTCCTCTCATGGGGTGACGAACTGAGCCGTCAGGCGACAGTGATGGTGGCGGTGCGGGGGCTGTGGTCGGCGGAGGTGCCGACATGAACGGTGTACTCCCCCGGCCTGATCACGAAGCTGCGGCTGGCGTAGTCCCAGACGCTGAACGGGTGGTGGGTGGCGGCCGGGTCGATCGTGAGGGTGATGGTTCGAGACTCGCCCGGCTGCAGGAACACCTTGCCGAACCCGACAAGACGTTTCGGCGGCTGGCCGTCGACGGGGATCCCCAGGTAGACCTGGACGACCTCGGCGCCGGCGACGGCTCCGGTGTTGGTGACCGCGGCGGTCACGGTCACCGGTGCAGCTACTCCGTTCGGGGCGTCGACGGTCACGTCGGCGAGGTCGAAGGTGGTGTAGGACAGGCCGTACCCGAAGCCGAACAGCGGGGGGATCTGTTGGCTCTGGTGCCACCGGTAGCCGATCTGCAGACCCTCGGAGTAGCGGATGACGGGATACCCGTCGCCTTCGTCGACCCCGGGGTAGCGTTCGGGATGGCCCGCGTAGAGGGTGTCGTCCTCGGTGACCGGGTAGCTGGTCGGGACCTTGCCGGAGGGGTTGACGACCCCGAACAGCAGATCGGCCACGACGTGGCCGTCTTCGCTGCCCTGGTTCCACACCTCCAGGACGGCCGGGGCCTTGTCGATCCACGGCATCAGGATCGGGTTGCTGTCCTTGAGCACCACGACAGTGGCCGGGTTCAGCCCGAGCAGCTGGTCGAGCATGGTGTTCTGGTCGTTCAGCATGTTGGCGTCGGGCTGGTCGGCGCCCTCGGTGGCGACCAGCCCGGCCATCAGCACGACGACCGATGGCGTCCTGGGCGGCCCGTCGGGCGTCGTCCAGGTTGGACAGGTCGTCGGCGACGGTGACCTTGGTGATGACGGTGTCGAAGGACCCGAGGTCGGCCAGGACGTCATGCAGACCTTGCAGCGGTGGCACGGTGTACAGCGGGTCGACCTTCGACGATCCGCCGCCGCCCAGGCAGGCGTCGTCGACGAACGCCGACTGGCCGATGATGACGATGTCGGCGATCTGCGGGCTCAGCGGCAGGAGCTGGTCGTCGTTCTTCAGCAGCACGGCGATCTCGCCGCCGATCGGCGGGCGATCGGCGCCGTGACCGGCCGCGTCGATGACCCCGGGCGCGTACGGGCCGTTCGAACTGGCCGAAGCGGAACATCTGGGTGAAGCGGCGGACCAGCGCCCGGTCGACGGTCTCGATCTCCAGGCTGGTGTCGGCCAGCGCAGCCTTGACGTTGGCCTCGTTGAGCCACTTGGCGTCGGGCATCTCGTGGTCCATGCCGGCGTGCAACGACGCGGCCGCCGAGCGGCAGGACCAGAAGTCGGACTGGACGTAGCCGTCGAAGCCCCATTCGGTGCGCAGCACGTCGGTCAGCAGGTAGCGGTTCTCGGTGGCGTACGTGCCGCGGACCCGGTTGTAGGCGCTCATCACGGCGGCGATGTCGGCGTCCTTGACCAGCATCTCGAACGGCAGCAGGTACAGCTCGCGCAGCACGTGCTCATCGACCTCCACGCTGAGCCGGAACCGTTCGTGCTCCTGGTCGTTCACCGCGAAGTGCTTGGCCATGGCGATCACATCGTGCGCCTGGATCGCGATGGCCACCTCGACGCCCATCACCCCGGACAGGTACGGGTCCTCGGAGAAGTACTCGAAGTTGCGGCCGGCGATCGGGGTGCGGTGCAGACACACCCCGGGTCCCTCCAGCACATGCTGACCCAGCGTCGCCGTCTCGGAGCCGATGATGTCACCGTAGGCGCGGGCCAGCTCGGGGTCGAACCCGGCCGCAAGCCCGATCGTCATAGGCAGCGATGTCGCCGGCGGGCTCGGGGTGCCGTCGCCCATCCCGACCCCGACGGGACCGTTGGTGATGCGGAACCGCGGGATGCTGAGCTCGTCGATGGCCGCCACATGCCGGTCGATGCGGATCTGCGCAGCGAGCTGCGTCCAGGTCTTCGCCGTTCTCCGCCGCCTGCGCGGACAGGGCATAGATGTCGATGGTCTCCATCGCCCCGTGCAGCTGAGCGATCTTCTGCTCCAACGTCATGGCCGCGACCAGACGCTCAGCGCGCTGTCGGGGAGTCTTGGACGGGTCCAGCCAGTCGGTGGTCATCAGTGGGTTCCTTCTGGATAGCGTGCCTGGGGAATCTGTGCGGACGAGGTGGGTGACGGCATCGGGCGGGTCGAGTGTCGACCCGCCCGATGCACCGTCACGCTTTGTGGTCGGGGGTGATGAAGTCGGCCGGGCTCTCGTGGTGCTCGGCCAGCAGGGCGAGCTTGCGAGCCTCGGTCTCGTTGCGGATCTCCTTGAACCGCCGGTCACTCAGCGGGTACTTGATGAAGATCAGCATGGCGATCAGGGCGGCTGCGGCCGGCAGCAGACCGATGGTGGCCTTGATCGCGATGATCGCCGACTCCGGCTGGACCGGGCTGGGATTCGCCGCGCTGGCCGCGATGTAGCCGCCGATGGCCAACGCCCACGCCCCCACCGCGCCACCGATGGACTGGGTGACCTTGCGGGTGAAGGAGAACAACGCGTACGTGGCACCCTCGCTGCGCTTGCCGGTCTTCCACTCGCCGTACTCGACGGTGTCCGCCTCCAGACCGAACATCACCGTGTTGATCAGGCTGGCACCGATGCCCTTGATGGCCAGGGTCACCAGGACGAGCCAGAACATGGTGGCCGGGGCGAAGAACAGGCCGACGCCGCCGACGATGGTGAACACCCCGCAGAACTGGAAGACGTTCTTCTTGCCGAACAGGTCGATGATCTTCGGGATGAACGGGGTGATCAGCAGCGTGATGCCGGTGTTGACCAGGACGATGATGCCGACCAGACCGATGTTGCCGAGCACGTACTGGGCGTAGAAGGCGGTGGTGCCGCCGACCGCGAAGACACCGATCAGGTAGAAGAAGCTGGACCCGCACAGGTAGGCCAACGGCTTGTTGGACCGCAGGGTGCTGAAGGTCTCCTTGATGGTGATCCCGGCTGGGTGCGGACGACCGCCTCCCGGCAGGCCCAGGCGGTGAAGAAGAACGCCAGCGATGCCGACGACGATGAACGCCAGCGTGACCTTGGTGAACACGCCCTGCACGGCCGCCTGGTAGGCGATCAGGTCCTCGGGGCTCTGGATCAGCGCCTTCTGACCCCGCAGATCGCTGATGAAGTTGCCGACGATGAAGGTGAGGACGACGCCGCCGATGCCGGCACCGAACGCACGGGCCGCGACCAGCTTGGCCCGTTCGTGCACCGACTGGGTGATCGCCGAGGCCAGCGAGCCGTAGGGGATGTTGACCAGGGAGTAGATCAGACCCAGGATCGCGTACGTGGCGTAGGCGTAGATCAGCTTCATACCCTCGTCGAAGCTGGTCGGCACGTGGAAGACCAGGAAGCTCATGAACAGCAACGGCACCGCGCCGAACATGATGAACGGTCGGAACTTGCCCCACCGGGTCATCGTCCGGTCCACCAGCCGGCCGGCGAGCAGATCGGCGAACGCGTCCCACAGCCGCACGACCAGGAACATGGTGCCGACCGCGGCGGCGGAGATGCCGGCCACGTCGGTGTAGTAGTAGAGCAGGAAGGACGTGCTCAGACTGAACGCCAGGTTGAACGCGAAGTCGCCGGCACCGTAGCCGGCCACCGTCTTGGCCGGCAGCCGTTCCATGGACCGGAGGTCTTCCACAGCAGCGGGGTTCGTCATCGATACTCCTCAGTAGGGTTCTCTCGGCCGCTGTTGTTCGGCCTGGTAGCTGGAGTCAACGCCCTGACGGGTGGGCGGTCCACCATTTGCCACCTGTTGCCAAATTGCCAGAAGTGGCCACCGGACCCTGTGGTGGCCTCCTGTCGTGCCGTTCGGCAACATCCGGCAACTCATGGCGGAGACCGGCGATCCGTGGGTGGATGGTCACGATCCCGGTGCGTTCCCCCGGCACCTCGTGCTGATCCCCGGTCGCCCCGCAGCCCTACTTTGAGGAGTCTCACCATGAGTGCACGCCAGGCCACCGCACCCGTCTTGCCGGAGGGTTGGACCGATCTCGATGTGGAAGCGATCGACACCGTTCGGCTGCTCGCCGCCGACGCGGTGCAGAAGGTGGGCAACGGGCATCCCGGCACGGCGATCAGCCTCGCGCCGGTGGCGTACCTGCTCTACCAGAAGGTGATGCGGCACGATCCGTGCGATCCGCACTGGGCCGGTCGGGACCGGTTCGTGCTGTCCTGCGGGCACTCCTCGCTGACCCAGTACATCCAGCTCTACCTCGGCGGGTTCGGGCTCGGCCTGGATGACCTGAAGTCGTTGCGCACCTGGGGGTCGCTGACCCCGGGCCACCCGGAGTACGGCCACACCGACGGGGTGGAGATCACCACCGGCCCCCTGGGCCAGGGTGTGGCGAACGCGGTCGGGATGGCGATGGCCGCCCGCCGCGAGCGGGGTCTCCTCGACCCCGACGCCGCCCCGGGTGCCTCGCCGTTCGACCACCACATCTACGCCCTCTGCTCCGACGGCGACATCCAGGAAGGCGTGTCCGGTGAGGCGTCGTCGCTGGCCGGCACCCAGCGGCTGGGCAACCTGACGCTGATCTACGACAGCAACCGGATCTCCATCGAGGACGACACCAACATCGCGCTCAGCGAGGACGTCGCCGCCCGCTACGAGGCGTACGGCTGGCACGTGCAGACCGTCGACTGGACCCACGGCGACACCTCCTACGTCGAGGACGTCGCCGCCCTGGACGCCGCGATCACCGCCGCCGAGCAGGTCAGCGACCGGCCCAGCTTCATCCAGCTCAAGACGATCATCGCCTGGCCGACCCCCAAGGCGCAGGGCACCGGCGGCGCGCACGGCTCCGCCCTGGGCGACGACGAGATCGCCGCCACCAAGGAGCTCCTCGGGTTCGACCCGGAGCAGACCTTCGAGGTCCCCGACGAGGTCCTGGCCCACACCCGCGGTCTGCTCGACCGCGGTCAGGCGGCGCACGCCGAGTGGCAGACCTCCTACGACGCCTGGGCCGCCGCCAACCCCGCGGGCCAGGCGCTGCACGACCGGCTGACCAGGCGCGAGCTGCCGGCCGGCTGGCGCGACGCGCTGCCCGTCTTCGACGCCGATCCCAAGGGTGTGGCCACCCGGGCCGCGTCCGGCACGGTCCTCGCCGCGCTGGCCGCCCCGCTGCCGGAGCTGTGGGGCGGTTCGGCCGACCTGGCCGGCTCCAACAACACGACCATGGCGGGCGAGCCGAGCTTCCTGCCCACCGACCGTCAGTCCAAGAAGTTCCCCGGCAACCCGTACGGCCGGACCCTGCACTTCGGCATCCGCGAGCACGCCATGGGCTCGATCATGAACGGCATCGCCGTGCACGGCGGCACCCGCCCCTACGGCGGCACGTTCCTGGTCTTCTCCGACTACATGCGCGGCGCGGTCCGCCTCTCGGCGCTGATGCGCACCCCGGTCACCTACGTGTGGACCCACGACTCCATCGGGGTCGGCGAGGACGGCCCGACCCACCAGCCGATCGAGCACGTCGCCGCCCTGCGCGCGATCCCCGGACTGGACGTGGTCCGCCCGGCCGACGGCAACGAGACCGCCGAGGCCTGGGCCACCATCCTGGAGCACAACGACCGCCCCGCCGGTCTGATCCTGACCCGGCAGAACGTCCCGACGTTCCCCCGCGGCACCGACGGCTTCGCCGACGTCTCCGGCGTCGCCAAGGGCGCCTACGTCCTCAAAGACAGCGAGACCACCCCGGACGTGATCCTGGTCGGCACCGGCTCCGAGGTCCAGCTCGCGGTCGCCGCCGCCGAGCTGCTCGCCGCCGACGGCGTCGCCGCCCGGGTGGTCTCGATGCCCTGCCGGGAGTGGTTCGACGAGCAGGACCAGGCCTACCGGGACTCGGTGTTCCCACCCTCGGTGACCGCCCGGGTCAGCGTCGAGGCCGGCATCAGCCTGGGCTGGCGCGACATCGTCGGCGACGCCGGCCGGATCGTGTCCCTCAACCACTACGGCGCCAGCGCCGCCGCCGGGGTGCTGTTCACCGAGTTCGGGTTCACCCCCGAGGTCGTGGCGGCCGCGGCCCGGGACAGCCTGGCCGCCGCCACCGAGACCACCGCCGCCCACCACCACAGTCGAGGACGCCGCCAGCGGCCCCGTCGGCCCCGCCGACGCCTCCAGTAACCACCCTCATCCCATCCTCCGCAACGACCTCACCCCAGAAGGAAAACAGGCATGAGTGAACGACTGAAGGCCCTCGCGGACGCGGGCGTATCCATCTGGTTGGACGACCTCTCCCGCGAGCGGTTGAAGACCAACAACCTGGCCGACCTGGTGGCGGACTCGTCCGTGGTCGGGGTGACGACCAACCCGACCATCTTCGCCGCGGCCCTGGCCAAGGGCGACGCGTACGACGCCCAGACCGCCGAGCTCGCCACCGGGACTCCTCGGTCGAGGACACCATCAAGGCCCTGACCACCGACGACGTCCGCAACGCCTGCGACGTGCTGGCCGCCACCTCGGCCGCCACCAACGGCGTCGACGGCCGGGTCTCCATCGAGGTCGAGCCCGGACTGGCCCGCCAGACCGACGCCACCATCGCCCAGGCCCAGGACCTCTGGAAGATCGTCGACCGGCCCAACCTGCTGATCAAGATCCCGGCCACCCAGGAAGGCCTGCCGGCCATCACCGCGGTGATCGGTGAGGGCATCAGCGTGAACGTCACCCTGATCTTCTCCCTGGACCGCTACCGGGGCGTGATCGACGCCTACCAGACCGGCCTGGAACGGGCCGCCGCCAACGGCCACGACCTGTCCCAGATCCACTCGGTCGCCTCGTTCTTCGTGTCCCGGGTCGACACCGAGGTGGACAAGCGCCTCGACGCCATCGGCACCGACGAGGCCACGGCGCTGAAGAGCAAGGCCGCCATCGCCAACGCCCGGCTGGCGTACGAGGTCTTCCAGCAGACCTTCGCCGGCGACCGCTGGGAGGCCCTCGCCGCCCAGGGCGCCACCAAGCAGCGGCCGCTGTGGGCCTCCACCGGCGTCAAGGACCCGTCCCTGCCCGACACCCTCTACGTCACCGAGCTGGTCGTGGCCGACACCGTGAACACCATGCCGGAGAAGACCATGCAGGCCTTCGCCGACCACGGCGAAGTCAAGGGAGACCGGGTCACCGGCCTGGCCGACGAGGCCCGCGAGGTGATCGCCGCCATCGAAGCCCTCGGCATCTCCTACGACGACGTCGTCCAGGTACTCGAGGACGAGGGCGTCGACAAGTTCGACACGTCCTGGACCGAGCTGGTGACCACCGTGGAGACCGCACTGGACGAAGCCAAGACCAAGAACTGAGCTGATCGCAGAACGTCGATGACGGGGATCCCCTCCGTCCACCTTCAGCCGTCGTTGCGACTGGGGTAGGGCAGGGCGGGGTTCCCGTCCTTGGCGTTGAGCAGAATCGCGAACCGGGGAGCGACATCTGGCGGATCGGTGCAGGGTGTTGAAGGCCGAGCCCAGCACGTGCTTGTTGATCAGGCCAGTGCTCGTTGATCACCGCCAGTGCTCGTTGATCAACAGCCAGGCTCGATGATGCGTGTACTTCGCCTAGTCGGCAGATCGTGGTTCGTCACCCCGATCACCGTGCCGGCCGCGTTGGTCCGGGACAGGCGGGGTGGCTGGACGCCACGCCGGGACTGGACACCGACGCGCTGTCGGTGGAGCGGTAGACGACTCGATCGCCGATCGATGGTTCCGGCGTAGCGGCCTTTCGCGCCGTAGACCGTGGCGCGGTGGATATGGCCGAGATAGCGCGTAGAGCGGGAGAAGAGCCGGCCACCCGAGCGCCCTAGGGGTTGGCCCCGCCTTGGGGTAGAGGTCAGCCGAGGGCGCTTGGAAACAAGAGACCTCAGACAACACCGATCTGGCCAGAAGCGCCCGATGCCGCCGTCTCCCCTTGGGTCGCCTGGGTCGTGGGCGCGGTCTCCGGCTCGGGTGTGTTTCTTTGGTCCGCGAGGGCGCTTCCTGATCAGGCCAGCCGCTCAGCCCAGGTTCATCGTTGTCACGATCTGGTCGACGATCTGACTGGGGGTGGCATCGATGCTGATGACTGCGCCGTCTTCGGCGGGATCGAGGCGCTCCAGTGTGGCCAGCTGGGACTCCAGCATCGAGGCGGGCATGAAGTGGCCGATCCGCGATGACAGCCGGGCGCTGAGTTGCTCGACAGTGCCGTCGAGATGGACGTAGCGGACACGTGCCGGCGTGTTGGCGAGGACCGTCGCGGTAGCTCCGGCGCAGCGCAGAGCAGGTGATGCACCGCGTTACCGGGGATGGACTGGATCCAGGCGGCGATGTCGGCGAGCCACGGCCATCGGTCGTCGTCGGTCAAGGCGATACCGGCACGTCATCTTGGCGACGTTGCTCAGGCGGGTGGAAGTCGTCGGCCTCGGCGAACGCCCAGCGGAGCCTGCTGGCGAGCTGGTGAGCCACAGTCGTCTTGCCGGATCCGGCGACGCCCATCACGACCATCACGGTCTTGTCGACACTGCTGGCGATTGCTGGTCGGCGTGATCGAGTCTGTGCTGGTCATCCGTCGAGTCCGTCCGTGGTGGGTTGGCGGCCGTCGGGCTCCCCGGCCCTGGCTGCGCCGGGACGGAGCCGGTACAGCACTTCGCCGGCGTGGGGTTCGACGAAGGTGTCCGGGTCGGCCTCGTAGGCGGCGATGTCCACGGTCGCGGGGTCGAGGTAGTTCAAGTTGACCGCGCGCACGACGTCCTCGGGGATGCCGGTCGCCAAGGTCACCGTGACCCGGTTCCGCTCCCCGTGGTCGGCGTCCCAGGTGCCCTGGCCGCGCAGGTGGGTGGAGTGGGCGAGGTCGCCCCAGGGCTGGTCCTTGAACCGGTCCCACTGGCCGACGAAGTAGTCGCGGTTGTGGTATCCGATCTCACTGATCTGGGGGTGCATCACCGACATCTGGGTGATGTGGGGGGCGTAGATGATCACCTCGCCGCCGTCGGCCACGATCGGCTCCAGCTTGTAGAAGCCCTTGGCCGCGGTCCAGATGTCCTCGTACTTGGTCGGCATGATCGACAGCACCCGCCGCACCGGAGCTGCCGCGATAGCTGACGTGCGTCTCGGCCGAGATCGCCGGGCGCACGCGGCCCAGGCGTCCTCGGGGGTGCCGAAGGCGGCGGCATGCAGGGTGTCGGTGCCTGAGGCGACCACCAGGCACAGCGCCGAACCGTTGGGTCGGGATCAACGTCGCCGCCTCGTTGATCAGCGCGCGGACGGGGGTGACGCCCCGGCTGCCGATCATCTCGGCGCTGGTGATCAAGCGCGCCCACCCAATGCGACAGGTCGATCAGCTCAGGCCCGGAGACCCCGGGGAAGAAGTACTTGTTGCCGCCGGAGAAGCCGACCACCTCGTGCGGGAACACCGGTCCGACAACGATCGTCGACGTCGGACTCGGCGACATGGCGGTTGATCCGGACCTCCACCGAGGTGTCGGTCAGCAGACCGCCGGTGAGCTCGGCCAGCCGTTCCGCGCCGATGGTGCCCAGTGAGGTGAACGTCTCCGGCAGCCACGACTCGTGGTTGAGCACAGTCCAGCCGGGATAGGTGTCGTCCAACTGGCCTGTCTCATAGCCGAGATGGCGCGGCCAGATGATCCTCGGACATCCCCTGGTGCGTGCCGAGGGCGATGACCACGGTGACTGCGCGTGGCCCGGCCGTCCAAGGCGTCGTGACAGGCGCGCAGCAGCAGCGGTAGCGGACAGGTCCGGGTCCCGTCGGGCACAACCAGGCAGACCCGTCTTGCCGTCCACATCAGCGCCGGCGACCGCGTCGGTGACGAACCGGGTCACCTCTCCGGCCGCCAGTCGGTCCCCGACCCCGCCGATGGTCAGCGGCTCGGTCCGGGTCACCGGGGTCGGTGCCGTAACTGCTCCGCCAGGCGGCCGGTGAGATGGTGGTCATGGGGTCACTGTGCCGTCGATGTCAGCGGCGTGACAAGGAATCGCCGCCGATTTCGGCAACTGTGCGCAACTGCTGGTCTCGGCGATGGCGCCGACCCAGGATGAACCCATGCCCGCCACCCGTCCGCTGCCGCTGGACCCCTGATCGGCTTCTCCCGGCCGACCCGGCTGTGCGGGCCGTCGCCCGCCGGTCTCTACGCGGCGGTGCGCCGACCTGCCGATCATCTCCCCGCACGGCCACGTGCCGGCGCGCGTGGCTGGCCGACGACATCGCCGTTCGGCGACCCGACGTCGCTGCTGATCACCCCCGACCACTACGTCAACCGGCTGCTGCACGCCCACGGAGTCGAGCTCTCCGAACTGGGTGTCGGCCAGGGCGAGCTGACCGAGCAGCAGTCGCGGCAGCGCGTTCCGGACGCTGTGCACGCACTGGTCCATCTACCGCGGCACCCCGGTGCGGTACTGGCTGGAGGCCCAGCTGGCCGACATCTTCGGCGTCCGGGTCCGGCCCTCGGCGGACACCGCCGACGCCATCTACGACCAGATCGCGGACGCCCTCGACCACCCCCGCCTTCCGGCCCCGCGCGCTGTATCGACGCTTCGGCATCGACGTGCTGGCCACCACCGACGACCCGTGCGACGACCTGGCCGCCCACCGTTTCCTGGCCGACGACCCCACCTGGACCGGCCGGGTCATCCCGACCTTCCGTCCCGACCGCTATCTCGAGGTCGGCGCTGCGTCCTGGGTGACCGACGCGGACCGCCTCACCGAGACGTCCGGCATCGACACCGGCGACTACGCCGGTTTCATCGCCGCGCTGGAGAACCGCCGCGCCTACTTCCGGGCACACGGGGCGGTGTCGGCCGACCACAGCCACGCCGACGCCCGCACCGACAAGCTCGACCGTGCAGCAAGCCGGCGACCTGTACAGCCTGGCCCGCAAAGGTGAGCTCCACCCTGGCGAGGCGACCGCCCTGCGCCGGCACCTGGTGTGGGAGATGGCCCGCATGTCCGCCGAGGACGGTCTGGTGATGACGCTGCATCCCGGGGTCAGCCGCGACCACCACGGTCCGACCCTCGCCGAGTACGGCGCCGACGTGGGCTGCGACATCCCCGTGGCCGTCGAGTTCACCGACGGCGCTGCAAGCCGGCGCTCAGCGACTTCGGCACCAACCCGAACTTCCAGCTGATCTTGTTCACCCTCGACGAGACCACCTTCTCCCGCGAGATCGCCCCGCTGGCCGGCTTCTACCCCTCCGTCTACGCCGGCGCGCCCTGGTGGTTCCTCGACGCGCCCGAAGCCATCCGCCGCTACCGGTCGGCCGTCACCGAGACCGCCGGGTTCGGCAAGACCTCCGGCTTCATCGACGACACCCGCGCCTTCTGCTCCATCCCCGCCCGCCACGACATGGCCCGCCGCCTCGACGCCGGCTACCTCGCCCAGCTCGTCGCCGAGCACCGCCTCGACGAGGACGAAGCCCTCGACACCGCCACCGACCTCGTCGCCACCAATCCCCGAAAGGCGTTCCGGCTATGACCACCTCCCGCACCGACACCAGTTCCGCTCCCACCCGCGACGCTGCATCGAGCAACGACGATCAGGTGCCCGTGCTGACCCGCTCACTCGCCGGCACCCGTCCCGCCGCCCCAGTGCGGCTCGTGCATCTCGGGCTCGGCAACTTCCACCGCGCCCACCAGGCCTGGTACACCGCGCACGCCGCCGACGCCGCGGACTGGGGCATCGCCGCCTTCACCGGCCGCCGACCCGATGCCGCCAGCGACCTCGCCCCGCAGGACGGTCTGTACACCTTGATCACTCGGAGCGCCACCGAGGACCGCTTCGAGATCGTCGAAGCCATCAGCGCCGTCCACGCCTCCGACCGACCACGACCGCCTACCTGGACTACCTCCGGCGACCCGAGGTCGCCGTGGTCACCATCACTGTCACCGAAGCCGCCTATCTGCGCGGCACCGACGGCCACCTCGACCGTCACCACAACGGGGTCGCCAGCGACCTGGCCGACCCTGCGGGCCGACCCGACGGCTCCCGGTGGCCACCCTGCCGGCCCGACTGGTGGCCGCCCTGGCCGCGCGCCGCGACGCCGACGCCGGTCCGATCACCGTCCTGTCCTGCGACAACCTGCCCGACAACGGCGCGGTGACCGCGACCGTGGTCACCGACCTCGCCGCGCAGCTCGACCCTGACCTGCGGGACTGGATCGCCGACCGAGGTCGACTTCGCCACCTCGATGGTGGACCGGATCACCCCCGCCACCACCGACGACGACCGCGCCCTGGTGGCCGCCGAGCGCAGCACTACCGTGACAGCTCGCCGGTGCCGACCGAGCCGTACACCGAATGGGTGATCGACCGGACGCTTCCCCGCCGGCCGGCCCGGCGTGGGAGACCGCCGGCGCCAGGATCGTCGACGACGTCACCCCGTACGAGCAGCGCAAGCTCTGGCCTGCTGAACGGCGCCGCACTCCCTCCTCGCCTACGCCGGCAGCGTGCGTGGCCACGCCACCATCGACGAGGCCATCGCCGACGCCGTGTGCCGCGACCTGGGTCGAAGCGTTCTGGGACGAGGCCTGCCGACACCTGACGTTGCCCGCAGGCCGAGCTGGTCGACTACCGGGCCGCTGCTGACCGACCGGTTCGCCAATCCCCGGGTCCGTCACCAGCTCAGTCCAGATCGCCGCCGACGGCTCGATCAAGCTGCCTGTTCGGATCGTGCCATCACTCCTGGCCGAACGGTCCGCAGGCCGACGCCCGATCGGTGGAGCTACCGCCGTTGCCGCCTGGATCTGGCACCTCCGCGGCCGTAGCGTCCCGGTCAACGACCTCGGCGCGACAGCCGCCCGCACCGCAGCCGCCGGCGGAGACGCCAGCCGCGACGTGCTCACGGTGCTGGATCCACGCCTTGGATCCGACGAAGATCTCGTCGACCTGGTGAACGCCCAGCTGGACCTGCTGGACCCCGGGCCGGACCACATCTCCTGAATGTTCACGGGCGACTGCGGGGACCCGTCGAACCGCGAAGGACCAGTCGCGTCGGCAACAGGATCGGCTCAAGCGGCTCCCGCGAAAGCCCCGGCCTGCCGACCAACCGAGCCACTGCGGTCGAGCCCAGGCTCACCAGCGGCGCAGCGATCGTGGTCAGCCCAGGCTCCACCAAGCTGGCGTCGACGATGTTGTCGAACCCGATCACGCTGACATCGGCCGGAACCCGACGACCAGCCGCCGACACCGCCTGCATGAAACCGATCGCCATCAAGTCGTTGTAGGCGATCACGGCAGTACTCGGCCGCTGCAGCCAACGCTGCGCCGCATCCGTCCCACCCCGAATGGTCGGGAGGAATGGACCGATCCTGCGGGTGTGCAGATCGAGCTCCATGCCCGCCTCGCGGAGCCCGCGCCACCGCATCCCGTTCGCGAACGACGCTTCCGGACCGGCCAGATAGCAGATGGTGGCATGCCGCAAGCCGATGAGATGCTCGGTCGCCTTCTTGATCGCCCGCACGTTGTCGCTCACCACCGACGGAACCTCAGGGACCGTGCGGTTCAGCACCACCACCGGCTTCCGTTTCGCCAGAGCGCGGATCTGCTGATCCGACAGCCGCGAGGAGGCCAGGACGAAGCCGTCCACCGTCGAGGCCAGCCGGGCGATTGCCCGCTCCTCACCGTCACCAGATTCCTGCGTTTCCACGATGGCCAAGGTCAGGCCGTGGTCCGTGGCTTCACGTTCCGCTCCGCGGATCATGCCGACGAACACCGGGTTCGCAATGTCAGCGACCACGAACGCCAACACGCCAGTGCCTCGGGTCGAGACCGGTAGCTCCATCCGTCCCGACCGATAGCCCACCTCAGTGGCAATCCTGCGGACGCGCTCGGCGGTGCGGAAACTGACCCGCCCCGGCTTCGACAAGGCACGCGACACCGTCGACGGAGCCACACCCGCCAGCCTGGCCACGTCATAGATCGTGGGCTCCGCACTACCGCCGCCATCCACGCCGCACCTCCTACCCCGGGTCGCTGACAACTTACATTCGGAGACTGGAGCAGTACGACGAGCTCCGCGCGGGAACGAAGGCCATCTGGTGTCCGGGACCATCCTCGAGCGAGATCGGACAACGAGATCCTGCGCCTAGCCCCCTCTTCGCGAGGACCTGAGTCGCCTTACGCCCCAAGGGTGCCCACCCATCGAGACCACGACGCTCGCCCGACAGGCTGCGTCCGCTCCAGGGACCCGATCGGCACGACGAGCCGTAGACATCCAGCCACCTCCGCCGCCCGCAAGCTCAAGGGCAGCGAGACCGCCCGGCCGAGCCGGTGTTCTCCCAGCGGGAACTCAGTACAGGTGGGAGGTGTCGTTGAGAAGCTTCACGGAGGCTTCCTCGCCGGTGTAGGCGATGCGGGAACAGCAGGCGGCTGAAAGCTCCATGCGGAAGAGCGATTGCGGTGGCGCACCGAGCGCATCGGCCACCAGCGCCTTGATGGGTGTCACATGGGTGACGGCCAGGACGGAGCTGTCGGCATAACGAGTCGTCAGGGCCCGGGCCAGAGTCCCCGTCCGTTCGAGGACGGCGGCGAAGGTCTCCGCACTTCCCGTCGGTGCGGCGTCAGGTGACTGTTTCCATTCTCGAAGATCGTCGGGGTAGCGGTCCTGGACCTCGTCGAAAGTCATTCCTTCCCACAGCCCGAAATCCATCTCTCGCAGCCCGGCTTCGATCCGGACCGGGAGGTCCAGCTCGGCGGCGACGAGTTCGGCCGTTTCCCGGCAGCGCGTCATCGGAGAGCAGAGCACTTCCACGAACGTGGCTCTGCGCAACAGAGGTGAGCGGGCGGCGCGGCGGGCCTGGTCGAGACCCGCAGCGGATAGGCCAGGATCCCCGGCGCCGACCCCGGAGAACCTCTTCTCCGAGGTCAGCCTGGTCGCGCCATGGCGGAGCAACACGACGTCAGCCGTCTCCGCTTCCGAGGAGGAGGACCAGCCGCGGGCAGGGCCCTCAGCCATGCTCGCCCATGATGTGGTTGAGGGCCACGGCGGTTGCCACGGCAGCGGTCGCTGCCTCGTGACCTTTGTCCTCCGACGAGCCGTCCAGGCCGGCGCGGTCCAGTGCCTGCTGCTCGTCGTCGCAGGTCAGGACCCCGAACCCGACCGGCACCCCGGAGCGGACACTCACCTGAGTGAGCCCGACTGTCGCGGCTTGACAGACGTACTCGAAATGCGGAGTGCCGCCCCTGATCACCACCCCCAGAGCGACGACCGCGTCATAGCGGGGGGCCAACCGCGCCGCAGCAACGGTCAGCTCGAACGAGCCGGGCACCCGCACCACGTCGTACCCGGTGACGCCAGCATCATCCAGCCCGCGTCTGGCTCCGGCGATCAGGCCCTTCATGACGGTGTCGTGCCAGGAGGCAGCGATGACCGCGACCCGCAGTGCACTGCCGTCGACGGAGAGTGTGGGTGAACCGTCCTTCATGTGAGAGCTCCTTGCGGTGTCGGGTAGGGGCGTCGTCGACTCACCGGCTGAGCCGGGAGTCGGGGTCGAGAACCAGGGTGTGGCCCATGCGGTCGCGTTTGGTGCGCAAGTAGCCGGCGTTGGTCTCGACCGGGGCGATGCTGATCGGTTCGACGGAGGTGACCGTGATGCCGCTGCGGCGGAGCGCGTTCACCTTCAACGGGTTGTTGGTGAGCAGCCGGAGCGAGCCCACGCCGAGGTCGGTGAGGATGGCCGCGCCGGCGGTGTACTCGCGGGCGTCGATCGGCAAGCCCAACTCGGTCTGGGCGTCGACGGTGTCGAACCCTTGGTCCTGCAGCGCGTACGCCTGAAGCTTGTTGAGCAGGCCGACCCCCCGACCCTCCTGACCTCGTAGGTAGACCACGACCCCGCCCTCGACGGCTACCCGCTGCATGGCCAGACTGAGTTGCGGGCCGCAGTCGCAGCGCTGGGAGCCGAAGGTGTCACCGGTCAGGCACTCCGAGTGCAGCCGCACCAGCGGTGACGGCCCGCCCAGGCCGAGCGGGCTGACCAGGGCGATGTGCTGGTCGCCGGTCAGCAGGTCGCGGTAGCCGGCGACGGTGAACAGCCCCTCGTCGGTGGTCAGCGTCGTCTGCACGGTGCGCTCGACCCGATCATGGACCTCGCGCCACGCGATGAGCTGCTCGATCGTGAGCACCGGCAGCTGCTCGTCGGCGGCCAGGACGAGGACGTCGGGCAGCCGCATCATCGCACCGTCATCGCGGACCAGCTCGCCGATCGCCGCGACCGGGGCCAACCCGGCCAGACGGCACAGGTCCACCGCTGCTTCGGTGTGTCCCGGACGGGTCAGGACACCGCCGTTCCTGGCCCGCAGCGGGAGCACGTGGCCCGGCCGGATCAGATCCGCAGCCTCGGCGTCGGGCCGGGCCAGGGTGCGGATGGTGTGCGCCCGGTCCGCGGCACTGATCCCGGTCGTGACACCCCGGCTGGCGTCGACGGTGACCGTGTACGCGGTCCGCAGCGGGTCGGCGTTCGCGGCCACCATCAGCGGCAGGCCGAGACGGTCCGCCCACGCCCCTGGCATCGGTGCGCAGACAAAGCCCGACGTGTGCCGGATGGTCCACGCCATCCACTCCTCGGTCAGCGTCTCCGCTGCGAGAACGACGTCTCCTTCGTTCTCCCGGCCCTCGTCGTCCGTGACCAGCACCGGCCGGCCGCGCCGTAGGGCCTCGAGCGACTCCTCGACCGTCGCCAGCCCTGGCACTGCCGTCACGACGACACCGTCATGGGCGCTGCGACAGGAGTGCTGAGGAGGAGGCGTTCGACGTACTTGGCGATCACGTCGACCTCGAGGTTGACGAGGTCCCCGACCTGCTTGTGCCCGAGGGTGGTGAGAGCAAGCGTGGTCGGAATGAGGGACACCTCGAAGAAGTGGGTGCCGAGCGCGGAGACCGTCAACGACACCCCGTCCACCGTGATCGACCCCTTCTCCACCACGTAGCGAGCCACCCCGGCGGGCAGCGAGAGCCGGACCACCTCCCAACGGTCCCCCGGCGTGCGCTGCATCAGCTCCGCCGTGCCGTCGACGTGGCCCTGGACGATGTGCCCACCGAGCCGGTCCGTCGCCGCCATAGCCCGCTCGAGGTTGACGGGGTGTCCGGCCTCCAGGGCACCCAGGCTGCTGCGGCTCAGCGTCTCGGCCATCACGTCGAAACTGAGCGTCTCCTGCCGAATATCCACCACAGTCAGGCAGACCCCGTTGACCGAGATGGAGCTGCCGTGGGTGGCGTCGCTGCTCACCAGCGGCCCGCGGACCCGTAGCACCGCCGAGTCCGTGCGGTGCTCGACGGTCACAACCTGACCGAGCTCTTCGACTATTCCGGTGAACATGCCTGATCGGTTCCTTTGCTGTGGTGATCGATGATGAACGCCCGAATGCGGATGTCCGGTCCGAGCGTGGTGACGTCGTGCGGATGCAGACGCAGGATGTTTGCCACCGTCGAGATGCCCAGGTCGCCGACAGCGGACCGGCCCGAACCCAGGAGGGCGGGGGCCAGGTAGGCGATGACCTCATCGACCAGGCCGGCGGCCAGAAAGGCGCCGGCCAGGGTGGGTCCGCCTTCCAGCCAGACCTGCCGGATGCCCCGGGCAGCCAGAAGCTGCAGCACCCGGGACGGGTCCCGCTCCCGCACCTGCAGCGTGGGAGCGTCCTGGTCGTGCACCCGGGCCCCGGCGGCGATGTCACGACGCCCGACGACCACCCGAAGCGGCTGCCGCTCCTGTAGCGTCCCGTCCGGCCGTCGCACCGTCAGGGCCGGGTCGTCGGCGAGCACGGTGCCGGTGCCGACCAGGATGGCTCCGGCCTGCGCCCGCCACCGGTGCACATCGGCGCGGGCGGCCTCCCCGGTGATCCACTGGCTGGTGCCGTCCGCCGCGGCGGAGCGCCCATCCAAGGTGGCGGCGAACTTCCAGACCACCCGCGGCCGTCCGTGGGTGACCGCGAACGTCCACGGCTCGTTCAGCGCGCGAGCCGCCGTGCCCAACACGCCCCCGTCGACCACGACCCCAGCCGCCCGCAACCGGGCCGCACCCCCCGACGCCGCAGGATTCGGGTCAGCCTGGCCGTACACGACCCGCGCCACGCCGGCTTTGAGTAGAGCCTGCGAACACGGTCCGGTTCGGCCCTGGTGGTCACACGGCTCCAAGGTCACGAAAGCTGTCCCGCCCGCGGCGTCCTCGCCCGCCGTCGCGAGCGCCTCGACCTCGGCATGGGGATGGCCGGCTCCCCGGTGGAAGCCTTCACCCACCACCCGGCCCTGGGTGTCGGTGACGACCGCGCCGACGCGCGGATTAGGATCCACCACTCGTCCCAGCGCGGCCAGCTCCAACGCGCGGCGCATCAACGCCAGCTGGTACGACATCCCAACCCCTCTTGCTCGGCTCCCAACGGGCGAGCTCCGGGGTTCGAACAACGTGCATCCGGCAAACTTGCCGTCGCGCGCACGTCGTCCAACGCAAGACTCGACAGCACGTCCCGGACCTACCGGGGCATGATGCTGCCCTGCGCGTGCTGCCTCCCATCCGGACTTTCACCGTCGGTCCTGGAGTTCCACCAGGTCAACCGACCGCTGGCTGCGGACGGGTCGCGGACTATAACCGCCGGTTCGGAATTACACCGACCCCGGAGCACGTGGCCTCAAGCATGCCACGGAGCACAGCCGATCCGGACGGGCGGCTCTTCCTTGGCGCCCACGCGGGACCGGTCACCGACCGCACCTACCTGCGCGTGTTCCAACCGGGCCAGTGCGAAAGGATTCACGGCGGCCGAGGCCGCGTCACCGCTGATGACTGTCTCCCTACGCCCGTCGCCATTCTGCTGTGTCGACCTGGCTCCGCACCAGGGGACGCCGCGCTGGTGGCCCGCGGGGCCGGACACCGTGTGGCGGTGCTGCTCAAGGTGTACGCCAAGGCCGTCGACGGCGCCGAGCAGGAGTCCCTCGACCGCAGCTGGACCGCGACTCGGCGAGGAACTGATGACGGGGAACAGGCAGCCGTATCCCACCGGATCCAGCCGCCGACCGACGACACGAGCCTTTCAACACAGAAGGTCGAACGCCCTGGCCACAGGACGTTCGACCTGGTGCAGGTGTTGGGTTCGAACCAACGTAGGCGATGCCGGCAGATTTGCAGACCGCCAGGCAACCCTGCTGTGACCAGGCCAAATAGCTCATTCGGGGTCTTCCAGGGATCGCATAGGGATCAAACACTGCGGATCTGGAAGACCTGGCGATCATCACCTACCTCGGTCTGCTCGACGACCCCGATCCCCAGCGCCTCACCCGCGACGAGCTCCTCGCTCGAAGCCGAGCCCGAGTCGTCACCTGGGTGTGGGAGCAGGGCTCATACGACCAGCCACTCGCAGACAGACCAACGCAGTAGCAGCACGGCACAAAGCTTCGTGGGTCGGCCATGATCAGGGCCGACCCCAGAGTCGTCGACCTCAGCCGGCGACTCCCCCGCTATGCACCTCAACGGGCTGCGGCCCGAGGGTGGTCGCTGAATGGATTTCGCGGCGGGCCGTGCGCAGACCGACCGTCGCGCGAGAACGCGCGCACAAGGGACCAACGTACGAGAAGGCGGTCCGGGCGCCCTGAGCGACGACCGAGATGCTCAGAACGCTTCAGGAGGTGGTCGCGGCCAGGTCTCCCTGGTTCCTGGCACGATGGTCCGGTCGCTCATGGTCCTTCGCTGATCAGCGGGTCGTGGCGACCTGGCATGGCCCAGCGGGGGGCATGCTCGGGGAGCACGCCGAGGCCCACGAGATAGGCGGGGATCGCCCGTAGGAGCGGGAATCGCCGCAGCAGCTGTGCGGGGAGGGGCAGGCTCGTAGCCGCGGCTTGCTCGGTGCCGGCGCTGGGCAGCCTTGCTTGGAGCACGTGGTGAGCGCCCCGCTGGAGAGCCTGGGTCAATGCAGTCGGTGCCCATCGTCGTAGTTGAACGCGCCGCAAGGTGGCGCGCGTGAGGGTCCTGCTGGCCAGCTTCGGCCCGACGATACGGCCGGCGGCCAGGGCATCTTGGATGGCCAGATTGATGCCGACCCCACCCACCGGTGACATGGCATGGGCGGCGTCGCCGATGATCAGCAGTCCGTCGGCGTACCAGCGGCGCAGCCGACTGAGCGTGACCGTGAGGAGTTTGACGTCCTCGAACGATGTCACGGTGTCGACCCGGTCCGCGAGCCAGGGCAGGGCGAGGGCGATGCGGGACCGGAAGGCGCCGATGCCGGCATCGCGCAGCACCCGGTCGGCACCCTTCTTGATCAGGTAGCCGATCTGGAAATAGGCGCCCCTGTCGATCAGCACCAGCACGGCATCGCGGGTGAGCCGGCCGAACGCGTTGGCCGGGTCGTGTTCGCGTCGAGGAAGGCGGAACCACTCGACGTCCATCGGGGTCCCGAACTGTCGTGGCGTGAGTCCAGCGGCGGACGACGACGGTGGAGTCCCGGCCGTCACAGGCCACGACCAGGTCGGCGATCAAGTCGTGGTCGACCCGGTCGTGTCGATAGCGGACGCCGACCACCCGTCCCTGCTCCCGCAGCAGCTCGGTGACCTCGGCGTTCATGACCAGGTCGTACGCCGGCTCGCGTCGTCCAGCCTCGGCGAGAAGACCGAGGAAGTCCCATTGCGGCACCAGGGCGATGTGCTTGTGGCGTCCCGGCAGCCAGCGCAGATCGGAGACTGGGACCTCACCGGCGTCGAGCTGCGCGGTCAGCGACTCGATGTAGCGGACCGTCGGCAACGCGGTGAACTCCTCACCCGAGGCCGAGCTCGTCGAGCACCGTCAGGGTCGAGGCATGCACCGTGTCTCCGCGGAAGTCGCGGAGGAAGTCACCATGCTTCTCCAGCACCGTGACCTGAACCCCGGCGCGGGCGAGCAGCAGACCCAGCATGAGGCCAGCCGGACCCCCGCCAACAACGCAACAGGTCGTCCGTCGAGAACTCACCATGCGATGAATCATGCGCTACAACCGCCAACGCCAGTCAAAGACGCGGCCCCCATCGCGATCGCCGCCATGACGGTGCCGCGAGTTGTCCGTCCAGCGCACACTCACGGGCCGCGGTGACGATGTCCTCGCTCGATTTGCGCAAACAGGTAGCGGAAAAGCGTCAGCTGAAGCCGGCGAGGACGCCCGCAAGCCGACCGGCTTACGCACAGCCCGTCTGTGTCGTCACCGGTACGGGCTCACGATTCGTACCGATACCCGAGCTGTTCGACAGCGTGGCGACGGTCGCCCGGCAGGACGCGTCACCGCTCGACGCGTACGCCCAAGTCGATGCACTCGAGCAGCGACTTGTCGCTGTTCCGGCCGACATCTTCCTGCTGTCGCTCGGACCGACCGCCACCGTTCTCGCGGCCCGGCTCTCGCGTCGCGGCCGAAGAGCTATCGACATCGGTCACATCACGAGCAGCGACCGAACCGTCTTCCTCGGTGCCGACCGCCCCGAACATCAGCCCATGACACCGCACGCCGAGACGAGCTAACGGCTGGGGAGCGTCCCGAACCGGTCACGGGCTCGGGGTCGACCCGGTAACTGCTCCTGGACCTCGTGTGACTGACTGGGATCGGGGTCCAGCACGGCGACCGCCCCGGCGTCAGCCTTACCCGCGACGGTTTGACCGGGTGCCCCGACGAGGATGGCGCCGTCGACGCCCGGCAGGCGACTGACAGCGGCGCCGAACTGGTTACCGGTTCCGGCCACCCCGGGCGTGTGTCCCTTGCCTTGGATCATCGTCACGGCTTCCTCATCCCCGGTGTACGCGTCCGAACCGCAGCCATGCTCGCAGGACCTGTACAGCGGCACAGTTCGAGCGGCGCCAGCGTTGGAAAGTTGTCCGACGTCTTTCCCAGGTGCACCGACTACGAGGCGATCCTGGTTGTTTTCAAGCTCAAGAGGCGGCCGGCTGAGGAAGGCGACGGCGGACCCGAACCGATCACCGGTCTCGGCAGTTCCGAGCGCCGGCCGGATTGTGGAGTACACCAGCTTGCGGTCGTAGGTCTCGCCCATCAGGAGTGCAGTGCCAGCGTCCTTCCGGGTTCTCACGTCCTCACCGGCCGCCCCGATGGCTGCCATGAGGAAGCGCTTCTTACCCGGGTTGTTCCCCTGACCGTTATCGCCGAACACCTCTCGGGCGGTCACCGCGGCCCCGAACCGATCACCGCGCTCGACCCGGCCGGGAACGCCCCGACTGCGCTGGGATATCGACTTCTTCAGCTTCCAGACCACCATGCCTGCGTCGGCCACGCGACCAATGTCCTCGCCCGGAACGCCGATGACCGAGCCGCCGTGGCCGAGGGTGGCGCCGAAACGGTCGCCTCTCTCCGGTTTCCCCGGGACGCCCCGGGAACCCTGCCGGTACTGGACGCTGCCTCTGCTGGTCAGTGGCTTGATCGGGAACCGTGTGGCGACGCCCGCATTGGCAGCGCCGGCCAGGTCTTCACCCGGGGCACCGACCCAGAGCCCGTCGCCGACCGAGAGGGAGCTGCCGAAGCCGTCCCCGGCCTCGGCTGCGCCGGCGGCCGCGTGTGCCCCCTGGGCCAGGACTGTCGGCGAGGTGACGTTCAAGCCGGTCGTGGAACCGTGCAGAACCATGACTTGGCCCGCACCGCCATCCTCGCCGGGTGCACCGACAATCAGGTCGACCACGCCGTCGCCGGTGACGTCAGCCACGCTCAGCGCCGCACCGAATCGATCATTGCGTTCCGATCTCTGGGTGACGTCCTGCTGGGTGATCCTGAGGCTGCCGGCCGAGTCGTAGCGGCCGTCTGGACCACCGAAGAAGATGTTCACCGCTCCGGCATTGGTGGCCTGGCCGACATCCTCGCCGGGCACGCCGACCACCAGATCCGGCAGTCCGTCACCGTTGGCGTCGAAGTCGGTCGTCCGGGCCACGTCGATGGTCAGCGGCATCGTGATGGATCCGAAGAGGTTGGTCGCACGAATCTCGATCCGGTAGGTGCCGGGCTTCCTCGGGGTGCCCTGGACCGTTGGGCCGGGGAGTAGCCGCAGACCGACGGGCATCGGGCTGACCGTGCTGTAGTCGGCCGGAGATGATTCCGCCGTCTCCAGGTACTCCTCGACCGCATCGCCGACGTGTACCCGCAGCACCTTGGTGCCGAGTGGCAGCGGCGCTGACGGCATCGGCATGATCTCCGGATCACCCCAGCAGGTCATCCGACCGTCGGTCCTCAGTGCGCAGGTCGATCCGCCCACGCTCACCGACGCAAACGGCCCTCGGACACTCCGCGGTGGATCGCTGGCACCCCAACACGCCAGGCCCTGATCGACCCTGATGGCGCAGGTTGAGTCTTCGCCAGCCGCGACGGCGGTGAACGGTCCGGAGACCCGGGCCGGAGCCTGGCCTCGGCCATTCTCCCCCCAGCAGGCAATGTTCTTGTCGGCGCGCAGGGCACAGGTGTGCTCGAAGCCGACGCTCACTGCCGTGAAGGGTCCAACGATGCGCCTGGGCCTGGACTCCTCACTGTTCCAGCACACCACATCGCGGGTGGCATCGACCGCGCAGACCTCCCAGCCGGCGCTCACCCAGCTGAACGGCCCGACGACATGGGTCGGTCGATGATCTCCTGGGTACTGCTCGAGCTGGGCGCAGGCCAGATCGCCGTTCACTCGGATTCCGCAGACCAAGTCGCCACCGAGCGAGACCGAGCGGAACTTCCCCGGGAGGGGCCTAGAGGACTTCGCCACCTCGTCGCCCCAACATTCGATGGCCTGGTCAGCTCGCAGCCCACAGGTGGTGGGCCAGTCCACACTGATCTCCCGGTACGGCCCCGGCCGCGTGCCCGGGGTTGTCGCCGGGCCCCAGTTGTGGCCCCAACAGCCGGCTACCCCCGCGGGCGTCAAAGCGCAACCGTAGTCGTCTCCCACACTGAGCCGCATGAAAGTGCCAGGCGGCGTGACGCTCACGATCTCGGCCACAGCGGGCACCGACGTACCGCCCAACAACAGTCCGGCAAGAACGACAACGGACCAGAGCCGACTCATGCGTGGCCTTCTCACACCGAGCGCTGTGCGTTTACCCATCGCTGGCCCTCCGACGACCCCCAGTCACTGTCCTCCGAGTCTTCAATGCGTTGCCCTCAACGTCTAGAGGAACGCTCTACGTATATTCACGTAGGAGTGTCCGACTAACCTGGGTTGCCGCCGCCCTACCCGGGGCATGAGAATCCACTCGCCTTGGGAACCGAACGTCTGCGCTTGTTCGGCTAGGTGGGGAGTGCCGGTGACGATCGTGTCCGACTCGGTCCTTATCTGACGTCGGACGCGGCTGGACTTGGCCGAAGCCTTCGCGCCCGACAGCTTCAGGCAGCTCTGGATACCGGCGATTCGACGGCAACGGTTTTGGAGCCGTGGTGTCTGATCCTGGGTGCCCAGCCTGTTCGGATCGTTGAAGACGCTTTCCTGATCTTGGAGGTGGGGCGCTCGAGGCCGTGACGACGTTCGCAAGGGGACCCCCTTGCGGACAGCTGTCAGAGGGCCTTCCGGCTAGTGGGACTGTCTCGCACATCGCGCTCAACCACCGGCACAAGAGGACCCGCCGCTAGACGATGGAGGTTGGATGGTGGCTAACACTCTGATGATCGTCGCAGGGTCAGATTCCTCACGAAGCCTTACGACACCGAGTACCGCACTGGCCAGGAATCCCGGGTTTGTTACCACCCGCGCGATCTGGGCGGTCGAGCGATCGACGGACGCGATCTCCCGCTCCAGCGAGGAACCGGACAGCGGCGCCAACCGAGTAGCAACTCGCCAGGCGTTCCGACGGGCGGCGACCAGGCTGAACCGGACCACAGTCTCGTCACTGGCGCCGCCAATGTGATCAACCAGTCGTAGCCATGGTGAGACTTGGCCGAGGGCGTCCTGGCAAGCGTCCACAAGTCCGGCCAGAATGTCGTTGATCGTTTCGAAGTCGGGCCGCACGGCATCGAGGTCGTTTCCGGGATCGAGCGCGGCGGCAGTCACGCCGAGATCCAGGTTGATGTGCGCGTTCATTCCCAGGAGAAGATGCTGGAGCGCGATTGGTCGCCATCGCCGAGTTGCATCAAAGGCAGCCTGCCACGATGCCGAGCAGGGCTGCCCAGAGTGCCAGGCGGCATGGGCGGCAAGGTAGTGATGAGCAAATTCGACAACGAAGCGCTGCATTCGTGCAGCGTCCTCGAAGCGTCCTTCGACTGCCCAACGTCGAACTGTCGTTGTGACAGCCCGGTACATGGCCGCAAAATAGCCGGCCCGATCACCCGACGCCGTTGCGCCGTCGACAATGTCAGTCAGCGCATCGACCGTCTCGTCGTACGTACGGGGCAGCCCCATCCTCGGAGGGTACCGAGCAGGATGGTCGCCTTGGCGACGATCGGCCCGTTGGCCAAGCCTTGGACGTGCGGCTGCCCCAGCGGGGAACGCACGATAGGCGTCCCTCCAGCGAACGCTCTCGAGTCGCCGGGACGAGCTCCTGCCTCGGCGGCCGCGAACAGGGACGAGAGAACGGTCTGATCAAACCCGCGAGGGCGCCCGTAAGCCGACCCTCCAGGGGGACATCTGTTGGCCCCAATGGCTTGGACCTGCTGACTGCTCAGGTGGAACGCCCAATTGCGGGCGAAGCGGTGGGGTCGTCGGCAAGCTCGCTGAACGTTCGCCAGCCCAGAATGAAGCTCTCCAGGGCGGTCTTGCCGAAGGCCTTGGACGAGGTGAGGGTGATCCAGAGGTCGCCCGGGTTCATCGAGATGACCTCGCCCTGATCGCTGAAGGCGCCGATGTAGTGACCGTCGTTCAGTAGCCGTTCGTCGTGAGCGGGCAACAGTCGGGCCTAGCGAGTCGTGATGGTGCCGGCGAACACTGCTCGCTCATGTCTCCAGTTGTCGATGCCGACCTCGAGCTGGACGTTGTCACGCGCACTCCCTGGCAGCACGAACCCCACTGTGTACGGGTACGAGACATCCCCCGGCCGAACGTACTGAGCTGTCACGTGCTCGGCGTGGCCGGGCGTGGCTACGTACGCGCTGGCCGTCGCCAAACCTGGGCCGAAGCGGAGCCGTGTGGTCAGCGCGACCCTCACCTGGTGGTCCGAGCCGTTGCGTACGACGATCGTGAACTCGCTGCACGAATCACCGACCCGGGCGTTCGGGGCGTCCACGGTCGTGGAAGGCAGCAGCGTTGTGTGGTGGATCTCGACGACCTCGACAGCCACCCCATCGATCCAGCGGTAGCTTTCGGTGAACGTGGCCGGCCGTCTGCCGACCTCGGTTGAGCGACTGGGCGCGACGTGCTCAGATCTCGACACGTCCGTGGGCCCGGAGCCGCTCAAGGTCAGTACGATGATCAAGATCAACCAGATCAAGAACTTCAGTCCGAAGATCATCATCGCCCCCGTTCGATTGCCTTCTCCCAGGTTGGTCTGCCCGCCCCGGGCTGGCTATCGGCAGATCTGCCGAGATTTCGTCGGACGCGAGGCCAGGGCCCGGTTAGAGCATGTCGAGGAGGCTGGCTTCGTGCGCTGCCGCGGTGCGCGTGGATACCCCCAGCTTCGCGAAGATGGCCCGTATGTGGGTGTGCACGGTGCGGGGGCTGATCACCAGACGGTGCGCGATGTCGTCGTTGCTCAGTCCGACCGCGATCAGCCGGAGCACCTCCACCTCTCGCTCGGTCAGTCCGGCCGGGCGGGTGCTGAGCGCTGCGGCCAGCTCCTCGAGCACGGGACCGGCTGCGCGCATCGCCTCCGCTGAGGTCCAGCCGGCGCCGGTTCGGTAGCCGGCCTCCCACTCACCTACGGTGAGCTGGCGCCGACAACGAGCGATGCCCGAGTCGAAGACCGGCACGTCGTATTCGTGGCTCGCCCCGTAGGTGTTCTCCCAGGTCGAGGCCGCCCCGAACAGCTCGGCCGCCGCCGAGCTGCGCCGTAGCGCTGCGGCGAGACTGGCGGTCGCGGCGAGCAGCTTCGATCCGTGGTAGACGGAGTGCTCGAAGTTGCGCACCTGCACGGCGAGACGGAGCTGCTGCGCGGCCATCGCCCAGTCCTCACACCTCAGGCCCACGATGCCCGTCGACAGGTGAACGCGGTAGACGCCGTCGCTCGACGCCGAGCTGCTCGAACCTGCCGAGCGCGTCACGCCATCCTGCTTGGGCCTGCTCCGGATGCCCTGTCGCGTCGTGCCACATGGCCAGATCGTTGACCGACCACGCCAGGCCTGGTCGATCATCAGCGGCCTGGCTCACTGCCAGGCTCCGCTCGATCAGGGCGCGCGCCGCCGCCCAGTCCCCGGTGTGGAAGTTGACGTGGGCGGATCCACGCAGTGACCGAGCCATTCCCGCCTCGTCGCCGAGCTGCTGCCACATGGCGAACTCCTCGGCGAACCGAGCTCGTGCCAGCGCGATATCGGGTAGCCAGTCACGAGGTTTGGTGTCGCCCAGGGCGTCATAGCCACCGTGGTCGAGGGCTCGCGCTCGGGTGCTCAGGGACTGGGGGTCGGAGCCGACAGTGGGATGGGCCAGCGCGCGATCCACCAGCGCCACGTTATCGGCGCCAACTGGTGCGTTGACCCAGAAAGTGAACAGTCCGCCAGATATCCGCAGTGCCAGGTCGGGGTCACCGCGGTCGAGGGCCCAGCTGATCGCTGCATCGATGTTGCCGAGGTCGGCATCGAAGGCCTCCAAGAACTGCGGCTCCCCGGGCGTCTCCGTCATGCTGGCCGCTCGCTCGACAAGTCCGAGCAGGTACTCGAACCGCGCGGCCTGCGCCGTCTCGACGAGTTCGGGGTCGGCCTCCTCCGTTTGGTGCAGCGCATAGGTCCCGATGAGCTCGTGCATCCGGAATCGGGCGCCGGCGGGGCCGTCAGGAACTCGTTGGATGAGCGATGCCTCTGCCAGCGCCCGCAGCTGCTTCAAAGAGGCTCCTGCGACGACCTCGGCTGCCTCCTGAGTGAAACTGCTGGTGAAGATGCTCAGCCGGGCCAGGACCCGCTGCTGGGTGCTGTCCAGCGCACGCCAGGTGCTGTCGAGCATGACCGTGAGATTTCGATGCCGGTCGGGCAGATCTGGCAGGTCCGAGATGAGCACTTCCGCACCCCGTTTGATCTCGTTCAGGAGACCGGCCGGCGACAGCAGTCGGGTCCAGCTGGCTGCCAGCTCGATGGCCAACGGCAACCCCGCCAGATAGTCACATAGGTCGGCGATCGCTGGATCCTGGGGATCCACGTTCCCAACCGGAGCGACAAGCCGAGCCCTCCGCACGAACAGATCGACCGCATCTGACTCGGACCTGCCCACACCATCCGCCGCGGTCATCGGCGGTACCGGGAACACCTGCTCGCCACTCAACCCCAGCGGAGACCTACTGGTCGTCAGCACGCGAAGCTGAGGGCACCTGGTCACCAGCACCGACACTAGAGCGCCACTGGCGGCCGCCACCTGCTCGCAGTTGTCCAGCACGAGCAGAGCGGGCTCCGCCGACAGCCGCCTCACCAGCAGATCCTGAGCGGAAGAGCCGGCACTCGCCGCCAGCCGGAGCATCCCCGCCACCGCGGTCGGCACCGACGCGGGATCGCTGACCGATGCCAGCGGAACCCACCAGATTGTCGTCGGTGCTCCCGCACGATCCGCGGCGAGCTGGCCAGCCAGCTCGGCCGCCAGACGTGACTTTCCCGCACCGCCCAGCCCGCACAGCGTCATCAACCGTGACTCGCCGGTGAGAAGTTGCCTGACCTGCGCCAACACATCCTGGCGGCCGACGAATGACGTGAGCCAGCCGGGGATCTCTGACCCGACCCGATCCGATACGGACGGCGCATCTGACATCGCCTCGCCCCCCATCGGGACTTCGTCGGTCGCTCGCATGAACTGTAGCCTCAGGGCCGCCTACTCGGCGACCATGCAGAAAGTGCCCGCCCGGGGAGCCTTCGTGTCGCTCCTGTTTGCACTGCGGCTCAACCCACACGATCCTTACGTCCGCTGTGAGGACATAGGACGAACTCTCGGACTGTGCCCGTGAGGCACGCGGCCGAGCAACTGCTTGTCGGCAGGGGCCCAGGCTGAAGAGCGATGCCGACACCTCAGTCCAGCGTCTGCAATGCACCGCAAGTCGTCTGGTCTTGCGAAGACGACGGTCACCGCCAGCGGACCGTCCAACGAAACGTCAATGATCCTGCCCATGACAGCCTCAGCGAGAACCCTGTAAGGATCAACCCTGCAATCCTGTCCGGGTGGGTGTTGAGAATCTGGCCGGGCTGTCTGTCACCGCCCTGCAGTGGGCGACAGCCGTCGTATCAGACCACGTTGTCGACATCGCTCCAATGGGTGGCGGCATCACCAACACGAAGTGGGTTCTGGTTCTGGCCAGTGGTGAGCGGCTGGTCATGCGGTGGGCCGACCCAGCGAGGTGGGGCCTGCTGGGTCGTGAGCACGTGCGGCGGGAGATCCTTGCCTGCCAGGTGCTTGTCGAGTCCGGATTGCCGGTCCCTGTCCTCATCGCGAGCGACCTGGAAGGGAGCTCCGCCGGCGGCCCAGCGAACCTGCTGACCTGGCGTCCCGGTTACTCGCGGCTGGACCCACTGAGCCCGTCCGCGGTCGAGGCTCTTGCCCACGCAGCGGTGGCCATCCACCAGCAAGCCGTACCGCGCCGCGATCGACCTCCGACATTTGCGTTCCGTGGAGTCGACGACCCGCAGGTGCCAGACTGGACCACCCGGCCGGACCTGTGGAGGCGAGCCATCGAGGTCTTCGATGCCGGTCTCCCAGCAGCCCCTCACGGCCTCCTGCATCGAGACTTCCACCTGGGCAACACGCTGTGGGAGAACGACCAGGTCACGGGGCTCATCGACTGGGCCGAAACCTCATGGGGGCCACCAGATGTCGATGTCGCGCACATGTGTTCCGACTTCGCCATGATGCACGCCCCCGCAGACGCCGACCACTTCCGGACGGCGTACCTGTCTGCCGGAGGTCGCCTCGACCCCGACCCCGACGCAACCCGCTTCTGGACCATCGCCGATGTGCTCGGATTCCTTCCCGACCCCGCCCACATCCTGCCGGCGGTAAGGCCCACTCGACCCGATCTGTCCGCCCATCTGGTTCGGAATCGCCTAGAAGCCCTTCTCGCCGCCACACTCGTTTAGCGACCGTCTTGCGGCGACGCTGTTCGTGAGAGTATCGCCGGGCTCCTACCGTCCTCGACTCCAATGCGTGCGATCAGTGGGTCCCGGGGAGGGTGGATCAGGCCGTGTCCCGAAGTCTCACCGGCAGGTACCCCCAGGTCATCTGAAAACCAGGGGCCGAGGCGGCACTCAGTCGATGCTGCGGGTGAATGTTGTCACTGCTTCTGCGGCAGCCTGGGCTCGGCCCTCCCAGGTGCAGCCACCTATCACGCTGGCTGCGTCAACACGTACAGCCTCGCCCGCACCGACGAGCACATCACCGCAGTCGAGACCGATCCCCGCCATCCCGGGCTGACAAAGCACGGACATGACCTTGTCGCGATGCACCTCATCGCCATCGGACTCCCCTGACAGGCGATGCCAACCCAAAGAGCTTTCGGCCACTCAGGCCACACCTGGCCGATTACCCCTCGTTGACCGCAGCCTGTGAGTCGCTGAGCGCCGGGAAGGGGTCTGGCCGGCGTCTTTGCGCCGGTGGTCCCAGGCCCAGGTCGAAGCGGCCAACGGCAGGGCGCAACCAGCGAGGAGCTGGCTGAGATACAGGATGGAAGGCCAAGGCCGCCTGCTCGAGGAGGACGACGAGATCCTGCGCCGATCCGATCTTCTCTGCGGGGAACCTGGGGCGCTTCACGCCAAGGGTGACCCACGCATCCAGACCACGACACGCCGCAGGCAGGAATCCGTCCCTCCAGGGACCCGATAGGGAACGACGAGCCGTAGACATCCAGCCACATCCGGAGCCAGTCGGACTCGGGCGCCAGGACTGGATCGACCATCACACCTGGTCAGGTACCCATTCGCAATCTCCAGCACGTCAAGTGCCGGCAGAGCGAACCTCCACTCCCCACAGATTCAGGGGAAGTGAGGCACACTCGATCGAGCTCATCAAGCAGAAGGCCTAGTCACAGCCTGTTGGTCTTGCTGGTGGCAGGTGTTGGGTTCGAACCAACGTAGGCGATGCCGGCAGATTTACAGTCTGCTCCCTTTGGCCACTCGGGCAACCTGCCACGTCACCTCGACCCCTCACGGGGCGTCGGCAACGATCGCAAACAATAGCAACTCCCGCCGGGACCGCCCAATCCACTTCACCGGGTCGGCGCTAACGTGGCCCAGAGCCCAGTAACCGACCCGCAGGAGGAGAGCCGATGGCCTCGGAGAGCTCGTTCGACATCGTCAGCAAGGTCGACCGGCAGGAGGTCGACAACGCGCTGAACCAGGCCGTCAAGGAGGTCCGGCAGCGCTTCGACTTCAAGAACACCGACGCGTCCATCGCCTGGTCCGGCGAGGCGATCGAGCTGGAGGCGAACTCCGAGGAGCGGGTCAAGGCCGTCCTCGACGTGTTCCAGTCCAAGCTCGTACGCCGTGGGGTCAGCCTGAAGTCCCTCGACGCCGGCGAACCGCGCTCGTCGGGCAAGCTCTACAAGATCACCGCCACCACGTCGGAGGGCATCAGCCAGGAGAACGCCAAGAAGGTCTCCAAGCTGATCCGCGACGAGGGCCCGAAGGGCGTCAAGTCACAGATCCAGGGCGACGAGCTCCGAGTCAGCTCCAAGAGCCGGGACGACCTCCAGACGGTTCAGGCCCTGATCAAGGCGCAGGACTACGACTTCGCGGTGCAGTTCAGCAACTACCGCTGAGTTCGGGGCGGACGGCCTCGCCATGCCATCGAGTGGCGCCCGTGCGGCTGTTTCGGCGCACGCTGAAGCAACCACCGGTCGCCACTCGGGTGCAGCACTCGATCGATCAGCGGACGAGGACCTGGACCTCACCGACCGGCAGCGGGGCGCTGGCCGCCCGCGGAACGGTGATGACGCCACTGGTGCCGTTGACGGTCCAGGTCACGGCCCAGTAGCCGATGGCCGTGACCGTGTAGTCACCCTTGGGCAGACTCGGCTTCTCGTAGCGGTAGCCGCAGTCCGGTGACGGCGTCGCCGCCTTCGTGCCCTTCTTGTACGGCGTGCCGCCGTTGCGGCAGGTGACCGTCTGCCCGTCACCCATCCGGAAGACCGTCTTGGTCAGCTGGGCGTCGAGGGAGACCGACAGCCCGGCCACGCTGTCGCTGACCGGTCCGACGTGGGTCGGCCCGTCGGCCCACACCCAGAGGGGGTAGCCGACGGCCGCCATCTTCCACTTGTTGACCTTCGGGTCGGGCCCGACCTTGGGTGCGTTCAGCGGGAGCTGGAGGCGGGCGACGGCGATGGCTCCGGCCTGGCCGGGGGTCATCAGCGGCGGGCCGCCCGCGGGTGTCCCGGTCGACGAAGCCGAGCGCTCCGTGCAGTTCGGGCACGACGGCCGGCGCCGCGCACGGCGGCCGCTGCCGCCGACAAGCAGTCCTGGTAGCTGCCGAGCTGGCAGTAGTACTTCTTGCTGGCCCGCTGGTAGCCGCCAGCTTTGCTCAGGTCATCTGCTCGGCTGACGGACCGCTGCTGCGACCTCCGCCGGATCGGAGGTAGAGTGTTCTCAGTCGAGCTTCTTCTTGGCAGCCTTCACAACGCAGTTGCCGGAAAGCTTGGCCTTCGCGCACGGCTGCTGCACTGGCCTCGATCGGCACCAGAGCAGTAGTCATCGCGCAAAGGAACAGACTGATGACCACCGACGCCAAAGCCCTCATAGATCGCACATCCGGCCTCATCGTCGAAAGTTCTTCACAACCTTCGACTCGATGCCGGTGATCTTCCAAACCCCGTCGCTCCTGACGGCGGTCAGCTTCTGCACGAAACGACGGTCCCGGTCCTTCGCGACCTCTTTCCCGTCTTGATCAGCAAGCTTGACCTTGGACGCGTCTTCACAAGCCGTCAAGCCAGATCTCCTTCGGGACTCCACCCGCCGTCAGCCATAACGCGACGTCCGGAGCGGCCGGTCGGTTCGCCAGCCGTTCTCCTTGAGAGTCTTCAGATCTCTCGACCTGAACATCGAGGTACTGCCCGACCGTGGTGGCCAGCAGGACCTTGGTCGGCTTCGTTGGCGCCACCCGCCTGCCAAGCCGATCTGACCTCGGCGATCCGCCAATCAGGTACGCCTTCTCCGCCGCCTCGAAATCCAACCTCTGCTGACGCTCCTGTGCGTTCTCCGTCGGCGTCGGTCTCGGCGTGGTGTGGCGTCGGCGAGGACACGACGGGGGTCGGCGAAGGGCTCGGTCCCGGACCCGGATCAGGCGTGCAGCCAGCCGCGAGCAGGCCCAGAACGAGGACCGCCCCGCAGCTTCCCACCGTCAGACGCTTGACCACACTGCCACCTCCGCTATGGCGCGCGACCCTATACAAGACCGGCGGCCGACGCGAACCGGCGGCTCGCGGCGACCGCGTACACCATGACGAACATCACACCCTCCTCGTTCCCTGTCTCGCAGATCACGATCCGGCACTGGGTGTTGGCCGATTTGTCTCCCGGTCGAGCCGAGGTGTTGTCCATCCGCACCGCGGTGTTGTCCACACGACCTCCCCGTCTGGCAGAGTCGGCCGATGGCGACCCGACGCCCACGCCGTCCGGCCTGAGCACCAGCAGCCGGGCCCTGGCCCCCGACCTGGCCCGCGGCTTCATGCTGCTGCTCATCGCGCTGGCCAACACGCCGTGGTACCTGTACGGCTCCTCCACCAGCACCGTCCTCCATCCACGCCACCGACGGCTCGACCCTGGACCGCGCCGTCCAGTTCGTGATCATCACCGCCGTCGACTCCCGGGTGTACCCGATGTTCGCGTTCCTCTTCGGGTACGGGATCGTCCAGATGTACCAGCGCTCCCTCGACCGTGGAGCCGAGCCGCGCGCGGTCCGCCGGGTGCTCCGGCGTCGCCACCTGTGGATGATCGTCATCGGCGCCGTCCACGCGGCGCTGCTGTGGTTGGGCGACATCGTCGGCGCGTACGGGCTGGTCGGGCTGATCTTCACCGCAGGATTCCTGAAGCGGCAGAACAAGACGCTGCTGATCTGGGCCGGCGTGCTCACCGGGCTGCTGACCCTCGCCGCCGGTCGCCGCGATCATCGGCAGCGTCTTCGCCGCCCAGTCGCCACCGCCGCCGGAGGCGGACGTCTTCCTGGACGACGTCAAGGAGGTCAACGGCATCGCGAGCTGGCCGGCGAGCATCCTCCCCCGCCTGATGATCTGGGCCTTCCTGCTGGCCCTGCAGGGGCTGCTCACCCTGGTCATCCCGATCGCGGTGCTGCTCGCCTTCTGGGCCGCCCGCACTCGGGTGCTGGAGGAACCCGAGCGGCACCGACGGCTGCTGACCACCGCGGCCGTCGTGGGCATCACGGCGGGGTGGGGCGGCGGCGCGGTGCACGCCCTCCAGCACATCGGCGTCCTTCCGGTCCCCGACCACGTCAGCTGGGTGTTCTCCGCCACCCAACCACTGACCGGGCTGCTCGGAGGTCTCGGCTACGTCGCTCTCTTCGGACTCATCGCGGCCACCCTGGCGCGACGTGGCGCGACCGTCGGACCGGTCACCACCGCGGTCACCGCGGTCGGCAAGCGGTCCCTGTCGTCGTACCTGGCCCAGTCGGTCGTCTTCGCCCCGCTGCTGTGTGCCTGGGGCCTGGGCCTCGGCGCGTTCCTCGGCAGCGCCGGCGTGGCCGCTCTCGCGATCGCTACCTGGTCGGCCACGGTCCTGGGGTGCTCGCTGCTGGAACGGCGCGGTCGGCGCGGCCCGGCGGAGTGGCTGCTGCGGCGGCTCGCGTACGGACGATCTGCGCATTCCTGACCGGCTGTGTGGGGAAGCCCCCTCGGCAGGTGCCCTGCACGCGCTCTAGCATGACGGCCAGGATCCGTCCCGAGCTACGCGGCGGGCGAAGAGAGAGGCAAGCGGTATGGGGTTCCTGGACGACATCAAGAACAAGGCTGAGGAGCTCGGCGACAAGGCCGGCGACGCCTTCGAGGCGGCCAAGGACAAGGCCGGCGATCTGATCGACACCGGCAAGGACAAGGCGGGCGACCTGGTGGACGCCGCCAAGGACAAGCTCGACACCGACGACGACGGTGACGTGGACTCCTCGGACGCGACGCACGCGTTCCAGGATCTCAAGGACCGGGTGACCGGTGGCGGCGATGCGCCCGCCGATCAGGTCGCTGCCGCGGCCGGTGCGCGGGCGGCACGCCGCTGCTGCCGAGGGCGGGACGGAGTACACCATCCCCTCGGCGGAGACCGACACCGGCCGACCCGGCGGTCCGGCCTCGTCGCGGACGAGGCAGTCTTCACCGAGCGACGTCACCGCCGATCCGCTCGCCACTCCGCTGGACGAGTCGACGACTCCGCGGAGGCGGCCAAGGACGAGGCCCTGGCCGACCTGCAGGCCAAGGCCGAGGATCTCAAGTCCGACAACGGCTGACCGCCCGAGGGCTCACCACCCACCACCCTCGTCGCTCCGGCGGCGAGGGTGGTGGCGTTTCGGCAGGCGACCTCACGTTTGCACCCCGCTGAGACGTCTTCTTCTGTGATGACTGCGAAACCACCGTTCGATCGAGCTGGTCCGCGACCACGGCGTCCGGGTCTGGCGGGTCTGCCGCGCCGTGCTCGGTCCCGTCGACGCGGACGACGCCTGGTCGGAGACGTTCCTGGCCGGACTCCGGGCCTACCCGGACCTGCCGGCCGACGCCGACCACGCGGCCTGGTTGGCCACGATCGCCTACCGCAAGGCGATCGACGCCGTCCGAGCGCGGGAACGGCGGGCGACTCCGATCGCCGACCAGGACGACCGGATCTCCACGCTGGGCCAGCCCGGCTCCGGCGACGACGAGCTCGCCGACGCGGTGCGATCGCTGCCCGACAAGCAGCGCTCCGCAGTCACGCTCCACTACCTCGCCGACCTCCCGTACGCGCAGGTCGCCGCCGAGCTCGGCGGTACGCCGGAGGCTGCCCGCCGGGCAGTGTCAGACGGCCTGCGTACGCTGCGAAAGCGGTTGGCGAGACCGACCACAGGAGGACCGGAATGACCATCACCGACAACCCGCTCGAGGCGCTGCGTGCCGTCGACGGACCCACCCTGCAACGACTCCGGGACGCGCTCGCCGCGAAGGCGGCGGAGGCTCAGCTGCTCGACCTCGCCTATCGCCGGGTCGACTCCCCGATCGGTTCGCTGCTGCTCGTCGCCACCGAGCGCGGCCTGGTCCGGGTCGCCTTCGCCAGCCAGGACCACGATCGGGTGCTCGACCAGCTCGCCACCGCGATCAGTCCCCGGGTGCTGGAGGCGCCACGACGGCTGGACCCGGCGGCCCGGGAGCTCGACGAGTACTTCGCCGGCACCCGGCGCGACTTCGACCTGCCCCTCGACCTCACCACGACCGGGGAGTTCCGGCGGGCGGTGCAGCTGCTGCTGCCGACCATCGGCTACGGGCGAACGGTCTCCTACAGCGAGCTCGCCGCCCTGGCCGGGCGCCCGGCCGCGGTCCGGGCGGTCGGCACCGCCTGCGCCACCAATCCCCTGCCGGTGGTCGTGCCCTGCCACCGGGTCCTCCGCGGCGACGGGAGCCTGGGCGGCTACCTCGGCGGTCTGGAGGCCAAACGCACCCTGCTGGATCTCGAGGCGAGCGCCGCGTGATGATGGTCGACCCGGAGCGACCGAGCGGACCGTACGAGGTCGTGCCCGGGGCCATCCACGCCCCGGGCTGGCTCTCGGCGACCGAGCAGCAGCACCTCGTCACGGCGTTCGACGGCTGGGCGGCCGGGCCGGTGCCGATCCGGTCGGCCAGCGTCCGTGGGCACCCGATGTCGGTCAAGACGGTCTGCCTGGGGTGGCACTGGCAGCCGTACCGGTACACACGCCACGCCGACGACGTCAACGGGGCCCGGGTGCTCCCGATGCCGGACTGGCTCGAGGACCTCGGGCGTCGCGCCCTGGCCGCGGTCGGCTGGCCGGATCCGACCAGCTACCGACCCGACACGGCGCTGATCAACTCCTACGACGCGAGCGCGAAGATGGGTCTGCACCAGGACAAGGACGAGGTCTCGCCGGACCCCGTGGTGTCGTTCTCGGTCGGGGACGCGTGCGTGTTCCGGTTCGGGAACACCCTCCACCGCAACCGTCCCTTCACCGACGTCGACCTGAGGTCCGGTGACCTGTTCGTGTTCGGAGGGCCGGCCCGGTTGGCGTACCACGGCGTCACCAAGATCATCCCCGGCACCGCACCGGACGACTGCGGGCTGAGTGAGGGTCGGATCAACATCACCCTCCGGGCCACCGGGCTGAGCGACTGAGCAGGTCGGATGATCGACGGGCAGAGGAGCAGAGAGATGAGTGACAATCCGGATCTGGTGATCGGCGAGGACGGGCTCGCCCGGCCGACGTGGGGCGCGACCGAACCGCTGAAGTCCTACTACGACACCGAATGGGGCCTGCCGATCCGGGACGAGCGTGGCCTGTTCGAGCGTCTCAGCCTCGAGGCGTTCCAGTCCGGGCTGTCCTGGGTGACGATCCTGCGGAAACGCGAGTCGTTCCGAGCGGCGTTCGCCGATTTCGATCCCGACACCGTGGCGGCGTTCGGTGACGACGACGTGGAGCGGCTGATGAACGACGCCGGCATCGTGCGCAATCGGGCCAAGGTCGACGCCACCATCGCCAACGCGGCCGCGACGGTGGCGCTGCGGGACGAGGGCGGGCTGGCCGACTTCGTCTGGTCCTTCCAGCCGGCGGAGACCCCCGTGCCGGTCCGGTACGCCGATGTCCCGACCAGCTCGCCGGAGTCGGTGGCCCTGGCCAAGGCGCTGCGGAAGAAGGGATTCCGGTTCGTCGGACCGACCACGATGTTCGCCCTGATGGAAGCCGTCGGCATCGTCGACACCCACCTGCTGGGGAGTCACCGGCGGGGCAGCTCCGGCGTCTGGCCGCACCGAGGACAGGACAGACCTCGTCCGAGAACGACGGAGCCGCCGCGGACGCGCGGTCCACGGCGGCACTGAGGAGGTCGGTCGGTCAGTACTGCTGCTGGCCAGGGGGCGGGCCGTAGCCCTGGTTGGGGTCGGCGTAACCGCCGGGACCGTAGCCCTGGTTCGGATCGGCGTAACCGCCGGAACCGTAGACCTGCGGGTACGGCGGACCGTACTTGGCGGCGGCCGGCGAGGTCTCCATCGCGCACAGCACCAGGGTCACGATGCCCAGACCGACCACGTTGAACAGGTAGAACCAGCCGCTGTAGCCGGCGTCGTGCAGCCGACGGATGGTGACCGCGATGTTCGGGACGATCACCGCGAGCCCCCACAGTCCCAGCAGGATGGCGAACGGGATACCGGCAGCGCCGAAGCTGCCGTCCCGGGACGTGCCCAGCCCGAGGGCCAGGGTGAGGATGTACAAGATCATCCCGATCACGCCGTTGGCCAGCGCCCACCACCAGAACTCGCTGCGGCTGGCGCGACCGGTGAAGGTGGCGTACTTCTGGAAGCCGCGCTTCACGGCGGGCACGAAGCCGATGCCGTAGTGCGGCCAGTCAAGCGGGGGAACGGGAATGCTCATAGTGAGCGACATTCTTCCGGGTGCGAGGGCCGGCGCACCGGTCTCCTGCACGTGATCTACGCCACGAACACCGGTCGGCTCACGAGCGCGCCGAGACCTCGGCCAGCGCCGTCCGGTAACGCTCGTCCAGCTCGACGGACGCCTCGGTCTCGCCGGGCTGCGGCTCGTAGGTGCCAGATATCGGGGCCGACCAGTCCGGCAGAGTCCCGGTCAGTGCCCAGGCAGCCTGCCGGGCCGCGCCGACGGCAACGCTCTCGTACGGATCGGTGGCCAGCACCGGGACGCCGAAGACGGCGGCCGCGATGGTCCGGACCGCCGGCGACTGAGCCGCCCCGCCGGTCAGCATGACCTGGTCGACCGGCGACGCCTGCTCGCGCAGCACCTGCACGCCGTACGCCAGGCTCCAGAGCACGCCCTCGATGGTGGCGCGCGCCAGGTTGGCCGCGGTGAGGTTGGCCAGGGTGGCACCGCGGATCTCGCCCCGCGCGTCCGGCAGGGGCGGCGTCCGCTCCCCTTCCAGATACGGCAGGAAGACCAGGCCCTCGCTGCCGGCCGGGGCGGAGACGGCGAGCGCGCTGAACTCGTCCAGGGAGACGTTCAGCGTCTTGGCCATGGCGACCAGGTTCCGCGCCCCGTTCAGGGTGCAGACCAGCGGTAGGAAGGCTCCGGTCGCGTCGGCGAAGCCGGCCACCACCCCGCTCGGGTCATGGGTCGGCGTCTCGCTGCGCAGGCAGGCGACCCCACTGGTGCCGAGCGAGATCAGCGCCGTCCGGTCCGGCACCACCATGCCCAGGGTGGAGGCCATGTTGTCGCCCGTCCCAGCGGCGATCTTGATGCCCTCCGGTGTCTCCCCCACCACCTCGTCCGGTGCGGCCACGCGTGGCAGGGACAGGGTCCGGCCGAAGGCCAGCTCGACCAGATCGTCGCGGTAGCGGTTGGCGACGGCGTCGAAGTACGCCGTACCGGAGGCGTCACCGCGATCGGTGACCGGGTCGAAGGACCGACCCCCGATCTCCCAGGTCAGGTAGTCGTGCGGCAGCACCACCCGGTCGACGCGGGCAGCGTTCTCCGGCTCGTTCCGGGCCAGCCAGCGGATCTTGGACGCCGTGAAGGACGCCACCGGGACGCACCCGACGGCATCGGCCCAGGCCTGCGGGCCGCCCAGCTCGGAGATCAGGTCGAGCGCCGCCCCGGCCGAGCGGTTGTCGTTCCACAGCAGGGCATCCCGCACCAGCTCACCGTCGGCGTCGAGGGTGACCATCCCGTGCTGCTGCCCGCCGACGCTGATCGCCTCGACCCCGGCGAGCAGGGACGGGTCGTCGGTCGCCTCCCGGTAGGCGTCCAGCCAGGCCGCGGCCGACACCTCCGTGCCGTCGGGGTGCGCGGCCCGCCCCGAGCGGACCACCTCCCCGGTGCCGGCGTCGCAGACGACCACCTTCACGGACTGGGTGGACGAGTCCACCCCGGCGACCAGAGACAGCGTCACCGCGGGCGCCCATCAGGTGCTCGAGCATCAGCTGCTGCAGCTTGACGAAGCCGAATCCCTTGGCCGTTGAAGTACGGCTCCGCGTCGAAGTCCTCATAGGCAGCAGCATCCGCCAGCAGCTCGGTGTAGGTCTCACCGGGGTTCAGGGTCGGCTCGGACAGCTCGGCCACCTTGGCCGCGGCCAGCGCCTCCTGCACCTCGGGATCGGCCCGGAAGGCCGCCGCCCGCTCCTTGAGGATCAGGTACATCCGCATGTTGGCCGTGGCCGACTCCCAGACGCCGTCGTAGTCCTCGGTCCGGCTCGGCTTGTAGTCGAAGTGCCGCGGGCCGGTGTAGGCCGGGCCGCCGCCGGGGCCGCCGTTCTCCAGCAGGTCGACCAGGGAGAACGCGTTCTGCAGGTCGCCGTGGCCGAAGACCAGGTCCTGGTCGAACTTGATCCTGCGCTGACCGTTCAGGTCGATGTGGAACAGCTTGCCGGCGTCGAGCGCCTGGGCGATGCCGTGGGTGAAGTTGAGCCCGGCCATCTGCTCGTGACCGACCTCGGGGTTGATGCCGAACAGCTCCGGCTGTCGAGGGTCTCGATGAAGGCCATCGCGTGGCCGACCGTCGGCAGCAGGATGTCGCCGCGGGGCTCGTTCGGCTTCGGCTCGATGGCGAAGCGCAGGTCGTAGCCCTGGTCGGTGACGTACTCGGCCAGCAGGTTGACGCCCTCGCGGTAGCGGGCCAGCGCGGCCTGCACGTCCTTGGCCGCGTCGAACTCGCTGCCCTCGCGACCGCCCCACATGACGAAGGTCTCCGCCCCCAGCTCGGCGGCCAGGTCGATGTTGCGGAGCAGCTTGCGGAGCGCGAACCGGCGCACGGCGCGGTCGTTGGAGGTGAACCCGCCGTCCTTGAACACCGGGTGGCTGAACAGGTTGGTGGTGATCATCGGCACGGCCACGCCGGTGTCGGCCAGCACCTTCTTCAGCCGGTCGATCTGGGCGGTCCGCTCGGCCTCGGTGGCCTCGAACGGGAACAGGTCGTTGTCGTGGAAGGTCAGCCCGTACGCGCCGATCTCGCCGAGCTTGGTCACCGCCTCGACCACGTCGAGCGGTGCGCGGCTGGCGCTGCCGAACTGGTCCTGACCGACCCAGCCGATGGTCCACAGACCGAAGGAGAACTTGTCGGCGGGGGTGGGGGTGAAGCTCATGAGGTGCCTCCGTTGGCGTACGGGATCAAATGTTGATAAGCACAACTTATTGCCATCCGGTGGCCCCGTCAAGGGACGACCTGCGTTACTCGTGCAGGAGACATGTCGGCGGTCGAGCCGACAACAAATCCAGGGGTACGCCGATGAGCCGACCCGCCGCGTCGAGTGCGACGGCCGCCCCGGCGCGTCGTCACAACCTCAGTCGCCTGCTCACCCTGGTGCACCGCGAGGGCGCCCAGTCGCGAGCCGCGCTGACCCGCCGGACCGGGCTGAACCGATCGACGATCGCCGGCCTGGTGACCGAGCTGGTCGCCCTCGGGCTGGTGTCGGAGACCGGACCGACCGCCTCCGCCGGGGTCGGTCGACCGAGTCCGCTGGTGACGGCCGAGGCGTCGGTGGTCGCCCTCTCGGTCAATCCGGACATCGACGCGGTCACCGTCGGCCTGGTCGGCCTCGGCGGGGTGGTGCACAAGCGGATCCGCTACCCGGTCACGACGGCCCCCACGGCGACCGAGGCGGTCAACCTGGTCGCCGCCCTCGTCGACGGGATGCGCTCGGAGCTGGACACGCGGTTCCGGGTGCTCGGCGTCGGCGTCGCCGTGCCGGGGCTGGTCGAGCGGTCGACCGGCACGGTCACCCTCGCCCCGCACCTCGGCTGGCACGACGAACCACTGGCCGACCGGGTCGCGGCGGCGACCGGCTACCGCTGCGTGGTGTCGAACGACGCCCGGGCGGCCCTGATCGCCGAGCTGTGGTTCGGCGCGGGCCGCCACCGGACCGATCTGGTCTACCTCAACGGCAGCGCCAGCGGCATCGGCGGCGGCGTGGTCAGCGGCGGCGACCCGCTGCTGGGTCGACACGGGTACGCCGGCGAGCTCGGCCACTCCGTGGTCAACCCGGCCGGTCGCTCCTGCCACTGCGGCCGGAGCGGGTGCCTGGAGACCGAGGTGACCAGGGCCGGGCTGCTCGAGGTGCTCGGACTGCGGGACCAGTCGGTCGAGTCGTTGGGCAGCACCCTCGCCGCCGCCGTCGCGGCCGGGTCCCCCACGGTGATCGCCGAGGTCGAACGCCAGCTGGGCTGGCTGACCCAGGCTCTGGCCAACACCGTGAACGTGCTCGACCCGGAGGTGGTGGTGCTGGGCGGGTTCCTGGCCGACCTGGCCGGGGCGACCGGATCGACGCTCCAGGACCAGGTCCGGCAGACCGGGTTCGCCGCCCTCAGCGCCGGGCTGGAGATCGTCCCCGCCGAGCTGGGCTCCGACGTCCTGGCCGTCGGTGCCGCCGAGCTCGTGTTCGCCGACCTGCTGGCCGACCCGCAGTCCTCCCCGGCCGCCGCATCTTGACCCTCCCGACTTCGCGGGTGGTGCAGCACACGCGGAGTTCCCGTCGAGCCGGGGTCCTGAACTCCGCTGGTGGTGCAGCGCACGCGGAGTGGGCACTGGTGTGGTTCTCGAACGTTGCAGAGGCCCTCTCCGGGGGCGGGCCGGACCGCTTAGGGTGAAGCAGGTGACCACCACGACGACGCCGTCCGCCCGCCCCGTGGCGACCAGCCCCGTGCTCCCCCGCCCGCTCCACACCGAGCCCGGGGACGGCAGCTTCACGCTGACCGCCGAGCTGGCGATCAGCACCGCCGAGCCCGGCTGGGCGGCCACCGTCCGCCGCCTGCTCTCCCCCGGCACCGGCTTCGAGCTGCCGACCGCCACCGAGGGGGCCCTGCGGCTGATCAAGGACGAGAGCCTGGCCGACGAGGCGTACGTGGTCGAGGTGACGACCGAGGGGATCGTGCTCACCGCGGCCACCACCCGCGGCCTCAACTGGGCCACCCAGACCCTGCGCCAGCTGCTGCCGCCGTCGACCCTGCGCCCCGCGCCGTCGGGCGACGCGCTCAGCGTGGCCGGCGTCCGGATCACCGACGAGCCGCGCTTCGGCTGGCGCGGCGTGCACCTCGACGTCGGCCGGCACTTCATGCCGTTGGCCGACCTGTTCCGCTTCGTCGACCTGATCGCGCTGCACAAGTACAACGTGTTCCACCTGCACCTGACCGAGGACCAGGGCTGGCGGTTCGCCTCGCAGCGCTACCCGAAGCTGCAGGAGCGGGCCAGCTGGCGGTCGGAGACCCAACGACACTTCCAGGACTTCGCCGACGGCACCCCGCACGGCGGCTTCTACACCCACGACCAGCTGCGGGCCCTGGTCCGCTACGCCGCCGACCGCGGGGTCACGGTGATGCCCGAGCTGGAGTTCCCCGGCCACGTGCTCGCCCTGCTGGCGGCCTACCCCGAGCTCGGCAACCATCCCGAGAGCGGCTACCAGCCGGCGACCACCTTCGGCGTCTTCCCCGAGGTGCTGAACATGACCGACGACGCCATGACGGTGATCTTCGACCTCTACACCGAGCTGCTCGAGGTCTTCGACAGCCCGTACGTCCACGTGGGGGGCGACGAGTGCCCCCGCGACGAGTGGATCGCCAGCCCCGCGGCCCGGGCGCTGGCCGAACGACGCGGTCTGCCCGGCCCGGAGTACCTGCAGCGTTGGCTGACCGAGCAGCTGCGCGACTGGCTCGCCGCCCGCGGCCGCCGGCTGGTCGGCTGGGACGAGATCAACGACGAGGGTCCGCTCGAGGGGGCGGTCGCGATGGCATGGCGGGACGCGTCGTACGGGATCGCGGCGGCGAAGGCCGGGATGGACGTGATCATGTGCCCGGTCACCCACACCTACTTCGACTACTACCCCAGCGACGACCCGACCGAGGCGTACGCGATCGGCGGCCACCTGCCGCTGGAGCAGGCGTACGCGTTCGAACCGCTGACGGGGCTGCCCCCCGAGGTCCACGACAAGGTCCTCGGCACCCAGTGCCAGGTCTGGCGGGAGTACATGCCGGACACGCGCCGGGTGGACTACATGCTGTTCCCGCGGGCCTGCGCCCACGCCGAGGTGGCCTGGTCGGCTCCGGACGGTCGGTCGTTCGAGGAGTTCTCGGACCGGCTGCCCACCCACCTGGAACGGCTGTCGGCGATCGGCGTCGAGTTCCGACCGCTGGCCGGTCCGCTGCCCTGGCAGCAGGGAGGGACCGGGGCACTGCGGCGACCGCCCGAGCACGGCGGCCCCGATGCCTGAGCGAGACCAACGGGCGAGCCTGCGCGTTGAATAGTTTCACAACCGATGCAGTGTTTTCGGGGGCTGGGGCTTCGCACAGGGGCTTGTCATGAGTAAAGTCTCGACACGTTCGGGCAACGATGCGGAACGAAGCGACAGTCGGGCGGCGGAAGATCGATCTTCCCCACTGACCTCCTGTCCGACGTTTCAACGTTGAAGTCCCGGCACTGACACCGACGTCGGACGCACTGGAGGACACGATGGAGCTCGGTCGCATTTCTCGTCGCCACTTTCTCTACGGCTCGGCCGTGCTCGCGGGTTCCGTGGCACTGGCCTCCTGTACGAACGGTGGCGGGGGCGAAACCAACACCGGTGGGGGGACCGAGGGCTCGAAGGCCGTCGGCTCGTCCAGTGAGCCGTTGGCGGTGCCCGGTAAGTACCAGCAGTCGCCCAAGATCGACAGCAGCCTGCCCCCGGTCGAGGAGCGGCTGCCCGAGGTCCCCTACGTGCTCCCCCACGCCTGGGCCACGCCCGGCAAGTACGGCGGCACGCTCAACATGAACACCTTCTCCACCACGGGCGCGGCCAAGGCGGACTCCAACCGGGAGTTCTTCTACGGCCACTCCCCGCTGCGCTACCTCAACGACGGCAAGGATGTCGTGCCCGGCCTGGTGGAGTCGTGGGAGTCCAACGACGACGCGTCGGAATGGACCTTCCACTTCCGCAAGGGGCTGAAGTGGTCCGACGGCGAGCCGTGGAGCACCGCGGACATCATGTTCTGGTGGGACGACATCATCGCGGGGCAGTACATGGCGCAGACCGCGCCCGACGAGGCCCGCTCGGGTAAGGGCACGCTGGCCAAGTTCACCGCGGTCGACGACCTGACCCTGAAGATGACCTTCGACGCCCCGGCCCCGCTGACCGCCGACCGGATGGCCATGTGGGTGAACGGCAACGTCGGCAAGAACGGCCCCATCTGGATGATGCCGAGCCACTACGTCAAGCAGTTCCATCCCAAGTACGGCAAGAACGTCCCCGACAACTGGGACTCGGTCGGCGGCCTGATGGAGACCAAGGGCGACTGGCACCGCAACCCCGAGTGCCCCACCATGACGGGCTTCAAGTGCAAGGAGTTCGACAACACCAAGGGCGTGGTGCTGGAGCGCAACCCGTACTACTACGTGGTGATGCCCAACGGTGATCAGCTCCCCTACATCGACGAGATCCAGATCAGCGTCGTGAGCGACGCCGAGGCCGGCAAGCTCCAGGTCCAGCAGGGATCGGTCGACTACTGCCAGGGCGGCTTCAACCAGATCACCCTCAACGACGTCCAGGGCATCCGGGACAGCGCCGAGCGCGCGAAGACCGAGGTTCTCCTGTGGGACAGCGGATCGGGCACCGGATCGATCTTCTTCTTCAACTACGACTACGTGGACGACGACCTGCGCAAGCTCATCCGCGAGCCCAAGTTCCGGCAGGCCATCTCCCACGCCTTCAACCGCGAGGCCGTGCAGAAGTCGGTCTACTTCAACACCGGCGAGCCCACCACCGGCACCCTGAGCCCGAAGGCCATCGAGTACACGGTCAACGACACCGGCAAGCAGGCCTACGCGAGCTGGCGCGACTCCTACGTGAAGTACGACCCGGAGAAGGCCAAGTCGCTGTTTGACGAGCTCGGCCTCAAGGCCGGGAGCGACGGGATGCGCACGCTGCCCAACGGCAAGAAGCTCGCGCTGCGCATCGACATCCAGGCCGACGCCTCGGTGGAGCACAAGACCAAGGACAACCAGCTGATCGCCGATCTCAAGGCCGTCGGGATCGAGATGAAGAGCAACCCGATCGCCCCGCAGGCGTTCGACGACCAGTGGAAGTCCGGCAAGCTGATGGCCCACAGCAACTGGGAGGTCGGCGACGGACCCAACCACCTGGTCTACCCGCAGTGGCTCGTCCCGCTGGAGTACACCCGCTGGGCTCCGCTGGAGGGTCAGTGGTATCAGCAGCTCGGCACCGACACCAACTCCAAGCAGCTGGACCTCGACCCGTGGGAGCGGAACCCACCGCGGGTGAAGCCCGACGCCAACGGCCCGATCCAGAAGCTGTGGGACATCTACGACGCCAGCAAGATCGAGCCGGACGAGACGAAGCGGCACCAACAGGTCTGGGACATGATCAAGATCCACGTCTCCGACGGTCCGTTCATGATGGGCTCGGTGGCGAACTACCCGCAGGTGATGGTGATCAAGACCGACCTGAAGAACGTTCCCCGCAAGGAGAACCTCGCGCAGGGCGGGATGGTGAATCCCTGGATCCACCCGACCCCGGCGGTCTACGACCCGGAGTGCTACTACTGGGACAACCCCGAAGAACACAGCTGATCCCAGCCTTCGCAACCGATCAACCCCCTGATCGAAGGGAACGCTGATGGTCGTCTACATCCTCCGGCGTCTCGTCTACGCCGTCATCACCTTGTTCCTGGTGTCGCTGCTGACGTTCTTCATCATCGAGCTGGCACCGGGCTCGGCGGTGGACTCCGAGATCGACCGGCTGCGGGCCATGGGCAGCACGGTCTCGACCCAGCAGGTCGAGGCGCTGGAGGAGCAGTACGGCGTCAACGACCCCTGGATCGTCAAGTACGGCAAGTGGGCCGGCGGACTCATCCAGGGCGACTTCGGGATGTCGTTCGCCTACCGCGAGCCGGTGGCCGACGTGATCTGGAGCCGCTTCGGCCTGTCGGTCGCGCTGGCGCTGTCGGCGACCATCATCGCCTGGGGCATCGCCATCCCCATCGGCGTGTACTCGGCCACCCACCGCTACAGCCTCGGCGACAACATCGTCACCGTGATCCAGTTCGTGGGGGTGGCGATACCGGAGTTCCTGCTGGCCCTGGCGGTGATGGTGGCCGCCGTGCAGTTCGGCGGCATCGACGTCGGAGGTCTGTTCTCCAACGAGTACCGGAACGCGCCCTGGAGCATCGACAAGCTGCTCGACATGCTCGCCCACCTGTGGATGCCGCTGCTGGTGATCTCCGTCGCCAGCACCGCCTGGCTCACCCGCGTGATGCGGGCGAACCTGTTCGACGTGCTCAACCAGCAGTACGTGCAGACGGCCAGAGCCAAGGGCGTGGCCGAGAGCAAGGTGATCTGGAAGCACGCGGTGCGCAACGCCCTGCACCCGCTGGTGATGACGCTGGGCACCACCTTGGGCGTGATCATCTCGGGTGAGGCCGTGGTGTCGATCATCTTCAACCTCCCCACCACCGGGCAGGCCCTGCTGCAGACGCTGATCGTCAAGGACACCTACGTGGCGGCCACGCTGCTCGTCATGCTGTCGGCGCTGCTGATCATCGGGAACCTGATCGCCGATCTGCTGCTGATGTGGATCGACCCCCGAGCCCGAGTCCTGGACTAGGAGACGCAGATGACGATGGCAGGGGTCGAAGGGCCCGGTCTGGACGAGGTGACCACCACCGAGGCCGGTACGACGTTCGCGTCGACGGGCGAGAGCAGCAAGATCGGCGAGGTCTCCCAGGGCCAGCTGATGGTCCGCCGGTTCAAGCAGAGCAAGCTGGCGATCTTCTCGCTGATCATCCTGGGTCTGCTCTACCTGGCGGCGATCTTCGCGCCGTTGCTGTCCCCCAACGACCCGGTGCAGGTGGACCAGGCCTACAAGTACGCGGCACCGAGCTCGTTGACCTGGTCCGGCGGACCGGCGATGTGCACGGTGAAGCAGGAGATCGACCCGGTCAACATCTCGACCACGTACGTCAAGGACTGCAGCAACCCGATCCCGCTGCAGATCTTCGGCAAGGGCTTCGAGTACAAGTTCCTCGGGCTGATCCCGGCCGACCGGCACCTGATCGTGGCCCCCGAGGGGGAGGCGAAGCTGCTCCTCTTCGGAGCCGACGGCAACGGCCGCGACATCTTCGCCCGGACGCTCTACGGCAGCCGCGTCTCGCTGTCGATCGGCCTGCTCGGGGTGGCCATCGCCACGGTGCTGGGCTCGGTCATCGGCACCTGGTCCGGCTACGCCGGGGGCCGGACCGACAACCTCATCCAGCGCTTCATCGAGGTCATCATGTCCATCCCGACGCTGCCGTTGTGGGCGACGATGGCGGCCGTCCTCTCCCCGGACATGTCGGTGACGAAGCGGTACTTCCTGATGACGCTGATCCTCGCCCTGGTGGCGTGGGCCGGTCTCGCCCGCCAGGTGCGCGGCAAGGTGATGGGGTACGCCAAGTCCGACTACGTCGCCGCCGCCAAGTCCGCCGGGGCCAAGGGGCCGCGGATCATCACCACGCACCTGCTGCCCAACTCCGCCAGCCACATCGTGGCGGTGTCCATGCTGGCCATCCCCGCCACGATCATCGCCGAGACCACGCTGTCCTTCCTCGGCATCGGGATGCTCGAACCGGCCATCAGCTGGGGGGTGCTGCTGAAGGACGCGCAGCGCATCGACGTGCTCCAGCAGTACCCGTGGGTGCTGATCCCGGCCGTCTTCGTGATCATCGCGGTCGCCAGCTTCCAGCTGCTGGGCGACGGTGTCCGGGACGCCGTGGACCCGTACAGCTGACCGCGATGTGCCGGACGACCCCGAAACTGCTCGGCTGCAGACTCCAGGAGAGGCCATGACGACATGACCACCAGAAACGACGGCAGCGACAGCCGCGACCGGGCCGACGAGCTGGGCATCGGTGCGCGCGACGCGATCATCACCGTGCGCGACCTCCAGGTGGAGTACAAGACCACCCTGGGCAAGGTCAACGCGCTCAACGGCGTGAGCTTCGACGTCAAGCGCGGCACCGTGCTCGGCGTGGTGGGTGAGAGCGGTAGCGGCAAGAGCGTGACGGCCCGCGCGATCATGCAGATCCTCGAGCGCGGCGGGCAAGATCACCGACGGTTCGATCGTGTTCCGCCGACCCCCGGGCGACCGCCGCGAGTCGATCGCAGCAGGAGGCCGAGCTCGAGGCGGCGCTGGACAGCTCGGGTGAGGTCGACATCACCCGGCTGAAGCCCACCAGCGACGCCATGCGGGCCATCCGCGGCTCGGAGATCGCGATGATCTTCCAGGAGCCGATGTCGTCGCTCAACCCCGTCTACAAGATCGGCTCCCAGATCCAGGAAGCGATCCAGCTGCACCAGACGCCGGACAAGAAGCAGTCCTGGGAGCAGGCGGTCGACATGCTGCGCCAGGTCGGCATGCCGAACCCGGAGCGGATCGCCAACTCCTACCCGCACGAGCTGTCCGGCGGTATGCGACAGCGGGCCATGATCGCCATGGCGCTGTCCTGCCACCCCGCCCTGCTGATCGCCGACGAGCCGACCACGGCGCTCGACGTGACGACCGAGGCCCAGATCCTCGCCCTGATGCTGCGGCTGAAGGAGGAGATCGGCATGTCGATCATCTTCATCACCCACAGCATGGGCGTGGTCGCCCAGCTGTGCGACGAGGTGATCGTGATGTACCAGGGCCGGGTGGTGGAGCGGGCGTCGGTGGACGACATCTTCTACCACCCCAAGCACCCGTACACGCGATCCCTGCTGCGCTCGATCCCCCGGATCGGCGCGGCCGAGCACACGCCGCTGGAGGTGATCAAGGGCTCGGTCCCGGATCCCTACGCGCAGGTGCCCGGCTGCAGCTTCCACCCGCGGTGCCCGGACTACATCGGCGACGTGTGCCAGACGGTCATCCCGCCCGAGACGCTGCTGCCCGGCGCGCACCGCCACGGCGTACGGTGCCATCTCTACGACGACGAACACGCGCTGGCCGGCTCGACGACGGAGGCGCGGCGATGACCGACACGACTCAGACAGCGACGCCGAAGCGGCCCAAGCCGTCCGCGGACGGTGCGCAGGAGCCGCGCGAGGCGGCCGAGGGCCCGTTGCTGGAGGTGCGCGGGCCTGAAGAAGCACTTCCCCATCAAGGGCGGGGCGATGCGCCGCGTGATCGGCCAGGTCAAGGCCGTCGACGGGGTCTCGCTCAGCGTCAACCGCGGCGAGACGGTGGCCATCGTCGGCGAGTCCGGCTGCGGCAAGTCCACCACCGGGCGGACCATCATCCGGCTGGAGGAGCCCACCGGCGGCGAGGTCATCTTCCGCCACCCCGATCTCGGCCCGGTGCACCTCGAGGACGCCGACACCAAGACCATGGACGCGGATCCGTCCGCGGATGCAGTTCATCTTCCAGGACCCGATGGCCTCGCTCGACTCCCGGATGACCGTCGGCCGGGTGATCGCCGAGCCCCTCGTCATCAACAAGGTGCTGAAGGGGCAGGCGCTGCGCGACCGGGTCGCCGAGCTGCTGACCATCGTCGGGCTGCGCCCGGAGCACGCGAGCCGCTACCCGCACGCGTTCTCCGGCGGGCAGCGGCAGCGCATCGGCATCGCCCGGGCGCTGGCGCTGGACCCTGACCTGATCATCTGCGACGAGCCCGTGTCGGCGCTGGACGTCTCGGTGCAGGCCCAGGTGATCAACCTGCTGGAGGACCTGCAGGAGCGGATGGGGCTGACGTACCTGTTCATCAGCCACGACCTGTCGGTGGTGGAGCACATCTCCGACCGGGTGGTGGTGATGTACGTCGGCCGGGTGGTCGAGATCGCCGACACGAAGGAGCTGTACAAGCGACCCCTGCACCCGTACTCGGAGGCCCTGCTGGCGGCGGTGCCCCAGCCCGACCCGCGCAACCGGCACGAGACGGAGCCGCTGAAGGGCGAGGTGCCGAGCCCGGCCAACCCGCCGTCGGGCTGCTACTTCCACACCCGCTGCAAGTACGCGCAGCAGAAGTGCACCGACGAGACGCCGGAGCTGCGCGAGATCGCCCACGACCAGGGCGGCTCGGTGGGCGGCGCCGTCCGCCCGCGGATGGTCGCCTGCCACTTCGCCGAGTCGCTGGAGCTGACCGGCGCCGTGGTCCCCTCACCGGAGGCCTTCCGGGCCGTGGAGGTCCCCGATCAGCCCACGAGCGGGGTTCAGCCCACGAGCGGCGCGATCAGCCCGACGAGCGAGAGCGAGCACGCGTGAGGGTGCGGGACACCAGGATCGGACGGCCGCGCTTCACCGGCGTCACCACCTACACCGACGCCGGTGGCCGGTACGAGTTCCGGCACCCCTCGAACTGGTTCCGGGAGAACCTGGAAGACCTCGAGGGCGTCATCGTCGGGCCGGATCGCGACGATCAGGCGACGCACTTCGCGGTGGCCGTCCGCGACCTCGGGGTGGCCGTCACGGCCGACGACCTGCCACTGCTCCGCGAGGGGTTCGAGGAAGGGCTCACCGCGCTGCCCGAGGTGACGGTGGAGGCGATCGGCGACAACACGTACAACGACATCGTCAAGCTCGAGCGCACCCTCACCTTCACCGAGGACGGTGAGGTCCGCAAGCGGCGGGTGTGGAGCATGTACGCCGACCACTGGCAGTTCATCGTCCTCTTCCAGGGCGCGACGGTCGAGGAGTACCACTACTGGCTGCCGATGGGCAACTACTGCTTCACGTCGTTCCAGCTGCCGATGGCCCTGTGGTACGCGACCGACCCGGCGGCCCACGGCTGAGGATGGCGGGGCCGTCCCGAGCGGTCGAGCCCCGGGCGCGCCGGCTCACCCCTGGGGGTGGGCCGTCGTGGTTTCCTCGGACGCCCAGTCCCCGCGACCGCCCGGCGACTCCCGGCGTGGCGTCGGTCACCCGGGGCGGTTTCGGGCTGAGAAGGGAATAGTTCTCGGTGAGGACGCCCTTATCATGGCTAGGGCGTTGACGCGCCCGAAGCGGTGAGAACCGCACCCGGTCCTGCGCACCACACCCGCGTGGGGCCGTCCCACGCCCACCGGCGAGGGGCAGTCCAGACGGAAGAAGGCTCCACGCAGTGCGACAGGTCCACACGCTCGACCGGGTGGTCATCCGCTTCGCCGGCGACTCCGGCGACGGCATGCAGCTGACCGGCGACCGGTTCACCGCCGACTCGGCGACGTTCGGCAACGACATCTCGACCCTGCCGAACTTCCCCGCCGAGATCCGCGCTCCCCAGGGCACCCTGCCCGGCGTCTCCAGCTTCCAGCTGCACTTCGCCAACTACGACATCATGACGCCCGGGCGACCGTCCGGACGTGCTGGTCGCGATGAACCCGGCGGCCCTCAAGGCCAACATCGAGGACCTCCCCCGGGGCGGGCTGATCATCGCCGACACCGCGGACTTCACCAAGCGCAACCTGGCCAAGGTCGGCTACGAGGCGAACCCCCTCGAGGACGGCTCGCTGGCCGACTACCAGCTGCACTCCCTCGACCTGACCGGGATGACCGTCGAGGCGGTCAAGGAGTTCGGGCTGTCCCGCAAGGACGCCTCCCGGGCGAAGAACATGTTCGCGCTCGGTCTGCTGTCCTGGCTCTACGGCCGCCCCACCGAGGGCACGCTCAGCTTCCTCTCCACCAAGTTCGCCAACAAGCCGGCGATCCGCGACGCGAACATCACCGCCTTCAAGACCGGCTTCGCCTTCGGCGAGACCACCGAGGTCTTCGCGGTCACGTACGAGGTGCCGCCGGCCCCGATGCCGGCCGGCACCTACCGGCAGATCTCCGGCAACGTCGCGCTGGCGTACGGGCTCGTCGCCGGTGCGCGCAAGGCCAACCTGCCGATGTTCCTGGGCGCCTACCCGATCACCCCGGCCTCCGACGTGCTGCACGAGCTGAGCAAGCACAAGCGGTTCGGCGTCACCACGTTCCAGGCCGAGGACGAGATCGCCGGCGTCGGAGCGGCCCTGGGCGCGAGCTTCGCCGGCCACCTCGGCGTCACCACCACCTCCGGCCCGGGGGTCGCGCTGAAGGCCGAGACCATCGGTCTGGCCGTGATGACCGAGCTGCCGCTGGTCATCTGCGACATCCAGCGCGCCGGACCCAGCACCGGCATGCCGACCAAGACCGAGCAGGCCGACCTGCTGCAGGTGATGTACGGCCGCAACGGCGAGGCGCCGGTCCCGGTGCTCGCCGCGCAGACGCCGTCGGACTGCTTCGACACCGCCATCGAGGCGATCCGGATCGCCGTCAAGTACCGCACCCCCGTGTTCCTGCTGTCCGACGGCTACATCGCCAACGGGGCCGAGCCGTGGGAGGTGCCGGACCTGTCCGCGATCCCGCCGATCGATCCCGGTTTCGCCACCGCCACCAACGCGACGGACAAGGCCGGCAAGGACGTCTTCCTGCCCTACCTGCGCGACCCGGAGACGCTGGCCCGGCCCTGGGCCATCCCCGGTACCGCCGGTCTGCAGCACCGGATCGGCGGCATCGAGAAGGCGAAGGACACCGGCGCGGTCTCCTACGACCCGGCCAACCACGACGAGATGGTGCGCACCCGGCAGGCCAAGATCGACGGCATCGTCCGCGACATCCCCGACGTGGTGGTCGACGACCCGGACGCCGACGAGGGCTTCGGCGCCAGCGTGCTGGTGCTGGGCTGGGGGTCGACGTACGGTCCGATCACGGCCGCCGTCCGTCGGGTCCGCAAGTCCGGCCGCCGGATCGCCCAGACGCACCTGCGCCATCTCAACCCGTTCCCCGCCAACCTCGGTGAGGTGCTGCGCCGCTACGAGCGCGTGATCGTCCCGGAGATGAACCTGGGGCAGCTCGCGACGATGCTCCGGGCCAAGTACCTCGTCGACGTGCACAGCTACTCCCGGGTCCGCGGCCTGCCCATCTCGCTGAGCGAGCTGGCCGCCGACCTGGAAGCCGAGATCGACTCGATCGAAGGAGTACCCGCGTGACCTCCGTCAGCGGACAGGACATCGTCAACGGCCACGACACCGAGGGTCGGCCTCGCACCGCCCCTCCCCGCACCGACCCGCCCCGACCGACGCCCAACGGCCGCCCCGGTGGTCCGTCCGGTCGTCGCGGGCCCGGCCACGGCGCCGACGGCTCCGATCGGCCCGGGTCTGACCGGCGTACCGCTCGCGCTCGAGCCCCTGAACCGCAAGGACTTCACCTCCGACCAGGAGGTGCGGTGGTGCCCGGGCTGCGGCGACTACGCCGTGCTGGCCGCGTTCCAGGGCTTCATGCCCGAGCTCGGCATCCGCAAGGAGAACACGGTCATCGTCTCCGGGATCGGCTGCTCGTCGCGGTTCCCGTACTACGTGGACTCCTACGGCATGCACTCGATCCACGGCCGGGCGACCGCGATCGCCACCGGGGTGGCGACGGCCCGCGAGGACGCCGCGGTGTTCGTGATCACCGGCGACGGCGACGCGCTGTCGATCGGCGGCAACCACCTGATCCACGTGCTGCGCCGCAACGTCAACCTGACCATCCTGCTGTTCAACAACCGGATCTACGGTCTGACCAAGGGGCAGTACTCCCCCACCTCCGAGATCGGCAAGATCACCAAGTCGACGCCGATGGGGTCGTTGGACAACCCGTTCAACCCGGTGTCGCTGGCCCTGGGCGCCGAGGCGACCTTCGTGGCCCGGACCGATCGACTCCGACCGCAAGCACCTGATCGAGGTGCTGCGGGCGGCGGCGGCGCACCGCGGCACGTCGTTCGTGGAGATCTACCAGAACTGCCCGATCTTCAACGACGACGCGTTCGCCTCGATGAAGGACGCCGAGACCTCGGCCGAGGCGATCATCCCGCTGAAGCACGGGGAGCCGATCCGCTTCGGGGTCGAGGGGTCCAAGGGCGTCGTCCGCAACCCGGTCTCGGGAGCGTTCGAGATCGTCGACGTGGACTCCGTCGGGGCCGACCAGCTGGTCGTGCACGACGCCCACGACCCGGATCCGTCGTTCGCGTTCGGCCTCTCCCGGCTGACCGACTCCGGTGTCCTGCACCGGGCCCCGATCGGCATCTTCCGCGACGTCGAGGCACCCACGTACGACGACCTCGCGCGCGAGCAGGTCAAGCTCGCGGCCGACAAGGGCTCCGACGACGACGCGCTGCAGGCCATGATCGCCGGACCGGACACCTGGACCGTCGTCGGCTGACGTCGGCCGGGTCCTTCTCGCTCGGGATGGTGCTTCTCGCGCTGGTGACAACTAGTGCAGGAAGCTGGATCCCGAGCGAGAGCTGGTGTCGGGTGGGCTGAGGGCGGGTCGCCCTGGATCAGCCGCGCAGTCGGGTCATCTCCGGGTCGTAGAGCGGCTCGGCGGTGACGGTGGCCGGGATCCGGGTGCCGAAGTACTCCAACTCGACGGCACTGCCCACCTCCAGCTCGGCCGGCAGCCAGGCGTACGCGATCGGGCGACCGATGCTGAACCCGTACGCCGCACTGGTCACGTAGCCGACCGGCTTGCCGTCGACCAGCACCGGCTCCTTGCCCAGCACCAGGCTGTGCCCGTCGTCGACCGTCAAGCAGGTGAGCTGCTGGGACGGCGGCTCCTCCCCCAGGATCGCGGCGCGACCGACGTAGCCGTCCCGGTCCTTGACGGCGAAGCTCGAGTCCCGCCTCGGCGCGGGGTGTGCTCGGTCGTCATGTCGGTGCCCCAGGAGCGGTAGCCCTTCTCCAGCCGCAGGGCGTTGAAGGCTTCCCGGCCGGCGGCGACCAACCCGTACGATCTCCCGGCCTCCCACAGGGTGTCCCAGAGTCGCTGCCCCAGCTCGGCGCTGGTGTAGAGCTCCCAGCCGAGCTCGCCGACGTAGGAGACCCGGAGCGCGGTCACGGTACACCGCCGACGGTGATCTCGACGGTGCGGAAGTAGCGCAGCGGCCCGTCGTTGGAGAGGTCGTCGGCGCAGACCTGGCCGAGGACCTCCCGCGCCAGCGGTCCCCACAGTCCGAGGCAGCAGGTGCCCGCGGTGATGTCGCGGACCTGCACCCACCGAGCCGGATCCGCCGCGGTGAGCCGGCGCGCCTCCCGCGTCAGGTAGACCGTGTCGATGGCTGAGTTGGCGCCGACCTGGAAGCGCTCGTCGGCGATCCGGGCCACGGTGACGTCGGAGCGGATGCCGCCGGCGTCGTCGAGCATCAGGCAGTACGTCACCGCGCCGGGCTTGCGGGCCACGTTGCCCGTCGTGGTGCGCTCGAGCAGCGCGACCGCCCCGGGACCGGTGACCTCGATCCGCTTCAGCGGGGTCATGTCGAACATCGCCACGCCGGTACGCGTCTTCCACGCCTCGACGGCGGCGATCGGCGAGGAGAACTTGGCCGCCCACCCCTCCCGCTCGGGTGGCTGCCACTCCGCCGGCAGCTCGGCCAGCAGACCGGCGTTGGACTCGTACCAGTGCGGTCGCTCCCAGCTGCTCGCCTCGAGGAAGAAGGCGCCGAGCTCGGTCTGGCGGGCGTGGAACGGGCTGACCCGCAGATCGCGCGGGGACAGCTTGGGCTCCAGCGGATGCAGGATGTCGTACACCTCGACGAAGTTCTGCTGGCCGGTCTCCCGCACGTACGCCTCGGTGGTCTGCACCGCCTCGAACCTGGCGGCGTCGGAACCGGCCAGGCAGATCTCCGAGCGGCCGTCCACCAGCAGCTGGGCGACCGCCCGGGCCACCCCCGCGGAGTGGGTGACCCAGACCGCCTCGGCCAGGTAGAAACCGTCGAGGTCCGGGCTCTGACCGACCAGCGGGTTGCCGTCGGGGGTGAAGGAGAAGATCCCGTTGAAGCCGCGCTGGATGTCCGCCCCGCGCAGGCTCGGCAACAGCGTCCGGGCATCGGCCCAGGACGGGGCGAAGTCGTCGGCGGTGAAGGTCAGGCTGGACGGCATCGCGGTGGCGGTGACCTCCTCGGGCGCGTAGCGGCGCAGATCCCGGTCCAGATCCACCGGCATCGGCCGGTGCGCGTACGAGCCGATGCCGATCCGGTCACCGTGCTCGCGGTAGTAGAGGTCGGCGTCCTGGTGACGCAGGATCGGCAGACCGGCGCCGTTCGGATCGGCGTTGCGCCCCGCCAGAGCGTCGACCGGGGTCGTGATCGCGTACTGGTGGGCCAACGGCAGCAGCGGCACCGGCATCCCGACCATGGCGCCGATCTTCGGGCCCCAGAAGCCCGCGCAGGAGACGACCAGGTCGGCCGCGATGGTGTCCTCTTCGCGCGCCCGCACGCACCCGCACGCCGGTGACCCGGCCGCCGGCCTGCTCGATCCCGATCACCTCGGTGCCGCCGCGGAAGACGACCCCGGCGCGCTCGCTCCGCGCGATCAGCAGCTGCACCGCCCGGGCGGCGAGCGCGAGCCCGTCGGTGGGCGTGTGGTAGCCGCCGAGGATCTGTTCCCGGTCCAGCAGCGGGTGCAGGCGTACGCACTCGTCCGCGTCGACCAGGCGCGCGTCGATCCCCCAGGACTGGGCCCAGCCGAGCTTGCGCTTCAGGTCCTCCAGCCGGGCCGGCGTGGTGGCGACCTCGAGGCCGCCGACCTGGTCGAAACAGGACCGACCGTCGGCGGACAGGCCGAGCAGCTTCTGCACGGTGTAGCCGGCGAACAGCGCCATCGAGCGCGACGGGTTGGTCTGGTAGACCAACCCCGGGGCGTGGGAGGTGGACCCGCCCGGGGTGGCCAGCGGACCCTGCTCGACGACGGTGATGTCGGTCCAGCCCGCGGCCGACCAGCTCGTCGGCCAGGTTGGCGCCGACGATGCCGGCCCCGATGATCACCACACGTGGGCTGCTCATGATCGACTACTCCTCTTGCTGGGCGAGAAACTCGGGGCAGGTCAGCGGAAGACCACGGTGCTGGAGCCGTTGCGCAGCACCCGGCGCTGGCCGTGCCAGCGCACCGCCCGCGACAGCGCCAGCGCCTCGGCGTCGCGGCCGACGGTGGCCAGCGCGTCGGGGTCGAAGGTGTGGTCGACCCGGATGATCTCCTGCTCGATGATCGGGCCCTCGTCGAGCTCCGGCGTCACGTAGTGGGCGGTGGCGCCGACCATCTTCACCCCGCGCGCGTACGCCTGGTGGTAGGGCCTGGCGCCCTTGAACCCGGGCAGGAACGAGTGGTGGATGTTGATCGCCCGGCCGTCGAGGCGGGTGCACAGTCCGTCGCTCAGCACCTGCATGTAGCGAGCCAGGACCACGAGATCGACGTCGTACGCGGTGATCAGCGCCTCCAGCTGCGCCTCGGCCTCGGCCTTGGTGTCGGCGGTGATCGGGATGTGCACGAACGGCAGTCCGGCCGCCTCGACCATCGGGCGATGGGTCTCGTGGTTCGACGCCACCACGACGATCTCCGCCCCGAGGCTGCCGGCCCGCCAGCGGAAGATCAGGTCGTTCAGGCAGTGGCCGAGCTTGGAGACCATGATCAGCAGTCGATCCGGGGTCGCGTCGTGGAACCGGGCATCCATGCCGAACCGGTCGACCACTGTCGCGAACGCGGCTCGCAGATCGTCCAGGGTGTCGGCGTCGCGGCCGGTGAAGGCCGTCCGGAGGAACAGCGTGCCGCTGACCCGGTCGTCGAACTGCTGGTGCTCCTCGATGTCCAGGCCGTGCTCGACCAGGAACGAGGTGACCGCGTTGACGATCCCCGACTGCTGGGGGCACCGCAGCGTGAGCACGTCGTGGTGGACGCCGGTCTCGGCGGGGTGCGGGCGGGTCGCGGTCTCCCGTACGGCGGTCGCGGTCATCCGTCTCCTTCGCTCCGGCCGCTGATCACGAGATCCGGCAGCCAGATACACTAGTGATATATCAGTATGCGGCTCTATGCTGGGCAGGGTCAAGACAGCGTCGGCAGGAGGAGCGCGAGTGAGCACCACCGACGTCGGCGCGGCCCCGCAGTCCCTGGCCGATCTGGCCTACGACGCGCTGCGCGCGCGGCTCGTCACCCTGGAGATCGCCCCCGGCTCCCCCATCAACGACGAGACGCTGGCCGCCGAGCTGGGCGTCGGACGCACCCCCGTCCGCGAGGCCCTCAAGCGGCTCGAGCAGGACCGGCTCGTGGTCACGTACGCGCGCCGGGGGACGTTCGCCACCCGGGTGGAGATCACCGATCTGGCCTACCTGTCCGAGATCCGCGCCGAGCTGGAGCCGCTGGCCGCTCGACGAGCCGCCCGGTATGCCACCCCGGCGGCGACCGACGCCCTGCGGGCCGCGATCACCGATCTCGACGACCTGGACGACAGCGTCGACGTGGTCACCCTGCTGCAGGCCGATGCGGCGGTGCACCGCGCCATCTACCGGGCGGCGGCGAACCCGTTCCTGGAGGACTCGCTGGTCCGCTTCAACAACCTGGCCACCCGGATCTGGGTGCTGGTGATGGATCGCCTGGACCACGTCGCCGGCCACCTGCACAGTCACACCGACCTGGTGCACGCGATCCTGGACGGCGACGCCGATCGGGCGGCCCTGCTCGCGCGTACCCACGTGGAGCGCTTCGAGCAGTCGGTCCGCGCCGCCCTCTGACCGCCCGTCGCTCTCGCTCTGGGATAGCGCTTCTCGCTCCGGGTTCGAGCAGCGCGGAGTCGCTCCCAGGTGCAGGGGTCAGGGTGCGTACTCGACGGCGGCGTCGAGCAGCCAGTCGGCCAGGTGACGGGCGAAGGTGGTCCGCACGATGATCGCGGCCGAGATCTCGGCCGCCGACCCCAGCAGCCGGGTCCCCGTTCTCGCGGACGTCGATGATCACCGGGACGTGGGCCAGCAGGGTCGGGACGGCGAAGCCCGCCGACACCACCCGCGGATGCAGGTCGAGGGCGCAGCCCTTGGCCAGCACCTCGCGGGCGTACGGTCCGGAGATCTCGATCACCGTGCGCTGCCCGGAGACGTCCACCACGGCGCCGCCGGCCGGGCGGAGGACCTCCGCCAGCGCCACCTCGTCCGCCGACGCCGACGAGCAGCCACTCGTCCGGCCCGAGCCAGTAGACCCGTGTGTCACCCACCGAGTCCGAACGACCGGTGCTCGGCAGCCGCGACCCCGATCAGCTCCTCGACCCCGGCCGCGGCCGGAAGGTCCGGGTCGATGCGCAACGACAGCTGACGTCCCGGCACACTGCGCCGATGGTCAGGGCCGACGCCGCGAACCGTTCCGCGTACCCGTCCAACGGCCCCCGGGCGCGCAGCGCCTCAGCCGTCACGACGGGCCCCTTCCGGGTCGTAGAGCACGTGGGACGTCACCTCGACCGGCACGCCCGACCCCGTTGTGCACGGCGGTCAGGGTCGAGCCGATCCGCTCGAAGCCGTCGTCCAGCAGGGCCAGGGCGAACGGCCGTTCCAGGGCGACGCTGGCGTACGACGACGTGACGAACCCGAGCATCGCCACCGGTCCCTGCCGGCGGGCCCGTCCAGGTCGGAGCGCCCACCGTGACGAGCTGGGCTCCCTCGGTCAGCACCGACGATCGGTCCGTGGGCAGCAGCCCGACCAGCTGTCGCCGCCCGGGTGCCGTGGTGATCGGCCGGGCCAGCGACCGCTTGCCGATGAAGTCGATCTTCTTCTTCGACACCGCCCAGCTCAGGGCGAGATCGTGGGGGGTGACGGTGCCGTCGGTGTCCTGTCCGATGATCGGATAGCCCTTCTCGGCCCGCAGCACGTGCATCGTCTCGGTCCCGTACGGGGTGAGTCCGTACGGCTGGCCGGCCGTCGATCAAGATCGTTCCCAGAGGTCCAGCGCGTAACGGGAGTCGACGTTCACCTCGTACGCCAGCTCGCCGGAGAACGACACCCGGGCCAGCCGCACCGGCACCCCGGCCAGCGACGTCTCACGCACCGCCATGAACGGGAACGCCTCGTTGCTGACGTCGACGTCGGCGAACACGGAGCCGATCAGGGCCCGCGACCGCGGCCCGACGACCGGGAAGGTCGCCCAGTGATCGGTCAGCGAACACAGCCGGACGCGCAGCTGCGGCCACTCGGTCTGCAGCCACTCCTCCATCCAGTCGAGGATCTTCGCCGCACCACCGGTGGTGGTGAAGACGATGAACCGGTCCGGCTCCAGCCGCATCACCGTGCCGTCGTCGATCACCATCCCGTCCACCCCGCACATCACGCCGTAGCGGACCATGCCGGGCTTCAACGAGCTGATCAGGTTGGTGTAGAGCAGGTCCAGGAACACCCCGGCGTCGGGACCCTGCACGTCGATCGTGCCCAGGGTCGAGCCGTCCAGGATCCCCACCCCGGCACGGACTGCGGCGGTCTCCCGCCGGACCGGCTCGTCCATCGACTCCCCCTCGCGGGTAGTGACGGGGCCGCAGCCACTGGCCGACCGCCTCGAACTCGGCGCCGTGAGCCACGTGCCAGTCGTGCACCGCGGTCGACCCGGACGGGTTCGTAGAGATCGCCGCGATCCCGCCCCGCCAGCGCGGCGAAGGGCACCGGCGCGTACGGCGGCCGATGGGTGGTCGTGCCCAGCTGGCCCAGCGGCAGACCGGTGATCTCCGAGACGATCCCGGACGCCAGCACCCCCGAGGTCTTTCCTTGATCATGAGCGGTGCCGATCGTGGTGTACCGCTTGACGTGCTCCACCGAGCTCATCCCGGCGCCGACCGCGCGGGCGATGTCGGCCACCGTCGCATCGCGTTGCAGGTCGACGAAGTGGGTCGTCAGCGTCGTCGGGTCCGCACCCGTCCGGACGGATGCTCCAGCAGATCGCTCCAGGGTCGACCGCCGCCGGGGTGACGGCCGGACCGACCGACGTCCGTGGCCGGCGAGGCCCCGAGACGACGGACGACCTCTTCGGCCCGGACTCGGGACTGGCGAAGCACCGTGCCCTCGTCGAGGACACCGGACGCCGAACCGACCACCGTCACCCCGTCCACCGGCCCGGCCGGCACGAAGGCGCCGAGCCCGTCGTCGTAGCGGAGCTTCCACCGCCCTGGCTGAACAGGTGCACGGCCGGGTTCCACCCCCCGCTGACCAGCAGCGCGTCGCACTCCAGGCGGCGGCCGTCACTCAACACGACGCCAGCTCACGCGCGCGTCGCCGAGCACGCCGGTGACCCCGACGCCCTCCCGGACTCACCACGGCGACGGTCTCGGCCCCGGCGGCTTCCAGGTCGGGCAGCAGCAGGGTCGCGGCGTCGTTGGTGGTCAACAGCACGATCCGGCGCCCGACGAGGACGCCGTACCGGTGCAGGAACTCGTACGCCGACCGCGCCAGCATCACGCCCGGGCGATCGTTGTCGGCCAGCGCGATGGTCCGCTCGTGGGCCCCGGTGGCCACCACGACCTCGCTGGGCCCGGATCCGCCAGATCCTCGTCCGCGGCACTTCTCGGGCGACGCGTCGAGATGATCCGTACGCCGCTCCAGGGCGAGCACCAGGTTGTCGTCGTAGAGGGCGAAGGCCGTCGTCCGCTGCAGGTGCGTCACGTCCGTCGACGCCGCCAGCTCGGCCTCCGCCTCCGTCGACCCAGGCAGGGACCGGCGCGCAGCGACCCGCCGGGCGCCGGTCGCTCGTCGACCAGGGCCACCCGCAACCCGGCCCGCGCCGCGACCAGGGCGGCCATCAAGCCGGCCGGTCCGGCGCCGACCACGGCCACGTCGACGTGCAGGTGGCACGCTGTCGTAGCCGCGCCCGATCGGGCTCGGGCTCAACCGTCCCTGGCCCGGCAGACCACGGGCCACCAGCCCGTCGACCAGCTCGATCGTGGTGGCCAACCGCATCGGCTCCGCGTACGGCGCCTCGATGTCCACCAGCGAACAGGGATCCTCGGACCCGGCCGCGACGATCCCGCGCGGGCGGCCGAGACCGACGCTGCGCCCGAGGGTGGTCACGCCGTTGGCCAGCAGGGCACTGGCCAGGGTGTCGCCGAGAATGCCGCTGGTACGGAACGCCGTCGAAGGTGAACCCGATCGGTCGGTCGCGATCCAGCCGCTGACCGAAGCCCGCCACTGCGGCACGGCTGGCTGCTGTGCGCGCTCACCAGGCCCTTCGCTGCGGTCACCGGCGGCCGCTGGTCGGGGCGGTAGGTGGCCAGGAAGCGGTGGGTGGCCGTGTCCCGGGCCGCGTTGAACCAGCGCCGACAACCGGCTGTGTGGTTCCAGCGTTCGAGGAACAGCCCCCGCGGGTTGCGCCGGACGAAGACGTACTCCGCCCACTGGTGATCATCGAGAGCGGCGGGTTCGGCCGGGTAGGCACGTGCGCCTGGCCCCCGTAGCCGAACTCCTCCTCCTCGCGGTCCCCGCACCACGGGCAGGCGATGAGCTGCATCGTCGACTCCTCGTCCTTCGCGCGATCAGTGGGCCACGGCGGCGGCGCCGTGCTCGTCCACCAGGCGACCGGTGACGAAGCGGTCGAGGGCGAACGGGGCGTTCAGCGGGTGCGGCTTGCCGGTGGCGATGGTGTGGGCCAGCACCCAGCCGACTCCCGGGGTGGCCTTGAAGCCGCCCGTTCCCCAACCACAGTTGAGGAACAGGTTGTCGTACGGGGTGAGCCCGACGATCGGCGACGCATCCGGGGTCACGTCGACGATGCCGCCCCAGGTCCGCAGCAGGTGGGCCCGCGCGAAGACCGGGAACAGCTCCACCGCTGCCGCCATCTGCCGCTCGATGATGTGGAACGAGCCGCGTTGGCCGTACCCGTTGTAGCTGTCCACCCCGGCGCCCATCACGAGCTCTCCCTTGTGGGCCTGGGAGACGTAGACGTGCACCGCGTTGCTCATCACCACGGTCGGGTGGATCGGCTCGAGCAGCTCGGAGACCAGCGCCTGCAGCGGGTGGCTCTGGATCGGGAGCTTGATCCCCAGCGCGTCGGTCAGCAGCGAGGTGCTGCCGGCGGCCGCCAGGGCGACGGCCCCGGCGGCGATGTCGCCCTGGGACGTACGCACACCGACGACCCGGTCACCGTCGGTCAGGAACCCGGTGACCGCCGTGTTCTGGATCAGGTCGACCCCGGCCCGGTCGGCGCTGCGGGCGAACCCCCACGCGACGTAGTCGTGCTTGGCGATCCCGGCCCGCGGCTGGTAGGTCGCACCCAGCACCGGGTAGCGGATGTCCGGGCGGATGTTGACGATCGGACAGAGCTCCTTGACCCCGGCGGCGTCCACCCACTCGGCGTCGACGCCGTTGAGCTGGTTGGCGTTGACCCGGCGCACCGAGTCGCGGACGTCCTGCAGGGTGTGCGCGAGATTGAGCACCCCGCGCTGGGAGAACAGGATCGGGTAGTCGAGCTCGGCCTCGAGGCCCTCCCACAGCTTGAGCGCGTGCTCGTAGATGCCGGCGCTCTCGTCCCACAGGTAGTTGCTGCGGATGATCGTGGTGTTGCGGGCCATGTTGCCGCCGGCCAGCCAGCCCTTCTCCAGCACCGCGACGTTCGTGATGCCGTGGTTGGCGGCCAGGTAGTGCGCCGTCGCGAGTCCGTGCCCGCCGCCACCGACGATGACCACGTCGTAGCTCTTCTTCGGCGTCGGGGTTGCGCCACAGGAAGTCCGGGTGGGCCGGCAGATCCGCCCCGGGCGGTAGCGGTGCATCCACGGGCTTCACGGTCGCCCTCCAGATCCTGCGTCGACGACTGATATATCAGTTCTCAGACTAGGCGCCGCCGCCGACCCGGTCAACCGGAGCGGTCGGGTGCGGGGCGGTCCCACCGTCAGCTATCGGTCCCGTGAGCCCATCCGCTCACTGGCGTCGGCCCCCGCGGCCAGCATCGCCTCGGTGACGGCCGGATCTGCCGGGTCGAACCGGATGTCCGGTCCCGAGAGGCTGATCGAACCGACCACCACGCCGCGGTGATCCAGCACGGCGACGGCCACGGCGTTCAGTCCCGCCACCAGCTCACCGCGGGTGCTGGCCAGCCCCCGATCGGCGATCGTCCGCAGCTCGGCGTCCAGGTCGCGGCGGCTGGTCAGCGTGGCGTCGGTGTTCGCCGGCAGCGGGCGACGGCCCAGCGCCTGGGAGCGCTCGGCGGGCGACATCGCGGCGAGCATGATCTTGCCGCTGGCGGTGGCGTGCAACGGGGTGGCGTTGCCGATCCAGTCGTACGTCATCAGGGGCGACCGACCCATGGCCTGATCGACGTTGACCGCCTGCCCCGAGCGACAGACGGCGAGGTTGGCGGTCTCGTCGAACTCGTCGGCCAGTCGTTCCAGCACCGGCCGGACGCGCTGCACGATGCTCAGCCGGGCGCTGACCGTGCTGGCCAGGCGGAGCAGACCCACCCCGACGTCGTACTTGCCGCGAGCGCTGTCCTGCTCCACCAGCCCCCGGCTCTCCAACGCGTTCAGCAACCGGGAGGCCGTCGACTTGTGCACACCCAGCTCGGCGGCCACCTCGCCGACCGCGGTCCGACCGTTGCGCGCCAGCAGCTCCAGGATCTGCACGGCTCGGTCGACGGACTGGATCCCCCCGCCCCGGGACTGGTCGTCCTCGACGTCCAGCGACACCACGTCGGCGATGCCGCTCCGCACGGCCCTCACCTCGGGCCACCCGCCTGCTCCGCACGGGCCGCCTCGATCGTCGGTCCCACCCGCTCGAGGATCCAGTCGTGGAAGGCCCCGATGTGGTGCTCGCTGGGCACCAGCACCCCGCCCCCGGCGTAGATCCGCGAGGACATCGCCGGCTGACAGCGCTCGCAGGCCTCGAAGTCCTGCTGGTTCACCCGATGGAACAGCTCGACGGACGCGTCCAGGTCCCGGCCCGACTCGACCACGCCGGGCAGATACAGCCAGTCGCACTCGACCACCGTGCGATCGGCGGCCAGCGGGAACATCCGGTGGATGATCACGTGGTCGGGCACCAGGTTGATGAACACGTTCGGCCTGACCGTGATCGCGTAGTAGCGCCGGTCCTGGTCCTCGGCGATCCCCGGCAGCCGGTCGAGCCCCGCCGACCCGTCGACGGTGAACCCCTGGATCTCCTCGCCGAACTCCGCCCCGTGACCCACGAAGTACTGGGCGGCCAGACCGTCGGCGAACTCCGGCAGCACCTCGGTGAGCTCGGGGTGGATGGTCGCGCAGTGGTAGCACTCCATGAAGTTCTCCACGATCAGCTTCCAGTTCGCCGCCACGTCGTAGACGATCCGGCGACCCAGGGCCAGGCTGGCGATGTCGTAGCCGTCGATCAGGTGCTCGTCGCCCAGCCGCTCCCGCGACCGCCCCGATCACCTCGTCCTCGAAGGAGGGCGGTTCCGCGGCCAGACAGACCCACACGTAGCCGAGGTACTCCCGGACGTGCGGCTGCACCAGCGAGTACGTCTCCCGGTCGATGTCGGGCATCTTGGTCAGGTTCGGAGCGGCGATCAGCTTGCCGTCCAGGTCGTACGTCCAGGCGTGGTACATGCACTGGAACGCTCGCTTGACCTGACCCTCCGGTTGCGCGCACAGCCGCACGCCCCGATGCCGGCAGATGTTGAAGAACGCCCGGATCTCGCCCCGCCGGTTACGCGAGATGATCACGCTCTCGCGGCCGATCTGCACCGTACGGAACGAGCCCGGCCCGGCGAGATCGGCGGCCCGCACCGCGCAGAACCACATCTCCTCCAGGATGGCGGCCTGCTCGGCGGCGAACACCTCGGGCGCGACGTAGCTCATCCCGGGCAGGGTGGAGATCAGACTCTCCGAGATCTGCTCACGGGCTGCGGCCAGCGACGGGTCGAGGACGGTCACGAGTGTCTCCAAGGGGTCGAAGCGGTGGCGTGGAGGAGGCGGAACTGGCCGAGCCGACCGGCGACGGGCGATCGCGCCGGCAGCGGCGGCCGGCGCCCCGCGGCTGGATCGGGCAGATGCCCGAGGCTCGCGGTCAGCTGCTTGCGCCAGCGGGTGAAGTCGCGCGGTCGACCGACGGACACCACGGCGACGGGCTCGTCGCCGCGCCGGTAGACCCCCAGGAACCCGGCGGCCAGGTCGGTGGGCTCGCCATCGACCTCGATCCGGTCGGCCAGCGTCGGATAGCCGGCCAGCTGGATCTTGCGGCCGTACTGATCCGACCAGAAGTACGGCAGATGCGGTCGCGCCCGGACCGATCGGCAGCCCGAGCAGGGCCGACACGACGGTCGCCGGTCGTTCCAGGGCGTCGGTCCAGTGCTGAGCCCGATGATGCCGGCCGAGCCGCGGATCCCACCACGAGGCGCAGTCCCCGACCGCGCCGACGGCGGGCACCGAGGTCAGACCGTGCTCGTCACAGACCACGCCGTCGGCGATCGCGAGACCCGAGTCGGCCAACCAGGCGACGTCCGGCGCGCCGCCGACGGACACCACCACGACGTCGGCCCGCACCAGCCGCTCGCCGTCGGGTGTGCCGACGCGGAGCTCGCGTACGCCGTCGGCCGACGCCACCCCGGTCACCGAGGTGCAGAACACGAACTCGGCGCCGTGCTCGCGGTGCCAGTCCAGGAACACCCCGCCGAGCTCGTCCCCGTACAGCCGGGCCAGCGGGTTCGCCTCGTTGCTCACCAGCGTCACCGTGCACCCCAGCGCGAGCGCGGCCGAGGCCAGCTCGGAGCCGATCAGCCCGGCCCCGATGATCGCCACGGCGGCACCCGGTCGCAGCAGCGACCGCAGCCGGTCGGCGTCGTCCAGGGTGCGCAGGGTCAGCACGTTCGACCCCTCCACGCCCGGCAGCCGCCGCGCCGTGGAGCCGGTGGCCAGCACCACCGCATCCGCAGCGAGCACCGAGCCGTCGGCCACCGTGAGTCGCCGGCTCGCGGCGTCGAACGCGGTCGCCACCGTGCCGAGCCGCCAGTCGACCGCCAGGTCCTCCGCCGTTCCCTCCAGGCCGACGTCGGCGACGCCGACAGTGCCCAGCAGATAGTCCTTGGAGAGCGGCGGGCGATCGTACGGTCGGTGCGGTCTCGGCACCGACGACGGTCACCGAGCCGGCGAAACCGGCCCGGCGGGCGGCGCGCGCAGCACCGAGACCAGCCAGACCGGCCCCCACGACGAGCAGGGAGGAAGACACACTCAACCGCCTGAGAAGTAGCACATTGCGGAACGCGTCGATCCTACCGCAACAGACCGCCGAGCGCCAGAAGCGCGGAGTGTCCTTGTCAGAGAGCAGTTCGACGCGGCTTTACAACTGTGTGACAGGTGCCGGACCTGCATCTTTCGTCCTTGACAGAATCGGGTCGCGGGGCTGATTCTCTGGGTACCTCTGCAGTCGATCGACCCCCACTACCTCGACGGAGGCTCGAGTTGCTCGAAGTCGGTCCCCTCTCCGCCATCCCGTCGGGCGAGGGCTTGCGGGTCGACGCCGTCCCCGCCCATCGCCGTCTTCCACACCGACGACGGTGCGGTGTACGCGATCGACGACACCTGCACGCACCAGGACGCCTCCCTGGCCGACGGCTGGCTCGAGGGCTGCGTGGTGGAGTGCCCCCTGCACGCGTCCAGCTTCGACCTGCGGACCGGCGAGGTCGACCAGCCACCGGCCAAGCGTCCGGTCCGCACCCACCGGGTCGAGGTGATCGACGGCGTCGATCTTCGTCGAGCTCTCCGCCGACGCTCCCAACCTGCCTCCGGGCGTCACCCTAGGAGACCACGTCCATGACGACACCGAAGCCACCGTCACCCCCGAGAGCGACCGAGCCACCCGCCGATCCGCCGGTCGACCCCGTCGACGACGAGGAGTACTCGCGAGGAGTCGGTCGAACCGGACCGAGGAGAACGAGGGCGACCGGGCGCTGCTGCGCCGCCTCCTCGACCACCGCCCGGACAACCTCAAGCTCGACGCCGATCGGCAAGGGCATCGACAAGGTCATCTTCGGCGTCGTCGCCGTGCTCACCATCGCCTTCGTGGTCTGGGGCTTCGTCGGCACCGACAGCCTCGCCACCGCCTCGACCTCGGCCCTGGGCTGGGTGATGAACGCGACCGGCTGGGCCTTCGTGCTCACCGCCTCGATCTTCGTCGTCTTCGTGCTCTGGCTCGCCGCCAGCCGGTTCGGCAACATCCCGCTGGGCAAGGACGGCGAGAAGCCGGCCTTCAAGACCTGGTCGTGGATCTCGATGATGTTCGCCGCCGGCATGGGCATCGGGCTGATGTTCTGGGGTGTGGCCGAGCCGCTCTACCACTACGTCAACCCGCCGCCGGGCACCGTCGACGGACAGACCGCCGAGGCGGTCCAGATCGCGATGGCCACCTCGCTGTTCCACTGGACCCTGCACCCGTGGGCGATGTACGCCGTGGTCGGGCTGGCCATGGCCTACGGCACCTACCGGATGGGCCGGCGCCAGCTGCTCTCCGACATCTTCACCCCGCTGTTCGGCAAGAAGGTGCGTCAACGGCGCCGGCGGCAAGATCATCAACATCCTGGCGATCTTCGCCACCCTCTTCGGCTCGGCCGCCTCGCTGGGCCTCGGCGCGATCCAGATCGCCGGCGGGCTGCAGGCCAACGGCGCGATCGCTCAGCCGAGCCGCCGTCGTCTACGTGGTGATCATCGCCATGCTCACCTGCGCCTTCGTCGCCTCGGCGGTCTCGGGCATCGAGCGCGGCATCCAGTGGCTGTCCAACATCAACATGGTGCTGGCCGCGATCCTCGCGTTCCTGTCGTCTTCGTCGCGGGACCGACCATCTTCATCCTGAACATGATCCCGACCGCGCTCGGCGAGTACTTCCAGGACCTGCCGGACATGGCCTCGCGGACCGCGGCGGCCGGTGGCCCCGAGCTGTCGGCCTGGCTGTCGGCGCTGGACGATCTTCTACTGGGCGTGGTGGATCAGCTGGACGCCCTTCGTCGGCATGTTCATCGCCCGGATCAGCCGCGGCCGCACGATCCGCCAGTTCGTCTGCCGGCGTGCTGCTGGTGCCGAGCGTGGTCTCGCTGCTCTGGTTCGCGATCTTCGGGGGCTCCGCCATCGGCCTCCAGGCGGCGGCCGACGGCGGCCGGCACGACCACGCCGCTGGTCACCGACGTCGACGGCGTGCCCACCGTGGAGACCGGCATGACGCTCTACAACCTGATGGACGCGCTGAACATGCCGGCCGCGATCACCGGGATCAGCATCGTGTTGATCATGGTCCTGGTCGGCATCTTCTTCGTCACCGGCGCGGACTCGGCCTCGATCATCATGGGCTCGATCAGCTCGTACGGGGTCGAGGAGCCGCGCAAGCCGATCGTGATCTTCTGGGGCGTGATGATGGGTGCGGTCGCCGCGGTGATGCTGCTGGCCGGCGGTGACGACCCGTCCGAGGCCCTGACCGGTCTGCAGCAGATCACCATCGTGGCCGCGCTGCCGTTCGTGGTGGTGATGGTCGGCATGTGCATCGCCCTGACCAAGGACCTGTACGCCGATCCGCTGATCCTGCGGCACAAGCTGGCCTCGCTCGGTGGTCACCCGCAGCATCCGCACCGGCGTGAGCCAGCACAACGGCGAGACCTTCGACATCGTGACGCTGCCCAACGCGGTGCCCGGGTCCGGTCCCGACGGCGGCCACACGGCGGCCGACGCCACCCCCGCCGGCACCATCCGGTCGACCCCGAAGGACTGAGCCCCACCGACTCCGCGGGTGCCGCAGCACCCGCGGAGTCGCCCGTCCGGTGCCGGTCGGCGGACGTACACTCCGTCCGACCGGTGTCGCTCGGGTTCCAGGTTGTCGCTCGATCTGCAGATGGAGCGACGACGCCGATCCCGAGCGACAACGCGTGGGAGGGGTGAGTGGTGGACGAGCGGGAGCGGCACCGGCGCGGCATCGCGTACGGTCTCGGCGCCTACGGGATGTGGGGGCTCGTCCCGCTCTACTGGCCGCTGCTCGACGCCGCCGGCCCGCTGGAGATCCTGTCCCACCGGATCGTCTGGTCACTGGTGCTGGCCGGGCTGCTGCTGCTGGTCCTGCGTCGTCGTGGCTGGTGGCGCTCGATCGCCCGGCCGCGCACGCTCCTGCTGCTCACCGCGGCCGCCGCGCTGATCGCGGTCAACTGGGGCGTCTACATCTGGGCGGTGAACAGCGGTCACGTGGTGGAGGCCGCGCTCGGCTACTACATCAACCCGATCCTGTCGGTGCTGCTCGGTGTCGTCGTGCTGCGCGAGCGGATGGCCATGGGTCAGTGGGTCGCCGTCGGCCTGGCCGGTGTGGCGGTGCTGGTCCTCGCGGTCGAGTACGGTCACCCGCCCTGGGTCTCGCTGATCCTGGCGGCCAGCTTCGCCACGTACGGGCTGCTCAAGAAGCAGATCGACTCCGGCGCACTGGAGACGCTCACGGTGGAGTCGGCGGTGCTGACCCCGGTCGCCGTCGGCTACCTGCTCTGGCTGCAAGCCACCGGCAGCCTGGTCTTCGGGCACCACGGGCGTCGGGCAGTCCCTGCTGCTGGCGTCCTCGGGTCTGGTCACGCTGATCCCGCTGCTGCTGTTCGCGGCGGCCGCGACCCGGTTGCCGTTGAGCACTGTCGGGCTGCTGCAGTACCTGACACCGACCGCCCAGTTCCTGCTCGGCGTCCTCTACTTCGGGGAGACGATGTCCCCGGCTCGCTGGTTCGGGTTCGCCCTGGTCTGGGCGGCGCTGATCGTGCTCACCGTCGTCGGGCTGCGCCGCGCCCGACGGAAGGAGCCGGCCGAGGTCGTCGAGGCCACCGAGCCGATCTGAGCGCCGACCCACCGGGCCCAACCAGCGGTCACCCGAACCAGCGGTCACCAGAGGTCACAGGGACATAACCGTCCTGCTCATCCCGCGAGCCTGTCCGGCGACTGTGACCCGAACGCGCCAGGATGGATCCGTCCCCTGCGAGAAGCGGGCCTGTCTGAAAGGACCGTCATGTCCACCCTCCCGTCCAACCCGATCTCCACGCAGTACGCCGAGATCGCCAAAGGTGCCTGGATCTGGGCCGTCGTCCGCGGCGCGCTCCTGATCGTGTTCGGCATCGTCGCCATGGTGTCGCCCATCGGCACCGCCATCGTCGCTGGCCGTCGTCATCGGCATCTTCGCCATCGTCGACGGCATCGTCGACCTGATCGACGCCATCCGGCACCGCGGCACCTCCGGTGTCGGGCTCCGCGTCTTCCTGGGCATCGTCAGCCTGCTGTTCGGCATCATCATCCTGGTCTGGCCGGGCAAGACGATCGGCTTCATGGTGATCCTGATCGCCATCTGGTCGATCCTGATCGGGGCCCTGCAGATCGTCGCCAACGTCTCCATCCGGAAGGAGGCCCCCGGCGCCTGGGTCTGGGGCGTCGTCGCCGGGGCCATCGGCCTGATCTTCGGCATCGTGGTGCTGTTCAACCTGGGCATCGGCCTGGTCGCCCTGATCTGGTTGATCGGCATCTGGGCGATCATCTTCGGCGTCGCCCTGATCGTCCTCGGACTCCAGGTCCGCAAGGCCGCCAAGGCGGTCACCGCCGCCTGAGCACCAGTCTCCGTCGGTCACAGCAGCAACGGCGTCGATCCCCCAGCGGGGATCGGCGCCGTTGCTTTTGTACGGCATCGCTCACAATTTCCGCCAGATCCTGCCGCTGGCCCCCTCGTTGGGTAACGTCTTCCGGGTCACTCGGAGTCCAGCGCCCCATCCGCTGCGGCCGAGCCGCCCCGTTTCGGGTCGGTTCGACGCGCCCAGGTCGGCTGACCCACCACGACAAGAGCGAAGCGAGTCACAGTGAGCGGGAACAACCCCTTCGGAAACCAGCCCGGGCAGCCCAACCAGGGACCGCCCAACCAGGGACAGCCCAACCAGGGCCAGCCCAACCCGGGCCAGCCGACCCCGCCCGGGCAGCCGTACGGCGGCGGCCCCGGCTACTCCGGCCCGGCGTACGGTCAGCCGACGCCCGAGCGGACCCTACCCGCCGTACGCAGGGTGGTCCGCAGGGACCGGGCGGTCCCCAGGGGCCCGGTGGACCGCGGTGGACCGGGTGGCCCGCAGGGTCCCGGCGGCCCGCAGCAGCCGTACGGCGCGTACAACCCGGGCGGACAGCCGCCGAAGAAGTCCAAGGCGGTGCCGATCATCATCGGCGGGGTCGTGCTCGCGCTGGTGGTCGCGGCCATCGGCATCGGCGTGGCCGTCAGCCGCGGTGGGGACGAGCCGGTCGCCGGTGGCGGCACCGGTGGGGGCGGTGGCACCAGCAGTGCGCCGCCGGCCGAGGCCAAGAAGCCGTCCGACGCGGTCCAGGGCTACCTCGAGGCGATCGCCGCCGGGGACGCGCAGGCCGCCCTCGCCTTCGCGAGCACCGCGCCGACCGACACGACGTTCCTGACCAACGAGGTGCTCGCCGCCTCCAACAAGACGGCGCCGATCACCGCGATCAACGTGCCCGAGGTCGACGACGAGTACGCCTACCGGGTGGCCGCCTCCTTCTCGATGGGCAAGCAGGCCGTCAACACCGACTTCTCGGTCGAGAAGGACGGCGACGTCTGGAAGCTGCGCGACGTCGCGGCCGACCTGGATCTGGGGCGGAAGCGGGCCAAGACGCTGCCGATGCTGATCAACGGCGTGAACGTCGAGACCGACAAGGTCCTGCTGTTCCCCGGGTCGTACACGTTCACCACCGGCAACAAGAACGTGGACTACGGCAAGAGCAACGTCCTGCTGCTGAAGAGCCCGACCGAGTACCCCGACGGCCTGTCCGACATCCAGGCCACGCTGACCTCGGCCGGCGACAAGGCGTTCACGAACGCGGTCGAGGACAGCGTCAAGAAGTGCATGAAGTCCAAGGACCTCAAGAACCCCGGCTGCCCGAACAACGTGACCAAGGTCACCGGCAACGTGAAGCCGAAGGAGGGCACCTTCAAGTGGACCTACGACGAGGACGCCCTGGACAACCTGAAGCCCCGACTGGACTACGACAACCCGGCCGTGGCCGAGGCGTCGGTCTACCTGGGCATGAAGGCCGAGGGCGACTGCACGGGCGGCGGCTGCCGGATCACGCCCTTCAGCGCCCCGAAGCCGTGGTCAACATGACCCAGAGCCCGCTGAAGGTCGTCTGGAAGCGTGAACTAGGTCGTCGGCTGAGCCGCGGACGACCGCGAAGACCGAGGGCCGGGCGTGGGTAGCATCGCAGACGTGACGCAACCCACCCCGGCCCTCGACTTCTCCACCTTCGACACCGACGTGCGGGTCCAGGACGACCTGTTCCGGCACGTCAACGGCGCCTGGATCGAACGGACCCCGATCCCCGACGACAAACCGCTGACCGGGTCGTTCATGGTCCTGCGGGACGCCGCCGAGGAAGCGGTCCGCGACATCATCACCGGGATGGATCGCTCGGCCGCGCCGGACGGCAGCGACGAGGCGAAGATCGCCGACCTGTACGCGAGCTTCCTGGACACGGACGCCGATCGAGGCCGCCGGCGCGCAGCCGCTCGAGCGAGGTGTTCGCCCGGATCGACGCCGTCACCGAGGTGCCCGAGCTGATCGAGCTGATGGGCGCGCTCGCCCGGGTCGGGGTCCGCGGACTGGTCGGTGTCGACACCGAGTCCGACCCCGGCGACCCGAACCGGTACGTGATGTTCGTCGGCCAGAGCGGCCTCGGGCTCCCCGACGAGGCCTACTACCGCGAGGCCGAGTACGCCGAGATCCGGGAGGCCTACCAGGGCCACATCGGGCGGATGCTCGAGATCGCCGAGGTCGACTACCCGGCGACCCAGGCCCAGCGGATCTTCGAGCTGGAGACCGACATCGCCGCCTGCCACTGGGACAAGGTCAAGACCCGCGACATGCGGCTGATGTACAACCTGATGTCGCTGGCCGAGTTCAGCGCCGGTAGTGCCGCCCTGCACTGGCGTACGTTCATGGCCGGGGCCGACATCGACGAGCGGCACATGGCCGAGCTGGTCGTGGAGCAGCCGTCCTTCTTCACCGAGGTCGCCGCTCTGCTGACCGACGACCGGCTGCAGACCTGGAAGGTCTGGCTGAAGTGGCGGGTGATCGGGTCGTACGCGCCGTATCTGTCCAGCGCCTTCGTCGACGAGAACTTCGCCTTCTACGGCACCACGCTGCAGGGCACGCCGCAGCTGCGGGAGCGCTGGAAGCGCGGGGTCGCCCTGGTCGAGGGCGCCCTGGGCGAGGCCGTCGGCAAGGTGTACGTGGAGCGGCACTTCTCGCCGGTGGCCAAGCAGCGGATGGACGAGCTGGTGGCCAACCTGATCAAGGCGTACCACGCCTCGATCACCGAGCTGGCGTGGATGACCGACGAGACCAAGGCCGAGGCGCTGACCAAGCTGGCCAAGTTCCGGCCGCACATCGGCTTCCCGAGCAAGTGGCGGGACTACTCGGCCCTGGAGATCGCGGTCGACGACCTGATCGGCAACGTCCAGCGGGCGTCGTCCTTCGAGCTCGACCGGTCGCTGACCAAGATCGGGCAGCCGGTCGACCGCGAGGAGTGGCTGATGACCCCGCAGACGGTGAACGCCTACTACCACCCGCTGAAGAACGAGATCGTCTTCCCGGCCGCGATCCTGCAGCCGCCGTTCTTCAACGAGCACGCCGACGACGCGGTCAACTACGGCGGCATCGGCGCGGTGATCGGCCACGAGATCGGCCACGGCTTCGACGACCAGGGCTCGACCTGCGACGGCGACGGTGCCCTGCGGGACTGGTGGACCGAGGCCGACCGGGCCGCGTTCGAGGAGCGGACCGGCGCGCTGATCGGCCAGTACGACGCCCTGTCGCCGATCGAGGCGCCGGACTCGAACGTGAACGGCAAGCTGACCATCGGCGAGAACATCGGCGATCTCGGCGGCCTGTCCATCGCGCTGAAGGCGTACCGGATCGCGCGCGGCGACGCGACGCCCGAGCCGATCGACGGCTACACCGACGAGCAGCGGCTCTTCCTGTCCTGGGGCGCCATCTGGCAGTCGAAGTCACGGCCGGAGATGATCAAGCAGCGGCTGGCCACCGACCCGCACTCCCCCAACGAGTTCCGGTGCAACCAGATCGTGCGCAACGTGGACGACTTCTACGCCGCCTTCGACGTCACCCAGACGACGAGCTGTGGCTGGACCCCGCGGAGCGCGTCGCCATCTGGTGACGCTGACCGGGCGGGTGCCGCACGCCGCGGACGGGTCCAGCCAGCCGACCGGAGCAGGCTCGACGACGGCGTCGATCGCGCCGATGCCGAGCCAGGTCGGGGCCGGAGCTTCGACCGCGGACGCGCGTCCGCCGATGGCTCCCGACGCGGACGCCGCCAGCGACGACGACGAACGGCCCGCCCCCCGAGTCCGGGTGGCGGGCCGTTCGCGTCACGGTCCGAGCGTGCGACGGTCAGCGGTGCAGGTCGAACCGGTCCAGCTCGGTCGACCTTGCCCCAGGCCGCCACGAAGTCGCGGACGAACTTCTCGTTCGCGTCGTCGCTGGCGTACACCTCGGCCAGGGCCCGCAGCTCGGAGTTCGAGCCGAAGACCAGATCGGCGCGGCTGCCGATCCAGGTGGCCTCACCGGTGGCGTCGTCGGTGGCCTGGAAGGCGTGCGAGCCCGGATCCAGCGGCTTCCAGGTGGTGCCGAGCTCCAGCAGGTTGACGAAGAAGTCGTTGCTCAGCACGCCGGGGCGATCGGTCAGCACCCCGGTCGAGGTGCCGTCCCAGTTGGTCTCCAGCACCCGCAGTCCGCCGACCAGCACGGTCATCTCCGGCGCGCTCAGGGTGAGCAGGTTGGCCTTGTCCACCAGCATGAACTCCGCCGGCAGCGCGCGTACTTGCCGTAGTAGTTGCGGAAGCCGTCGGCGACCGGCTCCAGGTAGCCGAACGACTCGACGTCGGTCTGCTCCTCGGTCGCATCCACCCGACCGGCGTGGAACGGCACCACGACGTCGACGCCGCCCGCGCGGGCCGCCTGCTCGACCGCGGCGTTGCCGGCCAGCACGATCAGGTCGGCCAGCGACACCTTCTTCGCCCCGGCCTGGTTGAACCGGCTCCGGATGCCCTCCAGCGTCTCCAGCACGGCGGTCAGCTGGACCGGGTTGTTGACCTCCCAGTCCTTCTGCGGCGCCAGCCGGATCCGCGCGCCGTTGACCCCGCCGCGCTTGTCGCTGCCCCGGAAGGAGGAGGCCGCGGCCCAGGTGGTCGACACCAGCTGGCCGGTGCTCAACCCGGACTCCAGGACCTGCTGCTTGAGCGTGGCCGCGTCGGCGTCGTCGATCAGCTCGTGGTCGACGGCCGGCAGCGGGTCCTGCCAGAGCAGCTCCTCCGCCGGCACCTCGGGGCCGAGGTAGCGGGCCAGCGGACCCATGTCGCGGTGGGTGAGCTTGAACCAGGCCCGGGCGAAGGCGTCGGCGAGCTCGGCCGGGTTCTCGTAGAACCGGCGCGAGATCTTCTCGTACGCCGGGTCGACCCGCAGGGCCAGGTCGGAGGTCAGCATCCGGGGCTCGCGCTTGCGCGACGGGTCGTGCGCCAGCGGGACCAGGTCGTCGCCGGCACCGTTCTGGGGACGCCACTGCCACGCGCCGCCGGGGCTCTTGAAGAGCTCCCACTCGTAGGAGAACAGGATGTGGAAGTACTCGTTGTCCCAGCGGGTGGGGTGGTAGGTCCAGGTGACCTCCAGCCCGGAGGTGATGGTGTCGTCACCCTTGCCCGTGCCCAGGTCGTTCGTCCAGCCCAGGCCCTGGTTCTCCAGCGGGCGCGGCCTCCGGGTCGGGACCGATGTGCTCCTCGGTGCCGGCTCCGTGGGTCTTGCCGAAGGTGTGGCCGCCGGCGATCAGGGCGACGGTCTCCTCGTCGTTCATGGCCATCCGGCCGAACGTCTCCCGGATGTCGCGGGCCGAGGCCAGCGGGTCGGGGTTGCCGTTCGGGCCCTCCGGGTTGACGTAGATCAAGCCCATCTGGACGGCCGCGAGCGGCTTGTCCAGCTCACGGTCACCGCGATAGCGCTCGTCGTCCAGCCAGGTGGTCTCCGGACCCCAGTAGACGTCGTCGTCCGGCTCCCAGACGTCGACCCGCCCGCCGGCGTACCCGAAGGTCTGGAAGCCCATCGTCTCCAGCGCCACGTTGCCGGTGAGGACCATCAGGTCGGCCCAGGACAGGTTCCGGCCGTACTTCTTCTTCACCGGCCACAGCAGCCGTCGGGCCTTGTCCAGGCTGACGTTGTCCGGCCAGCTGTTCAGCGGGGCGAACCGCTGCTGACCGGCGCCGGCGCCACCGCGACCGTCGCACACCCGGTAGGTGCCGGCGGAGTGCCAGGCCATCCGGATCATCAGCGGGCCGTAGTTGCCGAAGTCGGCCGGCCACCAGTCCTGGGAGGTGGTCAGCAGCTCCGCGATGTCGGCCTTGACCGCGGCCAGGTCCAGCGACCGGAACGCCTCCGCGTAGTCGAAGTCCTCGCCGAGCGGGTTCGCCACGGCCGGGTTCTTGGCCAGGATCTTCAGGTTCAGCCGATTCGGCCACCAGTTCTCGTTGGCGGAGCCGCTCGTCGGGTGGGGCTGCCGCTGCTCACCGTGGATGACCGGGCAGACGCCCGCCGCCTCGGTGCCCTGACCGGTGGTGTTCGTCGACTCGGTCTCCACGTCGGAGACGACCGGGTGATCGCTCACGATCCCGTCGGAGTCGCTGACCTTCTCGCTGTCTGTCATTCTGTCCTCACTGTGGGTGGTTCCGGGTCGGGAGTTCGATCAGGTACGCGCGGTGGCGCAGGCGGAGCAGGTGCCCCAGAAGGTGACCTCGGCGACGCGGATGACGAAGCCGTGGTCGTCGGACGGCGTCAGGCACGGCGCCGCCCCGACCACGCAGTCGACGTCCTCGACCGCGCCGCAGTCGGTGCAGATCAGGTGATGGTGGTTGTCGCTGACCCGCAGCTCGAACAGCCCGGGGTGACCCGCGGGCTCGATCCGGCGGACCAGCCCGGCGTCGGCGAAGTCGCTGAGCGCGTTGTAGACCGACTGCAGGCTGGTGCCCGGCACGGTCATCAGGACCCGATCGAGCACCTCGTCCGCCTTCGCGTGCGGCCGCTCGCGCAGGGCCTCGAACACGGCCCGCCGGGAGTCGGTCAGGCGCAACCCGACGGCACGGATCGCGTCGTCGGCGGCGGGCTCTACGTGGCTGGCGGTCATCGTTACGCACGCTAGCACTCTTTTGAGTGACCCAAAAGAGGCTGGTGACCCGCGGTGGAGCAGATGTCCTGACAGAGTGGTGAGGCGAGCGGCGCTCGGCGTCGTCGCCGCTTCGAGCAGGAGAACAGCATGGTGGTCGACAGCCTTGCCAGGCCGGAAGCATCCGCGACCGCGGCCTCGACCGCAGTGCGCGTCCTGCGCGGGGTCGGGCTGCTGGTGCTGGTCGCGGTGGCCGTACTGGTCCTCGTCGTGCTGGCCCCCTTCGCGCTCCATGAGCGGACCGCCACGGGATCGGTGGCAGACACCGCCGTCGACCTGACCGGGCAGGTGCAGGAGGCGACCATCGGGCTGCGAGGGCTCGGCTTCTCGTGCTCCGATGCCGTCACCACCGCCGAGACGGTGACCAGGTCGTGCACCCGGGTCCGCAACCTGAGCACCAGCCAGGTGCAGCTGGTCGCCACCGCCGACACCGGGCTGATCCAGTTCGTCCAGAGCGATGTCGGGGAGGAATGGCGGGATCGGGCACGCGTGCACGGTGACGTCCTCAGCGTCGTCAGCCGGGCGATCGGGCTGTCTCCGCAGGAGCAGGAGCAGGTGGCGGCTGCAGCGGCCGCCACGACCGCCGAGTCAGTCCTCGACCTCGGGTGGGGCACCGCGGTCGTCGCCACCGGACTGGGGCAGCCCGGTCCCGCCTCGACGTTCCGGGCGGCCGGACAGCCTGGTACGCCGGTCTGCAACCGTCCCCGACGACCCTGGCGATCTCGGTCGACGCTCTCGCCACTGCCGCCCAGGCACACGGCTACACCTGCACGACCCCGGAGGTGACGTCGATTCGCAGCTGCGGCCGGACCGTGGACGGCTATCACGACGACCTCTGGCTGCAGGGCACCGACACCTTCACGACCTCGGTGGACCTGAGCATCACGTCCGACTACCGCACGGCCACACGGGACCGCTGGGTGACCGTGATGGACCAGACCCTCGCCTGGATCGACACCGCGCAGACCCGCTCCGTCCGCACCTGGCTGGCGGCGAGTGCCGACGCGCCGGGCGCCCGCGCCTACGTGGACGGCCTTCCGGTCTCTTTTCACACCCGCATCGACGAGTACACCAAGGAGACGTTCGGCGGCATCCTCGCCGAGTGCGCCCCGACCGTCGACGACATCACCGCCTGCGGCCCCTGACCCCCGTCGCGAGCGGCCGTGAAGCGGAGCGCCCGTCCGTCTGGACCGACGAGAGCAAACACGCTTTTCGTTGCGAACGCGGAGGAAGACGGGACACCGGCGCGCAGCGGACAGCGAGTGACGACACACGACTGCGAGAACGCCGCAGCGGCGGAGCGACACCGACCGCGGTCGGAACGCACGACAGCGGCGCTTCGACAGACGCTAACCCGACCGTGTCGGACGCACACACGCGGCGCTTCAACAGACGCCAACCCGACCCGTCGGAACGCACAGCGCGCGTCGATCCACACCGTCGGGTGGAGCGCAGCGAACAGCGAGTGACCACACCCGCCGATCAAACCGCTCGGGTGACCACCGTGTCGCAGAGGTCGGCCAGGGCATCGCGGGCGGGGCCGGCGGGGAGGTCGATCAGGAAGGAACGGGCGCGGTCGGCCCGACGCTGGACCTCGGCCCGCGCCTGGTCGACGCACGGGTGGGCGCGCAGCAGGACCAGCGCCTCGGCCAGGTCGGCGTCCTCGCGCAGGTCGGAGTCCAGCAGCTGCAGCAGCCGGGCGTCGACGGCTGAGGTCGGGTCGGCGGAGCGGCGGAACAACAGCGTCGGCAGGGTCGGGATGCCTTCCCGCAGGTCGGTGCCGGGCGTCTTGCCGGTCTCGTCGGAGGTGACGTCGATGATGTCGTCGGAGAGCTGGAAGACGGTGCCGATCTCCTCCGCGTACGCCGCCAGCGCCCGCTGCACGGACAGCTCGGCGCCGGCCACCTTCGCCCCGAACAGGGCGGAGGTGGCGATCAGGGAGGCCGTCTTGTCGGCCACCACCGACAGATAGTGCTCCAGCGGGTCGGCGTCCTGCGGCCCGACCGTCTCGGCGATCTGGCCCTGGACCAGCCGGGCGAACGTCCGGGACTGGAGCCGTACGTAGTCCGGACCCAGCTCCGCGACCTCCTCCGACGCCCGGGCGAAGAGGAAGTCACCGACCAGGATGGCCACGGTGTTGCCCCAGCGGGCGTTGGCACTGGCCGAGCCCCGTCGCAGCCGGGCCTCGTCCATCACGTCGTCGTGGTAGAGGCTGGCGACGTGGGTCAGCTCGACCACCATGGCCGCGCGGACGACGTCGTCGATCGGGGCTCCCCCGCCGGCCGTCGGCCGGGCCGAACTGCGAGGCCGAGCACCACCAGGAGCGGGCGGAACCGCTTCCCGCCGGCGGCGATGACGTGCTGGGCCGCCTCCGTCACCATCGGCGAATCGGCCTCGGCGGCCCGGAGCAGCGCGGACTCGATCAGCTCGAGTCGTTCGCGGACGGTCGCCTCCAACGCGACCTCCCGCGCCCTTTCTGCCAGCACAACACTCCTCGATCCTCGTCCGCCGCGCCACGGTACCGCGGCGAGCGCGAGTCACCATTGTGACTCAGCGGACGAACTCCCCGGCCGCCTGAGCCAGTTCGAGCAACGGCCCGGGGAACAGCCCCAGAGCCACAGTAGCCACCACGGCAACACCGACGGCCACCAGACGTGGAGGCTCCCGGCTTGATCACGGCCACCGGACCGTCGGCCGGCTCGGAGAAGAACATCAGCACGATGACCCGGATGTAGAAGAACGCGGCGATCACGCTGATCACCACGGCGACCACGACCAGCCACTCCGCGCCACCGTTCCAGGCGGCCGCGAAGACGGCCCACTTGCCGATGAAGCCGCTGGTCAGCGGGATGCCCGCGAAGCTCAGCATGAACACCGAGAACACCACGGCGGCGGCCGGCGAGCGCCGACCGAGACCGACCCAGCTCGACAGCAGGGTCGCCTCGCCGCTGGGATCGCGGACCAGGGTGATCACGGCGAAGGCGCCGAGCGTCGCGGCACCGTACGCCACCAGGTAGAACATCACCGAGGAGACGCTGGTCAGACCGCCGGCGGGACTGCCCGAGGAGGCCTGCGAGGCGCCGACGAACGCGGTCATCAAGAAGCCGGCGTGGGCGATCGAGGAGTACGCGAGCATCCGCTTGACGTCGGTCTGGCTGATCGCCACCACCGAGCCGACGGCCATGGTGGCCACGGCGATGATCGCCATCATCGGCTGCCAGTCCCAGCGGTCCGCGCCGAGCGCCACGTAGAACACCCGCATCAGGGCGCCGATGGCGGCGATCTTGGTGCAGGCCGCCATGAAGGCGGTCACCGCGGTCGGGGCGCCGGCGTACACGTCGGGGGTCCAGGAGTGGAACGGCACGGCGCCGAACTTGAACAGCAGCCCGACCCCGACCAGGGCCATCCCGGCCAGCAGCAGCAGGGAGTCCCCGGTGCCGGCCCGCAGGGCGGTGTCGATGGCGGCGAAGTCGAACGACCCGGCGTACCCGTAGAGCAGGGCCGCACCGTAGAGGTAGATCGCCGACGACATCGCGCCCAGCAGGAAGTACTTCAGCGACGACTCCTGCGACAGCAGCCGCCGGCGGCGGGCCAGCCCGCACAGCACGTAGAGCGGCAGCGACAAGATCTCCAGCGCGATGAACATGGTGATCAGGTCGGTCGAGGCCGGGAACAGCATCATCCCGGACAGGGCGAACAGGGCCAGCGGGTAGACCTCGGTGTGCTCGACGCCGGCGCGGACCGCCTCCGCCTCCGCCGCCGTGCCCGGCACGGCCGCGGCCTGCGGGGCGAAGACGCTGGCCCCGTTCTCCGCGGTCCGGTCGGCGATCAGCAGGAAGGAGATGGCGCCGAAGATCAGCAGGATGACCCACATGAACGAGGTCGGCCCGTCGATGCTGACCGACCCCTCGGCGGCCACCGTCGGCGGGTGCACGCTCCAGTTCCGCAGGGTCATGAACAGCGCGGCCGCGATGGCCGCGTAGACGATGGTCAGCTGCGCGACCCGGCGGCTGGCGCGCGGGACGAAGCCCTCGACCAGCACCCCGAGGCAGGCACCCGCGAAGATCAGGATGAAGGGCATCAACAGCCCGTACTCGATGGTGGGAGCAGTGATCTCCATCAGGCTCACCTACCCCCTTCTGCCGTCACCCACGGTTGTGGATCGGACACTCCGACGTGCTGCATGGTCGCTTCCACCGAGGGTTCGATGATGTCGAGCATCGGCTTCGGGAAGACACCGAGCAGCAGGATCAAGATCACCAGCGGCGCCAGCGCGAGCCGCTCCCGACCGTTCAGGTCGTCGGTGATCGTCCGCTCGACGTCGGCGGTGACCGGACCGGTCATGGTGCGCTGGTACATCAACAAGATGTAGAGCGCGGCCAGCACGATGGCCAGGGTCGAGACCGCGGCGTACGCGGGGTGCCGGCTGAAGGTGCCGGCCAGCACCATGAACTCGGACACGAAGCTGGACAGACCCGGCAGCGAGAGCGTGGACAGCCCGGCGAACAGGAACAGGGCGGCGGCCACCGGGGCCACCTTCTGCACCCCGCCGAAGGCGTACACGTCGCGGGAGCCGCGCCGCTTGATCAGGTAGCCGACGACCAGGAACAGGCCGGCCGTGGACAGCCCGTGGTTCAGCATGTAGAGCGTCGAGCCGACCATCGACTGGCTGGTGAAGGCGAAGATGCCCAGCACGATGAAGCCGAAGTGGCTGATCGAGGTGTACGCGATGAGCCGCATCAGGTCGCGGCTGCCGATGGCCAGGATCGCGCCGTACAGGATGGAGATCACCGCCAGCACCAGCACCACCGGGGTGGCCCACTGGCTGGCCTCGGGGAACAGACCGAGGCAGAACCGGATCATCCCGAAGGTGCCGATCTTGTCCATGACGCCGACCATCATGGTCGCGCCACCGGGGCTGGACTCCTCGGCGGCGTCGGGCAGCCAGGTGTGCAGCGGCACCAGCGGCGCCTTGATCGCGAAGGCGAACATGAAGCCGAGGAACAGCCAGCGGCCGGTGCCGGTCGCGATGTCCAGCTGGCTCAGGTCGGACAGCAGGTAGCTCGCCCGACCGGCCTGGACCGAGAGCACGTACAGCCCGATCACGCTGGCCAGCATCACGAAGCCACCGAGCAGACCGAAGATCAAGAACTTGGCCGCCGCGTAGCTGCGCCGCGCTCCGCCGAAGCCGCCGATCAGGAAGTACATCGGGATCAGGATGACTTCGAAGAAGACGTAGAACAGGAACACGTCGGTGGCCAGGAACAGGAACAGCGCACAGCTCTCGACGGCCAGCACGAGGGCGAAGAACACCCGGCTGTCGTACTTCGGCGGCGGGGCCGTCGTGTCACCCGAGGCCACCCAGGCGGCGGCCCCGTCAGCGTCGAAGTCGTTCCAGCTGGCGATGATCACCAGCGGGGTGACGATGGTGACCAGCAGCACCAGGGTGAGCCCGATGCCGTCCAGCCCGAGGGCGTAGTAGACGCCCGAGCGGCTTGATCCAGGCGACCTGCTCGCTGAACTGCATGCCGGCGCCGGGCCGGTAGGAGACCAGCAGCACC